>DATKEA010000074.1:0-128687 GCA_035544615.1 Acidimicrobiia bacterium | reverse complement strand
TGCACGGTTGTGGCACGGCCTAGCCTCAAGCCGAGTTTTCACCGTACCGTAGGCGCGAGTACCGCCGGTATCTCTGCTGACACATCGCTGCAGCGCTCTGGCTGGGAGCCAAGTTGGGAGCCATTCGGGGTGGACCGCGGCGGTCATGTGTGGACTCTGGTGGAATCGGAGGCCAATTGCTCAGCCACGTATGGACGGATGTGGACACCCATGGACGCCGCTTGGAGATCTACGGATCAGGAGGTTGGGTGTTCGAGTCGCCCCGGGCGCGCTACCCGAAACCCCTGCGTATGCGGGGGTTTCGTCGCGTCGACGTCCGGCGGGTTGGCGGCTGGTGTGCCGTTTGTGCCATCCTCGGGAGCCATTCTCCACCGGAGTGATAGCGTCGCCGGCGAGGCGAAGCCCTTGCTCACCGCCCTTCGCAATGAGATCCGGCAGATCGACCTTCTGACCTTTCGCGGCTGTTTGGGCCCAGCGCTGTTCCGTGAAAGCCGCGCAACGCGTCGATTGCGTGCGAATCGCATTGCCTCTCTCGGGTCGCGTGTCTCGGCAGCCCGGGGAACCGTCCGGGATTCGAGACCTCGCTTCGGGCGTCGAAGACCTTCACTTCGATGTGATCGCACTCAAGTGAGCACGAACGGTGTACTGAACCTCTCCTCGGTGATCGCTGACGAAGCGGGCGCCATCTGGGTTTCGGGAGAGACGGTCGTGATCCGAATCGACCCGCAAACCCGGCGGATCAGAGACGTGATCGACGTCGGCAGTGGCGGTCAGTTGCTTGCAGCCGACGGCGTGATCTGGATCGCCGCTGGAGACGGAACGGTCACCCGGATAGACGAGGGCTGAAGCAGCCACGGATGTCTGCGAGCGGCGTCGGTCGATCGTGGGGCGAGCCGGGACTGCAAGAGAGTGCATCAGCCGGCCGGCCGCCGGGTCTCGCCACGCTCGGTGACTGGAGCCCATTGCGCGAGAGCGCCCGGGGATGCCCCGGGCGCTCTTGAAACGGCGTGACGCCGGCTACTTGATGGCGTCGGCCATCCCTTGATAGCGGTCGGCGGCCGCCCGCTGCGGAGCCGAAAGCCCGAGGTAGTGCTCGGCCAACCCATTCAACCGGGCCGTCTCTGCCGCCAGCGAGCGGGTAGAACGGGTGTAGTAGTCGGCCATGGCCTGCCAGCGATCCCTCTCGGCGCGGCGGCCCGGGGTCAGGATGCGGTAGTCACCGTACGCAGCGGCCAGGGCGGTCAGGCGGGCGGCATCGGCCGCAGCACCGCGGGTGAGTCCCGGCATCTCGTGTGCTTCGAGGGCCTGCGACCTCGCTGCATCTGCCCCCACGGCGTTCGTCGCACCCGAGTCGGTGGCGCTGATCCCCGTAGAGAGCAGGATCGCGGCGACGGCGACAACGACCACTCCGAGCATCAGCAGACCGCGACGGCGAACGCCCGGCGCGCCGATCGTCCCTGCTCCGGTCGATTCCTTGGACAACACGTGGTTCACCATGACGTCTCCTTCGTCTCCTTCGCCTGACCCGGGATCCCCGAGTCGAGGCGTGTGACGACATGGTTGAGGACGAGGCCTACACGGGCCCTACGGGTCGCTTTCTCCCGCTGTAAGGCAGGTGAAAGGCGCGGCTGCTCGACTCACCACACATCGTGATGCGCCACCACATAGGCTTTCGACGAGCCTGAAAGGTTGAGACGTGGAGTTTCGAATCCTCGGCCCTCTCGAGGTCGCCGACAACGGGGAGCCGTTGCACGTCGGGGCCCGAAAGATCCGCATGTTGTTGGCGCTGTTGGTGATCAATGCGAATCGGGTCGTGACGACCGACCGGATTCTCGAAGAGCTGTGGGGCGACGACGCGGAGGGCAAAGAGAAGGCGCTATGGGTCTACATCTCGAGGCTACGGGCCGCGTTGGGGGACGAGGAGGTCATCGTCACCCGAGATCACGGCTACGCCCTCGTCGTGGAGGAGGACGACCTGGATGTGCACCAGTTCGAGTCGGCCACCATCGCGGGACGAGCGCTCGTCAAACAAGACCCCTCGGCAGCGTCGAGGGTGCTCAGGGAGGGTTTGGCGTTGTGGCGAGGGCCCGCCCTCGAAGAGTTCGCGTACGAGGAATTCGCCCAATCCGCGATCGTCCGTCTCGAGGAACTTCGATTGGCCGCACTCGAGGACCGCATCGACGCCGACCTGCGTCTCGGATTGGCGGGCGAGCTCGTCGGCGAACTGGAGGTGCTTCGTCAGGCTCACCCAACGCGGGAACGGGTGGTGAGCCAGTTGATGTTGGCGCTCTACCGGGCCGGTCGTCAATCCGACGCGTTGCGAGCGTACGAGGCCTTCCGCCGATATCTCGGGGAGGAGCTCGGCCTGGAACCCTCCCCCGAACTCAGGCTGCTCGATGAGCAGATCCTGTTGCACGACTCGCGCATCCAAGCCCGCCGCCCCGCCGGCGACCGGCCGCTGTCGGCGGGAACGCTGAGGAGCGCCAATCCATTCAAGGGCCTGCGCGCGTTCCACGAGGACGACACGGCCGACTTCTTCGGTCGTGACCGACTCGTCGCCGATATCGTCCGTCGGCTCGATGCCGGCCGGACTTTGATCGGCCTCGTAGGGCCGAGTGGCTCGGGGAAGTCGAGCGTTGTTCGTGCCGGGCTGATCCCGGCCCTACGCAAGGGCGCGATCGAAGGGTCCGATGATTGGCTGATCGCTCAGATGGTGCCCGGAGCCCACCCCTTCGCCGAGCTCGAGGCCGCACTTCTGAGGTCTTCGCTCGACGCTCCCGACAGTCTGTCCGACCAGCTGTCCGATCCCGACGCTGGGGTGCTGAGGGCGGTCCTCCGGGTCTTGCCGAAGGAGAGCGCCCGGCTCGTCCTGGTCATCGATCAGTTCGAGGAACTGTTCACGCTCGTCGACGACGAGACTCGGAGAGTCGCTTTTCTGACGGGTCTACTGACTGCCGCACAGGATCCGCATGGCCGGGTCAAGGTGATCTTCACACTGCGGGCAGACTTCTACGACCGGCCCCTGGCCTATCCGGATTTCGGAGCGGAGATGGGGGAAGGGATCGTCAACGTCGTCCCCCTCAGCCCGGACGAACTCGAGGCAGCCGCCCGACGCCCGGCCGAAGAGGCGGGTGTCACGCTCGAGCCGGCCCTGGTGGTCTCGCTGCTCGCCGATGTCCTGGAGCAGCCGGGCGGCCTGCCGCTCTTCCAGTACGCGTTGACCGAGCTGTTCGACCGTCGTGTCGACCACACGCTAACCATCGCTACCTACGAGTCGATGGACGGGGTGCGGGGAGCGCTCAGCCGTAGGGCCGATGCTCTCTACGAGGATCTCGATCCCGAACAACGAGCCGCCGCCAGGCAGTTGTTCCTCCGCCTGGTCATTATTGCCGACGGCGACGAATGGGGAAGGCGTCGCGTCCCGGCGTCGGAGATCCTCTCGCTCGATCTCGACGTCCTGGCACTCCAGACCGTCATCGATGCCTTCGCCGGGCAACGGCTTCTCACGCTCGATCGGGACGCGGTCACCGGCTCACCGACGGTCGAGGTAGCCCACGAGGCCCTCCTCACGAATTGGGATCGCCTTCGCGACTGGATCGAAGATTCCCGAGAAGACCTCAAACGCCACGAAGCGCTCACGGCCGCTCTCAACGAATGGAACGACGCAGGCCGTGACGCCGACTACCTGCTCACCGGAGCTCGACTTGCCGCCTACGAACAGTGGGCCGCCAGCACCACGATGCGCCTCACCGAAGCAGAACACACGTTCATCGACGAGAGCAGTTCCCGACGAAGCAGGGCCGAGGATGAGCGACGCTCCCGAGAAGCCACGGCCAAGAGAGCGTCGCGCCGGCGGCTGTGGGGCGCAGTGGCGCTGACCGTGATGAGCGTTGTCACCATTGCGCTGACGCTCGGCGTTTTCGGCCCCAGCGCCGGACCCACGGTGTCGTTCTTCGGTGATCCCGGCGATGGCTCGTGGAACGCCAACATCGTTGCCGGTTTGGATCGCGCCGAGAGGGAGTTCGGGCTGGTTCGCGAGAACGTTCGACCGACCGTCAACCCGCCTGAGGAATTCAGAGCAATGGCGGCAAACGGAGCCGATCTGATCGTCACCGATTCTGCCCCGACCTATCAGGCGCCCGGGGTGTTCTCCGACTATCCGGAGATCAAATTCGCCGTCATCGACGGCGTCGTCGACTCGCCGAACACCGCCAGCATCCTGTTCGCCAATGAACAGGGCGCGTTCCTCGCGGGGTCTGCTGCCGCATTGAAGTCGGAGACGGGGATCGTCGGCTTCGTCGGGGGTGACCGGATCGAGCCGATCGAGGAGTTCCGGGCGGGCTTCGAAGCCGGGGCGCGCTTCGTCGATCCTGAGATCGAGATCCTCGCTACCTACGTCGAGGAACGCCCCGATGACGGGATGGGGGCGGACGCGTTCGCCAACGAGGATCTGGGCGAGCAACGAGCGACCGCGCTCTACGAGCGCGGCGCAGACGTGGTGTTTCATGCCGCCGGCTTCTCGGGATTCGGGGTGTTCGCCGCCGCCGTCCGTCAATCCCAAGTGCTCGACCGGCACCTCTGGGCTATCGGTGTGGACAACGATCAATGGTTCCAGGTGAATGCGGACGAACGAGCACACGTGCTCACCTCGATCCTCAAGCGGGGCGATGTCGCCGCGTATCTCGCGACCAAACAGTTCATCGAGGGCGACTTCACACCCGGTGTCCAGGAGCTCGACCTTGCCGACGGCGCGCTCGACTTCTCCACCCAGGGGGACGGTCTGACCCCCGCGATGATCGAGCAGCTCCAGGCGATCAGAAGCGACATTGCCGAAGGCCGCATCAGCGTTCCCACCGTACCGACCGGCCAACTCCTGGTGGTGGACCGCGGCGACCTCGGCGCGTACACGGCGTTCGAGACAGGGACCTATACACTCGAAGTGCTGGGGACGCCCATCACCTTCACGGTCACCGGATCGTGGTCGACCCAACCGGTTTCCCCAGGGTTCTTTGCAATCACGACCCCGGACTCGAGGTCTCCCGGCGATCACGACATCGTCTTCGTTCGCCCAACCGAGCTCTTCGACCCGGTCGCGGGCACCCCGACCCTGGCCGTAGACGATCTGGAACGTTGGCTCGCTGATGTCTCCGACACCATCTCGATATCCGAGCCCGTTCAGACGACCGTGGCCGGACTCGATGCCCTCACCTTCGACGCCGTCGTCAATGACGAAGCGACCTGCCTCCTCGAGGAGAAGTTCAACTGTGTCGGGTTCCTGATGGTGGGCCCCACCCCCGGGTACTTCAACAGAGGGTTCCTATACAACCTCGTCTGGATCGACCATGCCGACGGCCCGATAGTGATCGTGAGCGGTACCACCGAAGACGATCCGGACTGGCTCGGCGAGGCGCGCGACGTCATCGACACGCTGAAGATCGGGTAGCGCGCCGCCGCGGTTGGATCGCTGGGACGCAGCGGCTGCCTGGGCAGAGACGATCGGCGCGTGGCGGAAGGCGCCGGACCTCGCGCGTGGCTCCCGAGTTCTGCACGCGGCGAACACGTGTTCTTGCGGGAATCCCGAGGTCATCGAATGGCCCCGCACTGACTACGGATCAGAAGGATGGGGCCTGTCGCGAAGCGACAGGGTCGAGTCCCTCCGGGCATGCCACGCGAAACCCCTGCGAGAGCGGGGATTTCGACGCGTCATGGGTTCGGCGAATTGGTGGCGGGTATGCCGTGGGAGCGATTCTCGGGAGCCATTCTCGATTGGAGCGACGGCGTCGCCGGCGGCGAGACGCTTGCGCAGAGGCTTTCGCATGAGACGGGGCAGATCGACGTTCTGACCTTCCCAGAGAGCGGACACCCAATGCTCTCGGGAAGTTGTCGGCTGGACAAGTCGACTGATGATGTCTCGATCGCGGGTCCAGAGTCGAGGTGCGATCAGCTGAGACGATCAGGCCGTTGGAGGCCGGTGAGCTCACAGCACCAATCGCTGTCAGGCATCGGTGCATGTGACGTCTGCCAGGTCGGCATCCGACGCTTCGGCCGGGAGCCAAGTTGGGAGCCATTCGCCGTGGACAGCACCGGACGGGCGTGGGCGCCTGTGGACTTGGATGCCTGCACTACCAGGCCCAATCGACGCACATGGACGCCTATGGACACCGCTTGGAGATCTACGGATCAGGAGGTTGGGTGTTCGAGTCGCCCCGGGCGCGCAATGCGCAACCCCTGCCTGAGAGGGGTTCATTGTGTGGCGGGTGCTCGCGTCGAGCGTCGACGGCGTCACGGGAGCCATTCTCTGGAGCCATCCCTTGGACGCGCGGCTTTTTTCCCACCCGCTCAACCTGGTGCCGCGGGCGACCGTCATTCGGCCGCCCGCGGGCGGAGCCCTACCTCTTCGCAGGGGCGCCAGGGCCGCAGGCGAGTCCCTCCGTGCGTTCAAGATGGTGTTGCGAGATGCCGATTATTCGGTAGGTCGGTTTCTCTCGTCTCAGGAGGTTTGTCATTCAGGTTTCAACAGTCGCCCTTCGTGTTGCGTCGGGCTGGTCGGCGGACCTGCCTCTGTGGAATTCAAGCTCGACATTGGTGCTGGCGTTCGGCGCCACGGCCTTTGTCGATGAGCCGGCGGTTTGGAAGGAGCTTGTCGACATGTATCCGGATTCGGTGATCGCCGGCTGCTCGACCGCCGGTGAAATCGAAGGCGCAACGGTCTCCGATGACTCGATTGCAGTGGCCGTTACTCGGTTCGAGCACACGGCGGTGCGGAGTGCTCACGTGGAAATCGAGTCGGCTGCGGAGTCATTGCAGGCGGGCCGCCAGCTAGGTGGTGAGCTTTTGCGATCTGACCTGAGAGCGGTGATTGTCCTGTCCGAGGGCCTTGGCGTCAACGGAACCGCCCTGGCCCGGGGCCTCAACGAGGTGTTGGGCCAAAACGTCATTGTTACCGGCGGCCTTGCCGGCGACGGGGATCGGTTCGGATCCACCTGGGTGCTCGTGGAAGGTGAGCCTCGCACAAGAGCCATCGTGGCGGTTGGCCTCTATGGCGATGCCGTGGAGGTGGGGTACGGCTTCAAGGGAGGTTGGGACATCTTTGGTCCGGAGCGCTTGGTGACGCGTTCTGACGGCAATGTCTTGTATGAGCTCGATTCGATGCCGGCACTCGACCTGTATGAGCAGTATCTGGGGGATCGTGCTTCTGAGCTCCCGGCGAGCGGACTCCTTTTCCCCTTGGCCCTGCGTGAGCCTGGGTCGGAGGGTCAGCTGGTACGGACGATTCTGGCGGTGGATCGTGAGGCTCGGTCGATGACTTTTGCCGGCGATGTCCCGGAGGGTGTATTCGCTCAGTTGATGAAGGCGAATTTCGACCGGTTGATCGGAGGTGCGGAGTCGGCGGCTCTCGCGGCGGGCAACTTCCCCGTTGGTGAAGGACCGGTGTTGTCGATCGCGATCTCCTGTGTTGGCCGGCGCCTGGTGCTGGGTGAGCGCATCGAGGAGGAGGTCGAAGCGACACTTGGTGCCCTGCCACCCGGTACACGTCAAGTCGGGTTCTACTCCTATGGCGAGTTGTCTCCTGACGGTCTTGGCAGCTGCGAGCTGCACAACCAGACTATGACGTTGACAACGATCGGCGAACGACGGGTTGATTGACAGCATCGGCTCCGCGGAAGGCACGGCGGTGGCAGAGGTTGCTCCGGGTGTGTCGCATCGGTTGCTGGATCGGCAACTCGCCAAGCGCGGGCTGACACCGGACTCGCCACCAGAAGATCGTGCCACGTGGATCGAGCTTCTCAACACAGTGGCCCGCAGCTACATGGAGGGCGAGCAAGGTCGTGAACTGTTGGAGCGATCCCTTGCGATCAGCTCTGAGGAAATGCAAGACCTGTACAGCCGACAGCGGGCGATCAGCGCATGTGCGCAGGCGTTGCTCTTCAGTCGGGACGACGAGGCGGTGTCGGCGGCGCTCGCTGCCGTCGTTGTGGCCACGCAGGGATCGTGCGGCTGGATTGACGTCAACATCGATACCGAGGCCTCCGGGCGAGCGTTTGAGCGGAAATGGTCGGTCTGTGGAAGCGAGTCGATGCATGTCCCAGACCACGAGCACACATCGAGGTCGTGGAACGACCAAGGCATGGATGTCGAGGCCCTCAACGCAGGGACAGTGCTCACTCACCGTGTCTCTTCGGATTGTTGCGACGAGCCGTGCACCGCCACATTCGTCCCGATCATTGGTGAGCGAGGATGGTCGGCGACGCTCGTCACCGCTGTTCCGGGACTGAGCCCATTGCCTCCGGGTGATCTGGAGGTACTCCGCGTGGTGGCCGGGATGCTCGGGTCGTTCTCGGACCAGCTTGATTACCATCGGCGGCTCGCAGAGCGTCAAGCCGAGCTCGAAGCGTTGATTCGTTCCAAAGACCAGCTGATCGCGTCCATCTCCCACGAGATACGGACTCCGCTGACTGCGATCATGGGTTATGCCCGATTGCTGCGGGATAGCCAGTTGGCGATATCGGACGCCGAGAGCGACGCGTTCGTCGCCATGCTCGTGGACCAAGGTGACGAGCTCTCGAACATTGTCGACGACCTCGTTGTTGCCGCCCGCGCGGACCTCGGGAACCTCGAGGTGGTTGCGGTTCCGATCGACCTGCGCGCACAGACCAATCAAGTACTGGAGGCCATCGACCCGACTGCCCCCCTGTCTGTCCGTGTAACAGGAGATGACCTTATTGCCCTCGGGGATCCCAGCCGTGTACGGCAGATCATTCGGAACTTGATTACGAATGCTGCTCGGTACGGCGGCACCAACATCGAAGTAGCGCTTCACCTCGACGAGGTCGGCGCCCACCTACTCGTGGTCGACGATGGTCGAGGGGTGCCCGACGGCCATCAGGATCGCATCTTCGAGGCCTACCACCGTGCTCACGCGGAGCCTGGGGTTACACACAGCCTGGGGCTCGGCCTATTTCTCTCCCGCACCCTGGCCAGGCTCATGAGTGGTGACGTTTCCTATCGTCGGGTTGCCGGTCAAACCATCTTCGATCTCACCCTGCCAACAACCCAGGAGCGACTTGTCGGCCCGGCGAGCAACGAATGGGGGAGCACCTCGTAGTCGGCGCCGATGTCCTCGTTCCGAAGCTCGCGGTGTAGAGGTCAACGGAATCGATGTGAACCGCCCGAAAGGCGTCGATGATGTCCGCAAGCGTGCTACTCGGCATTTCGAGAAGCCGGCGCAGGCAGATTCTCCATCGCTGACGGGTTCGTTGATCACAGCGTTGGGAGCCAAGTTGGGAGCCATGCTCTATGCACTGGTGTGGACGGCGGTGGACTCCAGTGGAACCGGAAGCCTTCGGGCCCGGTCCGAATGGACTCCGCTGGACACCCGTGGACACGGCTTGGACATCTACGGATCAGGAGGTTGGGTGTTCGAGTCGCCCCGGGCGCGCTACTGAAGTCCCTGGTAGAGCCAGTGTCGGCGCGTGAGACTCCGTCTACCGGGCCACCGTCTAAGCCGTGGGAGCAATCTTCGGGAGCCATTCTCCATCAGAGTGACGGTGTTGTGGGCGAGGTGAACCCCTTGTCTAGGGGCCTATGTACAAAACAGGGCGGGGTCGACCTTCTGACGTTCTTAGCGCCTAGACGGAGGCTTCTCGCCCTGACGTACACGGGGATGACGGCGGATCCGGCCGACCTCGTCACCTTCGATTTGCTGGGTGTGATAGAGGTCCCACCGTATCTGGCCGTTCATCCAGAACCCACTGGAGGTACCGAAGTATCTCGAGAGCCTGAGAGCGGTGCTCGGTGTGATCCCGCGGCGCTGGTTCACGATTTCGTTAACCCGCTGATAGGGCACACCAATGGCCTCAGCGAGCTCACGCTGCGTTAGACCAAGCGGTTTTAGGAACTCCTCAATCAGCATCTCTCCTGGATGCGTTGGCGCTCGGTTAGTTGGAATGCGGACCATCTTTTCACCTCAGTGGTAGTCGACTACCTCAACGTCGATCGGACCCGATTCCGTCCATGGGAAGCAGATCCGGTACTGGTCGTTGATCCGGATGCTGTGCTGCCCTTGACGCTTTCCGCGGAGTGCCTCGAGGCGATTGCCAGGTAGTACTCGTAGGTCGTCCAAGATTTCGGCTTGATCGAGTGCATCGAGTCTTCTGGTGGCCACTCTCCAGAGTGAGCGGGGCAGCCGCCGCCGAGCAGCTTTCGTGTTGCGACCATTGAACAGGTCCTCGGTTGCTTGATCACGGAAGCCCCGGATCACAGTCACACGATAGCACGGCTATCATGCTATCGATACAGATGCCTTCTGGGAGCCAAGTTGGGAGCCATGCGCACCTTCTCGTCGGAAGGGACTGCCGACTCCCGACTCTTCTTGGCGTCATGCTCGATCCTGAATCGACGATCCTCATCAGACTCGGGCGGAGGCGATGTCCTGAACCACCCCGGACCTCCCCGGTGGATGGCGCGTCCGAAGCATCACTGCGAGCGCTGATCTGTTCGCAGCGGGGTTGCCAAAGGCGCAAGGTCCTGGACATGACAGCAGAGCGCGTTATCGCCCGGGATCAGATAGATCCCGGGGTGGGAGCTGGAGAGAGCCAAGCTTGACCTTGGTGTGCTGCGAGGACGGGGGGGCTCTGCCAGTGTGATGGTCACGTAACGCTTTCGTAGCGGCTCGCCGATATCGTCGCTTCTGATCGAACAAAGGAGCCGACGGCTGGTATGGAGGCGGGTCCGGTGTTGTTTCGGAGGCAGCTGAGTGGCCGGGGTCTGGCGGTGGCGCGGTTGGCGTGGCTTTTGGTCGTCGTGCCTACCTTGGCTTTGGCTGTATTCGGTTTTGCGGTTGGGTTCGCCGACCTGACCCTCCTTGGACCCGAGTCGGTCTTCGTCGCCCTCGGTCAGGCGGGCATTGATCCAGCTATCTCGGTAGCGGTGGGATTGGTTCTGCCACTGGTCTTGATGTCAGTCGTCGGTGCTGTGATGTTCTGGAAGAGGCCGGCCGATCCGATGGTGCTGCTCACCTCACTGATGCTCATAACGTTTCAAGCCGCTTTGAGCCGGTCTACGTTCGCAGCTGTGAGCACCGTGCCCGAGTTGGAAGGGATCGTTCGGGCAGTCTTATCTGTCGGTTTCGGCTCGTTTGTGTTGGTCTTTGCACTCTTTCCCAACGGCCATTCGGTACCAGCCAGGGCGTGGATGTTGGCGCCGGTGCTGGCCCTGACCTTGTCAGCCCTGCCTGAGCTTCCAAGAGTATTGGCGATGTTCCCGGATCGGCCGCCCGACTTCGCCGAGAGGGCATGGACTCTCGACCTGACGATCTTGATCGTCGTCCTTTCCTTGGTCGTCATCTGTCAGGTGTACCGCTACAGGAAGGTGTCGACCCACATTGAACGTCTGCAGGCCAAGTGGGTGATCCTGCCTATTGGTTTTGCGGTCGCGCAGATCTTTCTGGTCTTTGTCTTTTCTCAGCCGGCCTTCGGGCTTGGCGATGCCTTTGCTGGGTGGGCTCAGCTTTCGGTGGTCCCCGCCTCGCTCATCTTTCCCCTCGGGGTCGCAGCCGCCATTCTCCGCTATCGGCTCTACGACATCGAACGGCTCGTCTCTCGGACAGTTCTCCTATGGTCTCCTAACCGTCCTTCTGTTCGGCGTGTACGCCACGCTTGTCTTTGTGCTGCGTCAATTGATGCCCATGCAGGGCGACGTGGCCGTCGCCGGCTCGACGCTGGCGGTGGCAGCCCTGGCCAACCCGATGCGAAACCGCATACAGCGAGTGGTCGATCGTCGCTTCAATCGGACTCACACAGACGCCGCCCGGACCTTGTCGGAATTCACCGACACGCTGCGAAGAGCTACCGACCTCGACGCAGTCACAGCGCAGTTGCACACCGCAGTGGAACGGACGTTCCAACCCGAGCATCTCTCAGTCTGGGTGCGACAGCCCGAATTCAAGCCAGGGCACGCGTTTCATGAGCGAGCCAGCGCCCGCCCTGATACGTGATTCAGCCCCGGTTCGGTTAGGGGACCCTGGGCTAGTCGGTCTGGAGGTCGGTCCGGCGGAAGCATCCGCCCGAGATCGGGCAGGGCCCCCAGTCCTGTTCCGCGCCATATGTGGGTCGCCACGGAAGCCAGTGTCTCTGCTGCCAGGTCGCTGGCAGCGCTCTGGCTGGGAGCCAAGTTGGGAGCCATTCGGGGTGGACCGCGGCGGTCGTGTGTGGACAGTCGTGGAATCAGAAGCCTATTGCTGAGCCATGTATGGACGGATGTGGACACCTCTTGGAGATCTACGGATCAGGAGGTTGGGTGTTCGAGTCGCCCCGGGCGCGCCCACGAAATCCCCTGCAAGTAGCAGGGGATTTCGGTTGCTTATGCATCGGCCGCTTTGGGGGTTCCGGTTCGGTCCGCGTCTGGCCGCGAGGGGTCCGCGGAGATCGGTCCCGTTCGCCAGAGGTGGCTCTCTAGCGCGTTGAGGGCGGTCAGCTTGTTGCGATGTACGCCGCCACCGAGCCAAGGGCGGCGAATATGCCGATGACAGTCGCAGCGGTCGCCAGACCCCTGTGTGATCGCCCAGACTGGGCATTTTCCCTGGCAGTGTGGCCGAGCCATGCTCCGGCTGCACCGAAGATGATTGGGACCATGGTCCAGAAGAGTACGACGGACACTGCCAGTGCGATGGCGCTGAGAGCGAGGCCGATCTTTGCTGCGCGGCCACTGTTCTCGGGGTCGCGCTGAGCCCAGGGCACGAGTAGAGCGAAGGTCGCGATGGTGACCACCGCCACTCCTGCCACGAGGATCCAGTCGATGGCCCCCGGCTGGACCTCGACATCTCTAAGCCCGGCGGTGAGGATTGCCGCCACCGGCAGTCCTACCGCGATGAGGAAAGTGAGAGTCCCCACCAATAGGGCTCGGCTCGGATTGGAATCGATCGAATGTGGCGTCACGACGACCTCCTTTGTTGTGCCTTGTCGTTGCCTTGAACGTATGCAACGAGGTCGATCGGGTCGTCTATCAAGGGATGGGTCTCGATGTGCCCCGCGGGGTGGCTTGGGTGGTCGAGAAGTCAACCAGCGATGGATGGGGCTCTATCGACAGGTGGACCCGAAGCGTGCGTCATTCGTCATATGCTCGGAGGATGCCTACCCAGCCGGATGCCAATCGCATAGGCGTCATCCAGCGATGGCGAGGGATGTCCCCTGGGGTTAGGGATGGCTCGTTTTCGGTCTTGTTGACATTCGTCACACAGGTCGAACTGCTGCTGGCAGAGACGATCGAGGGCCCGATGGCGGTTCAGAGCATCTCGTTTGCCGCTATGACATTGTCTGTGGCCTGGCGCAGGACCAAGCCGCTTCTAGCCGCCGCCCTGGTAGGAGCCGGCCTCGTGGCTCAGACATTGGCAGGTGACGCCGAAGTCGTGGGCGGATTCATCGCGTTTCTCGTAGTGACCTACTCGGTTGCGTCGTATGAGGAGCTGAGGAATGCCCTGATCGGAGGGCTTTTCGTGTTGATCGGGCTGTCGACATACCCGTTGGTCAACGACATCAACTTCGCTGACGAGGTCGGCAACCTGGCGATCGTCGTTGGCGCCTGGACCCTGGGAAGGGCAGTGAGATCACGTCAGCTGCGAGCGGTCGAGGCCGAGGATCGGGTGGTGGCGATCGAGCGGGAGCGTGAGGAGGGGATGAGGGCGGTCGTCGTTGAGGAAAGAGGACGGATTGCAAGGGAGCTGCATGACATCGTGGCTCACGGTGTCAGCGTGATGGTTCTGCAGGCCGGGGCGGCACGGCAGACCCTCGATCGGGATCCGGCGAAGGTGAGGGAGCTGCTTGGTACGGTCGAGCAGATGGGGCGACAGGCCCTCGACGAGATGCACCGGATGCTCGGTGTTCTCCGACACAGCGACAACGACCTGACAGTCGCACCTCCACTCAAGCTCGCCTCGCTCGGACAACTGATTGATGATGTGAGAAGCACTGGACTCGCCGTGGAACTCCGAATCGAAGGGGAGCAACGTTCCCTTGCCCCAGGATTGGAGGTTTCGGCATACCGGATTGTCCAGGAGGCGTTGACGAACACGATCAGACACGGCGAAGCTTCGCACGCGGAAGTGGTCCTTCGTTATGATCCCGACGCCCTCGAGTTGACGATAAACGACGACGGATCCGTTTCGACCGGAGACAGCGGCTCGGGCGGGCACGGGCTGGTCGGAATGACGGAGCGAGCCGAGCTGTTCGGAGGGTCGGTCACAGCCGGTCCACTCACACCCCGTGGCTGGGCGGTGAACGCCCGCCTCCCAATTCAGACTCGGTCATGACGATTCGGATTCTCATTGCCGACGACGAAACCCTGGTCAGAAGCGGTATCCGACTCATCATCGAGAGTCAGTCCGATCTGGAGGTGGTTGGTGAAGCGCCCGACGGTGCCCAGGCGGCTCTGATGGCTCGTGAGCTGAAACCTCAAGTCGTTCTCATGGACGTGCAGATGCCGATCGCCGACGGTGTGGAAGCGACCCGACGGATTCTCCGATCCGGCGTGCCCCACGTTCGGGTCTTGATGCTGACCACCTTCGACCGGGACGAGTACCTGTACAACGCGATGCACGCGGGGGCCAGCGGGTTCCTGCTCAAATCAGCGCCTCCCGAACAGCTTGTCAACGCCATTCGCGTCGTTGCCGCAGGCGACGCCTTGCTGGCGCCAGCCATCACCCGCCGACTCATCGAAGACTTCGTCAAGCGCCCACCACCCGGATCCCGGGCACCCGACGAGCTCGAAAACCTCACTCAGCGAGAGACGGAGGTGCTTCAGCACATCGCCGAAGGGCTCTCCAACGCCGAGATCGCAGAACAGCTGTTCCTCAGCGAAGGGACGATCAAGACCCATGTCAACCACATCCTGACCAAACTGGGACTACGCGATCGGGTCCAAGCCGTCGTTCTCGCCTACGAATCCGGCCTCGTCCGGCCGGGCCACAAACCAGAACCGCCCGCCTAAACACGACCAGAGTCTGGGCTGCAGATCGGTGGAGAGCGCCCTCCTGGGAGCCAAGTTGGGAGCCATTCGGGGTGGACTGCCGTGGTCGTGTACGGACGGCGATGGACATAGGGCCCTTCCGTTTCGGGATGTGTGGACGGCTGTGGACGTATATAGACACGGCTTGGACCTCTACGGATCAGGAGGTTGGGTGTTCGAGTCGCCCGGGCGCCCCGCCGAAACCCTTTGCGGTAGCAGGGGATTTCGTCGTTACCCGACAGAGACTCCAGGCGTCGGTCCGCATTTGGTCCGCGGCAGGTCGTTGGGAGTCGCCGAATGCGATACTTCCGCGGTCTGTCTCGGTGGTCATCGGCAACTGCCCACTGGTGACCAGGAGAATGGTCTGCCCGGCGACCATGCAGCGTGAGGCAGAAACCCGCCCGGGACCCTCGGGCTGAATCTGCGAGTGATTGTGCGGCGCGCGGACGCGTCTCCTGTGGGGCGGTGTCAGCCGTCTTTATGCCGCAGTCCTTGTCGGACTGGCTGCCTGATGATCATCTGGCCTGATTCGTCATTGATCTGGCCGTGCTGGATCTGGACGGGTGTATGTGTCGGCGGGCTGATCGCCGTGGCCGCCGACTGGGGTCGGAGATCAAGCGAAAGAAGCAGGATTGGGTCGAAGTCTACCTGGTCGTAAGTCCCGCAGAGGGGTGTGGCCTCTAGCAGGCCGGCGTTGACAGAAGGGACTTCTCAGCCACCGGGCTACGAGGATCCTCCGCTCGCCGGCTCTATGCCTGCCCGGCACCGCGGGACTGGCTGGCCGTCAAGTACCGATCGTCTCTCAACATGTCGGCCGGGTCCGGCGCTTTGTCAATGAGCCTGAGCCTTAGCTCAAAGACGCTGTGCCCGTCGCGGTAGGCATATCGGAGATCACCACCCATCATCACCGCCAGCTGTCGGGACACTGCCAGCCCGAGACCGATCGATCCGGTCACCGGACGGTCGGTGGTGAGGGTCGTGTACGGCTCAAAGATCGCCTCGCGTTGAATCTCTGGGATCGGATCTCCATCGTCCAGCACCCTGACCACCGCGCTGGCACCCTCTGCGGCCAGCTCGACACTGATGTGCTCTCCGCCATGACGGTCGGCATTGGTCAACAGGTTCCTGATGATCTGCCGAACCCGCCCCGGGTCTCCCCAAGCCTCGAGCCTTTGGCCGGTGACCCGGACCGAGCTGAGCGGTGAGGTGAGCGCTTCGAGGACCTGACGCAGTTGTGCTCCGAGATCGATCGGCTTGTCGGCGATGGTCAATTCACCGATCTCGGCCCTGGCGGCGACCAGCAGATCCTCAACGATGGCTGTCACCTCGTTGCCCTGGTTGAGAATCAGCGAGTGGTACTCACGTCTCTCGGACTCGCCCAGGCTCATGTCCGACCCCAGCAGCGCAGCAAAGCCCACGATTGCGGCTAGAGGTGTGCGCAGCTCATGGCTGACTGTTCCGATGAACCGGTCCTTCGCCAACACCAGGTCTTCAAGAAACTTGAGACGTCGCCAGGCAGCTCGCGATCGGAAGAAGCCGACAGCGGCCACGGCGCCGGCGCCGGCAGCGAGCGGCAGGATGATCGTTAGCAGGGTCTGTGAGCGGTCGGTCCGCTCGACTGCGTCGGCCAGACCCCGGGACGTCTGATCACGAAGGTCCGCTACTGCCACCATCAGGTCGGTCTCGGCGAGCTGGGTGTCGTTGTGGTAGAGCGACATTGCGTCCTCTGCCCCATGAGCGGCAGCATTGAGGCGGGTCAAGGAGGTAAGGAAGACGTTCTGGGCCTCGATCGCATCATCGGCCCTTACCCTCTCCTCAGCTGTCCCTTCAGAGCGAATTCTGGAGGCGGAGACGGCAAACGCCGCGGCAGCCGCGACCACATCGGGATGGTCAGAAAGGTCCGACCCACGAGAAGCATCGTGATCGTCTGAGTCAACCCCCATCGCCGAGCCCTGCTGCTCATTTCCGGTCATGCCCTCCATGTGGTCCTCCACGCCATCCATCGCATCGGAGCCGGGAAGACCTGCCACGAACAGGGCCGCGGCCTCCGACTCAACACGAACAGCAGACTGCATGTCCGATATCAGAAGCATGCGCTCTGCCTCCGCTTTGACGTCGGAAGACGCCGAGGCGTTGGCCACGACCGTGACAGTGGCGACCGTCCCACTTAAGACGATCACCGCTAGGAGTAGCGATCGGCGCCAGGCAGGTGTAGATGGTCTATCCCTCGGCTTCACCTTCGCATGATCGGCAGGAGTCAACGGCTTCTTGAACGTTCCACTCACCCCGCTCACCGCCTCAGGCCTCAGGCCCTGTGCTCCAACGATTAGCACCCTGCGCGTTCGATCAGCGGTTGTCTCCTTCTGGGAGCCAAGTTGGGAGCCATTCTCTGTGGATCCTGACGGACGGCTGTGGACGCCGGTGGACCCGAAAGCCCGCCGTTCCGGCACGTGCGGACGTCTGTGGACACCCATGGACACGGCTTGGAGATCTACGGATCAGGAGGTTGGGTGTTCGAGTCGCCCCGGGCGCGCTGGCAAAATCCCTTGTAGTAGCAGGGGATTTCACGTCTGTGTGCTCGTCGATGGGTTCTAGCGCCGCTCTCTCTGCCGGGGGCGACCTTTGGGAGCCATTCGCCCGATCGGACCTCCTCGGTCGATCACCTCTCCCAACCTGATCGGGTCCGTTGGCTTGCGGGAAGATGAGCCTATCGAGCGACATGGCCGAGCACGGGGTGCCGCCAAGGGCGCCAGCGGGGAAGCTTCGTAACGTTTCTGTCACGCACTTCTGCGAGACTCGCTGCATGTGAAGGGAGCATGTCAGTGAGGCCAATCAACCGGGCTGGTCTGTGGATCTGGACCGGAGGGGTGGTAGCAGCCAGTCTGATTGTCTTCCTCGTCGCGGTCCAAGACTTTGGGTCCTCCGTGAGAGCCACCAATATCGCCCTCGCGTTTTGGTTCCCCGCCGTGGTAACCCTCTTGGGCACCCTGATCGCAATCCGTCAGCCCGGAAATCGGATTTCATGGCTGCTCCTCGGGATTGGTTTGGGGATTCTGGTCGAGTTCTACCTCCAACTCGTTGCAGACGTTGAGCCCGTATCTCCATCACTACCCGATTACGCGGCGATCGTCGTGTCGTACTCGTCCTTCCCTTTCGTGCTGTACCTCCTGCTTCTCATAGCATTTGTCTTTCCCACCGGTCGTTTCTTCACAAGGCGACAGGCTTGGACAAAGTGGCTGGGTGTGATCATGATCCCAGCCGGCCTCTTGATGGCCATGTTCACTGAAGAGATAGGGCCGCCCTTTCCATCAGATGATCAGGCCTGGACGGTCGTCAATCCCATCGGGTTCCTCCCCACATCGGCACTCGACCTGGTCACCGCCATCATGCTGGCGGGGCTACTCGCCATGGCAATTGGTGCTGTCTTCTCGCTGATAACCAGGTACCGGCGATCGCAGCTCATAGTTAGAACGCAGATCAGATGGATGCTGTTTGCAACCCTGGTGCTCGGTGTTGGTGTCATGCTCGTCCTCGTAACGGACGCCACACAGACGAATGCCGGCGGCCTACTTATCTCAGTGGCCTTCACCGCCATACCCCTATCAATCACTGTGGCAATCACACGCTACCGGCTGTTCGAAATCGACCGGATTATCTCCAGAACCCTCTCCTATTCCGCCATCGTGGCCTCGCTGGGGCTCCTCTTCGCCGCTGGCGTTGTCTGGCTCCCCACAGCGCTCGGCCTGGAGGATTCGCCGCTTCTTGTCGCTGGCACCACTTTGCTCGTGGCTGGCCTTTTCAACCCTCTGCGGCGTCGAGTTCAAGATGCCATAGACAGACGGTTCAACAGGTCACACGTAGAGGCCCAACTGGTAGCAGAACAGTTCGCCACTCAGCTCCATCGGGCCCACTCAATCGAAGAAATCGTTGACGTTTGGCTGAAGACCGTAAACCAAAGCCTTAGCCCCGAGACAAGCGGAACCTGGCTCAGGAACAACTAGAGAGCCAGCCCGGAAGCGGCCGTGACTCTAGGGAGATCTAATCAAGGTGGTGGCCATTGGATCCGAGTGAATCCGGCTATAAGGGCTTCAGGGATTACACACCCCGGTTTCTGAAGGCATATGACCCTTGGGTGCTCGGATTCATGGCCCCCCGTGTATGGAAGGTGGGAGTAGATCCTGGGCTCGAGGCCTACAGGAAACACATCGGGCATCGGCACCTGGATGTGGGGCCGGGGACCGGATACTTCATAGCCGAGTCGCAGCCTCCGGATGACATCGAGTTGACCCTCGTCGACGCCAATCCCCACGTCCTCGATCATTGTTCTGACAGGTTGGCCACGTGGGAACCGACAACGATCGTGGCGAACGTGCTCGAACCCTTGCCGGTGGAAGGACCGTTCGATTCGGCAGGTCTCGCCCACGTAATCCATTGCCTTCCCGGACCCATGGCAGCAAAGGCTCGCGCGATTGAACACATAGCCGCGGTTCTGACGCAAGATGGCGTGCTCTTCGGGGGTACGGTACTTGGACTGCCCGCAAAGCACACATGGGCGGCGCGCTCATTCCTTCGCCTGGCCAATCTTCAAGGAGGATTCGACAATCGCGAGGACGACGTCAATGGCCTCCAGACGATGTTGAACGCTTTCTTCCAAGAAGTGGTGATAGACATCCCAACAGGCTCGGTCGCATACTTCGTTGCTTCGCGCCCTCGAAGGCTTCCGTCAGCCGAAGAAACGGCCAATCCGTATTCCACGCGGCGCCAAAACAAACCGCTCTAGAACCGCCAGGGAGGATGGGTTTGGGTGCGCTGACTGTCTGTGAGGGCTGTCACCCTCGGCCCACGCGTACGGTTGGTTTGCCGGCACCGGCTCCGGCCTGCTCCAAAGCGCCCACAACCACCCAGCGCAGAAACCCCTTGACATCCATACGAGCTTCAATCACCGCAGTGCCGCGCCGAGCGCCGAAGTGCCCATCTAGTGCGGTATGAGATATGGGTGGAATCGCTACCGAATTGTTGATCTGGGTGACTTGGGTCTTTCACCGTTTCTTTGAGGGCGAGTGGCATTGGAGTCTGCGAGACTGCCGGCGATGGCGGGTGATCTCCCCATGGGAACGACGACATTCCTGTTCACCGACGTCGAGAAGTCAACGGAGCTGGCCAGGAGATCGGGGGTCGATTACGCAGGGTTGATTCAGACACACAATCGAATCATCGCCCAGGCGGTTGATTGCGCCTCGGGCTCGGTGGTCAAGAACACGGGGGATGGGATCTTTGCGGTGTTCTCGAGTGTTCGCTCTGCCCTCCTTGCTGCAGGCGATCTCCAGACAGGCATTATGGCTCACACCTGGCCGGTGGGACTCGACGTGCGTGTCAGGATCGGTGTTCACACCGGAGAAGCCACTCGGGATGGAGACGACTACGTCGGCATTGACGTGCACCGGGCAGCTCGGGTAATGGCAGCCGGTCATGGTGGGCAGGTCCTGGTGAGCGAGCCGACCCGATCCCTGGCTGGAGCCGAATTCGAGTTTTCCGACCTGGGCCGGCACGTCCTGAGAGGACTGGAGCTGGAGGAGACAATCTTCCAGCTCATCGTGCCTGGTCTTCCAACGGAATTTCCCCCGCTCGCCACAGGCAAACTCATCCCGAACAACCTTCCGACCAGGGTAGGATCGATGATCGGGCGCGAGTCCGACAGTGCCGCTCTTATCGAAGCCGTTCAGCACGACCGACTCGTTACCGTCCTGGGCCCGGGGGGCGTCGGTAAGACCAGCCTGGCGATCTCGGTGGCCGGACGTGCCATCCGGTCGTTTCCGGGTGGGGTGTCATTCGTGGACATCTCGTCGGTGAGCGATCCGGAATTCGTCATCCCGTCGATTGCGACCGAGGTCGATGCGGACCCCCAGACGGTCGAGGGCATCTCATCGCGGCTACAGGGGTCGCGTCGCCTTATGGTCCTCGACAACTTCGAGCAAGTGATCGACTCCGCTCGGGAAATCGGCCGTCTCCTCACGCTGACCGACGAGGCGCACTTCCTGGTGACCAGCCAGATGCCACTGCGTCTCGAGGGCGAGAAGCGATACGTCCTCGGACCCCTCGACGATGACGCTGGGACCTCGTCGGCTGCCGCACTGTTTCTCGACCGGGCGCGGTCGGTAGCCCCTGACTTTGATCCGGACAACGACACCGTTGCTGAGCTGGTGAGAGAGCTCGACGGGTTGCCGCTCGCCATCGAGCTCGTCGCCGCTCGGGCCAATCTCATGGAAGCGGCTGAGATGCTGGAGCGGATCCGCGCAGGGAAGATGAGCTATCGAGCCAGTGTCGATGCCCCCGATCGTCATCGATCCCTGGATGCCGCTCTCGAGTGGAGCTACGGCTTGCTCGACGCGTCGACTCAGCGGGCCTTCGCACAGCTCGCGGTTTTTCCCGGAGGATTCACTCTCGACGCGGCCGAGGGCGTGGTCTCGTCGCCTGACGTCGACGCACTCGAAGAGGTGGCTCAACTGGTGGACAGATCCTTGGCGGTGAGACGTGTGGGGTCTTCGGGGCACTTCGGCATGCTCGCGGGCGTCAGGCGATTCGCCCAAGCCAAGCTCCAGGCTTCGGATTGGGCGAGCGACACGATCGACAGGTTCGTTGCCTACTACCTCGAGTTGGGGGAGAACGCCTACGGCGGGCTGCAGAGTGACCGCGGCCACTGGTGGAGGACACAGCTGGATGAAGAGATCGACAACCTACGGGGGGTCCTGGCGGTACTGCGCTCCGACGGCCGAGCAGACGAGGGCCTGGGGCTGCTGGGGAACATCTGGCGCTTCTATGTGAGTCGTGGCCGACTCCCAGAGTTGAATACCTGGATCTCCGAGTTCTTGGACATGCCGACGGACGGCCCAGACAACAAGGCTCGTATCAAGGGAGTCATGGCCAGTGGCGCCCTTTACTACTGGCAAGAGCGGGGCGACGCTGCGGTTTCGGCATACGAGGATGCCTTGAGCCGGGCAAGGCGTCTTGGTGACGATCGGCTGGCGGCAGACGCTGCTTTCGGCCTCGGCACTTCGATGGTCAACGCCGGCCGGGCTGACGAGGCGGGCCCTTATCTAGAGGAAAGCAAGGCTCTCTACTCGAGACTCGGAGACAAGAGTGGGCTCGCTGACACCATCGCCGGCGAAGGGTTCATGCTCGCCCGAATCAACGGAGTGGCCAGTCAGAGATCGCAATTCGCGCTGGCTGCATCTCTATATGAGGCGGTGGGGAGGAAGGTTCAGTTCATCGAGCTCCTGCTCGCCCAAGCCGCTGCGGCAATCGACGAAGGGCAAGTGGACGATGCTCGCCGGTTGGCGCGTCAGGGACTGGAGAGTGCGGTGGAATTGGCCGACGTCTTCCTCCAGGGATGGGCCATCGAGTATCTGGCTCGGGTCGATTACGACGATGGGAACCTCGAGCGTGCCGGCCGTCTGGTTGGCGGAGTCGAGAATCTGCGGGAGAGGTTCGGCGCAGTGTGGAGCCCTGAGATTGCGGGGCTCGAGAGTGCGCGAAACCTGTTGCGCCGGCAGCTGGGCGCGGTTGGGTCTGAGGAGCTCATCGCTACAGGCCGAGACATGGAGTTGCGCGATGTGGTGGAACTGGCCCTGACGTAGCCCGGCCCGGAGACGAGGAGAAGGGCCACCGAGGCCATCACCATGAGAAGGGCGAGACCGGCGACCACGATGGCGAGTATCCGCAAACCCCGGTCTCCATCAGCATGATCGGCGATCATCGCCCACCATCCGCTCGCAGCCAGGTGAGGGGCCAGAACTCATCGCCTCCGCTGAGGGCGCCGCCCACGAATCCGGTGAGGTTCCCGGCCGTGGCCACGATCATGGCCAGCGTGATGAGGAACCGCCTCATCGGCCCTCCTCGACCCCAATCGCCACCGATGAAGGTCGCATCGCGCCCACCACCGCGATACCTGGCGCAGACATGACTGCGACCGAGGCCCAGGACGCGGTAACGCGACCGAGCCTCATTCGATCGCCACCTCTTTCCACGATCCAATCATCCCCCACACTCGTTACGGAAGCGCAACGACGATCTCCAAAGTTCGCAAGCACCCCCGTTTCGGGCGCGCTCGCTATCAGTAACCCGTAACGCCGGGCTATGCTCCCAGACCGGCTCCGGTCATCTCAGCGGCAGGGTAGATTCTGAGGGGGAATGGCTGACCTTCGCATCGGCACTTTCCTGGCCCCAAACATGCTGTCCGTCTATCGGGCGATTGCCGACGCGATCAGCTCGGGTCTCGACGTGAGCACCGAATTGGTCGTCGAGACCGACTACGAGAATTGCAGGAACGACATCAACGACATCTGTTTCGTGTGCAGTCTCCCCTATGTCATGCTCGAGCGAGAGGGCATCGCCCCGGCGATCCCGATTGCCGCCCCCGTCCTTACAGGCGAGAGATATCAGGGCAAGCCTGTCTACTTCTCCGATGTGATCGTGCGTCGTGATAGCGGCCTCGCCAGCTTCGCCGACCTCCGTGGACGGTCCTGGGCGTACAACGAGCCGCTGTCCCACTCGGGATACGGGATCACCCGGTATCACCTTGTCTCCTTGGGGGAGACCCGGGGATACTTTGGCGCGGTGATCGAGTCCGGCTTTCACGAGACCTCGATGCGAATGGTCCGAGACGGGGAAGTGGACGCATCAGCCATCGACTCGCAGGTGCTTGCCATCGAGATGAGGGATCATCCCGATCTCGCAGAGTCCTTGGTGGTGATCGATTCCCTCGGACCCTCGAGTATTCAGCCGGTCGCTGTTTCGAAGCGTTTCTCCAGCGACTTTCACCGCAGCGTCCGTGACGTCTTGGTCAGGCTCCACCGCGATCCGGGTCTCGAGCCGATCCTCGGGTTCGCCACGGTCGAGAGGTTCGTCGCGGTTGGCCCGGAGACCTACGACGACATCCGACGCATGGTGGACGTCTGTGAGATGGCCGGGTTCATGGAGATCCGCTGACATCGGGTACCGTCGACGCTTACGCGAGGAGCCCTCAGATGACCAAGGTGAGCGTCTCTACCATCCCGTGCCCCCTGACCGAATCTGGACGATCCTCGTCGAGCTCGATCGATACGAGGAGATGGAGGAACGGCATTCGGCCTAACACCGAATTCTCATCCTTAGGGATGTCCGAGGTCGTCAGCCTCTAGAATCTGGGAGCCAAGTTGGGAGCCATTCGGGGTGGATTCATGCGGACGGGGGTGGACTCCTGTGGAGTCGAAGCCCCGTCATTCCAGGCTGTCCAGACCCTCATGGACGGCTCCGGACACCGCTTAGAGGTCTACGGATCAGGAGGTTGGGTGTTCGAGTCGCCCCGGGCGCGCTGGCAAAAAACCTTGCACCACAAGGGCGTTCTGTTCCACACCGGCCGCTGGACCTTCCGACGTTTGGGAGTCATCCGTCAGTACCCAAGGTGTCAGGGGAGAAGATGTCTGGTGAGGTAGGCGGCCTGGACCATGCTCGCCTCGTCGAACAGCTCGCTGGGGTGGTAGAGCAGTCCGAAATGCCCACCGTTGATGTTGTACCAGTCCTTTTCACCGGGTAGTAGATCGAAGGCCCGACGGCTGACCTCTGGGTTGGCGTGGACCATCTCGTCGGCCGGCGCGACCATCATCAGCGAAGGCACGGTCACGTAGGGGGCGCACAGGTACGGGCTGAAAGGGGCGGTGTTTGAAGGGATGACCCTTGTCGCCTGGTTTTGCCACCCGCTTCCGTGCCTGGCGCCGTACTCGATGAACCAACGGAAGGCCTGGATCGGCTGAAGAAGCGAAGGCGTGCCCAGCTGGTCGGACGAGACCACCGGAATCGGACCAGTCTTGTCCCCGGGGCCACCGGAGACGTCTCCGGATTCGAAAGTCTGACCGATCGCTGCGAACACTCCAGGAGTGGGATCGACCTCGGGCAGTTCGGCGCCGAATACCGGGCACTGGGCCACCACCACCTTGATCCGGGTGTCGCAGGCAGCCACCAGGAACACCTGCCCGGCCGAGTACGAATCGCCCCAGACTCCTATCCTTTCCGGATCGTGGCCCTCGATGGTCGAAGCGAAGGTGACTGCATCTCGATAGCCACGGGACTGCACCCACGGGTTGATCTCCTGACGTGGCTCACCGCCACTCATCCCCAGATTCCGATGGTCGTAGAGAAGGGCCGACACTCCCGCTTCAGCAAACACCTCGGCATACCGGTCGGTGACCATCGGAATGGTGGCGGAGGTGCCGTGGGTCATGACCACGATCGGGAAAGGCGGCTCACCCTTCACGGCCTTGTAGAGAAACCCGCGAAGAACAGCAGCTTCAGATTCGAACTCCACGGCAACGCGGCGAGAACCCCGACCATCCATAGGGGCACCCTACGACACTGAGCACGGAGCCAACTCGGTCCCGCCGAGAATCGAAAGCATCCCGGCGAACCGGGGTCGAGTCATCGGTCGTTCGGAGATATCCCAGCTGTCGAGCACAACGAGGAGGCTCTTTTGCTCATATGACCGCCGCCAGGCGACCTGATGCCCAAGAAGCCGAGTCTCGATCAAACTGGACGGTTTCGAATGAGCCCTCTTGTCGAGTGGGGTTGGGGGGCGACCTGTCGAACCGTCGGGTCAGCTGTCGTCGGCGGCGGAGTGCCATCGCTCCCAGTGTTGGCTGTGGGTCGGCAGGTACGCGCCGGTTTGGAAGTGAGTGTCGTAATAGTCGGTGTCGAGGTGTACGGCCTGCACATACCCGGTGAGAACCATCGTGGTGTAGGTCGACGGGAAGCGACCATACGTGTCGTAGATGTATTGGGCGACCTCCCCCAAGCACGCGACGAACTCGTCGCTGTAAGGCTCGACACCAGCCTTGATTACGGCAGCATCCTTCCAAGGACCCCGAGTCGAGGGGTCGTAGGTTCCGCCTGGGCCGAATTTGCGCTCGGCGAACACGTGCGCAGCGGTCCGCATGTCGGGCTGGTAGGGCGGGCACAACGCCTCGTACATGCCGTCGAGACCGACCGGGTTGGGCAGTGTCCAGCGTTCGTCGTCTACGAACCGGAACCCGAGTCCGGTGATGCCGTCGTCGGCAAACGCGCCCAGGACACTCCATCGGTTGATCCCATTCAAAAACAACCCACCGAGGCCCATCGCCTGCATGGTCAGCACGATGTTGTGGCCCATGAAGCTGAGTTCGGCGGTGTTGGCCTCGTAGGCCATCTGCTGCAGCACCGAGAGAGGTGAGAGCTTGGTCTCATCGAGGAGCCCGCTCCGAACGAACGGGGCCAGGTCACCGGCGGGACGGCCTGCCTCGTCATCAACGATGAAGCTGCCGTTGGCGAGGGTCATGGCCAGAAACCCCAGCACTTGCTCGCTCGCATCGCCGACGGGCATGAACAGGGTTGAACCGGGTGCATTGGCCATCCACAAGTTGGGGGGGAGCATGTGCGGTGGCTGTGCCGGTAGGTCGAGCCTCCGATCGGACAGCTGGGTGGTGTGCCGGCGGCCCAGTTCCAGGATCCGCTGAATGTCGTCCGCCCCGTCCAGCTCCCGGACGGCTGTCGGCATGGTGTCGCGGGTATTGGTGAGATAGGTGCCTGCGTCGTCGGTGTGGAACAGCACAGGGGTGCCGAACCCTGCGGCAGTGGGTGCGGTACGACCGGTGAATCGCTGCGTGTAGTGGGCATGCGAATTCGGGCGATCCGGACCGAACGGCACACCGAAATTCCACCCAGTGACTCCGGTTCCGGCGGCGACGAGCACCGCATGCTCGAGTTCGGTCAGCGGCGCGGGTTCGGCGCTCGATCTGAATGCCAGCGGCCCCGAAGGGATTTCCATACCCATGCCAAACCGGCGGGCGCGCCTCCCGTAGATCGCCGCAAGAAGGGGGTAGTCGAACAAGTCCTTGAGCGGACCCTCATCGGTGGTGTCCACCATGATGCTCTCTCCAGTCGTTCCGCTTCTGCTGGCAAGAGGCTGGAACCGTAGCCCGGTGCCCGTTTCGACAGTCAAGCACAGCAAATGTCCAGAGCCTGAGTGTCGTGTGGATATCTCACGCCGGGAGCCAAGTTGGGGGCCATTCGCCGTGGACTGGTATGGACGGCAGGGGACGTAGGTGGAATGAAGGGCTTCCGTTCCAGGTCGGATGGACCCTCCTGGGCGTTCGTGAACACCGCTTGGAGATCTACGGATCAGGAGGTTGGGTGTTCGAGTCGCCCCGGGCGCGCCGCCGAAATCCCCTGCAGTAGCAGGAGACCCAACGTGTCGCGTGCTCGTTGAAAGGTCTATGAGGGCGACCTTGGGAGCCATTTACCCGATCGAATGTCGTGATTCGGGGGTCACCTTGGCAACCGACACGACGATATGTGCCTGATTGAAGATGTGGGGTTGCGGGACGTCTGTGCCGTAGCTTGTTGGCCTTCTCGGCCACTGTGACTCTCGAGCCTTGCAATTTGCTCTCGAAGGGCTGTCGTCATCGGTATCTGCGCCGATGCGACCCAACCATCGGGTTGATTGCCGGCGAGGGCGGAGGTCTCCTCGGGCGGGCGAGTATTCGGTCAGCGTCTGACGAAGACGTCGAGCCGCCCGCGGACCAGGCTTGGCCATCCACGGATCAGGAGGTTGGGTGTTCGAGTCGCCCCGGGCGCGCCAGGCGGTCCTCTCAGTCTCCGCCGCCCGGCGTGGCGTAGGTCTCCTGTCGACGTTCGGTCAGGTTCACGGTCAGAACGACCCTCCTGTCCAAGACCTCCTCGAGCCTGCGGCCAAGCTCATCGACGGGAGGCGGCTGATGCTCACCGGTCAGCTCCACCAGCACCTCGTCACCGTCGACGCTCACGTCAACGACCTCCAGTTGCCGGTCGGACAACCAGGTGTCGACCTCCTCTGAGGTGATCACCGCAGCCCGTCCGTCGCGCACTGCGGTCGCCAGGCTGTTGTTCAGGGGGATTGCCAAAACTCCAACCGGGATGAGGGCGAGGGTCACCGCAAGAGCCACCTGCCAGCTGAGACGGGTGATCCGTACCGTGGGGATGAACCCGGTCGCCAGGAACACCACACCACCGGCCAGCACTATGGCGGTGAGGTTGGTCAGGTAGAGCAGCCCGGCGCCGACGGCGAGATCGCCAAGGCCGAGGTCGAGCGCGGCGCCCACCACTGCCAGCGGAGGTACCAGTGCGACCGCCACCGCCACTCCCGGGAGGGCACTTCCAATCTCTTCCCTGACCATGGCATAGCCCCCAGCGGTGCCTGCGGCCAGGGCGACCGCGAGGTCGAACAGGGTGGGACGGGTGCGCGCCAGGAGCTCGGTGGGCAGCACCCCGACCCGTACGTCCGGTGCCAGGGCGGCCACCGCCCAGGCGAGCAGCATGCTGCCGACGCTCGCCACCACCACGAAGCCGATGCTCCTGGCCGCGCGTTTCGGCCAAATCATGGTGGCTGCTGCCGCGACGGAGAGCACCGGCGTCATCAAGGGGGACAGGAGCATCGCCCCTATGACGATGGCCGGTGAGTCGGCGGCTATTCCGATGGAGGCGATCACCACCGACGCCGACTGGAGCAGGGTGAACCGGTAGAGGTAGGGCCGTCGCCGTTCTCCCTCGTAGAAGAGCTGGCCGAGGATGCGATCCCGCTTCTCCTCCTCCACACGCCGTCTCTCCCACCAGGAGTGGGCCCGTCGATGGTTCCTCTCCTCCGCCCGTTCGTCCTTGTCGAGGTCGACGGTCTCCTCGTCCCGTTCGAGCTCGGGGACCTCTTCGTTCTCCGGTGGCATGGGGCAAAGCTATCCAGCCTGTCTCGCCGACACACGGAATTCTGAGGCCTGGATATGGTCACAGGCGTCCCGGAAGATCTGCGGTGGTGCCGTCAGTCGAGGCCGCTCACGCCGCAATGACGCGCCCACGGTTCGGCGTGAGGCGATCGGCGCATCCGCCACCGGTCCGAGCGGGTGCCGGCCATCACGGAACTGCATCGGGAGCAGTCGGCGGCTCCCCATGCCAGCTCACCCCGTAGCCTGGTCGTCATCATGGAGGACGAGCATTCGGAGCCCATTCTTGGTCCCGGGACCGTTCTCATCGCTCCCCATCCGACCGAGACCGTTGAGATCCTGGCGACACCACAGCAGACGACTGACCGGTACCGGCTCAGGCTGACCACTCCACCAGGAGGCGGACCCGGGATCCGCGGCTTGGGGCCTCACGTCCACCCGGGCTTCATCGAGAGATTCCGCTGTGTGTCGGGGGCCATGACGATGCGCGTCGGCTCGAAGCTCCAGGACATCGGCCCGGGTGAGGGCGCCGAAGCGCCGCCCGGTGTGATACACGGATTCTCGAGCAAAGGTGAAGAGCCGTTGGTGGCAGAGGTCGAGATCATCTTCACGCCTCCCGGCCCTCGACCGGAAGCGGACCTCGTGGCATTCTGGGCCATCGTCGACGGGCTGATCCGGCGAGGAGACGTCAACGCCAAGACAGGTATGCCACCTCTCCTCCACCTTGCCGTCCTCGTCGATCGGTTTCCCGAGGCATTCAGGCAACCCGGCGTCGCCGGGTGGTTGATGATCCCCCTTGCCATGCTGGGCCGGATCCGCGGTTACCGCTGATCGATCCGCCGGCGGAGGGCGAGTCCCTCTATCACTCCGCCGACGGCGCCACCGATGACGCCCAGCATCCCGAGGGTCAGGGC
This sequence comes from Acidimicrobiia bacterium, assembly GCA_035544615.1. GTDB lineage: Bacteria > Actinomycetota > Acidimicrobiia > Spongiisociales > ZC4RG35 > JARDZU01. Next base: position 99,019 of record DATKEA010000074.1, on the reverse strand, counting down.
AAAGGACACGGTTCCGATAGCCGTTCCGTCGGCCGATCCGTCCAGCGGCACGCCGACGAGGCGGTAGACCGGCTCGACAATTAGCGCGGAAGCACCGACCGCGATGCCGGCGGCGATCCAGCCGAGGATGGTCACGACGAGCAGGCTGCCCGCGTTCGCCAACTGCTTACGCAGAGTCCTCCACTGGAGGGCACCGCCGATTGTTCCCAGGCCGATAGCGCCGAGAAGGAAGTCGAAGGGTGGCCCGCCGACGACGAACCCGACGATCAACCCCGCTGACAGTCCTATCCCAGCGGCGAGCGCTGCCCAGCGCGAATCGGAGATGTGATCGGCGAGGACGCGCTGTCGCCTCAGGACGAACACCGTGGCCCCGGCGAGAACCGCCACCAAGATGGCCACGTTGCGAGCGGCGCTGTCGTGTGACATGCCGAGCCCGAACTCGACGAGGTCTCCGAGCAACGCGAACAACCCATAGGCGGCCGCCAGGCCGGCGATGTTGGCCCACACCCAGGCAGGCAAAGAGAACGGCTGTCGGTTCCGGGCGGGAGCGTCCGTGCCGGACGTGGTGTGGTCGGTCATTGTGTGTTCCTCCTTCGTGTCGGATATGTGGAGGAGTCTCCGACCGGCCGTTTCAACCTCGTGAAACCGGGATGAGAATCCGGTGTCAGACCTCGCTTGGAGTGATCCCGAGCTCTCTCATGCGTGCCTCGTAGCGGTAGTAGGCACGTTGCGCCTCGCCGTGGCGCCCCGACGAGCGGAGCGCCCACACGATGGCCAGATGGGCGGCCTCGTCCCAGGGGTCGACGTCAAGGATCTTCAGCTGCGCCGCGATCCCCTCATCGACGCCTCGCTCACCCTCGACCTCGGCACGCTTCCGCAGCGCGGCGACGTAGGCGGCGCGGGCGGTCTCGCGCAGGTGTTGAGCCCAGTCTTCGTAGATGTCCTCTTCGAGAAAGTCTCCGCGATACATGTCCACGGCCTGCTCGAGGGCCAGGTGGTCGCCGCTCGATCCCGTCTCGACGAGTCTGAGGAACTCAACGACGTCGATCCACATGTGTTCGGTGCCAAGTCGAAGCGTTTCGGCATCTCCGCTGAGAAAGCGATCGGAGGGGTGCTCCTTGTCGGGATCCAGAACTGCTCGGATCGTGCTGGCGGCGACGGCGAGTCGATTACCCAGGTCCCCTTCGGTCTCGCCCGGCCACAGGGCGTCGATGAGATGCTCGCGGTGCACCGGCCGGTCGTAGCGCGCCAGCAGCATCTTGAAGAGCTGCCGTGCTTTCTTGGAGCGCCATTGCGAAGAGTTGACCGGCTCACCGTCCCGCTCGACACGGAAGCCACCGAGAGTTCGGATGGACAGGGTCGGCGGCTCCCCACCGGCCTGCCGCCGGTAGAGCAGCCGGTTCACCGCCGTCATGGTGCCCGTCCTGACCGGCTGGAACAGAGTCGCGGCGATGGCGGTGGCCAGCACAGCCAGCCACACGTCGTTTCCGGAGCCACCCCCGACCATGGCCCCGAAGCCGGCCACCAGGAGGACGTAGACGAGGGTGACGACCAATGCCAGCAGGCCGTAGACGATGGTCTTGCCGATCACAAGGTCGAGGTCCCACAGCCGGTAGCGGAGCAAGGCAACGCCGATGGCGATCGGCACCGCCGGCATCGCCACGGTGTTGAAGAGCGGTTCCCCGGGAAGACCGAGCGAGGACAGGACACTTCCAACAGCGAAACCGAGCAGCATCAAGCAAGCGGCGAAGGCCAGCCATCGCAGCTGCTGACGCTCGACCCCGGACGACCTCGCGAAGCGGACGATCACCGCTAGGAGACCGCCCACCACCCCGAGGAAGAAGAAGATCTCGCCGACGGGTGCCGTGATGCGGCCGATGCTCTCGAGTTGCTGGATACCGAATGGGTTGGTGAGCTCGGGCGAGCTCGGCAGAGGACCCGGCTGCACCGCGTTGGAGACGGCCAGCAGTGCACCTCCGCCGACGACGAGCGCGACGACGAGCCGCCACCACCGACCCGGGAACCGACCGGTCGGGAACAGAAGCAACACCAGCGGGATGAGGGCAATGGCGACGATCCAGCCGACCAGATCGAAGGAGCCGGCGAGAGCTGCCTGGGACAACCCCGTCGACTCGTGGTCGATCACGTAACGATGGGTGGCGGCGCCACAAATCCAGACCATCCCGTCGGCGAGGAGAAGCCAGCCCACCGGATGGGCTGGACGGGCCCAGGCGACCAGTGCCCCCACCGTCGTGAACGAGAGCCAAGCGACGATCAGCGGCTCCACCGGAGCAGCCCAGATCGCCGTCGCCAACGAGGCGAGCCAGAGAGAACCGGCGAGCCAGAACCAACGATCGAGGACGGGGCGTCGGGAAGAACCAACCCTGCCGGGAGTGGTGTCGTGTGATCCTTGCCGGGAGGAGCTCATCTGGACCCGCTCACAATCCTTGGCCGCCCCCCGAGCCTATCCGCTGACGACGAGACCCGTCGCTTGATTCCAGTCCCATTGCTCGATGACATCCCAGTTGTGCATAGCCGCACCTCTTGGCCAATTGCGTGGACGGGCGAGCGTTTTGTCAGCTGGTCCATGGCCGACACTTCTGGTCAGTTCCATGGCGTCCCGAAAGCCTTGACGTCTCCAGCGACGGTCTTGCCTGGACATCGGTGGTTACGCCACCGGCCATCCCCGAGGGGTCGATCTTCAGCGAGACCTCTATAGATTCGGCCGGCGACACTGTTGTCGCCGTGGCGGGTGTCCACCGATGGATCGCGCTGGCCGAGATCCTCGACGACGTGACCGAGCCTGAGCAACTCCGGGATGCCCTCGCTCTCAGCGACGAGGAAGACGTCGAGCAGGTGCTGGAGGCGATCGGGATCGACTTCCCCCTCGATTCGGACGAGAAGGATGCAATCGGTCGTTGGAACGGGGGCAGCGAACCGGCAGGAGCGGTGATCGCCGTCTCAAACGACCGAGGGCTGACCTGGCCCAGCTCCTACGTTTCTCAGCCGACGAACGGCGTGGTTGCCGTAGACGGGGCATACGTCGCCCTCACTCCTCACCTCCACCGACGGAGTCAATTGGTCACCAGGCATCGAGCTGCCGGAGTTCGGATACGGTCCTCGTCTGTTTGTGGCAACTGAGAGTGCCATCTACGTCACGGGAGAGGAATCCGGGAACCTCTGGGTGATTCCCACCTCCTGACAGGCGGCCGCCCGGGGCGAAGTCGAAATCACTCGTGTCCCGAGAAGAGCCGTTGGTCAAGTATGCCTCGGTCGATTCCGATACCTACCGGGAGAACTATCAGTCAGGCACAGTCCTGTATGGCAACCTTACGAACAGTCGCAGCGGCGGACGATGACGCGCGCACCGACCCCTTGGTGTCGGCGATGTGGGTTGCCATGTCCGAGATGCTTCTCCGGAGGTCCATTGAACGGACCCGGATCGGAATCGACCACGTGGATGCCGCCACGGAGACCGAGCAGGCGGTGGAAGAGATCCTTGGCGAGTTGGCGCTGCTCCTCGAGGCCGATCGGGCGTATATCATCGAGGAGTCCGAGGATCGGACAACGGCGGCGATCACACACGAGTGGTGTTGCCAGGGAGTGGTACCGATAGCGGATCGGTTGGGGGAGATGCCCACCGACGCATTCCCTTGGCTCCGAAGACAGTTGGCCGCCCAAGCCGACATGGTCTATGTCCCTTCACTGGAGCACCTTCCCCGTGAAGCCTCAGTCGAGCGTGACGAGTTGAGTCGAAGAAACGCCGGGTCGATGCTCGCCGCCACGCTGGAGTTCGGTCATAGGGGTTTCGGGATGGTGGCCTTCGAGTGGGCGAGCCCGAGAGAGGAGCGGCCGGCAGATGCCCGGGAGATGCTCGTGGTGAGGGCCCTTCTGTCCAATGCTCTCCACGAACGGCGGTCACTGACGGCGCTGCAGAGCACCAATCGGGTCCTCGAGGCGATGGTCGAATGCAGCGACGCCCTCCTCAGAGCTGAGGACGAATTCGCGCTGCTCGAGGAGATCTGCCGGATAATCGTCGAGGTTGGTGGCTACAGGCTGGCTTGGGTTGGGCTCGGAGAGAGGGATGAGCGGCGGTCAGTGACCCCGGTGGCCAAGTGGGGCGACGACCAGAGCTACTTGGACGAGGTTCAGGTCACCTGGGGGGAAATCGATCTGGGCAACGGCCCGGTGAGCAGGGCGGTCCGAACCGGCCGGCCCGCCGCCGTGCAGAGCATCGCCACCGATCCCGACTTCGCACCGTGGCGCGAAGCGGCGCTTGCCCGGGGCTTTAGATCGGTCCTGGCCGTGTCGTTGAACTCGGGCGACGGAATGCTGGGGGCCCTCGGGGTCTACTCCGAACGCTCGCAGGCATTCGATGACCTCGAAGTCGAGATGATGCAGCGGTTCGCAGACTATCTGTCGTACGGCATTGTCGCTTTGCGAACAAGGGCCAGACGGGAGCAAGTTGAGGAACAACTCAGGCAGACTCTTCGCTCGAAGGACGAGTTGGTGGCTTCGATTTCCCATGAGCTGCGCACCCCGCTCACGGCAGTCGTCGGCTTCGCCCAGATTTTGCAAGAGAGCGCCGACCTCCCCGAAGAAGATCGAGAGGCGATGGTTGGCTCAATCGTCGAGCAGGGCCTAGACGTGACCAACATCTTGGAGGACCTGTTGACCGTGGCCAGGGCCGAGTCCGGGACCCTTTCGGTGGTGCGGGTGCCGGTCGACTTGCGAGCCGAGGCAGCTCAGGTTGTCGAGAGCCTTCATCAGGAGGATGTTCCCAACGTCGATCTACAAGGACCTTCTCGCCAGGCGATGGCCGACCCGGGTCGGGTACGTCAGATCCTGCGAAACCTGCTCTCCAACGCACTCCGGTACGGCGGGGACGAAGTGCACGTTCGGATCGTTGCCGGAGCGCGCCCCAGAATTCGGGTTCTCGACAACGGGGCGGGGATACCAGAAGAGGACCGGGAGCGAATCTTCGAGTCGTATCAGAAGGCGCATGACAACCCCGGTCTCGCCGGCTCGATCGGTTTGGGTTTGGCCATCTCGAGGACTCTGGCTCGTCTGATGAACGGGGACCTCACCTACACCTATGAAGGAGGCATGAGCATCTTCGAGTTGTCGTTCTCGTCGTGACGGCGGGAATGAGCCGTGTCGAAGCGATGCCCATCGGCCCTCAAACCTTCCAGGGTCGGCCAATGGCCCGCAGGCGTCCGCTCTTTGGATTGAGACCGAGTGACGTCGCCCGCTTACCTGAGGTACCTGGCGCCATATATGGCGCCAGGGGCGCGCGGAAAGGCCTGGGTCGGGTTGGCCGAGGATTCTCTGAGTACGTAGCGCCATATCTGGCGCTACGTACCTCAGGTAAGCCGTAACCGGGCTAGGTGAAGGCGTTGATGCCGGTGATGGCCCGCTCCGGTCCTAGGACTCCTCGTCGTCTCCGGGTGGCAGGGTGGGATGCTCGGCCGGGTAAAGCCCAGCCACGAACCCATAGACCGTGTCGCCGAATCTAGGCAGCTGGGTGAATTCGTTGGTGAGCGCAAAGACTCGTTCCCAGAACTCGGCGGCTCGTTCCGGGGGGGATTCGAGCATGACGGAGGATGGCCCGCCGGTCATCGGCCTCGTGGGCCGGGTTGGACTGACGGGCTGCCCGATGGGCGACGGGGGCGGCGATCCCGGCGGGTATCCGGCTGTGAACGGCGAGGTCCCGTTTCCGGAGTGGTCCGGATTCGAGGACGAGGACCTTGTCGATCTCGACCAGGCAGCTCGAGCCGAGTTTCGTCGGCGGGCGATCCCGTCGCCTGAAGGCGCTACCCGCGACCCCCAACAACTCTCCGACGAGCGTCGCTACGACGTGCCCCTCACCGCCATATGCACCGAGTTCAGCAGCGAAATGCTCCGAGGCTGGATTGAGCAGGACCTGGAGCCGGTGCGCGAATTCACCAGGATCCGCGACGTCACCTACGTCGACCTGCCCACGGGCCACTGGCCACAATTCACCCGGCCGGAGGAGCTGGCGCGGGTCATCCTCGCACAGCTCTAGGGGGCGGCCGTCAGCGGCGGCGTCAGGCGCGGCGGTAACGGATCGGAGGATCCCGCCTCGTGATCGGCGCCCCCACGGCGTAGGGCCCGACCGTTTCCGGCCGGGCCCCCGCGTGGCCCCCACGGCCTCCCAATCCGAGGTTTCCGAGGTTTACCCAACTTGCCTCGGGTTGACCTGGGGCTAGTTTCACGAAACCGCTTAGCGTTGTCTTAAGGCCCGGATGGACCGGGGCGATACGACCACAAGAGTCGAAGCGCTGGACAGGAGTCAGAAGTGATTGCGAGATCCGTCGATGACTCGGTGATGATTCTTCGTCCACGGCTGGAGAAGCTCGTGGCCGAGGCTCGGACTCGCCGTCTCACCACCCTCATCGCCGGTCCAGGATTCGGGAAGACCACGATCATGGCCCAGGTCTTCGACCCGACCCGATCGATATGGCACACCGTGACACCACTCGACAGCTCGGTGGCAAGCTTCGCCCGAGCGATAGTGAACGGGATCCGTCTGCTGGTGCCGGACCTCTCGGGCGACGTCCTCCTCGCGTTGGAAGGGGGGCGTGGCCCGGATATCGGAGAGGGATCCGGTGGCCCGGATGCTCTAGCCGCCAGACTCGCCCAGGACCTCGCCGCCAAGCTGACCAAGGAGTTGGTCCTTGTCGTGGACGAGGTCCATGAGCTGGCACCGGGAGGGGAAAGCGCCCGATTCCTCGAAGCTCTGTGTCGTCACGCCCCACCCCATCTTCACGTGGTGGCGGCAACACGCCAGTCACTTCCCTTTCCCACCGCTCGAATGACGATGGCGGGCGAGGCCGGAGAGGTCAGAGACGACCAGCTGTCGTTCACCGCTTCCGAGGTGCGCGATGTGGTGCAGGCCCGTTCGGGAGTCAAGGACGACGTTCTCGCCGAGGAGATCTACCAGCGAACCGCCGGCTGGCCGGTGGCGGTCGTCTACGCAGTCGAAGCCGTGGCACGCGGCGGATCGATGGACGTGGACTCTGCACTCAGGGGCGAGACGCTCTTGCACTATCTGGCCGAGGAGGTGCTCAGTCGCGACGACGAACAAGCGATCGAGGCCCTTGGCGTCGCCTCGAGACTCCCGTGGCTCAGTCCAGAACTGCTAGAGCACCTGAACGACGAGGGCACAGTTCTCACGTCCCTGCAGCTGACTCGTCAGGCAAGCCATTTGCTCATCGACGTGCCGGGGATTGCCGATGCCAAGATGGTTACGCCGCTACTCAGTGGTCTGCTCCGGGACCGCTTCTCGCCCGATGAGGAGGAGGTGGCGGAATCCCTTCGCAGTGCGGCACGGTGGTACGAGTCGGCAGGGCACCTGTCAGAGGCGCTGACCTGCCTCCTGGCAGTGCAGGATCGGGAGGCGAGCTTGGGGTTTCTCAAGAGCAACGGCAACGCCATGATGTCTCGCGGGCTCGCCCGGCAGATGGCGGAGGCTGTTGAAGACCTAGGTCACGTGGACGACCCCGAAGTGGCGTTGCTCGCGGCTGAAGCCAGGCAGCTTCTGGGGGACTGGGAGGGCGCGATGGCCATGTACCGGGTGCAAGTCCCCGAGGAGGGGAGCATCCCGGCCCGCATCGCTTGGCGGCTCGGCTTTCTTCATCACATGAGAGGCGACGTGTCGGCTGCCCTCGACACCTACCGACGGGGTCGGGTCGAAGGCGAGAGCCCTGCCGATGGCGCCGCTCTGTATGCGTGGACGGCGAGCGCTCACTGGCTGCGAGGCCAGCGGACCGAAGCAGAGCGACTGGCCAAGGAGGCCCTCGTCCTGGCCCAGGAGGCGGATGCCCCCCAGACCCTGGCCACGGCGCACACGGTGCTCGCCATGGTGGCTGCGCTCGACGGTGATCGGGCCGCCAACGACATGCACTATCTGCGTGCGCTCGAGCACGCCGAACGAGCCCGCGACGTGGTGCAGACCATCCGGATCCGATCCAACCGGGGCTCGTACTTCCTCGAGGAGGGGAACTTCGACGCGGCTCTGGCCGAGTTGGAGATCGCACTCAACCTGGCCGACATGACCGGGTTCGAGCTCTGGCGAGGCATGGCGCTCGCCAATCGGGGGCAAGTGGTCTCCATGCTTGGCTCGTTGGAGGAGGCGATCTCGGATCTGACCCAGGCTCGAGCCGTCTTCCGTGGAATCGGCTCCAGTTTCGAGGCCTACCCGCTTGCCCATCTGGGTGATGTGTATGCCCTGCGTGGCGACATTGCCTTGTCGCGTGCCTGTTACGAAGAGGCGATCGCGATGGCGGATCGTCAAACCGACCTCCAGGCCCTGGTTCCTGCTCTTTCCGGTCTGGCCCGTCTGCTGGCAACCGAGGACGTCGGAGCAGCGAGGATTCTGGCGCGCCGGGCATCGGAAGTGCACTCGGTGATCGGACGGGTCCGGGCCTTGGTGACACTGGGCTGGGTAGAGCTGGAGTCTGGTGACGCGAAAGCTGCAGAGGAGTTTGCCCAGGAGGCGGCCGACGTGGCCGGTCTGCGGCGAGACCTGCCCGGATTGGCCGAGGCCGTGGAGCTGCGAGCCCATTGTGGCGACGGGTCGTCGAGCCTCGACCTGTTGGACCAGGCGCGTTCGATCTGGAAAGACATAGGAAACCCGGTGGGCGTGGCGCGCCTTGACATCGCCATCGCCAAACGGTTGGGAGGAGCCGACGGGATTTACCTGGCGTCGACAGCATCGCAGGTGCTGGGTCGGCTGGGAGCCAAGGGCTACGCCATTGAAGCTGGTCTGGTGGCGGATCGCCTCGCCGAGTCGAGTTCCGAGGGCATTCGGATCAACACGTTGGGGGGATTCGGCGTCTCGATAGCCGGATCACAAGTCCCGGTGTCGGCGTGGCAATCGAAGGTGGCCCGTGACGTCCTCGCCATGCTGGTCGCGGCTCGTGGCCGAACCATCCATCGCGAGGTGCTGATCGAGCGTCTCTGGCCGGATGACGATCCGGTCAAAGCCAGCAATCGGCTCTCGGTTGCCCTCACCACTATCAGGACCGTGATTGATCCTGACCGGGACCAAGATCCAGGCTTCTATCTCAAAGCCGACCGGGAGACAGTGGCTCTCTCCTTGGGCAGCGTCGTGGTCGATGTGGAGGTCTTTCTCGAGGCCGCTGCCAGAGGTCTGAGGCTGCTGGGTGAAGGCGACACTGACCGCGGCCTTGCCATCCTCAAGTCCGCCGAATCGATGTACCTGGGCGATTTCCTCGAGGACCATCCTTACGACGATTGGAGTGTCGGGCTACGCGAGGAGGCAAGGGCGGTCTATGTCAAGATCGCCTCGGTCCTGGCTGACGCAGACACCGCGGCTGGTGACCATGACAACGCTGCCCGCCGCTTCCTCCGCATGCTCGAGCGTGATCCCTTCAATGAGCAAGCGCATCTGAGCCTGGTGCGATCAATGGTGCGTTCGGGTCGTCATGGAACAGCCCGCCGGCTGTACGGAATCTACGTTTCCCGGATGGCAGAGCTGGAGGTCGAGCCGGAGGCTTTCCCTGCCTGAGCCCGTCGGGTCGCTTCCTCCCACTCCCGCAGGATCGTCAGGAGCTCCTTGCCGTCATGGAATGCCCGGCTCTCCTCACCCGGACGTTCCACCGTTCCGACCATCGTCTCCCCGATCGGTGCGACTCTCACTATGTAGGTGCTCACGTGAGTGACGCCTTGCTCATGAGTGACCGGATGGCCGGCTCACCCATCACCCCACCGGCCCAGAGCCGTCACCGCCAGCTCGGCGGCATCCTCGATTCGAGCTGTGTCGTCGGGGTTGATTGAGAGGAACACGATGGCCAGTTCGACGAAGTCACCCGCGCTTGCGGTGATGATCGACGCCACCGTGTCACCCGACGGTGTGGTGACCGCGACCGTGTCCTCGCCGACTGCCACCGGGATGATCTCCGCTGCGTTGGGAAATCCCGCGGCGGCGACCGAGGCAGCGTCGCCTTCGAGACGGACCGCATTGACGACCACGTCGGCGACATTCGATCCCGGCGGGAGGTATCCGCATCCAAGGATGGAGTCCTCCCCGAGCTCGAGGTCGTAACCAGCCAGGGCAGTTGCCTCCGCTGCTGTGATGAGCGAGCAGTTGTCAGGCAGCTCGTCGTTCGTCTCAGCCGCACCGTTCGTCTCTTCCGGCGTGACCTCCCCGTCCGTGCCGTTGCTGGTGCACCCACCGGCAGCGAGGGCCAGGATCACCAAGAGCAAGATCGTCAATCGTCCCACTGATCCTCCTTCTTCTGCTGCCAACGTACGATCCCGTCTTAGCGTGGGGTTATCGCCGGGTGGGGGCTGCCGGGATTGCTTGGTGTCAGGCGGGAGAGCTCGGGTCAGGCGCTTCCGGTGTGCCTGCTCACCATTTCGCTCCTGGCCATCAGGTACCCCTTGGCTCGTTCTCTCAGCTCATACCGACTGACCAGTGCTTGGAATCTCTCGCCGTGGTCGGGGACCTCGAGGTGGGCCAGCTCGTGGATCAAGACCCAGTCGAGGACCCAAGGAGGCATCGACGCCAAGCGGTTGGAGATACGGACCCTCCCCTCGGCCGGCGAACATGAGCCCCATCTCGTGTGTTGCCGGTCGGACCACTCGATGCTCCGGGGCGGGCGTAGCCCGTATCGTTTCGCCAGCTTTCGGGCGCGGGTCTCGAGGTCGACCCCGGCCGAGGACATCTTGCGGGTGACCCGGGTCACCAGGTCGCTCACCATTGCGGCTTCTTGCTCCGACGACAGGCCGGCGGGGATCAGGACTCGCAGCCGCCCCTCGACCACAGAGGCCTGAGCCGTACGTTTGCGCTTCTCGCTGCGGATCACGTCGATTGGCAGGTCGCTCATGGCCACGATCGTATGCGGTGGGTCTGACAGGTTGGCTCGTTGTCGAAGTGGTCCACCTTGGTCGGAATGGCGGGTCAGGCGGTGGTACCGCCAATCTTGCCGGTTCGGTCCCCAGACGAGTGCTCATTGGTGTGATTGGCCACAAGATGCGATCGGACCGGTTCTCCCTGCCACCTGATCAGGTTGACCAGCCCGATCGCCAACGAGATCGCGATCACGACCGACCAGCTTGCATTCCAGCGCCCGTCATCCGCCCGGTTGGCCTGACCACCAGCAGCAAGCGAGGTCGGAGGTCTGCTCTTGGTGGCCAAATCTCGAGCGATGGAGTCGGCCACCATCGTCTCTCCTGATCCGTCGATGTCCGCACTTGCAGGCTGCTCCGGCTCGGGTGGTGGCACCGGATGGCGGTATGTGGTCAGCGACTCCCTGACCTCGTATGCGATCTCGGCGGGCGAGCGACCCCGGGAACCGGCCACGATTTGCAGCCCCCAGCCGCCGGTGATGTCACCAAGGGTATTGGTGCAAGGGTCGTTGCAGTGCGAGATCAGGTAAGAGCCGGGCGGGAGGTCAGGGATCTCGAATCGGGCGATCGCGTGATGCGGCCCGTACCACTCTCCATCTTCGGCCTGAAAAGGACCGAAGGCTATCTCCACGACACCGACCAGCATTCCCTCCGCGGGCACATCCGGCCATTCCTCGGTCCCACCGGCTTCCGGCACGAGATAGAGCAGATAGGGGCCCTCGGCGGGGGTGCCCAACCGGGAGTCGTGGTCCCATGCCACCGAGGTGACGGATACCGCGATGTCGCCCGGTTGGTGCTCGCCGTCGAAGTGCCATACCGCCCCACCAGCAACGGCGATTCCGGTTGCCATCTCGAGAAGGCCGAACAGGAGCAATCCGACTACGAGCCGGCGTCTCATCATTTCTCCATCGCAACCACCGGGGCGGTGGCCGTTCCCAACTCGCCACGCCGGCGGGGTCGGGGACCCGCCAGGAGTGCAGCCAACGCCAACCCTGTCGCCACACCAGCTGCCAACGGCACCCAGGGCTGGTTGGCCGGTGTCTCCACGGGGACAGTCACGATCGTTGGCGCCGGGGATGCTTCCGCCTTGGTGTCGTCTTCGAGGCCTCGTCGCAGAGTCGCCTGGGCGGCACTCAAGTTCCCTATGGCCTGGGTTGCCAGGGCAACCGAGTCCTCGAGTGTTTGAGTTTCCTCCGACACCGCCTGTTTGATCGCCGAGACGTCGATCGCTGCGAACACGGGCGACGGTTCCGCTTCGCCCACCACCAGCACTCCGGCCATGCCGCTGCCGTCGGCCGTGCCATGGAGAGAGCAGAAGACCTGGATGATTGACGGCTCGTCGAGGTCGATCTCGAAGACTCCGCCCGGCTCGACGGTGCCGCTGTCGAACCTGCCGTCCACGGCGGTGAAGGTGTGGGGCAGCGCACCGTCGTTGATGACTGTGACTCGTCCGGTGGGAGCGAAATGGGCCACGCCGTTGAAGCAAGAATCGAGCATCGAGACATTGCCTCCGGACGAGAAGCCGGGGCACATGCTGATGTCGCCGCCACCACCGGCGGACGCCACTCCCGGGATAACAAACAGCAGAACGACTATCGCCAGCATCCTTCTCATCGGGCACCTCCGCGTGTCTCGTTGGGGGTGGAGACGCCCCGATCGGGCCGATGGTTCACCGGGACAGTTCGATTGGACGCCCGAGCCGATGAACCATCGGGCCACCTGGGTCGTCTCTTGTCAGGGGGTGTCCGTGGACAAGGAGAGTGATGACCGCCAGCATGGGAGGGGATCCCGTGATCCCGGGTTCCCATTGGAGGAGCGTGGTCGGTGTACGAGCCCGATCCCGAGGTGATTCGAGCCGCCGGTACCGGCGACATCGACGCGTTCGAGGAGTTGGTGCGCGCCTACCAGGCCCATGTGTGGCGGTTCCTTCGTCACCTGCTGGGCGATCCGGCTCTAGCCGAGGACGTCACCCAGGAGACGTTTGTGAGGGTCTATCGCAAACTGGACACGTTCCGCTTTCGCTCCAAATTCTCCACCTGGGTCTTCCAGGTAGCCCGGAACGCCGGCATCGACGCCCTCCGGGCACGGCAGAGAAGAGACCGTCTACTCACCGTGGTGGAGCCACGGATCGTCGAACCGATGAGAGGCAACGAGTTGCGGGTGGAGCTGGAAGCGGCGTTGCAGAGCCTGAATCCGAAGTTGCGAGAAGCCTTCGTGATGATCGAGGCCCTTGGGCTCACCTATCGGGAGGCCGCACGCGCCGTCGGTGTTCCCGAAGGCACCGTCAAGAGCCGGGTGCACCATGCCCGCGAGCGTTTGGTCAAGTGGATGAGCGAAGGTGAGGCACCGGGCGCATGACACCTGAACAGATGCGTAAGACGTTGTCCCGGTATCTCGATGGGGAGCTGTCCGCCGCGGCGACCGCCGAGATCGAGCAAGTGCTCGCCAGCTCCGAAGAGGCGCGCCGCTACTTCGACCATCTCGTGTCGATCCGCGACCAGATGCGCCAGGAGACAGCCGGTGAGATCCCCGATCTGGCGCCCTCGATTCTGGCCGTCATCGGCGCGCCGTCCCCCCAGAGTCGCCGTCCAGCCCGCCGGGTCACCCTGGCGGCCGGATTCGCCGCCGGCATCGTGGCCGGTGCGGTGTTCATCGGCTTTGCATTCCGCCAGCCGCTCCCGGTCGCCGCGGCGGACATTCCGGACGAGGTGATCGCCGCCCAAAGTCGGGTTGGCGCCCTGACCGCCCGGATCGACATCGTGGAGCGTGGATGGCATCCCGACGTGCCGGAACGCAAATTCGAAGGCAGCATCCAATATCTCGCGCCGGAGTCGCTTTGGATCGAGATCGGCGACACCACGAGTTACCCCTCATCAGCGTGGATCCCCAACCACACCACCGTTGTCGTGGACGAGGACACTGCCTGGAGCCGCGGCGTGGCGTCGTGCCCGACCGAATCGCTTCCCGACTGCATGCCGACACAGCCTCGTGCCATGGTGATACTCGACCGAGAGCCCTTCCCGGACGCAAGTCCCGCGCCACTGGATCTGATCGTCCCGGTCAACGGCTTCAGCCGGGCCGGAGAGCCGGCTCTGCTCGGCGTCACCGAGGTGGACGGGAAGCGGGCGGTCGGCGTCTCTATCACTGCGGCGCAGGTGGCGGCCCTTCTCGATGGGCTGACGACTGCCGGCAACTGGCGGGACATTCACCCGACCGACCGAGTCGAACTGTGGCTCGACGAGCAGCATCTGGTGCCACTGGCTCTCTCGGTCTTTCCGGCCGACACTTCGGATCGGGCGCTTTGGGCCATCCGTCACGGTTATGACGATCGAGCCCAGGTTCCGATCCTCGAGGTTGCCTGGTCCGAGGTTGTCTTCGGCACAGAGCCCATCGCTTTCCCGCCCCCGCCCCGGGGCGGAGCACAAGGGAGCGCCGGCTACACAGACGCATCAGAGCCCGAGCCGGGTACTCCCGCTCCACTAGCGCTTCCGGACGGGATGACATTGCACCGGGCGGGTGCCATCGATACCGCCGCCGGGCCAGAGGTTTCGATTGCCAGCTGGAGCGACGGCAGGGCGTGGGTCAAGGTCCGGTCGACCAGCTCATGGGAGGGCTCCCACCTGTTCGGGGATCTCGGAGCCCTGGTCCGGGAAGTCCGATTGGGATCGGGCGTTGCCTATCTGAGCGAAGGTGGCGACCGGATCGGCATCCACGGAGAAGACATCGACCTCGTGGTACTGGGGAGTCTGCCCACCGAAGCCCTGCTCGCGATCGCTGGCAGCATCGGAGTCGACGGTCGGCCGGTTCCGGCAACGTGGGTCGAGGCCGCAGCATCTACTCTCGAGGACGCTCGAGCAGAAGTCGCCGGGCTGCTCGTTCCGGTAGAGCTGGAGGGGTTCGGGCCACCCGCCATCCGCGCCAGCCGAGGGGTGGCGACCATGTCCTATGCGGGCCCTGGCGATCGGGCATTCCTGCTCACACAAGCTGCTGACACCGAGCTGTCGCCGCCATTGGAGGCAAACGTGCGCGGGGTCACGGTTCGTGGTGTGGATGGGCGATACAGCCCCGATCGCGGTCTACTCGAGTGGGTCGAGGGCGAGCTCGGCGTCGCCTTGGCAAGCACGACGTTGTCGGTTGACGAGATGGTGAGCATTGCCGAGTCACTCGAGTCGTCATGAAGCGGCTCGTTGTCATGACTACCGGAGTCCTCGCGGGTGTCGTGACGGGCGCGGTGCTTATCCTGGCTGCCCAGGGGATCTCGGGCACGGGCTCGACCACGAGCGTCGTTGCCCCCTCCTCTTCCTCGCCGACAGATCCCACGTCCTCAACACTCGACCCGAGCAACTCTGAGGATTCCACTACCACGACGGTGGAGTCGGCGCCGGACTCGGACCAGATCCTCCTGGTTTGGACCCCGGGCGGGTTGCCGGAAGGGCTGGCGGAATGGGTGAGCGCAATCGCCGGCGTGAACGCCGTCACCATCGTTCAGAGCGACCTTGCGCATGTGAGCGCGACCGAAAGCGCCACCGGCTTGGCGGTTGACCGACCAGCCGACGGCTATGTGTTACCAGTTGAGGTGATGGGGTTCGACCCTGTCAGCTATCCGGCGTTCCTACCGCAGGCGGAGGCGATCGACTTCACGACTGTGAACCCAGACCAGGTGATTCTTGGCGCCACCTCGGCACAGATCCGACGTCTCGACCCCGGGGGGGTCATCACCTTCGACGACGGATCTCGTTTCACCGTGGCCGCGGTGGTCGACGATGTTCTGGTCGGGGGAGCGGAAGCGGCGCTTCCGGTGGCTGAGGCCGGCCCGGTGGGGGTGGAGACCGAGCGCTATCTCCTCATCCGCTACTCGGGAAGGCGTGAGGACGTCGAGTCTTCGATCCGGGGTGGGCTGCCCGACGGGCTGGCAGTGAGGATCCGTGCCCCGGGAGAGACTCCGGTGTTGCGACATGGGGATGCGGTCCTGCCCCAGGTGCTGATCAAGGAGAACTTCGGTGAGTTCGCTTACCGCCGGGGGTCGGGTCTCACCTTCGAAATCTCCCCGGATTGGATCGAGGACAGCATCGACAGCGCGGAGGTACCCGTCCTGGGGTTGGTTACCTGTCATCGCAACCTGCTTCCCGCGCTGGCAGGAGCCATGGCCGACCTGGTGGAGCGGAATCTCGACTTCCTCGTCGACCCGGATGGGTTTGGTGGTTGCTTCAACCCGAGATACATCGCCAACGGCAAGGGAATCTCACGTCACTCCTGGGGAGCGGCCGTGGACATCAACATCGGCTCCAATCCCGAAGGGCTCGAGTCGGCTCAGGATCCGAGACTGGTCGCGACAATGGAGCGGTGGGGATTCACCTCCGGGCACGACTGGCTGGTTCCCGACCCGGGGCACTTCGAGTATGTCCGACCCGCACAGGGGGGATGAAGGGCAGACGCCAAGCCGGTGTCAGGTCAGGAGGACGACGATCGCCTGAGCGAGCAGGATCTTGGTGATCGTGGCAACCGGGTAGACCGTGGCATACCCCGTGTTGGGTAGATCACTGCCGGTCTGCTCGACGGCGAAGGCGAGAACCGCCGGTTGGGTGACGAGGCCCCCAGCGATACCGGCGAGCACCCCGGTCGGAGACCGGAGCAGGAAGACTCCTCCCAGGATGATGAGAACGGCTGAGAGAGAGGTGACTGCTGCACCGAGCAGGAGAAGCTCTAGACCGGCACCCTCGGCGAGGGAGTCGACGAAGGCGTATCCGGAACGGGTGCCCACCCCGGCGAGGAATAGGACTGCCCCGAGCTGGCGCAAGGTGAGGCTGGCGTTGTAGGGAAGCTGCCACGTAAACGGCCCGGTCTGGCCCAGTGCTCCGACCACCAGGCCGATCACCAGCGGGCCGCCGGCCGGGCCAAGAGTGAAACTGGTGCCGCCGGGAAGGGGTATGGGAACCAGGCCGAGTAGGAGCCCCAGGACGATTCCCAGGCTGAACGAGGCAACGTCGATCTCGGACAGCTTCCGGAAGGAATCGCCAAAATACGCGCTCACCGATGACATTCGGTACGTGGGGGCTACGACGCGGATTCGATCGCCCAGCTCGAGGACCGTGCTGGGGCGTGCCATCCGGTCGACGTCTCCCCGTCGGACCCTGGTGATGATCGCCCCGAATCTCCCGACGAGGTCGAGGTCGGCGATGGTTCGGCCGACCAGCGCATCGTTTGACACGAAGATGCGTCGGTAGTCGATCTCGGTGCGGTCGAGAGCGAGATCGACGTCGGCCCGCTTGCCGAGAGCAACTGTCACCCGCTCGACGTCGCTGCTTTCACCGATCACCGATATCACGTCACCTTCCCGAAACACCGAATCAGGATGGGGGATCTCGATCTCCTTGCCGTCGGTGTGCCTGGTGAAGAGAACCCGCCATCCCGTCTCGCTCATCAGGTCGGCGACAGTGATTCCGACGTATCGGGCCGTGGTCACCACCACGGATGCCCTCATCAGGTCCTCCGCGCTCACGCCGTCGATCTGCTCTGACGCCCCACCCCCGGGTCGCAGACGCCGGAGCAGGTAAACCGCCAACACCATGCCCAGGACCCCGAACGGGTAGCTCATGGAGTAGCCGATCACCGGCTCGGCCACAGCCTGGTCTATGTCCGCAGGCGCCGAGGTGTCGGTCTGATGTTGAAGCACGGCCGCCAGAGCGGGGGTGTTGGTCAATGAGCCGGTATAGACCCCGGCGGCGAAGGAGCCATCCATCCCCAACAGGCGTGCTCCACCGAGAGTGGCAGCAAACGCCGCGAGCAACACGATGATCACCAACACGTTGTCTTTCGCTCCGCCGTGACGGAATGACGACACAAACCCGGGCCCGGCGGACAGGCCCACGGTGTAGACGAAGAGGATCAGGCCGAGGAGATACACCAGGTCGGGGAGGCGCATGTCAGGGTGCAGCGCACCGAACCCGAGGCCAACGAAGAGCACCGCCGAGATTCCCAGGCTGAATCCGCCGATGCTGATCCGGCCCACGAGGTAGCCACCGCCCAGGACGAGAAACAGCAACAGCAGCGGGTTCTCCAAGAGCAGTTCAATCATTGGCATCCCGCGCTGATTGGGTGACGCATGGCGGGTCGGTGCACTCCCGTACCAGCTATGCCCGTGGGGAGCGTAGCCTTGTCGGGACCGCCATCCGGAGATGCGATGAGATCACTGACCGCACACGGCATAGCGCCCGCGCTCGCCGTCCACTGGGACCTGACCACTCCCGAGCTCTACGAGCACACCCTCCGACGCGGCGAGGGTGAACTGGCACATCGGGGAGCCTTGGTGGTCGACACTGTCCCTTACACGGGTCGCAGCCCTCGGGACAAATTCGTTGTCCGCGAGGAGAGCACCGAGGCCGATATCTGGTGGGGCGACGTGAACCACCCGATGGAGCCGGAGGTATACGACGCTCTCTACCAGCGGGTGAGCGAGCACCTCGCAGAACGCGAGCTCTACGTGCAGGACCTCTATGCCGGTGCCGACCCCAAGAACCGGTTGTCAGTGCGTGCGATCACCGAGAGCCCGTGGCACGCGTTGTTCTGCCGGAACATGTTCATCCTGCGGCGCAAGTTCGACGTGTCCGACGAGGTCGAGGCATTCGTGCCCGACTTCACCATCGTCCATGCTCCGACCTTCCAGGCCGATCCGGAGCGCGATGGGACCCGTAGCGAAGTCTTTATCTGTATCAGCTTCGAGCACAAAGTCCTTCTGATCGGGGGCACCACCTACGCCGGGGAGATGAAGAAGTCGGTGTTCTCGGTGATGAACTACCTGCTTCCCAAACGAAATGTGCTCTCGATGCACGCATCGGCCAGTGTGGGAAGAGAGCGGGGAGACTCCGCAGTCATCTTTGGTCTCTCCGGTACCGGCAAGACGACGCTGGCCACCGATCCCGCCCGTCTGATGGTGGGAGACGACGAGATCGGGTGGGGCGCCGACGGTGTCTTCAACATCGAGGGCGGGTCCTACGCCAAGACCATCGACCTGTCTCCCAAGGACGAGCCCCTGATCTATGAGGCGGCCACCCAATTCGAGACGATCCTCGAGAACGTGGTGATCAGCTCTGACAACCGCCGACCGACCTTCAGCGACAGCTCAAAGACCGAGAACACACGTTGTGCCTATCCGCTCTCCCATTTGCCCAACGCCGAGCCGAGCATGACCGGGCCTCATCCGAAGAACATCGTTTACCTGTCGGCCGACGCCTTTGGGGTTCTGCCCCCGATCTCGAGGTTGACCCGCGAGCAGGCGATGTACTACTTCATCAGTGGCTACACGGCGAAACTGGCCGGCACCGAACGAGGCGTCACCGAGCCATCGGCGACCTTCTCTCCATGCTTCGGCGCGCCTTTCCTCCCGCTGCCGCCCTCGTACTACGCCAATGTGCTCGCCGGGAAGATCGACGAGCACGATTGCCGGGTCTGGATGATCAACACCGGCTGGACCGGCGGTCCGTTTGGAGTCGGCAGTCGAATCCGGATTCCTCACACCAGGGCGATGCTCAACTCAGCACTCGAAGGTGCCCTCGATGACTCCGAGTACGTTGAAGACCCCATCTTTGGACTGTCCGTTCCCACATCTGTTCCCGGCGTGCCGTCCGACTTGCTCATCCCCCTGTCGACATGGAGCGACCCTGACGCGTTCGATCGCCAGGCGCAGAAGGTGGCCGCTATGTTCGTCTCGAACTTCAGCGGCTACGCCGATGGGGTGGACGAGGCAGTGGTGAAGTCGGGACCTCGGGTCTAACCCGGCACGCGTCGGAGACAACCTCGGGTCGGCTGGTTGACATTCACGGCCAGAGGAGCTCGACACCGCCCCGGTCGATGATCGACCCCACTGCTGTCCGCAGCTCCCCGGACCTGATGCGATCTTCGAGGTGCCTCCCGGGACAGGACGTGGCGGCGTAATCGCCATGGCCACCGATGGTCTCCGGCGACACGCCGTAATGCTCGGATGCCCAGGCCAGGACCATCTCCAGGGACTGGATCTGCGCCGGTGATGGTCTCTCCACGTCGAAGTTGCCTTCCACCGCCACCAGAAGATGCCCGGTCGTGTCGTAGGTGGTTGCGGTGTCACCCCGGTAGGCGGGGTCCCTTCCTTGGTACACAGTGCCGTCGATGCCGATTAGAACGTGGTAGGCGATGTCGGGCCACTTTTGGCCCCCCATGTGCCATGCCTGCCATCCCCGGTACTGCGGTGGGCCGACGGTGCCGCCCTGGGTTCCGGCGTGATGGACGGTGAGTCGGGTGACGGTGTGGGCGATCATTCGCCCCGTGTCGGGGCGCAGTGCCCCCCAGTCTTCCCGGGGCACCACCGTCACCACCGGGAATGGCCGGGGTGGCGGTCGGTTGGCGGTCAAACCGGATGCTCGGGTCAGGAATGTCGCCATCTCATCGCGAGCGATCGCCTGATCAGGACAGAAGCGGTCGTTGTCGGGCGGGTTGCAGCCAAGGGTGATGCCGGCGGCGGCGATACGGTCGATTGCATTCTCGAAGAGGTGGCCAGCGTCGTCGACGAATCGGTCGTGGGACGAGGGTGGACTGTCGAAGGCCCGCGCCAGCATCGCTGCCATCTCGCCTCGGGTCATCTCCCGATCGGGGCAGAAGCGGTCGTTGTCGGGCGGGTTGCAGCCGAGTGTGATGCCCGCCCCGGCCAGACCGTTGATTGCCCCCTCGAACCGGTGGCCGGCGTCGTCCGTGAAATGATCCTGATCCGCTTGGGTGAGACCCAGGGCGCGCACGATGAAGGCAGCCATTTGACCCCGGGTCACGGTCTGTGACGGGCAGTAGCGGTTGTTGGTAGGTGGGTTGCAGCCGGTTGTGATCCCGGCAGCTGCTATCGCCTCGATGCCGCCTTCGTGGACGTTGCCGTCATCGTCGATGAAGGTCCCCCCAGGGGGGAGAACCGCCAGGACCATCGCCAGCGTTGCCGTGAAGACGGTTGTTCTCACAGATGAGCCCGTTCCATCGAGAACGGCCAGGTTAGGGCCCCTCACATCCAGCTGGCCCGGTCGTCGGCGAACGTTTCTGGCGAGGCAGGTCTTGATGTCAGTCGACGAGTAGGACCGCTTTTCCGTTGACCCGGCGCGAGGCGAGTTCTTGGAACACCCGGTTGGCTTCGGTCCAACTTGCCTCCAGACCGATCTGAGGGTGAAGCCTACCGTCGGCGACCATGTCCGCGAGCTGCTGAAGATCGTCGCCGAAAGGCGGCGGCTCGCCGCTCTCGTAGACGAAGAACGCGGTGATCCGGGCTCCCGCCCTACCCCGGAAGTCTCCGAACGAGATGGTGGACGGCGTGTCCGAGGAGTTGCCGAAGACGACGATGTCTCCGCTCGCCGCCACCAGACGCACGGCTGCCTCTAGAGATGCGCCACCGACACTTTCCAGGACGAGGTCAAACGGCCCATCGGTTTCTTCGACGTCGTTGACGACTTCGTCCGCGCCGAGCTCCTCGAGGCCCGCCATACGGTCGGCGGAACCGGCCACCCCGGTGACAATCGCTCCCGCCCGGGCCGCCAGCTCGACTGCGAACCGCCCGACACCTCCGGCCGCCCCGGTGACCAACACCCGATGACCAAGGAGGTCTCCGCCGATCCGAAGCAGTCGGAGAGCGGTTACACCTGCAACCGGAAGCGTCGCCGCCTCCTGCAATGAGACGTTTGTGTCGAGCGTTGCCAGGTGACTGGTGGGCACGGCAACCCGCTGCGCCCATCCTGCCTGCTCCGGCCAGGCCACGACCCGCGACCCCTCAGATGGCCCGGACCCGTCCTCTGCGGCCCTACGAACGATTCCGGCCACGTCCTGCCCGGGTCTCCATCCTCGAGGCCGGGCGGCGAGAAGCCGCAACTCTCCTCGGTTGATGGCCATCGCTCCCACCTCGACCACCGCCTCCGACCGTTCGGGCTCGGGCTCGGGCACCTCGGCAAACTCGACAGCCACGCCCCCTTCGCCCTTGTTGATCAGTGCTCTCACGGTTGTGCCCCTAGGGAGTGGTGCGAAGCAGGTCGGGTTCGAGGATTCGGGTCACCTCAGCCGCGATCGCGATCAGGGGGATGGTGAGAAAGGCTCCTATCACACCACCGATAACGAAGCCGGCGGTGATTCCGAACAGGATCAACAGCGGATGAAGAGCGACAGCCCGCCCCAGGACAATTGGGGCTACCAGGTCTCCTTCCAGCTGCTGGACCACCACCACGACTCCGACGATGATCAGGGCGTCGGTGAAGCCATTGGTGGCGAGCACTACCAGGGCAATGACCGCTCCCGAAATTATCGCTCCGACCAGCGGGAAGAACGCACCGAGAAACATGAGAATGGCCAGCGGAATGACCAAGGGCACATCGAGAATCATCAATGCGATTCCAACGACCGTCCCGTTGACGATTCCCACCAGTGCGGTGCCCGACAGGTAGCGGCGCAACGTCGACCAGGCGGTGGTCCCCGCCTGGTCGACGTTGCGACGATGCTTCCGGGGGATCTTCGATATCACCCACTCCCAAAACCTCTCGCCATCCTTGATCAGGAAGAACGAGACAATGATCGTCAGGAACAGGCCGGCAACGGCTTCGGTGGCGGTTGCGAATCCGGCGGCCACACTCCCGCCCAGGCCACCCACGCCCTCACCGGAGTCTGCGAAGAACTGCTCGATGGCCTGGGTCAAGGACTCTCCGTCGAATCCGAACGGGGCACTGTCGAGCCATTCTTGAAGTTGCACCCATGAGTCGGACAGGGCTGTCCGCATCTCGTCGGCCGCCCCCTGGATCTCAGCCACCAGGAACCAACCGATGAGGCCGGCCACGGTCACCGAGAGAAGGACTACCACCCAGGTGGCAAGGAGACGGTGCCAGCCCTTCCGATTCAGCCAACCCGCCATCGGGGTGCCCAGGCTGGCAACAAAAGCCCCCAGCATCAGGGGAATGACCACGAGCTTGATCTGGTACAGGAGCCACATCAGGACGGCGATGAATGCCAGAATCCGAAGCAGGTCCCACGAGGTCTCCCCCCATGAGCGCAAGCGGGCGCGATGGGTGCCCCTTGCCGGTTGGAGCGGGGGAGGAAGGTCGTATCCGGGCATCGACCGCCATTTAAACCGCATAGACGGTCTTTCCGCGAGAAGCGACGATTCTCACCGAAAAGGGGAGAAGCCCCATCGACGTTTCCGCCTACGGGGCTTCCCCGAACGTTCCCACGAGGGGGACGCTCGCCGATCTTGTGATCCAGCCGTTTCCGACCTACGTGTCCGACCAGCACTCGTGACAATACACCGTCCGTTTGCCTCTGTCACTGGCTGATCGACTGGCCTCCGTCGACTGCGACAATGCAACGATGCGCGCTGTCGTCTACCGGGAGTTCGGTGGCCCAATCGTCGTCGAAGAGGTGGCCGATCCCGTGGTTCCTGTTGACGGTGTGGTGATCAGGGTCGGCGCCTCGGGTCTGTGTCGAAGCGACCTCCACGGGTGGGAGGGACACGACCCGAGCATCCGGCTCCCTCATGTCCCGGGCCACGAGTTGGCCGGCACAATCGAGGCGACGGGGCAACTGGTCGCCGGGTTCGAGGTCGGTGACCGGGTCACCGTCCCCTTCGCGGTCGGATGCGGGGTCTGTCAACAATGCCGCTCAGGCAACCCGCAGATCTGCGACGACGACTTCCAGCCCGGATTCACCGCCTGGGGATCCTTTGCCGGTTTGGTGGCGATCCCACACGCGGATCACAACCTGGTGCGTCTCCCGGACGCGATGGGGTTTGCGTCAGCAGCTGTCCTCGGCTGTCGTTTCGCCACCGCCTACCGGGCAGTGGCTCAACAGGGCGGCCTTGGGCCGGGCGAATGGATCGCGATCCATGGCTGCGGAGGTTTGGGTCTGTCGGCGGTCATGATCGCCTCGGCTCTCGAGGCACGGGTGGTGGCGGTCGATGTGAATCGGGGGGCCCTGCTACGGGCGAAGAATCTGGGGGCCGAGCACACGGTCGACGCCTCGCTCACTGAGGATGTCGCCGGTCTCATCAGAAGCGTCACCGATGGAGGCGCCCATGTCTCGTTGGACGCCTTGGGCAACCCGGTCACTGCCTCGAACTCCGTCCTCTGCCTGCGAAAGCGGGGACGCCATGTTCAGGTAGGGCTCTTGGCGGGCGGGCCGACGCCACTTCCGATGGATGCGGTGATCGCCCGGGAGTTGGAGATCGTGGGAAGCCACGGCTTGGACGCCCACGACTACCCCCAGATGCTGGACATGATCGAGTCGCGCCAGATCGATCCCGGCCTCCTCCTCGACCGTGAGCTGTCTCTCGATGAGGTGCCGGAGGCTCTGATCTCGATGCGGGACTTCACCGGGAGCGGTGTCGCCGTGGTGACGAGGTTCTGACCCCGCTGACTCGACCGAGTCCCTGAGATGCAGGTTCCGATCCGGGTCGCATCTATATCAAGCATTGTATAGGATCGCGCCTCGTGAAGGTATACCACCCGGGGAAGAGGACTAACGGGTGACCGTGCCGGGGAGATCCCTGACAGCCGGTCAGACGGCGATCGCGGTCATACGTGATCGCATCGTGGCCGGGGAACTGGCCCCAGGAGCCAAGCTCAGCCAGCACCGCCTCGCCACCGAGCTTGGCATGAGCCGTATCCCGGTACGCGACGCTCTCCGCTCCCTGGCTGCTGAAGGGCTGGTCACTTTTCGCGCCCATGCCACCGCCGTGGTTGCGCCGCTGTCGATGGATGACCTCCAAGAGTTGTATGAGATCCGAATCTCGCTCGAGCCCCGGTTGGGTCGTCTCGCCATCCCCCATCTCACCGAGCATCACTTCGACGCCATGGAGGTGCTGATCGATCGCATGAGGTCGATCGCGGAGAAGGATGCGTGGTTGCCGATCAACAACCGGTTTCACGAGACGCTCTATGGAGCGGCGGGACGACAGCGGACCTTGGAGATGGTTCGGGCGGCCCGTCGCCAGACCGATCGGTATACCGCGGTCTACATCGAGGTGAACCGTGCCCTGGTGGATGACGAGCACCGCATGATTCTCGAAGCCGCGCGACGGGGCCAACCGACCCGGCTCGAGGCTCTGCTCACCGCCCACATCTCGTCTTCTTACGAACAGATGCTCCAGTATCTCGCCAGCGAGGGACGGGTGCCAGGAGCCGGAGACACGCGGGTAGAAACCCGGTTGGAAACAGGAGGAGGAACATGAACACGAAACGCATGCTGGCTGCCTTGCTTGCGCTTGCGCTCGTCGCTGCTGCCTGTGGCGACGACGACGGCGGAGCTGACGACGGTGGCGGCGGAGATGAGGGAGGATGCCAGAGCATCATCCGCTTCACTTTCGCCCCGGATCCGGTCTGGGATTATCTCAACGACAGCGGAGTCAAGGACGAGATGGAGCAGGAGTCGGGGATCTGCATCCTCGCCCAGGTCACCTGGGATGAGTTCGGGATCTATGCCGGCGGTTTTGCCGACATCGTCTCTGTCGGAGACTTCGAGGTACCGACCCTCGACAAGCAGGCCGAAACCACGTCGGTGGTGTTCGGAAAGTACAACATCGATCGCTCGGTGCTGGCGGTTCCCGCCTCCGACACCACCAGCCAATCGCTGGAGGATCTGGCCGGAAAGCGGATTGCGGTCTGGGACTCGGTGTCATCGACACTGATCTGGGGTGTGATCGCCCAGGAGATCCACGGTCTCGACTTCAGGACCGGCGGTGGGGACTTCGAGCTGGTACAGGTCGACATCACCAACACCGGGCCAACCGCGGCGGCAGGAGAGGTCGACGGTGCGCTGGTCCTGCCCGACTTCGCGGTCAACGAGTTGATCAACGATGAGATCCGGGTTCTCTACGACGGTCAGACCTCGGCGGAGTTGTACGCCGACGAGATCGCGGGCAATCCGGGGCATGAGGGACCGATGATCAACGTGTTCCTCGCCGGCGAGGAGTGGTACGACGATAATCCCGATGAGATCGACTTCTTCATGCGCATGTGGCAGCGTGGCATCGATGAGTGGCAGGCGAACAAGGCTGAGATCATCGCCAGCTACCCGCAGCACTTTGCTGTCGAGGGCGACGAGCAGGTTCAGTTCATGCAGGGGTGGCTCGACGAGCACGACTGGTTCGTCACCACTGTGTACCTAGACGACGCCTGGCTCGACGCTGAGACACCGCTGTTCGACATCATGAGGGAAAACGGGTTTATGGAGTCAGACGAAGAGAATCCCCGCTTCGAGGTACTGACCCCGTAGTCATGACGAAGTCCGTCAGCGAGGTTGTGGCCCAGGGGCAGGACAACCTCGATCAAGCCCAACGTATCGCCGCCGGCTCCCGCCGGCGGCGATACATGGCCGTAGTGGTCGGTTGGGTTGGTTTCCTCGGGCTCTGGTGGGCTTTCTCAGCGTGGGTGGGCTCGGAGGCACGTCTCCCGTCGCCCCCACGGGTCCTCCAGGAGATCCTCACCATCCTCGAGGGCGACTTCTGGAATCAATTCTGGGCCAGCATCGTCCGGGTGGGAGCAGGCTTTGTGGCCGCGGTGCTCATCGGAACCCCGCTCGGTTTCGCCATGGGCCGAAGCCGCTATTGGGGAAACTTTCTGCAGGCCCCGGTGGTGGTGGCGGGCTCGATCCCTGGTCTCACCTATGCCGTCATGGCGTTCGTCGTATTCGGAATATCGTTTTGGGGGCCAGTCCTGGCAGTCGGCCTGATCTCCATGCCGTATGTCGCCATCAACGTCGCCGAGGGGGTACGCGGAGTCGACCGGGGCCTGATCGACATGAGCACCTCGTACGGTCGAAGTGAGCGACAAGTGTTTCGGCATGTTGTTGTGCCTTCGGTGCTCCCCTTCGTCTTTGCCGGAGTGAGGCTCTCGTTCTCGCTCGCCTGGAAGGTCGGCACCCTCACCGAGGTGTTCGGATCTTCGAAAGGCATCGGGTTCCAGGTCCGCCGCAACTTCCAGCTGTTCAACATGCCCGCAGTCATCGCCTGGGTGCTGCTCTTCGTGCTGTTCATGCTCCTTTTGGAGCGGCTGGTCCTGGTGAGGTTGGAACGGCGGCTCTTCAGTTGGCGTCAGTGGGAGCGGGACCGATGACCGCGGCTCCTGTGGTGCTTCCCGACACGCCCGGTTCACTGGGCCGGATCCGTCAGTTCCTGGTCAGTCCGCAGGGTGCGCAGCTGACCGCCACAGTGGTGTTCATCGCTGCCTGGCAGTTGTTGACGTTGGTGGCTACCAGAGTGCCTGGCCCGGTCGAGGTGACACAGTTCCTCTACATCGAGATCACTGGTGGGTCCCATGGGGGCGTCATCACCGGTGAGTTCACCGAGCACTTCGCGGTGACGCTCAGACACTTCTCGCTCGGCCTCCTCATCGGTTTCACGGGTGGTCTTGTCGTCGGCGTTCTCATCGGGTCGTTCTCGATTGCCCGGGCACTGCTCAATGACACCGTGCTGGTGCTTCTCACCATGCCGGCTTTCGTATGGGCATTCCTCACCACGATGTGGTTCGGGATCACCTGGCGCGCTCCGGTGCTTACCGTGGCATTCGCCGCGCTTCCGTTCGTGGCGGTGAATGTGGCCCAAGGGGTCCGCTCGATCACCCCCGAGCTCAAGTACATGTCGTCGGCGTTCGGCGTCAGCCGGTGGAAGCAGGTACGGCACCTGACTCTGGCCGCGGTGACCGGCTATATCTTTGCCGGGCTCCGGTTCGCCATCATCATCGGGTGGAACGGGATCCTGCTCTCCGAGTGGTTCAGCGGCCAGTCCGGCGTCGGCTTCCGGACTCGCTACTGGTTCGACGCCAACCGCTATCGCGGCTTCGTGGGATGGGTCATCGTTTTCATCGTTTTCATCGTGGTCCTGGATCGAATGATCCTGAACCGCCTGCAAGCACGTGCGTTCCGCTGGAGAGACCCGGTCGAGGTCAAGGCCGAGCTCTCCAATCCCGACTTCGATCAGGTAGGTACATGAGATGGCCCGATTGGATATCCAACGACTGAGCAAGATCTTCCCACCGCCACAGAAAGGGGCCGAGCCTGTCACCGCGATCAGTGAGATCACGCTCGAGGTGGATGGGAACGTGTTCGTCTCGATCGTCGGGCCGTCCGGATGTGGCAAGAGCACTCTGCTCAACATCCTGTCGGGCGTCGAGACGCCGACCAGCGGTACGGTGTCCGTCACCGAAGGGGGGCGGCCCGCCCGTCTCGGCTATGTGTTTCAGGACGCTCGTCTTCTTCCCTGGCGAACGGTCATCGACAACATGCTCTACGTCCGCGACGACGACGGCGCTTCGGCGTCGGACGCGGCTGCCCGGTATCTGGAGATGGTTGGTCTCGAGCACACGCATCAGATGTTTCCCGGCCAGCTCTCCGGTGGCATGCAGCAGCGGGTTGGGATTGCCCGGGCCTTCTCGGTGGACCCCGATCTGTTGTTGATGGACGAGCCGTTCAGCCATCTCGACGCGATCACAGCCCGCTCCTTACGTGATCATCTCCAACAGTTGTGGACCGCCACCCGAAAGACGGTGCTCTTCGTAACCCATGATGTAGTGGAGGCGGTGCAGCTTTCGGATCGCATCATCGTGCTAGCTCCCGGCGGTCGGATCTTCGATGACATCGCCATAGATCTGGATCATCCCCGCCGGTCGGCCGACCCGAAGGTGGCGACCCTCCAGGCAGAGATCTTGGGCCGCTTCGAAGAGATGTACCCGTCGAACGTCTCGGGTCTGACGCCCGGAGACGTCAGTACATGACCACACCCGAGTTCACATTGAGGTCGGCCCCGGTGATCCCACCGGCCGCATCCGAAGCGAGGAAGACCGCCGCCTCGGCCACATCCTTGGGTTCGGTCAAGCGTCCCATTGCCGACTCGGCCTCGAACTCGCGCTGAACCTCTTCGACACCGATACCCCGAGCCTGGGCCTGTGCCGCCATGACCCAGTCGAGTCGCGGCCCGGACACGAACCCGGGTGAGATGAGGTTCACCCTCACCCCATGCCTGCCGGCCTCGACCGCAAGCGTCCGGGTGAGACCGATCAACGCGGTCTTGGTCGAGGTGTACGCCGACCGTCCCAAGAGCGGTCTCTTGCCGCTGATCGATCCGATGATCACCACTGACCCGGATCGCTGCTCGATCATCACCGGCAGCACCGCTCGCGTGGTCAGGAAAACGCCGAACACATTCACCTCGAAGGTGGCGCGCCACTCCTCGGGGTCGACCTCCCATAGATTGCCGCTGGGCCCCCCGACGCCGCTGTTGTTGACGAGCACGTCTATCCGGCCATGTCGGTTGGTCACGGTCTCGACCATCTGTTGGATCGAGTCGGAGGACGTGACGTCGGTCTCGACGACCAAGGGCACTCCTCCTGCCTCGGCGACGACGCTGGCCGTCGAGTTCAATCCGTCGACATTGCGGGCGGCGAGGGCGACGACATCGCCTCGGGCTGCGAAGGCCAGCGCTATCTCGCGCCCGATCCCCTGACTGGCTCCGGTGACCACGGTGACCAGTCGATCACCCATCCGGGCCCTCCAGCACATCGGGGAAGAATTCGGGGTTGAGGCGTAGTCGAGCGCTGATGGCGTGACCGGCCATGAGCTCGGCATCGGCGACGATGGCGGCAGGCTCTGCCACCAGACGTGATCCCGCAGCCTCGCACCTCTGGGTGGTCACTGTCTTGAGGAACTTGCCGACCCACAGTCCACCGGTGTAGCGGGCGGCACCACGTGTGGGCAGCGTGTGATTGGTCCCGATTGCCTTGTCCGAGTAGGCGACGGTGGCGTGGGTTCCAATGAAGAGACTGCCGTAATTGGTGAGACGCGGAACAAACCAGTCGGGGTCCGTGGTCTGGATCTCCAGATGCTCGGGGGCGATCTCGTTGGCCACCTTCACCATCTCGTCGTCGTCCTGACAGAGGATGACGGTGCCGAAGTCTCTCCAGGCCGCCCCGGCGACATCGGCGGTGGGCCAACGCTCCAGCCACCATTCGATCTCCTCGAGAGTCGTCTTGGCCAGGGACTCGTCAGTTGTGGCGAGAATCGCCGGTGAGGTAGGGCCATGCTCGGCCTGACCGAGCAGATCACAAGCCACGATCGCCGGGTCGGCGCTGGTGTCGGCTATCACCATTATCTCGGTCGGGCCGGCGAGGAGGTCAATGCCGACTCGCCCGAAGAGCTGTCGTTTGGCCTCGGCCACGTAGGCGTTTCCGGGACCGACGATCATGTCCACCGGCTCGGAGTCCTCCAGACCAAAAGCCATCCCGGCCAAGGCCTGGACTCCACCCACACAGAAGATCTCGTCGGCCCCGGACTCGACCATCGCCCACAATTGCGGTCGATGCATCCCGAGATGGTCACGCGGTGGGGCTGCGGCGACGACACGAGGCACTCCCGCAACCTTGGCCGTCGCCACCGTCATCACCGCCGAGGCGATCAGGGGATAACGCCCACCGGGTGAGTAGGCGCCCACCGATCCGACCGGGATGTGTCGCTGACCGAGGATGACCCCGGGCAGCGTTTCGGTCTCGAAGTCGACCAGTGTGTCGCGTTGGAGTCTGGCGAAGTTGGTGACCTGCTCGATCAAGAACCGGGAGCCGCCCTCGACTTCTGGGGTCATCTCTTGGTAGGCCCGTTCGATGTCGGTTGCCGTCACCCTGAAGCTGGGCGGGTCCCATCCGTCGAGACGCTGCGAATGGCGACGAACCGCGTCTGTGCCTCCCCGCTCCACGTCGGCGATGATCTCTGTGACCGTCTCGGCGACCTCGAGGGTCACCTCCTCCGGGGTGGGCTGGGGCTGCTTCAGGTAGTGCAAGAGAGATTCCGGTGGGCGATTCTATATCTTGCACGATGGTCGGAATCCTCCATGCCCGATGGAGGACGATGGACCTTTCGTGACCCGCCTGCTACTCCTCCCGGGTCAGACTTGGGCACCCTCACGGGCCAGCAACGATCCGAGCGCTTCCCCCCAGCGATCGGCCCGCTCGTACTCACCCTCCAACAGGGGCCCGGTGGTGCTGTCCACATGGAAGCTCTGAGCCGCCACCGGCATGTGAAACCCGAGTCGTCGTAGCTTCCTGTGCGCTCCGACTGCCGCGGAACCGGGAAAACGTGGCTGGTCCACCCTGGTGTCAAAGGCAGCCGCACTCACGTGGCCGGCCGGTGGTGTCAATCGGGTGAGCCATTCCCGGATCCCGATTCCGGGGGAGACCAGCGCTTCCTCGGTCTGTTCCGCCGCCGACTGCCGGGTGGCGGGTCGGGTCATCCCGAAGGCATGGGTTGGCCCGCCAACCACAACCAAATCCAGGTAGGCCACGATGTCCGGGCAGTCCCCCACCTCGACGGCCTCCACCTCGAACCAGTGGGTGAGGCCCCCAGCCACCGCCTCGGCGATCAACCTCGTGTTACCGAACATCGATTCATAGACAACGAGCGCTTTCATAGCCAAACCTCCACATTCATCCGGTGCGGCGGGCGATGCGATTTGGGTAGAAGCCCACTGTCGTCCACGTCACACAGAGGACGAGAACGCCGATCCGCAGCCATAGCTCCCATGTTGTCCGGAGAACGGCAACCGCGATCATCACCGGCAGCAAGGCAATCCACGCGACGACCTGAAGCAGCGTCGATTGGGCGCCAAGCCAAGTCCACATCTCGTCGATAGTTCCTGGGGAGACGATCATCAGAATGCCGAGCACCACCCAGGTAGCCACGAAGAAGGTCCATACCGCCATGGCCAACCAGCGGGGTGGAGCCCACGTCGATGGCCGTGGTTGGGTCGGGACCTTGGGCACAATCCCGGCGGGAAACGGTGTTCCAAGAGTCATGAGAGATTTCCTTTCCGAACCATGATCATGACAAGCATCGGATTGGGTGGGTAGAGGCAATCGGCCTGATCCGGCAGGCCATCTGCGGCGAGAGGTTGGCTAGATGAGTCGGCCCCGGTGCTCGTGCAGTGGCCGACTCTGGACCACCCGCTCCGGGCCGAGCCGCCGAAGATCCAGTTTGTGGTCGAGGCCGAGTACGAGCTCGCTGAGATAGCGGCCGACCGCGGGGGCCTGCTGGAAGCCGTGACCCGAAAAGCCGGTGGCCAGGTAGAGACCCGTTATGTGGGGCCATTCACCGAGGATCGCGTTCCCGTCGAGAGTGTTGACCGCGTACAGACCCGCCCACGAGGTCTCGACTCTCAGGCTGTCGAAGGCCGGGAGATGCGCATAGAGCTCCGGCCAGATCAAGTCCGTGAACCGTTGGTGCCCGGCAGGCGTGAAGTCGTACCCGACAGGATCCTCCGGGCGAGACCAAGCGATCAACCACGTCCGGTCGTTCTCGGGCAACGCGTAGACCCCGGACGGGAGGAAGACGCTGGGCAGGCCATCGGTGGGAACCGTTGTCGTGACGACGTATACCGTCCGCATCACCGGCAGAACCGGCAGCTCGACGCCCAACGGCCGCGCCAGGTCGGCCGACCAGGCTCCGGCGGTGTTGATCACCGTCCCGGAGGCCACCTCGTCACCGGAGGAAAGCCGGGCTCCGGTCATCACGGCGTCGTCGGCGAGCAGTTCGACGACCTCGCCCTCGATGTACTCGGCTCCGAGCACGCTTGCCTTGTTCCGGTAGCCGCGGAGGACCGCCCCCGGGTCGACCGAGCCGTCCTTCTGGTGAAACGTCCCGCCGGCGAGCCCGGCAGATCGGTAGGGAGCGAAGCGGTGGCCGATCTCTTCGGCGTCGAACCATGCCACGTCGCATCCCAGGCTCCGCTGCAACTCGAGCCCGGCCAATGCTGTCGCCATGCCCTCGTCGTTGGCCAAGAACAGGTTGCCCTGGTGTCGGGCAGAAACAACCGGTCGATACCCCGGGGTCGCCATGTCGTCGTCGAAGGTCTCCAACACTTCCATGGCGTACTGGGAGATGCGTATGTTCTCCTCGAGGTTGAACTGGATGCGAACGTTGCCATCCGAGAGGACAGTGGAAGCCCTTTGGTAGCGGGCGTCCCTTTCGATTACCGCGATCGAGAGGGATGGTTCGGCGTCGAGCAGGTGATAGGCGGTCGACGATCCCATGACGCCGCCCCCCACGATGACCACGTCGTACCTCAACAGGCCACCGACCCTGATCCAGATCGATGGGCCGTCAATCCGCTGAGAAAAGGATCGACATGCAGGTCAGTCCTCCGTCGGCCGCCTGGATCTGGGACACGTCGATGGGGACCACTTCGTGCCCCAGCGTGGAAACGGTCTCCGCCGTGGCCGGAGCATTGGCGGTGACCAGCACCCGATCGTCACGCAGCGGCAACGCGCTGAATCTGTGCCTCTCGCTGTCGGCCTCATAGACGATGCGCAAACCCTCGAGCATCCTCTCGTCAACTGCGTCTCTTGTGACCACCACCGTCTCGATGTCGATGGGGAGCACTGCCGATTTCAGGTGAAGCGTGTTGTGAACGTCGACCGTCACCAACTCGAGATCCTGTTCAGAGGTCACCTCTCGCAGTTGTTGAATTCCCTCTCCGTTGGTTCGAGCAGACCTTCCGACGTAGACAACGTCGCCCATCACGAAGACGTCTCCGCCGTCGACGGTCCCTGGCTCGCGCACCTCCACCAACGGGAACTGGGTCGACAGCACCCGAGCCACCGGATCGGTCTCGCCGCGTCGGGAGGGGGCACCGGGACGGGTGATCACCGCCACCGACCCGACCACGATCGCCGTGTCCTCGATGAACACACAGTCGGGATGGTTCTCGTCGGTGGGCACCACCACGATTGAATATCCGGACTGTTCCAGTGTGGCCCGATAGCCGTCGTGCTGGGCCCGGGCCAGGGCAACATCGAGTTCGGGCTGACCCTCCCGCACCAGTGCGCCCTCGAAGGAATCGGGCACCGGGCGGATCAATGCGGTAGGCACTGACATCAAGCCAATGGTATCCGGGGAGTCAGGCGCTCTCGACTGCCTCCGCCAGCCCGGCTAGGGAGAAGAACACATGATCCGGCTGGGGTCGTTCGTCGACAGGTTTGGTAGCGCCCCAATCGCCGTTCTCAGAGAGCCTCTGCCTGTCGATCCAAGCCGTATCGAGCCCGGCGGCCTTGGCCGGCGCATGGTCGTGGAACAGACTCTGGGCAACATGGAGGATGTCCTCCGGCCGTATCCCGAAGGTCGCGTCGAGACGACCGATGAGATAGTCGAAGTTGGCGGAATCCGGCTTGTAGGAATCGATGTCTTCGGCGGTGTAGACCGCGTCGAAGACGACCCCCAACTTCTGGTTGGAGGCGGCAAATCCCCGGCGGTCGACGTTGGAGAGGATCACCAGTCGGTATCGCTCGGCGAGATCGGAGAGAGCGCGCGCCGAGTCGGGAAACTCGGGCCAGCCGGGCACGGATGACCCGAACGCCCGATCGAGAGCATCGCTTGTGGTGAGGCCCAGCGTGGTGGCGAGATCGCGGTGTACCCGCGTCAGAATCTCCGGGTAGAGGAGGTCGGGGGTCAACGTCTCCTGCTCGTACTCCAACTCTCCATATGTGGCCAGCGCCTCCGACCGCTCGATCTCGGCGTCGTTGGCGGCGAGCAACGGCTGAAGCGCGGTCCAGATCCCCGCTTCCCAATCGATCAAGGTCCCGTAACAGTCGAAAGTGAGCACCTGGTAGTCGAGCAGGCTGTCGGTCATGCCCCGATTGAACCACCTTCGCTTACCTGAGGTACCTGGCGCCATATCTGGCGCCAGGAGGACATGGAACGTCGAGAGGGATCGTGGCTTCGTCATTCTTCGACGGCGTAGCGCCACATATGGCGCTACCAACCTCAGGTAAGAGGACTCGGTCAGGACGCCACGCTGACTGTGCGGTGCATGCCGCCTTCGAAGTGATCGATGAGGTTTCCCTCCCCGTCCTGGGAAACGATTCGACAGCTGAACACGTATTTGCCCGGCTCGAGGTCCACCCGAAGCGAAGTCCGCTCTCCGGACTCCACCAGACCGGTAGCCGCGATCACCTGGTCGGTGTCGTCGGTAATCACGAGCGTGTGCGAGAACTCACCCGTGTTCTCCACCCTCAAAGCCTCCTCCCCCGAAACGGAAAGTCGATCCGGGCCGTCGATCGCACCCTCACGCAGGACGTATTGGGCATCAGCGGCTGTCTCGACGGAACACCCCACCATCAGGAGAAGCACCGAGGCCAATATGAGTCTTCTCATGTGGCCACCACCGCCCGCTGTCGGACCGAGACGGCGGGAAGGGCGATCTGGAAGACGGATCCGGCCGGGGAGGTCTGAACCGAGAGTGAGCCATCCAGGGCCTCGATGATCATCCTCGCCATGTAGAGACCGAGACCGGTCCCTGAGCTGAAGCTCGACTTCTCGAACTTCTCGAAGACCCGCGGAAGGAATTCGTCGTCGATGCCCGGGCCGTCATCGGTGACTGTGATGAAAACCGCTTCCTCGGGCCGTTCGCCCACCTCGAGCTGGGGCTCGATCTGGCTGCGGGGCGAGCATCCCACTGCAACCGAATCTGCGCCATGGGTGAGGGCGTTGTCCACCAGCGACGCCACCACCAGCCCGAGCGCCCCAACGTCAGTCCTGACGAAGACCTCGGGAAGAGACTCTCCCGGCAACACTGACACGCCAGCGCGGTGTGCCGACGCCATCGCCGCGCTCAGCTCATCGAGGGAGACCTCGGTCGGGTCGTAGGCGAGCCCGCGGTTCTCGATCCGAGCCACAGCGAGGATCTGGTCGATGATCTCCTGCAGCCGGGCGCCGTCGGCGACCATCGAATCGAGCACCAAAGCGCGATCTTGCGCCGACAGTTCGGTTGACCTGAGCAACTCGGCTCCCGTGACCACGCTGGTCAGTGGGGTCCTCAGCTCGTGATTGATCATCAGCACGAACTCGGAGCGGATTCTTATCTTCTCCTCGGCCAGGGCCAGTGCGTCCTCGGCCTGATGGCGGGCTTGATCGAGGCTCTCGTTGGCCGCCTCGAGCTCCTGGGAGTGGCTGCGCAGGAACTTGGACTCCTGGGCGACCTCGCGGTAGCGGCGGGCCGCCCTGGCGTGCCCGACGAAGATCACGGCTGCGAAGACACCAAAGAGAGCGGCCAGTCCGAGTAGTTGAATCGCATCGGACTCGATGACACCTGGCTGCGCCCGACGACTGAGGAGGCGTGAGACGTCGTAATGCAACATGACCGAGCCGTCGCCGTCATCCAGTGGTGAGACCACCTGGTAGAGGACGCTGCCCACGGGCCACTGCACCACGCCATCAAGCCATAGGTCCTGGTCGACTGAGCTGGCAACGGCCATGAAGCGGTGATCGCTCGCTGCCGCCGCGATGAGTTGGTCGTGCACCGGCTCTCCGACCAGCGGGCCCGAGGTCGAGGCGACGACGACTCCCTGATCGTCGAGAAGGGAGACCGCCTCTATTTCCAGGGCGTTGCGGGCCCTTCTCACTGCAGTGTCGGGATCCGGCGACTCGGCGATCATCCCTGCTGCCGTTGCCGCGTCGGCAACAAAGACCTGGCCCTCCCCGATCGGAGTGGCTGATTGCCGCTGGACGACAATGGCCGCGATGGCCGATGTCGCCGTCAGCGCGGCGCAGACTCCGGCCAGCACGAGCCACCAGCTCGAGGGCCGGCGGTTGAGCACAGGCGGCAATAGATGCACAGGCCGAAAATCGGCAGAAACCGTGTGTTCCTTGAGGCATGCCCGGATTCGGATGGGACGGGTAGCTCAGCTGCCAGCGAAGCGAGCATATAGGTCGCGGCACGGTCAGGGACAAGGTCAGGCCGGGCAGACGGCCCGACTGCGGTGACCGGGGCAAATCCACCGATCACAGACACTGTCCGGAGTCACCCAGCCCACGTCTGCATAGCGGGGTTCTCTCCACCAGCTCGACGGTGAAGCCGGCAGCGACTTCCTTGGCTATGACCCTGACTCGATAGCCTTCCACCGAGTCGTCCCCCAGGCCAATAACGTCGTAGACCACCTCCAGGGGGGAGGGCTCGGCGACCAGAACGATTTCGGTGGCTTCGATCTCGCCGGCGATCTGGGCTCCTAGGTCTTCGACCGACTCCGAGTTGAGCGTGGCGTACAAGTCGGTCACGTCGTCGGGCTCTCCGATGAAAGCCAGCATCGATCGGGGGAAGAAGCCCTCTCGACCGGCGAAAGCCAGCCGTTCCCAGAGCACATCGTCGACTTGCCAGGCGATGCCAAGAGCCTCGAGCCGGGTGTCGGTTGGCTGGACCTCCCGTGCGACGCCGTCCAACCCGGGAAAGTCAACCAGCCAGTGGGTCACGCTGTCGTCTACACCGACGACTCCGACCAGGTCTCCGGGCCGGAAGGTGGACTCGGTCTCCTCTCCGGGCAAGGTGAAGGTCGTCTCAACGACGACGGTGGTGGTTGTGGAAGAGGTGGTGGTAGGGACGACCGCTTCTCCACTGCACGCCGCGACCACCAATAGGACGGCACCCAAACCGGTGACTGGGATTGGAAGCGACGTCCGAAGCCTTGCTCCCCGCCACTTGCGAGAGGGGAACCGGGTCAAATCAGATGCCAGTCGAGGAACCGTTCCAGGCGTCGATAGAAGTGGAGCTGTGGCTCTCTGCGCAACAGTCCGTGGCCTTCACTGGGATAGGTGACGTACTCGTAGGTGGCGCCGACTCGACGGAGGGCATCGACCAGTTCCTGCGCCTGTTTGGGGTGGACCCGGGCGTCCTGTTCGCCGTGGGCGACGAGTATCGGTCGTGCGATCCTCTCGATGTTGTGGATCGGGGATGCCGCCCGGTAGCCATCGCGGTTCTGGGAGGGGTGACCCATCATGCGCTCCAGGTCCTCGACTCCCTCGCGATCCCCCTGGGCCCAGGAGGTGAGAATGTCACAGTCCCCGTACTTGGCCACCGCGCAGGCGAAGGGGTTGTCCTCGCGGACCAGCGAAGCCAACGCCAGGTAGGAGCCGTAGCTCGCGCCGAAGATTGCGATCCGGTTGGGGTCCACCCAGCCCAAACCAGCGAGATGACGGGCTGCGGCGACACAGTCGTCGACATCGCCCCTGCCCCAGTCCCCGTGGTTGTAGCGCTCGAAGCCGAGACCGTAGGAGGTCGAGCCTCGGAAGTTGATGGCCAGCCAGGCATAACCCTTGTCCACGAAGTACTGGGCGTAGCCATCCCATTCGTCGGCGTAGTGAGACGTGGGCCCACCGTGGGGATAGACCACCGTAGGCACCGGGTTCGAGGTGTCTGCAGGCCGGAAAAGAAAGGCCTCGATCTCGAGGTCGTCGGTCGAGCCGAATGAGATGCGCTCAAGCTTGGCGTAGGGGGCAGTCCTCACCGCCCTAGGGGCACCGTCGTAGAGGACACGTCGCTCGGCTTGCTCGTCGATCAGGATCACCCGTGGCGGCGAGTCGGAAGCTTCGTGGACGGCCACCACCCCGAGAGCGGTGACCACCGGGGTCTGCCAGGTCCCGCCTTCGGCCAGGACCGTTACCGCCCCCTCGCGGGTGATCTGCACCAGGTCGCTGCGTCCCCTGGATGTCGCCACGCCAATCCAGCTCTGGTTGTCGGATCGCCAGCACAGATTCGAGAAGTCGCGTTCCCCGCCGGCGAGCTGGAGGTGCTCGCCGCCGTCGACGTCGGTCACGAACAGACCGGCCCACTCGCCGTCTTCGAGCACGTAGGCGATCCGTCCCTCGCTCACTACCGGGCCTGACGCACGACGCTGGGGGTAGCCGACCAGAGTCTCCCAGTCCCCGCTCGGATCGATGACGACGATGTCGCTCCGACTGAAGTCGTCTTTCGGCCAGTTGGTCGCCAGCAGCCGCCCGTCCCGCAAGACCCTGGGTTGACCGGTGTCACCGGTGGCCGGTCCGAGCGGCAAAGGCCACGGGTCGTCGACGTCGATCACGGCGAGTCGTGAGCAGCGATCACGCTCGACAGAGACAACCAGACGTCGATCGTCGAGCCACCCCCCCACCGATCCTGCCACCAGACGGCGCGTCGGTCCTCCCGATGCCGAAACCAGGCACACGTGGCCCGAGCTGTTGTAAGCAAGCGTCATTCCGTCCGGAGACCAGACGGGCGGGGAGTCCTCCCAATAGGCGACGAGACCCCGATCGGTGGTGATCCGGGTAAGTGCGCCGTCTACGACAGTCAAGGCCCAGACATCGGTGGTCCCTTCGAGGTCCAGCACGAAGGCGACGCTCGACCCGTCGGGCGACGCAGACAGATGATGGGCGCGCGCTGTGGCAAAGACCGCTTCCGGTCGCCAGTGCGACGGCGGCTTGTGGTCCGGGCGGCTTTCGCTGGCCACACCCCCAAAATCGTCAATGCCCAGCCATCCGGGTTTGCTCAAGGTCGGGATACCTCCAGGGAACAGTCCGATCAAGTTAGCCCTGGCCGGCGACTTTCTTCACCAGCAATCCGGCTCAGAGGAACGCGGCCAGAACCCCCATGACATCTGGCCCCAACGCCTCCAGGTCGTAGCCGCCCTCCTGGACCAGCACGGTGGGAAGATCGAGCTCTTGTATCCGTTGGCCAATGGTCACAAATCCGGCATTTGACACCCGGAGCGGGCTCTCCGGATCGGAAGCACCCGAGTCAACCCCCAGAGAGACGACGAGCGTGCCCGGTTTGAACTCCCTTGTCTCCTCGCAGGCGCGATCGAGGGCGGCAAGGAAGGCCTCGTCCCCACTCCCTGGGGAAAGGGGATAGTTTCGGTTGGCGCCCGCACCTGGTCCGACACCGGTCTCCTCGGCAAAGCCACACCAATGGGGGAACCAACCCTCTCCCGGGTCGACATGGATCGACAGGTAGAGGACATCCCCTCTGTCGTAGAAGATCTGCTGGGTGCCGTTGCCGTGGTGGGCATCGATGTCGATTATGGCCACCGGCCCTGCTCCCTCCCCCGCGAGCCAGTTGGCGGCGACAGCGACATTGTTCAAATAGCAGGAGCCGCCGAAGTAGGAGGTTCCAGCGTGATGACCCGGGGGTCGCACCGGGGCATACACCGCCTTCTCCCCGCTCCGCACCAAGGACGCCGCGGTCAGGGCACCGTCCACTGCAGCCCTTGCTCCTCGGTACGTGCCCGGGCCGATGGTGGTGGCGGTGTCCATGCAGTACACCCCAGCCATCGCGGCCCGGCTCTTTGGCTCCCTGGGCGGATAGTGGGCGAAGGCAGCAGGGTGCGGGAAGGCGTAAGGAACCACCCGGTCCGACCCGGGCTCGACTGGGTAACCCGCCTCGACCCATGACGTGTAGGCGGTTTCGAGATAATCCAGCATGCCCGGGACGTGGACGGCCTCTATGAGTGATCGGTCGTGCTTCTCGGCGGCAACCATGGTGACCCCGGCCCGCTGCAGCACGTCGCGAAGGATGACGGCTCTGTCGGCTTCTTCGTCACCGTCGAGGCGGATCCCGGCCCATACCAACCAGTTGGCGTCGTGGGCCAGGTAATCATCCGACCAGACCGCAACGAGCCCCATCAGATCCCTTCCAATGCCATGGTGGTCCGGTCGACGATGAGGTCGATCTCGTCGTCGAGAATCGTGAGGGGGGGCCCGATCAGGAGGTAGTCGCCGTCGGTCCCGTTCACGTTTCCTGTCGACGGGTAGAGGATGATCCCCAGCTCCATGGCCCGATCGATGACCTGCTCCGCGATTCGGGCGCTGCGTGCAAAAGGCGTTTTCCCCTCCCGATCCGCCACCAGCTCTACACAAATGAGCAGGCCGATCCCGCGTACGTCTCCTACATGACTATGAGCTTCCAATGACGTAGTTAGCTGACGAAGAAGCCGTGCTCCCTGGGTTCGGGCGCGATCGATCAGACGGAGCTGCTCGATTCGTTTCAGGACGGCGAGACCTACCCGGGCGCCGATCGGGTGATGCGACCAGGTGAACCCGTGGATCAGGCCACCGCTCGAGGCGATCACGTCGTGCACCTCACCGCTCGCTATGGCCACACCGAGAGGCCAATAACCAGACGAGGCCCCCTTGGCGGCGACCAGGAGGTCGGGTCGGAGGCCGTAATGATCCGATGCGAACCACTCACCGGTCCGCCCGAAGCCCGTCATCACCTCGTCGGCCACGATGAGAACACCATGCCTCATACATACCTGTGAGATCTCTTCCCAGTAACCGTCGGGTGGCGTTGCCGCACCGCTGGTTGCCCCGCCGATCGGCTCGGCGACGAAGGCGGCTACCCGGTTCGGGCCGGTCGAGACGATGGTTTGATCGAGGAGCTCGGCGTGAAACCGTGCACAGTCGTTGGGGTGCTCGGGGTTTGGGCACCGATACTCGTTGACCTCCGGAACACGCAGCGTCTGTCCCAGCCATGGCTCGTAGGGACGCCGCAACGGCTCCCGACCCGAGACGTCGAGCGCGCCGCGGGTGTTGCCGTGATAGGAGTGGGCCCTTGCGATGATCACGGTTCTGTCCTCCTCGCCACGGGCGAGGTGATAGGCCCGTGCCATCTTGAGAGCAGTCTCCATGGCTTCGGATCCTCCAGACACAGGAAACACTCGAGGCTGGTGCATGGGGACGATGCGCGCCAGGGCGTCGGCGTAGGCCTCTACCGCCTCCGTGGTGAACCTGGCGGCATGCACCCAGTCGAGAGACGATGCCTGCTGGGTCAGAACCGCGGCCACCTCAGGGTCCCCGTGACCGATCCCGACCGCGATCGCCCCTCCGGCGGCATCCAGATACATCCGTCCTGCCGCGTCGGTGACCCACGCACCGCTTGCCGAGACCGCGGTCGGCAGGACCCCCGACCCGCGCGAGAAGACCGAGCTCACGGTTCGGCCCGCTCCTCGGTGGGTGATCCTGGCGTTTTGCCTTCGACTGTCTCACGCATTGGAGCGCAGGACGATACGCCTCCAGGTACCGTCTCGTCGGTGTCAGAGTCAACCTCATCCCGACCCCGGCTCCGCGATCTGGGCGTGGCGATCGGCAGGTTGGAGACCGGACCTCAGAATGCGATCACCGATGTTCCCGGCGTCCTGGTGGGCCACTGCACACTGGTCCGGGACAACCCGGTGGTGGTCCGCACCGGGGTCACTATGGTGGTGCCGAGATCAGGCGAGATTTGGACCGATTACGCCTACGCCGGCAGCCATGTCCTCAATGGCAACGGGGAGATGACTGGCCTGATCTGGGTGGCGGAGTCAGGGATGCTCGGCTCACCGGTCGGTATCACTAACACCGCTCAAGTGGGTTTGGTGCGCGATTATCTGGTCAAGGAGTCCTACCGGCTGGGAGTCGAGGGTTTCCACCTGCCGGTGGTTGGCGAGACCTGGGACGGGTGGCTCAGCACGCCTGAGGCATTCCCCTTGACCGACACCGAGGTGGAAACGGCTCTCGGGTCGGCCGCGTCGGGGCCGGTCGCGGAGGGCTCGGTGGGCGGCGGCACCGGGATGATCTGCCATGAGTTCAAGGGAGGTATCGGCACCACCTCGCGCTTGGTCGATATCGCAGGGGAGCGTTATACGGTGGGCGTCCTGGTCCAAGCCAATTATGGGGCGCGGCCCGACCTGCGGGTAGACGGAGTGCCCGTTGGCCGCGAAATCGGGTTGGAGGAGGTTCCCTCGGCTTGGGAGCAGCCGCCGAAAGGGGGTTCGATCATCGTGGTCATCGCCACCGACGCCCCGTTGCTTCCCTATCAATGCCGGCGTCTGGCGCAGCGGGCGACAGTCGGCCTTGCCCGGGTGGGGGGATACGGTCACGATTCGAGCGGAGACATCTTCCTTGCTTTCGCCACGGGCAACCACCTCGAAGAAGGCGAACGCACCGTTCGTGCGGTGACCACCATCCCCCACGATGCGATGGATCTTCTGTTCCATGCCGTCGCCGATGCCACCGAAGAGTCGATCATCAATGCGCTATGCGCCGCCGAGACCATGATCGGGCGGGACTCGAGGACCGCACATGCAATCCCCCTCGACCGAATGGTCGACATCGTCGATCGACATCGTGTGGCATAGACGGCCATGAGTGAGTTCCGGTGGACCTCGACCGAGGCCGGGGAGAAGGTGGCCGCAAGCGAAAACGAGCCTTACGTGGTGATGCTGCGTCGGGGCACACTCGAGTTGGGTTATTACGCACCAAGTGGCGCAGACCGGCAACAACCACATGAGCAGGACGAGGTGTACCTGATCGTGTCGGGCACGGGCCGCTTCGTCAACGATGGTGTGGAGTCCCCCTTTGGGCCGGGCGATACTCTGTTCGTTCCCGCCGGGGTCGAGCATCGGTTCGTGGATTTCAGCGACGACACCGAGATGTGGGTTGTCTTCTACGGCCCTTCGGGTGGTGAGGTGCGTGACCTCTGAGCCGGCAACCAGCCGGACGACGCCATGAGTCGGTCCTAACCTCCGACTCGATGGCTCACATCCTTGGCTTTGGCGGCTACGTGCCGCAACGGGTCATGACCAACGACGATTGGGCTGCCATCGTCGATACCAGCGACGCATGGATCACCCAGCGGACCGGGATCAAGCGACGTCGCATCGCCGCGGACGACGAGACCACCCTCACCCTTGCCGGGCACGCGGCAACGATTGCGATCAAAGACGCCGGTGTCACACCTGACGAGATCGACGAGATCATCGTCGCCACCGACACCCCGGAGATGTATACCCCCGACACCGCAGCACTGGTCCAGGATCTGCTCGGGTGCCGCCATGTCCCGACGTATGACCTGGGAGGCTCTGGCTGCGCCGGATTCGTCCAAGCTCTCGATGTGGCTCGCGCTCGTATCGCCTTCGACCCCAAGCTGGTGCTCGTCATCGGTGTCGAACTGATCACACGTCTCATGGACTGGAAGGACCGGGCTACCGCCGTTCTGTTCGGGGACGGCGCCGGAGCGGTGGTCCTCGGCCCTCGAGCCGGGCGGGCGCGACTGCT
This sequence comes from Acidimicrobiia bacterium, assembly GCA_035544615.1. Taxonomy (GTDB): domain Bacteria; phylum Actinomycetota; class Acidimicrobiia; order Spongiisociales; family ZC4RG35; genus JARDZU01. Next base: position 55,279 of record DATKEA010000074.1, on the reverse strand, counting down.
CGATGTCGTCTCCGGTACCGATGGTGCTTCGGCCGGGATCCTGACCCTGGGGGCGGGCGGTACCCGGAACCCGTTCAACGAGGCGAGCTTCCTGTCCGGCGACTACCAGAGGATCGTCATGGATGGCCGACGAGTGTTCACCGAGGCGGTGATCCACATGAGCGAGGCTGTCGGCGAAGTTCTCGCTCGAATTGGGAAGACGATGGAAGACGTTGCCCTGGTGATCCCCCATCAGGCCAATCTTCGGATCATCGAGGCGGTACGGAAGAGGCTCGGCGTGGGGGAGGAGCGGGTGTACGTCAACGTCCACGAGTACGGGAACACCGGCTCGGCCACTGTCCCCTTCGCCATGTGGGAGGGGGTTCAGAGCGGGCGGATCAAGGAGGGAGACCTCGTCGTGCTCACCGCCTTCGGCGCCGGGTTCCACTGGGCGGCCGCAGCGGTCCAGTTCTGAGCGTGGCCCGCCCGCCCTTGGGTCTCAGTGGCAAGAGAGCCTGGCTCGCTCAGCGCTCGTCGTCGGGGCGCACGTAGCCTTCCTCATAGGCAAGGGCGGTCAGCTCGTGCCGGCTGGCGACACTGAGCTTGTCGAAGATGTGCGCCATGTGGTTCTCCAGGGTCTTGACGGTGATCCCGAGTCTTTCGGCGCTCTCCCGGTAGGTGTATCCCCGGGCGATCAAGTTCACCACCTCGCGCTCTCGTGGTGTGAGACGGGAGATGGCGGACTCCGAAGAGATCTCTTCGTCGATGTCGAGCAGGTAGGCGGCTACGTCCGGCGAGACCGGCCGCGCCCCGACGTAGGTCTGACGGATCAGGTCGGGGAGATCGGCTCCCAGTGTCGTCTTGGTTATGTACCCGTCCACTCCCGCGTCGAGCAGCCGTGCCACATCTTCACGCGACGTTGAGACGGTGAGCGCCATGAAACGCACCTCGGGGAAGTCGCGTCTCACTGCGGGGATCACACTCGCTCCTCCTCCGCCGGGCAGTTTCACGTCGAGGAGCACCAGGTCGGGGAGTCGTTCCTTGATCAGTTCGATGGCGCTGTCGACGTTGTCCGCCTCTCCGACGATGTCGAATGAGCTGTCCAGGATTGCCCGGATGCCGGCCCTGACAACGTCGTGATCGTCGACGATGATTATGCGAAGTCGGTCTGTCACTTTCCGACCGTGATCTTGACCTCGGTACCGGATTCGGGCGCGGTGTCGATTTCGACCAGGCCTCCGACGCTCTCAACGCGCCGGGCCAAGCGTTCCTGGACACGGCTTCTCTGGACGTCGTTGGCGAGGCCCGAGCCGCCGTCGCGCACATGGATGTGGGCGTCACCGTTGGCGAACTCGGCGTAGAGGGTGATGTTCTCCGACCCGGAGTGTTTGGCGGCGTTTGCCATGGCTTCTCGGGCCGCATCAACGGCTGCCGCCAGACTGGGGTTGATCTGAGCGTCGTCCCTGATCACCGCTTCGATCTCAACTCGATGGGTGTCCTCCACCTCGTCGCGGACGGCGAGCAGGCTCGCCCGGAAGCTGTCCCGGAACTCTGAGCGCCACTCTTCGATGTTCCTCCTCAGCTCGCGCTCCTGGCGACGCGCCAGGTATCTGGATTGGCTCGGATCGTCGGCCCCCATGCGGATGGCATGAAGTGTCTGGAGCACCGAGTCGTGGAGCCGATCGGCGAGAGCGGCGCGCTCTTGATGGAGGACCAGTGCGGCCTGCTCACGGGCCAGCTCATCCTGGGCGGCCTGGCGAGCGACGTCGTAATCGCGGAGCTTGTCGAAGGTCCATCCAACGATTGCTCCGACGACGAAGAATATGACGCTGCCGGCCGCTCGCACCGCACCAAGGTCGGCCATCACGTGAACCGCGAACTGCTCCACGCCAAGCAAGACGGCTGCAATCAGCGATCCGGGCAGACCACCGAGCAAGGCCCCGGTGAATACCAATGAAAGCGGCAAGCCGCCGTGGAAGAGCTCTCCCGCCCCCGACGCCACCGAAGCCGCCCCAACTGCCAGCATGGCCACCGAGTCGAAGCCAAACCACCGCCAGCCCGCCATGAACCGGGGACGAGCCCGAGCCACGAGCCAGGTGAGCAGTGTCCACACGACCGCCAATCCCACCGAAGCCCAGACGATCCACACCCGAGGTGGTGGGTTGTCGCCGATCATCGTGACCGCAACCAGAATCAGCATCCAGATCAGGCCGAGGAAGCGAAACACAACGACCATTCGTCGCAGCGTCACCTCGAGGGCTCCGCTGCCTCGTTTGGAGAAGCTGGACATGATGCCGGAAACTAGCGGCTCGTTGGGTGGGGTGTTCCTGGCGAGGCCCATAAGGCTGATGCTGTCTCACAGTCAATCGGGGGACCGCCTGAGGCGGTCCCCCGATGGTCCCCATTGTCGCTTCAAGGAACGGAGTGATGCCCTGAAGTCACCTTGGGGCCGATAATGGCCGATGTCGGGGGATGGGTGAATAGGGGTTCTCCCCCAGGTGAGTCGACGGTCCTCCAAACTTCAACGGCCACCGTTAGCCGGTGGCCGTTGATTGCAGGGCGCCCGGGCCGTTGGGGCCCATCCGCAAAGCTTGTTAGAAGGTCTGGCTGACGTAGGGGACGGCGATCATGATGGCGACGAGTGTGGTCAGTCGGATCAGGTCGGGTTTCAGGGCCGCCCGGACCGATACCGCGGCGAGGCCAACCCCGAGCAAGACCATTATCCAGGCTGCCTGCTCGTTCATCGTGGCCACCAAGAGGACCAGGACCGCCGAGGCGAGGCCCAGGACCGCGATCGCCACCCGCGCCGCCTTGCCCATGGGGTGCGCTGCCCAATCGGCGAGCGTCGTGATGTTGGAAACTGTCATGTCGAGCATTGTGTCGGCAGGAAGAGGCGAATCCTTTAGTCCCCAGTAGCGCACGCCCGGTGGCTCACCACCTGGAGAGAAGCCACAGCTCCGGCTCCAGGTCGCCGGAGTCGATGTCTGCGAACAGCGATACTGCCCTGGTCAGTGCGTCCCGCGATTCCTTCGGCCGGCCGGCCCGATGATGGAGGTCAGCCGTGTGATTCCAGAGTGCAGCCTCCCGATGCCGATGCCCGGTGCGCTCGGCAATCGCGACCGCCTCCTCGAGGTGCCGGATGGCCGCGTCGTGGTCTCCGCCGTCGGAGACCAGAAGCGCCATGTTGTTGAGTGCGGCCATTCGGAGCATCGGGTCGTCGCCGGCCAATCGGAGTGCCTCTTCGACGTGTTCGAGCGCGGGGATACGATCGGGGGTGACCACGGCGAGAATGTTGCGGACCCGGGAGAGCTGACCGGGATCGCCTTCCCGTTCGGCTGCCGACCTCGCTTTGGCCGCCAAATCGGTCGCCTTGCCGGGGTCTCCCGTGCGGTGGGCCAGCAAAGCCCAATCGGAGTAGACGGCGGCTGGGGCAGGGTGACTCTCGATGGCGCGCTGGAAATGCTCCTCAGCGAATTCGAACCGCCCGAGGAGCCGCTCCACCTCGCCGGTCCGATGCTCGATGAGCCCGAGCGAGTCGGAACCGGCATGGGCCGCTGCCAGGGTCAGCTCCCGGCGTGCCTTGGCATAGTCCCCGGCGACCATGGCGAGCTCCCCCATGGCTAGGCGAATACCGGCCACATCGGGGTTGCCCACAGCGAGTGACGCCTCGTAGAACCCAAGGGCGGAGTCGTTGGCGTACATGGCACCTGCCAGGTCACCCGCCAACCGGTACCACTCGGACGCTTCGGAATCTCCTGCGGCTCCGTGCTGCGTCGCGATGCCCGCGGCGAGGCGAGCGTCGGTTCGGGCGTGACCTCTTTCGGACATTGCCCGAGCGGCTCGCCGATGGAGGAGACGTCTTCTCACCAGGGATGTCGATTCGTAGGTGATCCGTTCCAGGGCGTCCAGGGTGAAACCGAGAGCATCGGACTCAGGCATCTCTCGGAGCAGGCCGGCCTCGACCAGCTCTTCGACCGCTTCGACCACCTCCTCTTCACTCCTGCCGCTCGTCTCCCTGAGCAGAACGGCGTCGCACAGACCGTTCAATACCGCGGCAGCAGTCAGGATCTGGCGAGCCAGGTCTCCCACCTCGGCGAGTCTGGTCTCGAGATAGCGGGCCATCCCCGGCGTTGGGAGGGCCCGATCACGCTCGGTCGTCATCGCCTCGGACACCAGGAGCGGTACGCCCCCTGTTTCCTCGCGGAGCCGTCCGGCAGCAGCCTCGTCACCGACCAAAGGGGTCAGCTGGAGCGTGGTCAGCGGTCCGATCGAGATGGTTTGATCTGCATTTCCCACTATCTCGGCCGCTGTCGGCACCAGGTCGTCCCCGGTGCGGGCGGCGACGACGATCAGCATCGGGATACCTGAGAGGCGACGGGCGAGATAGGAGAACACGGCGGACGACCCTTGGTCCATCCATTGCAGATCATCGAGGACCACGAGCAGGCGCCGCGTCGCTGCCAAGCTCGCCATGACGATGTGGATCGACTCGAGGAGCCTCAGTTCACCGAAACGATCAGGCACGAGTTCGCCAGGTCCCGTGCCGAACTCTGGCAAGAGTCTGCCGATCTCGGCCAGTGCCCAGGCAGGGACCTGCGCATCATTTTCGGCGAGAAGGGGTACCGCTGAGCGCAGGACCTGGGTGACTACTCCGTAGGGCAACGTCTGCTCCATGCGAAAGGCGCGGCCAACGAGAACCCGGATGCCGCGGTGGGAAGCTTCGGCAGCCAACTCGTCGAGAAGCCGGGTCTTGCCCATCCATGGCGCTCCGGTCACTGCCACAAGCTGCCCTTCACTTTCGAGGTTACCGAGTGCTCCATGGAGCACCTGGAGCTCGGAAGCCCGGTCGATCAGGTCGGAGGGAGCGGGTCGCAGCGGTGCCCTCTCGGCCTTGATTCGGCGTGGCAGCCCAGGGGCGGGTGGGAGATCCTCGTCTAGGACCGCCTCATATAGCTCGGTCGTCTCCTCCAGCGGGGCCACCCCCAGCTCCTGGTCGAAGATGCCGACGCAATTGCGGTAGGCCATCATCGCCCCGGGACGGTCGCCTGACCACGCGTAGAGCAGCATCAGGAGCCGATGTGCCGGCTCATGGAGTGGATCGAGCCCGATCCAGCGAGTGATCGCGGAGATGGCTGCGGGATATTCACCATTGGCGGCGAGCGCGGTCCCGAGTCGGTTGAACATCTCTCCGACCCGAATCCTCATGGACTCGGCGACGTTTCTCGTCCAGTCCTCGAATTCAGGTGACGACCTCACAGAGAAGCCCTGGAGGAACTCTCCCCGGTATAGATCGGTGGCACGGCGAAGGTGTGGGATGCACCGGGAGCACACCTCGTCTGCGTCGTGGCCGTGGTCGCCGGTGGCCGCCAACTCGACGAGGAAGGTGTCGAAATCCGAAGTAACGCCTCCCGCTAGCGACACCACACTGCGATCCGCCACGATCGACTCACTCCCGGTAGCCCCGCGCAGCGCGGAGAGGGTGCGGCGCAGGGTGGCCCGGGCCCGCTCCTGGGAGGATTCGGCCCAGAGCAGTGCGGCGAGTGTGTCCCGGGTCGCGGTCTTCTCGATCACGAGATAGGCGAGCAGGGCTATCGCTTTCCGGGTGTCGACTTGGATCGGCTGGCCCTCAATCAGCGCCTCGGGAGGCCCGAGCAGACTCACTTCAAGCATCGAGTGGGAGGCTAGTTAGCCGTCGTTACGACGCACCGAGATTCGGAGCGTTCGGAACGGGCCCACTGGGTCGGCGTCGTTGCGCTCCCGTAACGACCAGGTGGCAGGGTTGGGGAGCGGAGACGATGATTGCGGAAGAGTAAGACACGTGATTAGGACGATGGAAGACCCGGATTCGGCGCCGCGAGGGAAGCTGCGGGCTTGGCTGGTGACCTTGGCGGCGGCAGTCTCTCTCGTCGGGATTGTTCTCGCCACGACGCGTGGCCCGCTCGCCGAAACCAGTGACGGTCTGTGGGCCCTTTCATGGCTGGCCTGGCCGGTAGCGGGCTGGATGGTGCTCACCCGCCGGCCCGGCAACAAAATCGGACAGCTCTCCATGGCGATCGGCGCCATCATGGGCCTCGCCTTCGGCCTCCAGTCGATGGTGCTCGATGTGGATCCCACCGCCGCTGCCTGGGTCGAGCTCGCCTACACGGTGCTCGGCATCGCCCCCTGGCTGCTCATTGTGGCGGTCCTCAACACCTTTCCCCGCGGGAATTATGCCGGACGATGGGAGGCATTCCTGGGAAGGGCGTTGATAGTGGTCGGGCTGTGGGCATTGCTCGGATTCACGATCAGCCCGGAGCCACTGGTCGATACCGGGCTGGACAACCCACTCGCCCTGCCCGAATTGTCCGCACTGGCCGTCATCACCAACGAGTCTGGCTTCTTCCTCGTCGTGATCCTTGGTATCGCAGCGTTGGCTCGCCTCTTTGCTCGAGGTAAACGAAGCGCTGGCACTGAACGTCAGCAATTCCGCTGGTTGTTTCTTGGCGGCGGTGTGTTCGTCGTCAATAGTGGCGCCGGGCAATTCCTTCCTGAGAACTCATCGGCCGAGTTGCTCTTCCTGCTCGGGGGGTGGTCCATCCCGATTTCGATCGGCGTGGCCGTGGTCAGATATCGCCTCTACGAGATCGACCGGATCATCTCGCGGACAATTGGCTATATGTTGGTGGTCGGTTCCCTGGCCATCGTCGGGGTGGTGACCGTCACCTTGCTCACTTCGGTGCTGCCGGCCGAGTCACCTTTGGCCGTTGCCGCGTCGACGTTGGCGGTGGCCGCGTTGTTCAACCCGCTGCGGAGGCGAGTCCGGGAGTGGGTGGACCGGCGGTTCAACCGGGCCCGTTACGACGCGCAACGGGTGATCGAGCGTTTTGTCGGGTCGCTGCAGGGCCGGCTGGACCATGATGGGGTGGTTGATGGCTGGGTCGATGTGGTGGCCGAGACGATGCAACCGGCCTCTGTCGCGGTTTGGGTCAGGGGCGCTAAGTGACCGACTCGCCGAGGCCCGGGCACCACGCAGCCGGCCCCGGCGGCAAAGCCTGGCTGGTCTGGGTGATCGCCGCGGTCGCTCTGATCGCCATCGGGGCGATGGGCTGGATCGAGCTCGGGTCGGCTCTCTCCGGGATCTCGATGCTCGATCGCGTGGAGTTCGTGGTCTGGGGCATATCTCTGTCGGTCTTCGTGCTTTCTGGCGCCGTCATCGTCTCCCGTCAGCCACGGAACGTTATCGGCTGGTTGCTGATGATTCCCGGGATCAGCGTCCCGCTGAGCGATTTGCTGTTCACGGCGCTGATCGACATGGACCCGGCGCCGGCCGTTGCCGGGCCGATGCTCTGGTTGGCGGTCTGGTTCACCAACTGGTCATGGGTCTTGCTCGTCTTCCCTCTGTTTCATCTCCTCTTGACCTTCCCCAACGGCCACCTTCTCTCCCCGCGTTGGCGGTGGGCCGTCGCGCTGGAAGCGGTGATGATCGCGGTCATGGTCGGCTTGGTCGCTTTCTCCAGGGATCTTGTCCTGATGCTCGATGAGGCCACGGTGTGGTCGGTGCCCAATCCGATCGGTGTCCTCGGCGAAGACGTGTTTGAAGGCTCGTTCGAGACGCTGTGGACTGCGGGCCTCCTCTCGCTCACCACCGCCTCGGTGTCGGCCTTCGTCATCCGGTTTCGCAAAGCGTCGAGTGTCGAGCGGCAACAGTTCAAATGGCTGCTCCTTGCTGTGGCGCTCTTCGGGTTGGCGTATGCAAGCTTGGCGATGACCTCGGGTCAGGTCGGAGGGGTGCTCGACCTGCTCTTCGCCCTCGCTGTGGGTGCCATCCCGGTGGCGGTGGCGATCGGTGTCCTTCGCTACCGCCTTTACGAGATCGACCGGATCATCTCCCGGACCGTCGGGTACCTGCTGGTCGTGGGTTTGTTGGGCGCGCTCCTATTCGCCGCGGTGACCGCGCTGGGCTCGGTGTTCCCGGCCGAGTCACCTTTGGCCGTGGCCGGGTCGACGTTGGCGGTGGCCGCGTTGTTCAACCCGCTGCGGAGGCGAGTGCAGGAGTGGGTGGACCGGCGGTTCAATCGGGCCCGTTACGACGCGCAACGGGTGATGGAGCGTTTCGCTGGGTCGCTGCAGGGCCGGCTGGACCATGATGGGCTCGTGGACGGCTGGGTCGGTGTGGTGGCCGAGACGATGCAGCCGGCCTCGGTCGCGGTTTGGGTCAGGGACCGATGATGGGCCGCCATATCGCCCGTTTCGCGGTCGTGGTCTGGGGATTGCTGATGTTGGGGCTCGCGGTCACGTGGTACACGCTCTCCGCAGAGGATCTCGATGCCTTGGCCGGGGTGCAGGCGGCGGCGCTGTGCTGGCTGGTTGTGGGGGCCATCCTCACCATCAAGGTTTCCTCCAACCTGGTCGGGCCGCTGGCCCTTGTCGCCGGCTCGGCATGGGTGGTCTACCTGTTCGGGAACAGCTATGGCGCCGCCTCACTGGCCTCGAACGGTTCCGGTTTGTGGGGCGGCTATTTCTTCGCTTGGGTCGGCGCTTGGGTGGGGGCATTGCTCCCGATCGGTGTGACTCTGCTCATCCTGGTGTCCCCCAGCGGGAAGCCGGTGGGCCGGTGGAGCCTGTTGATGGTCCTACCAATCGCCGGTCTGATCTCGACAGTCGTCGGCGCCGCCCTTCTCTGGGGTCTCCCTCTTCAAATCCTCGCCGATATCGAGCGGGTCAGTGAGGAGGGGGTGTATGGCTTCGTCGACGCCGGGTTCATAATCGGATTCGTGTCCGCCGTCCCCGCCGCTGTCTCGATAGTGGCGCGTTATCGGCGAGCCTCGTCGATCGAACGACAGCAAGTCAAGTGGTTGATGGCCGCAACCTGTCTCTTCGCTCTCGTCTTCGTGATCGCCGCGTCGCCCGACGACAGCAATGAAACGGCTGGGGCTTGGTGAGTGCTCTCTGCGGCTCTGGCCGCTATCCCGCTCGCGATCATCTTCGCCGTGTTGCGCTACCGGCTTTACGACATCGACCGGATTCTGTCCCGGACCATCTCCTACGTGATCGTGCTCGGGGTGCTCGGTGGGGTCTACCTGCTCGGGCTGACGGCCCTGACCAACGTGCTCCCCGCAGAGTCTCCCCTCGCCGTTGCCGCTCTGTTCAACCCGGTGCGGACACGGGTGCAGGCCGCGGTGGAGAGACGTTTCAACCGGTCCCGTTACGACGCGCAGCGGGTGATGGAGGCGTTCTCGGGTTCCCTGCGCGAGGATCTCGATTCCGATGCTGTTGTGGGAGGCTGGGTAAGGGTGGTGGCGGAGACGATGCAACCTGAAGCGATCTCGGTCTGGGTTCGTAACGATTTCGAAACGGTGCAGCGATAGAAAGGGCTCCATGGTTCAGGTGATGAAACGACGCAGGACCCAAAAGGAACAGTCCGACTCGATCGCGGCGCAGATGCCGGAGTCGAAGACTCGGCTCATCGAGGCGATCCCCATCCCCAGCGGCGACCCACTGGAGACGCTGCTCCTGTCATCGGGTGGACCGGTCGGGTTGAAGGACCTAGAGCTCGAGTCCGAGGCTCTCGGGTCGATCCGCGCTGCCGGAGTCGAGTTGATCGTGCCTCTCATCGGCCAGGGCGAGTTGCTCGGTGCCCTCTACCTCGGTCCCCGTCTCTCCGATCAACCGTATTCGACTGACGACCGACGTCTTCTCGGAAGCCTCGCCTCTCAGGTGGCGCCGGCGATGAAGGTGGCGCAGCTGGTCCGGGAGCAGCAGGCCGAGGCGAAAGAGAGGGAGCGCATCCAGCAAGAGCTCCAGGTCGCGGCTCTGATCCAGCAGACCCTGCTCCCCAAGGAGCTTCCGGCCATCCCGGGTTGGCATGTCGATGCGTTCTATCGCCCGGCTCGCGCAGTGGGTGGCGATTTCTACGACTTCATTGCCCTCGATGATGGGCGACTCGGCGTGATCATCGGCGACGTCACCGACAAGGGCGTCCCCGCAGCGTTGGTCATGGCGACATGTCGATCGATGCTGCGCGCCGCCGCCCAACGACACACCTCGCCTGCAGCGGTGCTCGCCGACGTCAACGACGCTCTCGTTCCCGAGATACCACCCGCCATGTTCGTCACCTGCCTGTACGCCATCATCGACACCGAGGCCGGTGAGCTGGTCTTCGCCAATGCCGGGCACAACCTGCCCTATGTGCGCAAAGCCGACGGTGTCATCGAGCTGCGAGCCACCGGAATGCCACTCGGGTTGATGCCGGCGATGCCCTATGACGAGAAGAGATATTCCATGGCCTCGGGCGAGGAGATGGTCCTGACCAGCGATGGGATCACCGAGGCGCACGACCCGAACGGCGAGATGTACGGGTTCTCCAGGTTGATGAATCGGGTGGCTCGGAAGCCCTCGAACGGGGACATGGTGTCCGCCGTGGTGAGGGACCTAGAGGATTTCACCGGTGCCGACGTCGAACAGGAGGACGACATCACCCTGGTGGTGGTGACGCGAACCTCCTCGGCCCAAGATTCGGCGCAGACTTTCGAAGACATCGGTCGCGTCCTGGACACGTTCACCGTGGCCAGCGAAGAGGGCAACGAGCGGATTGCCATCGACAGAGTGACAGCTGTGATCGTTCCGCTCGGCCTCAATTCAAGTCGGCTCGAGCGGCTCAAGACTGCGGTAGGTGAGACCGTGATGAACGCGATGGAGCACGGGAATGACAACCGCCCCGAGCTCGACGTTGGCGTCGAGGTGAGCGCGACGGAAGAGAGCATCAGCGTCCGTGTCACCGACCAGGGAGGGGGCAGGCCCATCCCAGACACGATGACGCCGGACCTCGAGGCCAAGCTGGCCGGCGAGCAAACCCCACGGGGCTGGGGTCTGTTCCTCATCGAGCAGATGGTCGACGATGTTCGGTCGACGCGCGAAGGAGGGGCTCACACGATCGAGCTCATCATGAACCGGGAAGGAGCCACCTGATGGAGAGTTTGTTCGAAGCAACCGTGGCAGAGTCGGACGGCGGCCCGCTGGTGGTCATGTCGGGAACTGTGAACCGGGCCGCCAAAGAAGCCCTGGAGGCCGCCTATGACGAGGCGACCAAGATGGAAGGTCGGGTGCTCTTGGACTTTCGCGGGGTGGACTACATCAACTCCACCGGCATCGCCGTGATCGTGGGGATTCTGGCCATGGCCCGAGCCGAAGATCGTGTGGTTGCCGCCTTTGGCCTAACCGACCACTACCGCGAGGTGTTCAACATCACGCGTCTCGCCGACTTCATGACCATTTATGACGATGAGACGGCTGCGGTTGCAGCCGGGTGAGGAGAGGAAATGCCAACAGCAAACGTGACGATGACCGTCCGGGAGGCGACGCCGCGAGTCCGGATAATCGACATCGTCGGAGAGATAACATCGTTCTCCGAAAAGGAGATCTCCAGCGCCCATGAAGAGGCGGCGAACGGAGGTGTCGACGCGGTAGTGCTCAATTTCGATGGGCTCGACTACATGAACAGTGGTGGCATCGGTCTGCTGGTCACCACATTGATTCGAGCGCAACGGAGCGGGCATCGGCTCATGGCCTTCGGCCTTACCGACCACTATCGACAGATCTTCTCCCTCACCCGGCTCGACGAGGCCATTGAGATCTTCGACGACGAGCAGGCTGCACTCGGCGCGATCTGAGACTTCGAGCGATGGACGGACTGGAGCCCGGCTCGACGAGGATCAGTGCGGGGAGGTTCGAAGCGAGAGGGAAATCGCGTCGTCCCGCCAAGATGGCGTCTCTGCTGATCCTGCTCGTTGGCGCCGGTTGCGTCGTCGTAATTGCCCTCGAGGGCGTTGCTGGAGAGGGAATCGAACTGGCCCTGTCGGCCGCGGTGTTCACCCTGGTGGGCGTTTTGATCCTGTACCGAACCGATGGGAACCGGATCGGCTGGGTGATGGCCGCCATCGGCCTCTCCTTGTTCGTAAGCGGGGTTGCCGACTCGGCCAAGGAAGAGAGCGCGATTGCTCTGGCCGTCGGCGGGGCGCTGTGGCTCTCCTGGTTCGTGCTCCTCGGCCTCCTCGTCTATTGGTTTCCCACCGGTCGCCCGGTGACGCCGAGATGGCGATTCCTGGGCTGGCTAGCCGTGCCGATGGCCCTCATCGCCGCCAGTTATGTCGTCGCCGAGACGTTGTGCGTCGAGCCGGCGCCTAGTGGCGACTGTGAGGTCTGGGTGGACAACCCCATCGGGATAACGGGTGTGCCCAATCCCGAATACGGCGACCTCTCCACGGTCGGATACATGGTCCTGATCGTGTTCATCGTCCTCTCCGCGACGTCGCTGGTAGTCCGCTTCATTCGCGCACGCGGCGTCGAACGTCTCCAGCTGAAATGGTTCGCCTTCGCGGTGGTGAGCCTGATCCTGGCCACGGTGGCCCAAGAGACCCTCGCCGATCTGACTCCGATCCCGATGCTGGCCTGGGATGTGTTGTGGGGCGTGGCCGTCCTCGCCCTGCCCGTCGCCATTGGATTGTCGGTGCTCCGTTACCGGCTGTACGAGATCGACCGCATCGTCTCGAGGACGGTTACCTATCTGCTGGTCGTCGGGTTGCTCGGCTCGGTGTTCTTCGGGGCGGTGCCCTTGATCACATCGTTCCTTCCCGCCGAGTCCGATCTGGCCGTCGCCGCCTCGACCCTGGCGGTGGCCGCCTTGTTCAACCCGGTGCGGCGGCGGGTCCAGGTCTGGATCGACCGTCGTTTCAACCGGGCTCGTTACGACGCCCAGAAGGTGATGGACGCCTTTGCGGAGTCGCTTCGTGACCGGGTCGACGCGACCGAGCTGTCGGACGGTTGGCGTGACGTGGTCGCGGAGACGATGCAACCGGCGGCGGTGTCGGTATGGATCCGGCCTTGAACCAGGCGAGTCAACTCTTGAGCACGGCGCGCGCCGCGTAGTACCCGCACATCCCGTGCACTCCCGCTCCGGGCGGTGTCGCCGAGGAGCAGAGATAGAGGCCGTCGCCGATCTGATAGGGGGCGGTGGAGCCGAGCTGGAACACCTTTCTGAGCCCGAAGCCACCTCCGGCGATGTCGCCCCGGATGTAGTTGGGGTTGTGTGCCTCGAACTGTGTGGCGTTCATGGTGTTCCGGCCGATGATCAGATCCCGAAAGCCCGGGGCGAATCTCTCGATCTGGGACTCGACGGCCTCGGTCATGTCGACGTCCGAGCCGGAGGGGACGTGGCAGTAACCCCATGCGGTCTCCTTACCTGCCGGAGCCCGGGCGGGGTCGAATCGGGATTGTTGCGCCACGAGGACGAAGGGGCGCTCGGGATGGCCCCCGGAATGGACCGTGTCCTCGGCACGGGCCACCTCCTCCCATGACCCACCGACATGAACCGTTCCGGCTTGCGGGCTCGAATCGTCGCTCCAGGGGATGGGCCCGTCGAGGGCCCAGTCGACCTTGAACACAGCGGGCCCGGTCTTCCACGCCGAGAGGCGGCGCCGGTCCCTGGGGCTGACCCGCTCGCCGCCGATACGGATCGCCGACCGAGGCATGACGTCGAGAACAACGGCCCGAGCCGGCGGAATGTCGTCGAGAGAGCGGATCATGCGGCCGGTCTCGATTGTCCCGCCCCGGTCGACGATGACCTTCGCCAGGCTCTCGGCGACCCGCTGTGACCCGCCGCGCACCATGGGCCAGCCGTATGCGTGGGCGGCCACCGCGAAGAGGAGAGCGACCCCACCGGTCAGGGGGGAGGCGAACGGTGCGATGGCGTGCGCGGCGAGGCCGGCCAGGACGCCCCTCGCTTCGGGCGATGAGAATCCCGAGACGATCACCGAGGCGGGAAGGGCGCCACGGGTGGCCAGCCTCACAAAACTGCCCGGGTTGCCCGGGACCAGTGTCATCGGCCCGAGGAAGTCCTCCATCACCGCGTCGGCGGCGGCGACCAGAGGCTGGAAGATACGCATGTAGCGCTCCGAATCCTGGCCGAGACCCCCCGCGGTGGCCCCCACGTCGCGCAACACGACGCCTGCCCTGCCGTTTCCGAGCGGGTGGGACAGGGGGAGGGGGGGATGGACCCAGTCCACATCCAGACCGAGGTCCCGGAAGAACGGCGAAGCCACCCCGAGCGGGTGGATCGCCGAGCAGATGTCGTGGGCGAAACCGGGGAGGGTCAGCTCCTCGGTTCTGGTGCCTCCGCCGATCTCGTCGGCCTGCTCCACGACTAGTACGCGTCGCCCGTTGCGAGACAGCTCCGCCGCGGCGGAGAGCCCGTTCGGCCCGGCACCGACCACCACTACGTCATATTGGGGCATCGGTCCTGATTGTGCCCGATAGCCGTTACGAGATGGTGACCAATGGGCTTCGACGATGGCGCCGGAGCCGTAACGATGGCGGAACGCCTCGCTGCTCTGATGGGCTCATCGGAGAAAGGACCGAGTTGACCGAGCCGAGAGACACAGAGAATTGGGCACAGCCGGTCGATGCCTTCCACGTTGGAGACGTCGCCGAAGGCGCACGCAAGGGAAATGTCGAGGGTCGGCGCCCCACGGGGCCGCTCCAGGGCTTCGGACGGCTCTGGCAGAAGACCTATGAGGTTCGGATACCAGGCCCCACGCCTGAAGAGGTGATCGCCGCATGGAAGGCGAACTTCGGCGAGTTCTGGTACCCGTCGAACCGGTTTTACGCCCCGGCCGGAGGGATTGCACCCGGCGAGGTCGCGGTGATCGGAGGGGGGAAGGGCCCGACCAAGATCACCACTGGTGTGCGTGTGATCTATGCCGACGAGCGCTCCTGGTCATACATGACCCCTGAGGGGCATCCCTGGGCATCGATCATCACCTTCAGTGCCCACGAGGATGACGACGGGGTGACCGTGACCAAGGTCCACCTCCTAGTCCGGGCCAACGATCCGCTCTACGAGGCGAGCTTCAAGATCTACACCTCGAGACTCGAGGACAAGATCTGGACCCACACCCTGACCCGGGTCGCGGGGCACTTCGGCGTCATCGAGCCGGCTATCGACGCCAGCGTCGTGCTGGTCGACAAGAAGAGGCAGTGGAACCAGATGTCCAATCTTTGGAAGAACTCGGCACTGCGGACGCTGCTCCGTCGGGACCGCTAGCGTCACTCGACGTCCGGCGGGCGCAGTTTCGGCGACCGGAAGCAGGGTCCAACCAGCCCAAATGTGCAGCAAATGCGAAACAGCGCGAAGAGCGACCGCCGGGTCCTGCGGTCGGCGATTGCCCGGGTGTCAGGCGCCTATCTGGCCACTGCAGTCTTGGGGACCTGGCTCGCTGTGCGCGATGGCCTGTGCAGGCCCTTTGACTGGGCGATCGACATGACCCCCCTGTCTGGTTTCGTCTTCGGGCTCGGGACCGCACTGTCGGCTCCCCTCGTGCTGCTGCTGGCCCTCGTGGCGGCCAACCTGCGCCTGAGGCAGGGTGAAAGAGCCGAGCAACGCGCAGCAGGTTGGATCGCAATCCTCGGCGCCGGCTTCGTCGGCGGGATGCTTGCCGAGCCGATCTTCTGGGACATGTTCGAGCCGGGAGTCGGCCCGCTCAAAGCGGCGATCGTGATCGCCGACGTCTTGCTGCCGCTGTCGATGGTGATTCTGGCAATCCGGGTCCGGCGGCGCATTCGGCTCACCGATTCGCGAGCGGAGGAGCCCTCGAAGTGAGGCGATTCGACTCGTGGTCCACATGGGCGGTTCTCGGGCTGGTCCTGGCTGAATCAGCCGGAGCGGTGTTCCTTGCGACTCGAGGGGCAGGCCCTGGGTCGGCAGCCACCGCGACGGCCACCCTCGTGTTCGTGCTGGCTACGGCGACTGTGGGGACCCTCATCGGTTTGCGCCGGCCTGGCCACCGCATCGGATGGCTCTTGCGCCTGGCCGCATTCTCCTTTGCCTCCGGGGCGTTGATCGTCACCTATTTGGAAGTCGCCTTCTTCGTGCATCCCGGATCCCTGCCTGTCGGCCCGCCCCTGGTCATCCTCGGAGACTGGGTTTTCGGACTCGGGTTTGGGATCTCTGCCACCTATCTGTTGCTGCTGTTCCCGACCGGTCGTCTGCCCTCACCGAGGTGGCGGCCGGTCTCCTGGCTGGCGGCGATCAGCCTGATCATGATGATGCTCGGAGTCCTCCTCGGTACGAGTGCCTTCGAGGATCTGCCGATCGCCAACCCACTGGCCATGGAGAGCTCCCATCCTTTGCTGCTCCTCTTCGAGGGAGGAGGGTTCTATCTGCTCTTCATGACGATGCTGGCGTCGGTTGCCTCGTTGGTGGTTCGGTATCGCTCGTCTGTGGGCGAGGAACGACAACAGCTCAAGTGGGTCGCATCCGGTGTCGTGATCCTCGGCGTCGGTGTGGCGGCGTCCGTTCTCTGGGAGTTGATCAATGGCGTCGCCGAGCTCAGCGACGACACCGAGAACCTCGTGATCGCCGTATCGCTGACGATGATCCCGATATCCATCGGAGTCGCCATACTGCGCTTCCGGTTGTATGACATCGATCGGATCATCTCTCGCACGGTCTCCTACGGAGTGGTGGTCGCTCTGATCGCAGCTGTCTTCTTCGGCAGCGTGACTCTTCTCGGGTCGCTGCTTCCCGACGACTCTCCGCTCTCGGTGGCTGCCTCGACTCTCTCGGTCGCAGCTCTCTTCAACCCGTTGCGACGGAAGGTCCAGAGGTTCGTGGACAAGCTGTTCAACCGGTCGAGATACGACGCCGGCCGCACCATCGACGCCTTCTCGGCACGTCTCCGTTCCGAAGTCGACCTCGACCAGCTGGCGCGCGACCTTCAAGGAGTTGCCGCCGAGACCATGCAACCCGCCTCACTGGCGCTGTGGCTCCGTGGCTGACATGCCTCCACGAGAATCGGGCCCCCTTGTCGGGGGCCCGATTCGATCCGCAGAACGAGTCGTTCAGAGAAGGACTGCCCTCTTGCGGATGTGCAGGAACACGAAGCCGGTCATCATCAGCGTCAACCCGACCACCATCGCAAAGGCAGACAGTGCGTAGGCGACGACTCCCAGACCGAGAGCCGTGGTCAGGGTGACGGCGTTCAGCCAGGAGGCCCGCGCCTCGTTGGGAACCATCACCTCTTCCCCGTTCTCGTCGAGGACGGCAGCGCCGTTCTCATCCAGCTGCGGGATCGTTCGAGACATCTGTGCGTAGTACAGACCCTCGGTGGAATCGAGCTGGTGGTGCGTGATGATGTCGGACTGTGCCCACATCGAGAAAGGTCCCCTCACCGGGGTCTCCGGGAAAACGGCATCGTCGGGGGTGGTCACGTCTTGTGCCACGGCCTGGTCCCATGTGTACCAGGCTCCGAAGATGCCTCCCGCCAGCGATCCGAACCCGACGGCGAGCGCCAGGATCCCGGCTGTGAGAAGTACGAAGGACTTGCGAGGGGTTGTGACCTCTTCGGCTACCAATCTCTCCCTGTCGATGGCGGTCATTGCTGTCTCCTTTTCCTACGGCCGACTGCCTATGAGGTGATTCTCCTCACTGACAGCGCATGGGGCGAGGGGCAAACGACCCGAGCCTCGGGGGCCGGAGGGCCCTACCTTGAGGGCCGGAAGACCCTGGTAGGAGCGCCCGGTTTGCTCAGGGCCGTTCGATCAGACACACCCGCCCTGGTCGTCGGCGCCTCTGCCGCACAACGAGGTGATCTCGACCGTGCGGAGCGAGAACTCCCCGTTCGTCGGCTCACCGAAGACATGAACCCGCAGCCCTCTGACTGCGTCGTCTCCTAGTCCGATCACGTCGTAGGTGACCTCACCGAGGTCTCCCGTCGACGGGGCCACCGTCACCACCAGGTCCGACTTGGGTTCGTCGGAGGCCAGGCTCTCGGCGATGATCAACCCGAGGTCGAGAATGGTGTCGGCGGCCGGCCTCCCGCCGAGGTTGTCGATGATCGCCGCGGTCGCGTCCGTGGTGTCTCCCAGGTAGCCGACGAACCGCAGGTTGACCCAACCCCTGGTGCCGTCGAATTCGACCCCAATCCACATCGACCCGGAAAGCTGACGAGTCTCACCGACCGCGGTCAGGTTGGCGTGGAGAGGTGGGATGCCGGCGAGAATGTCCTGGTCGGCCCCTGGTGCCGACCTGAGATTGAGCACGTCGTCGTGAGCCACCCCGATCACAGCAAGGGTGTCTCCCGCCGCCGGACCGAAGTCGATCGGCTCTCCGGGGATGCCCGATGACCCCGTCGTGGTCGTGCTACCGGTGGTGGTCGTGGTGGTGGTCGGGCCTTGGGTGGTGGTGGTCGTTGGCTGGGTGGTGGAGGTGGTAATGGTGGCGATGGTCGGGCTTGTCGGCGTCGTGGTGATGGCCGTCTCTCCATCTGACCCGCAGGCGACGAGCGCCAGCATCAACGTGGCCAAAAAGACCCATGACGGGCGATGTTTCAACTTGCTCTCCTTGTCGCCAGTTCAACGAGATCTGCCGCGGTTTGGTTCCTGATTCAGTCTCCCTTGAAGTCGGGCTGGCGCTTCTCCATGAATGCCGAAACTGCCTCCATCAAGTCGTTCGAAATGAGGTACGAGGCGTTCCACTGCGCAACGAAGTCGAGGGCGGCCTCCACGGTCCTGCCGTCATTGGCGGCGAGGACTCTCTTCACTCCCCGGGTAACCAGCGGCGAGTTGGATGCGATCTCGTCGGCAATCTGTCGCGCCATCCCCAACAAGGCCTCATGATCCGAAGCAACGGCGTTGACCAACCCGATTCGTCGGGCCTCCTCGGCATCGACGTCTTTCCCGGTGAAGGCGAGCTCGGCGGTGACTCCCGAGCCGACAATCGCCGGCAGGCGCTGCAATGAGCCGGTGTCCGCGACCAGGCCCATCCTTGTCTCACGGATCGAGAAGATGGCATCGTCAGATGCGAGGCGGAGGTCGCAAGCAGTGATCAGGTCCATTCCTGCTCCCAGGCAATAGCCATGAATGGCTGCGATCACCGGTTTCGGCGAGTCGGCGAAGCAGCTCGCGGTCAGCTGCATCCTTCTGATGGTCTGATACAGCTTCATGTTGGCGGCCGCCGCCGAGCCGGAGCCCGGGTGCATCGAGCCCAGGAGGGCGATGTCGATCCCGACTGTGAACGAAGGCCCCCGGCCGGCGAGGATGATCGTGCGGACCGTCTCGTCGGCATTTAGCTCGGCCATTGCCATGGGGATGTCCTCCCACATGTCCGCCGACATCGCGTTGCGTTTGTCGGGACGGTTCAGCCACAGCGTGGCCACATGGCTGTCCCGCTCCACTTCGACATGCTGATACCCCATTGGGGCAGGTTACGTGTCGCCGGCTTCGTAATCGGGACGGTCAGGGCTCATGCGCTGACCTCATGATCCCGAAACGGGTCAGGTGTCCGCGGACCGCCAGGCTTCCCGCAGCTTCACCCTGGTTCCGAATCGGAGGAGCCCCCCGGCGTAGATCCTGCCGGCAACGAGGACCAGCCCGAAAATCGCTGCCACCGTAAGTACTACCGCCGCACCGTATTGCCAGGCGGGAATCGCTTCCAGGGCAGCCCGGACCGGGACCACGAACGGTGCAGTCAATGGCACGAAGGTCCCTATCAACGCGGGCAGACCATCGGGATCGCCGAGAGCGGCGATGGAGACGAAGAAGCCCACCACCGCGATCATCGACATCGGGAAAGCAACGTTCTGAGCGTCTTCCATCCGGCTGACCAGTGACCCGGCTGCCCCGAACATCACTGCGAACAACAGGAAGCCCAACACGAACCAAACCACCAGATTCGCGACAGTCGAGAAATTCAGGCTGGGAAGCTCAAAGGTGCCGGTTACACGGAGGGCGATGACTGCAACTGCGATGGTGCCCGCAAACTGTGTGATCGCCAGGAGCCCGATCCCGACGATCTTTCCGGCGAGTAGTTGCCAGGGCTTGACGCTGGACAGAAGCACCTCGACCACCCGGTTGGACTTCTCTTCGGTAACCCCGGACAGGATCCAGTTTCCATAGAGCAGGACTGCCATGTATAGGAGCAGCAGCCCGGCGTAGGCAATGGCGCCCTGGCTCCCGTCGTCGGCGTCCTGACCGGAGAGGGTGGTTGTCTCCAGCGGATCGGAGGTCATCACCTCGATCACGTCGGTCGCGGCTTGACCCGATTCAGACACGATCACTTCCAGCTCCACCGATGCCGCCCCTCGTTGCAGCAGGCTGAGCACTGCGGACTCCCCGAATCCTCCGACACTCTCGACGACGACGCTCTCGCCGTCCACGAGCACTGCGTCCAGCTCGCCCTCGGACAGGGCCGCCTCGGCTTCAGCTCGATCGTCGAAGTGCTGGATCTCAAATGCGATCGATGGCTCGGCGTCAGGCTCGTCGAGCGCATTGCCCAGGAGCTCGGCCGAGCGGACGATCGCATCGTTGTCCTCGCCGACGCTTCCCACGGTGAACTCGTCGGTGTCTCCGCCAATCAGACCAGGGACCACCACCAGCGCCAGGACTATCAGGAAGGTGAACACAGTGGTGAGGAGATAGGCCTTTGACCTCCCTCTCTCTTTCACCTCTCGCCGTGCAACCTGCCACATGGTGGCAATTGAGCTCATGCCACGGCCTCGCGGAAGAGGTCGGAGAGCGACGGCGTCGTATACGAGAAGTGCCGAAGACGTCCGATGTCCTGGGCCTTGGCGACGAAGCCCCTGACGTCGGTAACCGCATCGATGATCATCGTGTGTCGGGCGCCGTCGGAGCGGACTGCCCGGACCCCGTCGAGGGTGTCGATCAAGGTGTCGACATCACCGTCCAATTCCAATTCCAGATGGCGGATCGGAGCGGCGTCCTTGAGCCGGCGAACGTTTCCTTCGAGGACGATGCCCCCCATGTTGATGATGGCCACCTCCTCGCAAAGGTCCTCGACCAGGTCGAGCTGATGGGAGGAGAAGACGACGGCTTTGCCCATCGCGGTCTGTTCTCTGAGGATGTCCGACATCGTCTCGGAGGCGATTGGATCGAGGCCACTGAAGGGCTCATCGAGGACGAGCAGCTCGGGGTCGTGGACGAGGGCCGCCGCCAGTTGGACCCTCTGTTGATTGCCGTGCGAGAGCGTCTCGACCGGGTCGGAACGCCGTTCGGCCAGGCCGAACCGGTCCAACCAGGAATCGGCAGAAACTGACGCCTCCCCGGCCGACATCCCCCGTAGGCGACCCAGATAGGCGAGATGGTCGTGCGACCTCATCTTCGGATAAAGCCCGCGCTGCTCCGGCATGTATCCGAAGCGACGACGCTGCTCGGTGGTCACCGGTTGCCGGTCCCAGGTCACAGTGCCCTCGTCGGGGGTCACCAGGCCGAAGATCGTTCGCATCGCAGTGGTCTTGCCTGCCCCGTTGGGCCCGAGAAAGCCCAGCATGCGGCCCGGCTCAACCGCGAAGCTGCACCCGGCCAGGGCGAGAACGTCGCCGTAGCGTTTATGGAGATTGGTCAGCTCGAGCACGGCGCCGGAGCATAGGTGGAGGGGCCAGGATCGGCGACATCGGACCTCGGTAGCATCGGGCCGAAGTGCACCTACTGGAACGTGGTGAGGTCCTGAAGCACCTGGACGACCTTCTGGTGGCCGCCCGCGGGGGAGCCGGGCGGAGCGTGGGACCAAAGCGGAGGGCGGGACCAATCGTTTTCGCGCGGAGTCGTGACCCCATGGGGTCACGACTCCGCGCCAGAAGCGGAAAAGGCGGAGGACGGGGGGCGGGGATCTTCAGTCGAGAAGTGTTGGGCGGAACAGCCGGTCGTGGGTGTGGAGGGCGAAGCGGTCGGTCATTCCGGCCACATAGTCGATGGCTCGAGTGAGCGGCTCGGCAGTGGGAGTGGTGAAGGAGTCGGGGACTTCGTGGGGATGGTCGGTGAAGTAGCCGACGAGGTCCTGGATCACCATGATCGCCTTCTGCTTCTGGTTCTCGCTTTCGGGCCTCAGATACACCCGCTCGAACATGAAGGCCCTGAGCTCGCCCATCACCTCTAAATGATCAGGGCCCATCGCAACCTGACCCGTTTGGTGGCTGGTCTCGATCACCGAGGTGGCAAGGGACCCGATCCACTCACGGGAAGTGGCACCAAGCGTGGTCAGGACCCGGGTCGGAATCTCCTGATACTCCAACACGTTTGCCCTGAGCGCATCAGCGACGTCGTGGGTCAGGTACGCGATTCGATCGGCGAAACGGCACAGGAGGCCCTCGGGGGTTCGTGGCGGGGGATCGATCCTCCACGAATGGGCGCGAATCCCGTCCAGCACCTCCCCGCTGAGGTTCTGGGGCTCGAGAAGCGAGAGCGTGCGGACACCGTGGGCAGAGTGCAGCCACTCACCACTCTCGGCGAAGGGTGACAACGCCTCCTCTCCGGTGTGACCAAAAGGAGAGTGCCCGACGTCATGACCCAGACAGATCGCCTCGGTCAGGTCCTCGTTGAGAGCGAGTGCTCGGGCCATGGCCCGACCGACCTGATTCACCTGGATGGTATGGGTCATCCGGGTCACGAAGTGGTCCCCATCCGGGTTGAGGAACACCTGGGTCTTGTGCTTCAGCCGACGAAAGGCCTTGGTATGAACGATGCGATCCCGGTCGCGTTCGAATGCGGTGCGGAACTCGTCCGGCTCTTCATTCTCGGCGCGCCCCTCCGACTCATCCGATTTGGTGGCGATCGGAGCCAGCAGCTCGTGCTCCAGTCGCTCCCGCTCGGAGCGCATTCGTCTCAGCATTCCGTCCATCTCAGGTCAGGCTAGATGGGATCAGACAAACCGCTCCCGGAGCCGTGAGCTGGCCCAGTCCATGGTCGACACGACGATGGCGATGGCCAGCATCTGGGCCGCTGCCGCCCGGTAGTCGAGCAGACCGATGTTCTGCTGGAGGAGGAAGCCGATCCCGCCACCGCCGACGAAGCCGATGATGGTGGAGAACCGGACGTTGATATCCCAGCGGTACATGGTGAACGAGATGTAGGGAGCCACGATCTGGGGCACGACGGCATAGACCACGGTCTGGAGCCGGGTTGCTCCCGTTGCACGCACTGCCTCGACCGGGCCGGCGTTGATGCTCTCCACCTGCTCCGAGTACAACTTGGCGTTGGCGGCGATAGTGTGCAGCGCCAGGGCGAGGGCGCCGGCGAACGGGCCCAAACCCACCCAGATGACGAAGACGAGGGCGAGGACCAGGGCTTCGATCGAGCGCAGGGCATTGAAAACGGTGCGCGCCGTGTAGTACACGGCGAGACCCACGCCGATCGGCCCCCTGTGCGAGCTCCGCCAGGCCATGGCCGCTCCGAGAACCGCACCCACCACCGCCGGGATGACCACGGTCCTTTGCGTGTCCACGATCTGATAGAGCCAGGCCAACACCTGTCCCACGGCCATGGCCATGAGAGCACCGGCCACGGCTCCGGCGAGGATCGAGAGCACCCGATTGAGCCCACCGGTGACTCGACGTCCGAGCCGGTAACCCAGCCGGCTGCCCATGTAGGCGAGGACACCGGCCAGGCCCAAAGCGGCGAACGCATCGAAGGCTGCCCCCAGGATCTGCCCCAGCAATACGACGAACTCACCGATGAAGTCGAACACCCCGAGTCGCGCTGCCGCCCAGGCCCCCCCGATCTGGGAGAGACGAACCAGAGCCTGTGCGGCAATCAGGCTCACCGCGGCGGCTCCCACGCCCGCCGCGATACGAGCCGTCCGGGTGACGTTCGATCCCGGCACAGGGACTGCGATCGGGATCAGCCTGGCGACTACCACTCCAGCCCCCAACGCCACGGCACCCTGGAGCCAAGCGGAGTCGGGGAGCGTCTCGATGACACGCCGAGACTCCCTGGACACGAGCAGCCCGATGTAGAGCCCGATGGGGATCCCGGCAACGGCGAGACCGAGTTGCAGTGCGGGCATACGCACGTCGCGCATCAGATTGCGGGCGGCGAAGAAGGAGAGGGGCATGGCGATCAGCGTGCCGAGGGTGGTGGCGAGCAGGGCGAGGAACACGGTCTCGATGATGAGGTCGAGGGTCTGCACCGCGTTCTGCGACCAGCGTGGGGAGCGAAGCAGTTCGCCGTTCTCTCTTTCCACATAGACGGGGTCGATGATGGAACCCACGTTGAGTCGGCTCTTGACCCTCACCGTTTGCACCTCGGTGTCCGGCCGGTTGGAGAGACGGGCGTCGATCTGGAAAGAGCCCTCGGGATCGGTGCGCACATTGGCCAACCTGAGCTCTGTCCCATTGGGCGGTACGAAGAACACCTGGACGGAGTCGTTGGCCCTGAACCCCGAGCCCGAGATAGTCACCACCTCCCGGGGTTCGGCACAGGGCGGGTCGACAGTGAAAGTGGCCTCGCCTTCCACGGGCTCGGCTTCGAAGCCGCCGGCCGGGCAAGGGACCATGTAGTTCAGGTCGATGGCGGTCGATTCCACTTCGTATGTGATGAGATCGGGTTGGGCCAGGGCGCGGATGACCCGGAACAACTGCGTCTGACGGGTCTCGTCGGTGATCTTGTCCAGACTGACCTCGGTCACCTGGAAGCCGTAGGCGTAGATGACGAAGCCGACGAGGAGGCCAACGAAGAGCCAGAGACTCCGAAGCCGCCTCCGCCGCAGAGGCTGTTCCGACGTGTCCGGTTCCTTCGCCTCGGCACGGGTATCGCGGTCAGCCAACCCGTTCCGCCTCCTGCCCGTAAATGTCCTTGAACATGGCGTCGTCGATCTCCGACGGCAGACCCTCGAAGACGACGCGGCCCTCGTTGAGTGCGATCACCCGTTGCCCGTAGCGATGGACCAGGTCGAGGAAATGCAGGCTGCACAACACGGTGACCCCGTCGCTGCGATTGATGTCCTCCAGGTACTGCATGATCGAGTGGGCCAACACCGGGTCGAGGCTGGCCACCGGCTCGTCGGCGAGGATCATCTCCGGGTCCTGCATCATGGCCCGGGCGATGCCCACCCGCTGCTGCTGGCCCCCGCTCAGCTCCTCGCTTCGGTTCTGGTCCTTTCCCTCGAGCCCGAATCGCGCCAGCTGCGCCATTGCCCGCTCCCTGTCGCTTCTCGAGAACCGGTTGGCCAGGGCCAGAGCGGGGCTGGTGTAGCCGAGCCTGCCGGCGAGCACGTTGGTGATCACCCGCGACCGGTGCACCAGGTTGAAATTCTGGAACACCATGCCGATCCGACGTCGGATGCGCCGCATCTCCTCCTCGGAGGCGGCGGTGATGTCCTCTCCCTTCCACAGGATCCTGCCCTCGGTCGGATCGATGAGGCGGTTGATGCAGCGGAGCAAGGTCGACTTGCCCGACCCGGACAGGCCGATGATGGCCAGGAACTGGCCTTCGGCGACCTCGAATGAAACGTCGCGTAGGGCGATCGTCCCGTCGTCGTAGACCTTGGTCAGGTTCTCAACCTGGAGCATTTGCCTCCGAGGGGAGTGTAGGAGGGGGCGCCGGGCGCCCCCTCCAACGGGTCAGAGTCGGTCTAGAGGTCTTCCAGATCGATCCCGGCCGTGTCGACGACCTTGCGCAGCTCGTCGTACTCGGCGTCGGTGGCCGGCTCGATACCGGTCCATCCATAGAAGTCCTGGTTTCCGATCGAGTCGTTCCAGGCGCAGTCCTCATTGTCATCGCACTCGCCGGCGAAGGCCAACAGCGCCTCCTCGATCTGTGCACGCAGCTCGGCAGGGAAGTCGGGACCGAAGGACAAGGTGTCATTCGGGATCTCCGGTGAGATGTCGAGGATCCGCACCTGCTGAACGATGTCCGGGGCTTCCTCGGTCGCACTGGCTCGTGCATCGAGCACCCTGAAGCTCTCACCGCAGAACAGATCGCCCTCCTCATCCGGGGCGCATGAGTCCACCAGGTCCTCGGGCACGTCGGGCTCGTCACCGATCTGCCAAGGGTCACCGTCGAAGATCAGCGGTGGGCTGAAGAAGGTGGTTGCGAAGTCCGCATCGCCCCGATAGACGGCGAGGGCGGCGTTCGGGTGGCCACCAGTCTCGACCGGCTCACCGACGGTCACGCCTGCTTCGTCGAGCTGGACCAATGGGACCAGGTATCCGGAGGTCGAGTTCACATCGGGGAACGCCCATGACAGTCCGTCCAGATCTTCGAGACTGGTGATATCACTGTCTCGGGGTACCAGGATCTGGGCCCAGTACACGCCATATCCAAAGCGAACGGCCTTGAAGGCGACGTCGACACCGCACAGGTTGTTGGCCAGCACGTAGCCAAATCCGGGGATGAATCCCATGGTGTCCTCGGGTGCGGCGCACATCTCCTCGATGGTGGCGGCATAAGACGTCGGGACGCTGACCTCGAAACTGAGACCGGTGGCCTCTTCGAGTGCAGCCTTCATCACGTCGCCACCTGAGACGATCACCTGCGCATCCACCGATGGGACGAACAGAACCTGGATCGGTCGCTCAGGGGAACCGAGCTCGGCCTCTCCAGCCGTCGTGGTCGTCTCTTCCGGAGGCGCCGCCGTGGTGGTCGGTTCCTCCTCTGCAGCCGTGGTCGTGGTGGTCTCGCCACCCTCGCCACCACCGCAAGCGGCTGTGACCAGAGCTATCACCACTAGACAAGCCCAGAGAGCTCTTCTATTCATCATTTCTCCTAGTTCTATGGCAACGGGTGCGACTGCCCCGGGTCGCGGAGGCGACCCTAGCCAATCCTGGCGACGTCAGCTCAGGCCTCGAACCAGAGCGCGAAACTCGTCGAAATCCTCGATGTCGACCGCGCCCTCGACCGGATAGTTCCAGGGTCGGACGTAGCGACAAATCACCCGGTCCGGGCGGTGAGCAACCAGACCGGGAAGGACGTGAGGCCCGTCGTCGAGATAGACGTCGCAGTCGATGAGCCACTTCTTCTCCAGGATGTGGACCTCAGAAGCCGGGATGCGTTTGGCGGCGATCCACTCGTGGGTGTCGTCGACAGCGAAAGCGGGCTTCATGGTCACGACGATGATCTGGTGACCCTCACGATCCAGCTCCTGAAGCGCCTCGACCGCCCCGGGAAACGTCTCCAGGTGCCAGAACAGTGATCGACCCTCGAGGTCGGAGCTCCATTCCCAGAAGGCTTGCATGTCCTCGAAGTGGGTGATGGGGGTGATGCCGTCCCAGGTATCGGCCTGACCGACCTCGAGGTCGGTCCCGAACTCCTTGTTGTACCGGTCGATCCAACCTTTGGTGAAGTTGGCTACGACTCCGTCGAGGTCGATTCCGAGTCTCATCTGCTCATCTCCGGCACGGCACGCCAATTCGGTGCCCGTCTGTTCGGAGCCGTCTCGTGTTCAGAGAGCCCTGCCGTCCGATGAATGTTCAAGAAACGAGCATGGTATTCAAATCGCTTGAATGTTCATACCGTTTGAATTAGAACACTCGGGATTGCGACCGGCCGATCGTGATTCCGATTGAACGGTTCCCGGATTGGGCGGCGACAGCACACAGAGCCTTCCTTCTTTCACATGTCCAATTTGATACGGAGCGGGCTCACCGAGGGCCTGGTGTCGGATGTGCCCTACTTTGTTTGGCATTCTCCTCCTCTGGACCGTCCTCGGCTGGGCCGTGGTGGCCCGGGTGGTCGCCAAGCGAGGCTGAGCAACGCCTCGGATGGCCACGGCAGCCCTTGGCTAGAATGGATCGCCGTGGACCACCATCTGGCGCAGCTCAACGTCGCCCGGCTACGCGCCCCCCTCGACTCGCCGAGGCTCGTCGAGTTCGTCGAGGCCCTGGAGCCAGTGAACGCGGTGGCCGACGATGCACCAGGCTTCGTGTGGAGGCTGCAAACCGAGGATGGCGACGCCACAGCGATCAGAGCGTTCGACGACGACATGCTGCTGGTCAACATGAGCGTCTGGGAGTCCGTCGACGCCCTGGCCGACTTCGTTTACCGATCGGACCATCGCAAGGTGATGATCCGGCGTCGTGAATGGTTCGAGCGCATGGAGGATTCCTACATGGTCCTCTGGTGGGTGGAAGCAGGCCATCGGCCAAGCACGGAGGAGGCCAAGCAACGTCTCGCCACCCTTCGCCGCGACGGTCCCACTCCGGCCGCGTTCACCTTCCGCTCGCCTTTTCGGCATCCGGGCGCCGGTGGTGAGGTCGAGATCGACGACCGCTGGGTCTGTCCCACCGGTTGACCACCGGTGGCCAGAGCACTAGCGGTGCTCCGGGTTGGGGAGGTCGAATCGGCAGCCGGCGTCCCACGCGGACCGCTGATTCCCGTGAGCAGGCACCCCTCCGGCGTCATTCACCATCCGGGCCAGATGCATCAGGTTCCAGGTCATGAATGTCGTGTTGCGGTTGGTGAAGTCGTTTTCAGGCCCGCCGGAGCCTTCGTCGAGGTAGGAGGGGCCGGGACCTGCCTCGCCGATCCAGCCGGCATCCGCCTGCGGTGGCACCACATATCCCAGGTGCTGCAAGGCGTACAAGATGCTCATCGAGCAGTGTTTGATCCCGTCCTCGTTGCCGGTAACCAGGCAGCCACCCACCCGTCCGTAGTAGGCGTACTGCCCGGCTTCGTTCAACTGGCTGGAGTTGCCGTAGAGCCGCTCGATGACCCGGGTGCAAATCGAAGATTTCTCTCCCAGCCAGATCGGGGTTCCGATCACCAGGATGTCGGCCGCCATGACCTTTTCGAAGATCGATGGCCAGTCGTCGTTGTCCCATCCGTGGTCGGTCATGTCCGGCCAGACCCCGGGGGCGATGTCGTGGTCGGTAGCCCGGATCGTCTCGACTTCCACCCCTTGACGTCGCATTATCTCGGCCGAGATGTCCATCAGACCCTGGGTGTGAGACTTCTCCGGGCTCTTCTTCAGAGTGGTGTTGATGTAGAGGGCGGAGAGATTCGAGAAGTCCCAAAGGTCCTGTGTCGACATTTCTTCCTGCATCGAGGAGAGCGTCACCATCGAATGCCTGCCTTTCGCTCCGGATTGTTGGAAGCTACTTCGATAAGGAACATCGTGAGGCGATGCTGACTGTGCGACGTTTCCCCCCGGGGACACTCGAGGACGTCCTGTGCGCAGGGTCTCGCCCTCAGACCACCTGAACCCAAGCCAGGACCTCGGGCATCCGGCGGCGGAGTAGACGGCCCGCGATGAACAGCGAGACACCGTAGAAAGCCAGCCCCCAACCGATGGCGGCGAGAGCCGCGATCCAGGGGGACAGGACCTGGCCGAAGTCGACCGTCAGCACCACCACGGACGCCGGTGGCACCAGCAGCAAACCGATGGCGAAGAAGGACGCGGTCTGGCTGACGATGGCGAGACACCCCTGCTCGGTGGACTGGGCGAACACGTCTGTCCCCTCCCTGGGCAACCGAAGCGGGGTGAGCACAGAGACCAGGTTGCCTACTGCCAGCTGGCAACCGATGGCAGCGATGGTCAGAGGAATGACCATCCAGACCCAGGTCCACTGCCCGGTGAATACGGCGAGGCCCAGAGTGAGGATCGCGGTCTCCACCACGAGTGCTGTGGCGACCGCGAGGTTCTTTCCGAGCAGGATCTGGTGAGGTTTTGGTGGAAGGACAAACAGGTAGCTGGCGGCGTTGCGCTCCCAGCCGAACAGGTTGAGAGCGATGGGAAGCCCGACGAAGAGAACTAGCACGGGAGCCACTAACGGGGCCCACTCCCTCTCCCGGATGTCGAAGAACCCGGTGGCGTTCATCACCGCTCCGCCAACCGCCAAACCGACGAATATCACAGTCCCGGTCCACACCAGACGTTGACGCGGGTCTCGCACGTAGAACCGGAACTCCTTGCGGGCCATGGTCGGGATCACACCCCAGGGCCCGGTGGCCATACCTCCCCGCCGAGACCGCGACGCAGGCTTGCTCTGTTGGGAGGGGGTTGTCAGCAGCCACCCGAGCAACCCACGCCAAAGCGACGCCAGCACGAGGAGACCCAATGCCGCTGCAGCCAGGGCGAGCAAGGCCGGAGCCACATTCCCGGCTGCTGCATCGATCATCGACTTCTGCACTGCCACCGGCGGGATCAGCGGCCACCAATCGAGGATCGGGAATGCGAGGGCGGAGTCGGCGATCCCTATCTTGTCGATAGAGCTGCTCACCGAGCGGTAAACGAAGAACGAGCCCGCGGCTAGGCCGAGCACGATGAAGGTTGCAATGTCGCGACCCCGCCGGGTGCGGAGAATGCCCGAGATCGCAGCCGAGAAGAGCTGGCTGCCCACTGCCAGCAACCCGAGGTACACGGCCGCGGCCGGCAGCACCATCCACCATCCCGCGCCCAGGGTCGATGTGTTGGAGCCAAGGAGCAGCAGGGGGATCACTGTGGAGGGCGCGACAAAGCTCGCCGCAGTGAGACCGGTCACCATCTGGTTGGCGGTGAGAGGAAGGTTGGCTAGTTGCTGAGGGTCGAGGTTCTCGTCGAGCGGGAAGATCACGACCGGGAGCGTCACCCAGACGAGGAACAGGAACAATGCCGACCAGGCCAGGTAGCCGGCCAGGGCTTCCGGGTTGGTATCCCGGAGCAGGGTGGCCGTCTCGTGGTGGGATCGAGCAAGCCAGACACCGAGCCAGGAGAGCAGCGCCAGCGCTACTGGAAGGCCGATTCTTCGCTGGAGGTCGCTGCGAAACCCGTTCCAGGTGAGTCTGGCCTTGAGGCCGACTAGGAGACGTACCATGACGAGTCCGGGGTGCGGCCCCCCACCGCGGCGATGAAGGCGTCCTCGACGTTGTCCGCACCCATCATCCGACACAACCCCTCGGGTGTCGCCTCGATGGTGAGCCTGCCGGCCTCCATGATTCCGATCCTGGTGCACAGCTTCTCGACGAGGTGCATCTCGTGGGATGAGAACACGATGGTGGTCCCGCCTTGTGCTGCCTGTTGCAACAAGCGCCGGATCAGCCGGGCGGAAACGGCGTCGACTCCCTCGAAGGGCTCGTCGAGGAACAGAACCGGGGGTCGATGGATGATGGCCGCGCCAAGAGCCACCTTCTTTCTCATCCCTCGTGAGTAGTCACCGATGAGTTTCGAGCCGGCGTCGACCAGGTCCAGTAGGTCGAGCAGTTCGTCGCGTCGCCGGGTCGCTTCCCCTCGATCGAGGCCGTGCATCGCTGCAGTGAAGTCGAGCAATTCGGCTCCGGTCAGCCGCTCGTAGAGATTGAACTCCTCCGGTAGGACGCCGATGCGCGCCTTGACCTCGGTCGGGCTCTTCCAGGTGTCGAACTCGCCGATGCCGACCGAGCCCTCGTTGGGACGGAGCAAGCCGACGATCGTCTTGATGGTGGTCGTCTTCCCGGCGCCGTTCTGACCCAGAAGCCCGTAGAACTCGCCGGTTCCAATCGAGAGGTCCACATGATCGACGGCAACGGTCTTCCCGAACTTGCGGACCAGACCTTTGGCCCAGATGGCTGGCGGAGTCTCGACGGCGTCGGTCAGAGGCTCCTCGATGAGCGGTTGCGTCACCTGGGCAGTATCGACGGATTCACCCGATAAATGAATTGAAAGCTCCGGCGGTTGTCCCCCTGCGGAGCGCGTCGAGGGGGGCGAACCCCCCTCGCCCTCGCTTTGCTTGGGCGGTCCCCCCTTCGAAAAGGGGGGGGCGACGAGACGGTCGGGCCGTTGTCCCTCTGCGGCGCGTCGAGGGCGACAGGCAGACAGTCCGGGCCGTTGTCCCCCTGCGGAGCGGGGGGACCGACGCCAGCGAACGAAGTGAGCGCGTCGAGGGGGGTGAACCAGACAGCAGGTATCAAGTACCTGACTCCGCCGTTACCGTAGGCAGCGGTGGAATATCAGGCTCTTTATCGCAAGTATCGGCCCCAGACCTTTGACGACGTCATCGGTCAGGGACATGTGACCACGACCTTGTCCCGGGAGGTCGCTGACAACAGGGTGGCCCACGCCTATCTCTTCACCGGGCCCCGCGGCACCGGCAAGACCACCACGGCGCGCATCCTCGCCAAGGCGCTCAACTGTGTGAATCGGGCAGCGAACGGCTCACCCTGCAATCAGTGTGCGAGTTGCGTTGCCATCACCGAGGGGACGTCGCTCGACGTTCTCGAGCTCGATGCCGCGTCGCACAACTCGGTCGACGACATACGAGACATCAAGGTGAGTGTCAGCACCGTTGCCTCGTCGGCGACCTCTAAGCGAGTGTTTGTTCTCGACGAGGCGCACATGTTGTCCAAGGCAGCCGGGAATGCGCTGCTGAAGACATTGGAGGAGCCGCCCTCACACGTCCACTTCGTCCTGGCCACCACCGAGCCGTACAAGCTCCTCGATACGATCAGATCGAGAAGCCAGCGGTTCGACTTTCATCCGGTCCCGATCGAGGACCTAGCGGGTCACCTCAGCGTCATCGCCGACCGGGAGGACTACCGGACCGACGCGCCTGCTCTCATCGCGATCGCCCGACACGCCGGCGGCTCGGTTCGTGACTCGTTGTCGTTGTTGGAGCAGGTCGCCGCCCTCGGCGCCGGTTCGGTCGATGTAGCCGGGGTCAGGCGGGCCCTGGGCCTGGCCGACTCAGAAGCGTTCATTCGCCTGGTCGAAGCAGTCGCCTCCCATGATGCAAAGAGCGCCTTGGAACTGGTGGCCGAACTTGCGGCTGATGGGGTCGATCTGAGGCGGTTCGTCGCCGAGTCGGTCGCCTTCTTCAGAGGCGCCTTTCTCGCCCACTACGCGCCCAACCTCGCCGAGATCGCAGACGAGTCGCCCGATGTCTACGAAGGATGGCGCAAGGCAGCCGAGATCGTCCCCGCCCCCGACGTATTGCGGGCAGTGGATCTCCTGGGCGAGGCATTGGTCAGGTTGCGTGAGGGTCGCGAGGAGCGTCTCATGACCGAGCTGGCAATGATCAAGCTCACCAGACCGGAGACTGCCAGCGACACCGAGGCTCTCCTCTCCCGCGTGGAGCGGATCGAGAGACGTTTGGGAAAGCCAGAGCCGGTTCCTCCCGTCACCGTTTCGTCGGTCGACGAGTCGGCTCCGACCGAGCCGGTGCAGCCTGCGAGCGCGCCTGCCCTGAGCGAGACCCGGCCCGAGGAACCAGGGGAGGGGACTTCGCCCGCGCTGCAGGTCGACATCTCGTTCGACCAGCTGCAGAAAGTCTGGCCCGGTCTGTTCGGCTCATTGCGTGATGTTCTTGGCGCCCGACGTTGGGCTTTTTTCCGCGAGGCTGTGCCCGCTTCGGTCGATGACGGAGTGATCGTCCTCGAAGTGGCCCACGACTTCCACCTCCAGTCACTCCAGGAGGACGACGCCGTGGCCGCCATCGTCGCCACCCGTGCCAGCGACCTGCTCGGGGGACCGGTTCGGGTGAGGTTCGGGCTCAGGGCCGGCGGGGATGGGTCGGATGACCAAACCATCGACATGAGCCAACTCGAGGAGCGGCCCCAGAGCACTGAGGATCCGACATCGCTGCTTGCCGCCGAGTTGGGAGCCGAAGTCGTCGAGGAATGACGACTGTGAACCGGACCTCTTCGGCGGGGAGGAGCCGGTCCGTCGTTTTCCTGATCAGTGTCTCCCGAAACGGGGGTGGACAACTACCGTGGAGCTTCGATGAATCGCCAACCCGACATGCGTCAGATAATGGCTCAGGCCCAGAAGATGCAGGAGCAGCTGGCCGCGGCCCAACAGGACCTGGCGGGGAAGACATTCGAGGGAACCGCCGGTGGCGGCATGGTCACCGCCGTGGTGAGCGGAGCCCAGGAGCTGGTCTCGATCTCGATCTCGCCCGAGGTCATCGACCCCGATGAAGGCGAGATGCTCGAGGATCTGGTCGTCGCCGCCGTCCGTCAGGCGTTCGAAGCAGCCTCCCAAGCCGCTTCGGATCAGCTGGGAGGGCTCACCGGCGGTCTCGACCTCGGTGGTCTCCTCGGTTGATGTTCGAGGGACCGGTTCAGCGTCTCATCGACGAGGTGGCCCGTCTTCCCGGGATCGGGCAGAAGACCGCGCAGCGTCTCGCTTTTCATCTTCTGAGCGTCGAGGAAGCCGATGCCCGGCGGCTCGCCACGGCGATCAACGACATGCGAGACCAGGTGAGTCTTTGTGCTCGTTGCTTCAATGTGGCCGCCGGCGAGGAGTGCGCCATCTGCCGGGACACACGTCGTGACCTCTCATTGATCTGTGTCGTCGAACGTCCCCAGGACATCGTCGTCGTGGAGCGCACTCAAGAGTTTCGGGGCCGGTATCACGTCTTGGGAGGCTCGCTTTCCCCGATCAACGGCGTCGGCCCGGGCCAGATTCGCATCGAGGAGCTGCGGGACCGTCTCGAGCCTGAGGGGATCAAGGAGCTGATTGTCGCCACCAACCCGACAATCGAGGGTGACGCGACCGCGATGTACATCGCGAGGGAGTTCAAATCGCTCGGAGTCCGGGTGACTCGTCTCGCCTCGGGGCTGCCGGTGGGTGGCGATCTCGATTACGCGGACGAGCTGACACTGGGCAGGGCCCTCTCCGGCAGGATGGAGATTTAGTCCTGTTGAGCAGGCGCGGCTAGCCCTCCGCACTCGGTCTGGCATCACTTCTGTCGAAAATGTCGTGGCACGGTCCGTAACCTTGTGACCGTGCGCCCCCTTCATATCGTCTGGGACTGGAACGGGACCCTGCTCGACGACCTCGACGTCGTCGTGGAATCCGTCAACGTGGGGATAGCGGAGTTTGGCCTCACCTCCATCGACAAGGACGACTACCGGGATCACTTCACCAGGCCGGTCCGCGCCTTCTACGACTCGCTCTTCAGGCGATCGATCGACGACATGGAGTGGGGCCAACTGAACAAGACCTTTCATGATGAGTACTACGCCCGGGCCCATCGGGCGCCTCTGACGATGGGATCGGTGGAGGCTGTTGGCAGGGTCACCGATCTCGGTTGGTCACAGTCGTTGCTGTCGATGTCGATCCACCAGAGGCTTCTCGAGGCCGTGAGTGCGCACGGTATCGCTCACCACTTCGCTCTGGTCGACGGATTGACAGTCCCTAGTGGGGGCCTGAAGACCCAGCACTTGGAGAGCCATCTCCTGTCGCTCCGGCAGGAGCCCGACGATGTCGTGCTCATCGGAGACACTCCCGACGACGCGGTGGCGGCGAGGGATGTCGGCGCCGGAATCATCCTCTACGACGGCGGATCGCATCACCTTCCCAGGTTGAAGTCAATGGGTGCGCCGGTAGCCGGCACCCTCGGTGAGGCTCTTGATCTGGTTGTCCGTCTCGCCCACGGGGAGCCACTCGAGGCGATGGTTTGACCCGTTTGCGTCGCCTCCTCTCCATGGCCACTGCCGCGACTGCGGTCCTCGTCCTTGGGTTCGTGGTTGCTGTCGCCGCCAGCTCACTGCCCGGGAGCGGCGGGAGCACGCCGCTACTCGACCTTCAGGTGAGGACCGAGCTCGACCTTACCCCGGTTTTCGCCTGGGTCCTCCTCGCGATGGCGGTCATTGGAGCAGTCTTGATGGCACTCGGGTTCGGCAGACCCGACCCCGGCAGGAGCGAAACAGACGGAGGATCCTCGGCTCACTCATCGCCCTGGTCGTCTTCGTCGTCGTCTTCCGATGGGTTCGCCCGGCCGCGGAGATGCTCTTGGAGGAAGGATCAGCCTTGACCGACTCAGCCACCGATACCCTTGGCGAGGGGCAAGCCCGCACCGCTGGTGGCTGGTTGTTCAGTCTCCTCCTCGCCGCGGTCGTGGCTGCCGCCCTGACCCGCATCGGGTTGTCGATCAACACGGCCGCACCACCGCTCTATGCGGATGACTGATGTCACCGAGGGCATTCACGAGCCCGTGGCCGCGACGCGGGTCATCAACTCACTGGGCAACGATCCCCGCTCCCGGGTACTCAAGGCCCATCAAGAGTTCGAGACAGGAGTGGAGGCGGCCGGTCAACCACGCGCCCCGACCGAGACCACCGGCCGGCATGCTCATCCTGGCCCGGGGCTTGATCACGGCCCTGGTGGCGGCAGTCCTCGTCCAGGTCCTGGTTCTCCTGGTGGAGGGCGTCGAAGCCAGGGGTACCTTGGTCAGTCTGGCCGGGGTCACCGCGGGGGTGCTGGCGGCAGGTTGGGTGACCCGAGTCTGGCATCGCTCCGGTCTGAGCGGATAGTTGAAATGGAGGCAAATTGGGTCTGGATCCGACTCAGCGTCGGATCCTTGTCGACTCGCTGTCGGGCGACCCGGGGCTTACCTTGCTTCGGCATGGCGAAGACGGGCAGGGTCACGAGGGCGTGTTACGCCTGACCGGACTGTCATACGCGCATCCCGCGGTCGCCGCGGATAGTCGCGCGCCCTTGTCCTTTGGGGACGGGTCGTATCTGCGCGCCCAAGGTCGAGTAGTGGCGAGCGGTCATCAAGCCTTCTTGCTCTCAACCTGTCTTCGGGTGGAGATTGTCTGGGTCGGTGGGCCGGAGAGGGCTCCCGACGTGCTCACCTCTCTCTATGGAGACCACTCGATGTCGGATCTGGCCGTAACCCGAACCAACCGGGAGGTCTTCCTCCACCTCTGCCGTATCGCTGCCGGCCTCGAGTCCCCGTTGGTCGGGGAGACAGAGGTGTTGAGCCAGTTCCGTCGAGCGGTGGCCGTTTTCAACCAGTCGTCCGATAGACGAGGAGACCTGGCCAGGATCCTGGAATCTGCGATTGGTGTGGGACGGATGACCAGACGCTTCCTCGGCCCGGCTCCACATGGGTCGTTGGCGTCCGTAGCCGCCGATGCCGTGGCATCGGCGGAGCGGGTGGCGATCATCGGCGGTGGTGCGATGGCCCGAGCCGCCGCCCAGCACCTCACCGACGCCGAGGTGTCGGTCTTCACCCGTCGGCCCGGTGTGATCGCGGGCAACTCGTCGTCCCCTTGGGACGAGGTGCCCGAGGCACTGGCCACCTACCCGGCAGTGATCTCCACTGTCCCTGGCGGTCAGACCGTGTTCTCCGAGTCCGTCATCCTCGAGGCTTTCGCCCGTCGGAGCGAGCCCCTGCAGCTCGTCGACCTGGGCATGCCGCCCGCCTTCAGTCGCCCCGGTGAGACCGATCGGGTCTCCTATCTCGGCGTCGACGATCTGGCCAACACCGTCGGGGATCTGCTCCCGGCCGACGCCGAGCACACCCTCATCTCCGAAGCCGATCTCGCCTGGCGGCGCTTGACCACCCCGGACCGTGTCGGCTCGATCATCAACGCCATGGTCGACCAGGCGGAGAGGGCCGTCGACGAGGAAGTGCGCCGTTTCGCCAATCGACTGCGCGGGGCCGAGGACCCCGAAGCGGTGCTCCAGCAGTTGGCCCACACTGTTGCCCGTCGGATTCTGCACCCCCCCATCTCGTTCGTCGGATCCAAGGCGGGAGGGTCGGAGGCGATTGAAGCTGTGGCCGAGGCCTTCGGGGTGGATGATGCCTGAGGTCCGGCTCGCCACCCGGCGCTCCTCCCTTGCCATGGCTCAAACTCGGAGAGTGGCAGACCTGCTTCAGACGGTCGTTCCCGACCTGGCGGTTCGCCTGGTTGAGATCGACACCGCCGGGGATCGGGATCGGAGTGGCCCGATCGCCAGGCTGACCGAGCTGGGGGCTTTCGTCCGGGGAGTGCAGGAGGCGGTCATCGACGGCCGGGCCGACCTGGCGGTCCACTCGTTGAAGGATCTGCCCGTCACCGCGTCGAGAGACCTGGTGTTGGCCGCCTTTCCCGAACGCGCCTCACCATTCGACGTCATGGTGGGCTCGTCCGTCGAAGACCTCCCCGAGGAGGCGGTCGTGGGCACCGGCAGCCCGCGCAGAGCAGCTCAACTCGCCCGTCATCGGCCTGGAATTCGGACCACAGAGCTTCGGGGAAACGTCGACACCCGGCTTGCCAAGATCGAAGCCGGCGAGGTCGATGCGGCGGTGTTCGCCGAGGCAGGCCTGGAGCGTTTGGGGAGATCTGAGATGACCGCCCAACGTTTCGCGGTGGAGGAGATGGTGCCGGCGCCGGGTCAAGGTGCCCTCGCCGTCGAAGCCCGCCCCGGAACCGGGGCGGCGGCGATGGCGGGAATGCTCGACGATGCTCGGCTCCGGTCTCTGCTCATGGCGGAGCGGGAACTGCTCGCCCAGACCGGCGCGGGTTGCAGGTCATCGCTGGGCGTGCTCGCCAGGTGGGAGGAGGGAAGGATGCGCTTGGACGCATTCGTCTCCGACGAGCGGGGACCGCGCCAGACGGTGGTGGTCGGCGACGATGCCGAGGCGGTCGTGGCCGGTGCCAGGAAGGAGCTGGGTCTGTGACCCGGGTCGCGATCACGACCGACCGTTTCGGCTCGGTGGCTTCTGAGTACCTCGGCGTCGGGTTGGAGCCGGTGCCTTTTCCATGCGTGGATGTCGTGGTGGCTGTCGAAGGAGTCCTGACCCTGGCCCGTGAAGCGGCATCACATGCCGATCTGATGCTGATCACCTCGTCCCGCACCGTCGAACTGCTCTGGCCGAGGGGCGGGATGCCTCCCACCGGGGTTGTCACCGTCGGAGCCACTTCGGCGGCCGCGGTCGAAGCCGCCGGCGGCCGGGTGGTCGGCACCGGCCGGTCCGGTCTGGCCGATCTGTTGGATGGGGCGGCCGATGTCTTGCGCGCAGCCAGGATCGTCTTCCCTCACGCCGCCGGGACCGACCCCGGCTTGGTGGCACGTTTGCGCAGTCTGGTATCGGACCTCGAAGAGCAGGAGATATACCGCGCTGTCCCGATCGCTCCCGAACCGACCCCGGTGGATGCCGTCGTGTTCGCCTCGCCTTCAGCCGTCACCGGGTGGCTCCTGGCCCGGGACTTCGAGGACGTCGTGGTCGGTGTGATCGGGCCCACGACCCGGGCTGCGGTGGCTCGACATCGGATGCCGGAAGTCATCGCCCCCGAGCCCAGCCACCACTCGCTGGCTCGGGCGCTGAGGTCCTATCTGGAGGTATCCGTGTGAGTGGCTTTCCCGTCGTCCGGCCCCGGCGGCTCCGCATGAGCAGCGCGATGCGTCGGGCCGTGGCCGAGACCCGCCTCGATCCCGCCCGCTTCGTGCTTCCCGTATTCGTCGTCCCGGGAGAAGGGGTGAGACGTCCCATCGAGTCGATGCCGGGTCACGCCCAGCTTTCTGTCGACCAGGTCACCCTGCTCGCCAAGGAGGCAGCGGCGGCAGGGATCGGAGGACTCCTCTTCTTCGGAGTCCCGGATCACAAGGACGAGATCGGGTCGAGTGCCTGGGATCCATCGGGCCCGGTTCCCCGGGCGATCGAGGCGGTGTCGACGGCGGCTCCCGATCTGATCCGCTGGGCCGACGTCTGTCTCTGCGAGTACACCAGCCATGGGCACTGCGGACCGCTGCGCGGAGAAGTGGTCGACAACGACTCCGCCCTCCCCCTGCTCGCCCGGGTTGCCACGACCTACGCGGACGCCGGTGCCGAGGTGGTGGCGCCCTCCGACATGATGGATGGACGGGTCGGAGCGATCCGGTCCGTTCTCGACGAGGGGGGGCACACCGACACCGTGATCTGCTCCTACGCGGTCAAGTACGCCTCCGCCTACTACGGCCCATTCCGCGATGCCGCCGGGTCCACTCCGGCCTTCGGTGATCGTCGCTCCCATCAGATGGACCCGGCCAACGTGCGGGAGGCGATCCGGGAGGCATCGCTCGATGTCGACGAGGGTGCCGACCTGGTGATGGTCAAACCGGCCGGCCCCTATCTCGACGTGGTCAGGGCGGTCAGAGAGACCGTCGACGTCCCGGTAGTGGCCTACCAGGTGTCGGGGGAGATGGCCATGATCGAGGCAGCCGCGGCGAAGGGATGGATCGAGCGTGACCGGGTGATCATCGAGTCTCTGACCGGCATCGTCCGGGCCGGGGCCGGGATCGTGCTCACCTACTTCGCCCTCGACGCCGCCCGGCTCATCGAGGAGACCGGATGAGCGCCCGGGTGTCGCCGAAGCAGACGACCCGGGAGTGGCAGAGCCGGGCCCTCGATGTGATGCCAGGCGGGGTCAACTCTCCGGTGCGTGCCTTCCGGTCGGTGGGCGGAGCCCCACCTTTCGTCGAATCCGGGCACGATGCCCGGTTGCGGACGGTCGAGGGCGACGAGTTGATCGACCTCATCGCCTCGTGGGGAGCGCTGATCCTGGGGCACGCTCGCCCCGAGATCGTCGAGCCGGTCCGCGAGGCTGTCGCCCGCGGCACGTCATTTGGAGTCCCCACCACCGCCGAAGTCGAGCTGGCCGAGATCATCTGTGCCCTCGTCCCTTCGGTGGAAGTGGTGCGCATGGTCAACTCAGGCACCGAGGCAACCGCCTCCACATTGCGTCTGGCCAGGGCGGCCACCGGCCGCCCGACGGTGGTGAAGTTCGAAGGCTGCTACCACGGTCATGCCGACGCCTTTCTGGTGAAAGCTGGATCGGGGCTGGCCACGTTCGGAACGCCGTCGAGCCCTGGGGTCCCCCCGGGCACCGTGGCCGACACCAGGGTGGCCAGATACAACGACCTGGAGTCGGTGTCGGAGATGCTCGGCGACGGGTCGGTGGCGGCGGTCATCGTCGAGCCGGTTGCCGGAAACATGGGATGTGTCATACCCGACCCGGGGTTTCTCTCCGGTCTGCGCGGTCTCTGCGACACCCACGGGGCACTTCTCATCTTCGACGAGGTGATGACCGGGTTCCGGGTGGCTCTGGGAGGCGCCCAGGATCGGTACGGGGTCACCCCCGATCTCACCGCTCTGGGGAAGGTCGTAGCCGGCGGGACACCGGCCGCCGCCTATGGCGGTCGGGCCGATCTCATGCGGCTGATCGCTCCCGACGGGCCGGTCTATCAGGCGGGCACGCTGGCGGGCAACCCCATAGTCACCGCGGCCGGACTGGCCACACTCCGTTACCTGGCGGACCATCCCCATCTCTATCAGGACTTCGACCGTGCCGGAGACCGGCTGGAGAACCGGCTCGGCTCCGCGCTGGCCCGGGCCGGCGTGCCTGGGGTGGTCAACCACA
Organism: Acidimicrobiia bacterium; assembly: GCA_035544615.1. Taxonomy (GTDB): domain Bacteria; phylum Actinomycetota; class Acidimicrobiia; order Spongiisociales; family ZC4RG35; genus JARDZU01. The sequence continues at coordinate 14,476 of DATKEA010000074.1, read as the reverse complement.
TCGGGGGGATGGCGGGTCTGTTCATCGGCATCGACCAGGCACGGAGTTGGGACGACGTGGCCGGGCTCGATCAGGAGCTCTTCGGCCGCTTCTTCCATGCCGCCCTGAGCAGAGGAGTCCTGTTGCCCCCCTCCCCATTCGAGGCCTGGTTCCTGATGGAGTCACATCTCGACGAGACGTTCGACACCGTGCTCGACGTGCTGTCCGATGCGATCGAGGAGGCGGTGTGAGCAGGCTGCTCGCCGCCCTGGATCGCCAGCCTCTCGATCGGCCTCCGGTCTGGTTCATGCGTCAGGCGGGCCGCTATCTCCCCGAGTACCGCGAGCTGCGGTCCCGCCACAGCTTCGACGAGGCAATGCGCACCCCGGCCCTTGCTGCCGAGATCACCCTCCAGCCCCTGCGCCGCTTCCCCCTCGATGCCGCCATTGTCTTCGCCGACATCATGACCCCATTCGATGCCATGGGCGTACCCATCGAATTCGCCCCCGGTCCCAGGCTCTCACCTCTGAGTCTCGCTGACGTGGCCGATCTGGGTGATCTCGAGCCGGCGAGAGTCGATTACCTGAGTGAGACGATCGAAAAGGTGGGCGCGGCACTCCCTCTCGACGTGGCGTTGATCGGCTTCGCCGGTGGGCCGGCCACCCTCCTCGCCTATCTGCTGGAGGGAGGAGGATCCCAGCACTTCCCCCGTTTCCGTCGGGTGTTTCACTGTGACGACCCGACCGCCGCACTGGACGTTCTCGCCCGAGCCATGCGCACCTACCTGGAGCTGCAGGTCGACGCCGGCGCCCAGGTGGTACAACTCTTCGATACCTGGGCCGGGCTGTTGTCCCGGCAGCAGTTCGAGGAGTGGGCCATGCCGGCGGCCCGTCGGGCCCTGGCCGGGCTGGCAGTCCCCACCGTCTACTTTGCCCCGGCCGCCACGCATCTACTCGACCTGCTCCCGCGGATCGGGGCCACCGGATACGGCGTGGACTGGCGGCTTCCGCTCGGGGACTGCTGGAACCGGCTTGGGGATGATCACGTCGTCCAGGGCAACCTGGACCCGGCTTTGCTCCTCTCCGATCCGGACACGGTACGCGCCGGCACCAACCGCGTCCTGGAGGAGGCGGCGGCCCGGCCCGGCCACGTGTTCAACCTCGGCCACGGGGTGCTTCCCGACACCCCGCTGGAGAACGTGCAAGCCATGGTCGAGACCGTCGTTGGCAGCGCCGAGCCGACCGAGGGAATGTCGAGAGTGAGCGGGGCAGTGCGATGACGGCTCCCGAGACTCTCGAGGGTTGGTTCGCCCTCCACGACTTCCGCCGGCTAGATAGGAGCGCCTGGGGCGGACTCGACGCAACCGAGCGAGAGAAGGCCCTGGCCGAGACGACCGACCTCCTCGGCTCGTTCGAGCAGGTGGAGGACGCCCCGGCTGGGCGTAGCGTCGGCTACACCGTGATCGGCCACAAAGCCGATCTCCTCCTGTTCCACCTTCGCCCCGACATGGGCCAGCTCCAGGCTCTGGAGCGGGCCTTCGACCAGACGATGCTGGCCACGTACACCACCCGTCCCTACTCGTATCTCTCGGTGATCGAGATCAGCCGGCACGGAGCTCCCGAGGGCACGGCCGACAACGTCGAGGACAGCCCCTACATGCAGTCCCGTCTCTACCCCGAGATTCCCGACCACAGCCAGTACCTCTGCTTCTACCCGATGAACAAGAAGCGGGAAGGGGCAGACAACTGGTACAGCCTCGAAGCTCCCGAGCGCGGCGAGCTGATGCGGGCCCACGGCCGGACCGGTCGGCGTTACGCGGGCAAGGTGAGCCAGATCGTCACCGGTTCGATAGGGCTCGACGACTGGGAATGGGGGGTGACTCTCTTCGCCGATGACCCGATTCAGTTCAAGAAGCTGATCTACGAGATGCGCTTCGACGAGGTCAGTGCCCGGTTCGCCGAGTTCGGGCCCTTCTACGTGGGGCGTCGTCTCCAAGCAGGGGACCTCAGGGGGTGGCTCGGTGAGTGACCGTCGGCTCACCGTGCTCCTTGCTGGGTTCGGCGGCCCGGAGAGCCTGGATCAGGTTCCCGGATTCGTCGAGAGCGTGCTGGACCGGGTCCCACCGGAGCATGTCATCCCTTCGGTCATCGGACGGTATGAGGCAATCGGCGGCGGCTCGCCACTACCCGCCACGACGCGGCGTCAGGCGGTGCTCGTCGCCGACGAGCTGAGCCGGCGGGGATGCCGGGCCGATGTCCACGTCGGGATGCTTCATGCACGGCCCACGATCCAGGAAGCGGCGGAACAGATCAGGGCGGACGGCGTCGAGGAACTGGTCGTGATCAGTCTCGCCCCTTATCGCTGCGAGGTGTCCACCGATGCCTACGAGGCAGCCGTCGAGTCGGCCTTCGAGGGAAGCCCGGTCCGGCTGCTGTTCGGTCCCGACTGGAACCTGGCCGCGTCCTACGTGGATGCCCTGGCCGACATGCTGGAGGCGGCCTTGGACCGAGCATCGGCAGGCAGCCCGGTCGTATTCGCCGCCCATAGCCTTCCCATGAGAATGATCGAGCAGGGCGACCCCTATGCCGACCAGCTTGCCGACACTGCTCGCGCAGTGGCAACCCGTCTCGGGCTGGATAACTGGCATCTGGCCTATCAGAGTGTCAGCGCCGCGGCCCGCGAGCCCTGGCTGGGACCCTCCGTCGAGGACGTCATGGAGCAACTAGCCGCCGACGGATCCAATGCGGTGCTGGTCGACCCGATCGGCTTCATCTCCGATCACGTGGAGACTCTCTACGACAACGACGTCGAACATCGGGCTGCGGCTTCCTCTCTAGGTCTCGAGTTCCATCGATGCCGCTGCCTTAACGATCACCCCGGGTTGATCGCAGCTCTCGCCGACCTGGTGGTCGAGACCGCTGTGTGGTCGAGGTCGTCGTGATGGTCGATGCAGTCGTTGTCGGAGGTGGGATCAGCGGTCTGGTCGCCGCCCGCCGGATGAAGTCCGCCGGCGCCGATGTGCTCCTGATCGAGAAGTCTGCCCGTCTCGGGGGCGTGGTGGTCACCGACCATGACGACGGTTTCCTCGTCGAGGGCGGCCCGGACAGCTTCGTAGCCGGCAAGGCTGTCGTCCTCGAGCTGACCCGGGAGCTGGGTCTGGCCGACGAGGTCATCCCGGTCAGCCCCGATGCCGGCGGGTCCTACGTCTGGTGGGGGGGCCGGCTCCATCCCCTTCCCGGTGGGTTCCTCCTCATGGTTCCATCGCGGCTCGGCCCACTGCTCGGTTCGTCGTTGCTCTCCTGGAGAGGCAAGACCCGGGCCCTGACCGACCTGGTGCTGCCCGGCCAGGCCACCGGCGGCGACGACGAGAGCCTCGAGTCGTTCGTCACCCGTCGTCTCGGGCGCGAAGTCCTCGATCGCATCGCCGAACCGTTGGTCGCGGGCATCCATGCCGCCGAACCGGCCACGATGAGCGTCCGGGCCAGTTTCCCCCGTTTCCTCGAGATGGAGCAGAAGCATCGAAGTCTCATCCTTGCCGCCCGGGCCGCCGCCCGGGCCGCCCGCGGGAGCGGGCTCAGTCACTTCGCCAGTCTGAGAAACGGCATGGGCCGGCTGATCACGACCCTCTCCGATGGCCTTGAGCCAACGGAGATCCGAACTGGAGTGGCGGTGACCTCCATTGCCGAAAACGGCGATGGCGGGTACCGGGTGACTTCGAGCGACGGAAACGAGATCAGGGCTCGTGCCGTGATCCTGGCCGTCCCCAGCCGTGTCATCTCCGGCTTGCTCTCGGGATTGGAGCCTGAGGCCGCCCGACTGATCGGAGGCATCGAGCAGGTAGCCACCGCCGCAGTCACCCTGGCCTACCGCACCGGCGAGCTGCCCCGATTGTCTGGCACGGGGTTTGTTGTTCCCGGTGCCGCCGGTCGTCGCATCATCGGCGTCTCGTACCTGTCCAGGAAATGGGAGGGACGGGCTCCCGATCCCTCATACACCCTTCTCCGCGTGTTCGTGGGAGGGCCGAGAGACCAGGACCTGGTCCGCGCCGGCGAGGACCGGGTCCGGGCCGTGGCCATCGAGGAACTGCAGACACTGGTCGGGATCGATGCCCGACCGGTCCGGTCATGGGCCCACATCTGGGAGGACGGTTTGCACAAGTACACGGTGGGTCATCTCGACAAGGTCGCTCGTGCCGAGTCGATGCTGGCGGCACGACCCGGGCTGGCCCTGGCCGGCGCCGCCCTGCACGGGATCGGTCTCAACGAGTGCATCTCCTCGGGACGGCGGGCAGCAGACTCGGCGTTGACATCCGCCCTCGGCGTTCCCTCGGTGTCGCGCTCCGCTCCGGGAGCCGGCGATTAGCGCCACCAGCCAGCTTCGCCCGGTGCGGGCCGCCGCCGACCGTTTCATGCGACGGCTACTCCGCGTCGGCGATGAGGTGGACAAGGGCGCCATCCTCGGAGCGCGGCGCTCGACGACTACCGCCATCGTCATGTCAGGGATCCGATGCACGATCACCTACCTCCTGGTCCCGATCCTGGCCCCGTTCGTGGGATTGGTCGAGACCGTCGGCGCCCCGCTCGCCATCGCTCTTTCCGTCACGGCCATCTTGATGGGGGTCTCGGGGGTGCGGCGCTTCTGGATTGCCGATCACCAGGCCCGTTGGGCCTACACGTCGTTCATCGCGGTCGTGATCGCTCTGCTCGGCGTCGGGATCGTCTTCGACGTGGTGTCGATTCTCTCCGCATAAACCAACGTGACGGCTCAGTCGAGGGTCTGGGCCGAGATGTCGCTGAGGCGGGCGAGATCGTGGGTGGCGGTCATGTAACGAATCGACCCGGTCTTCGACCTCATGATCACCGAGTGGGTGACGACGTGCTCTTCGCGCCGGAATTCCACCGCCCGCAGGTAATCACCACCGGTGACTCCTGTGGCCGCAAAGAAGACATTGTCGGATCTGACGAGATCCTTGGTGGTCATGACTTGATCGAGGTCGAGGCCGGTGTCGATCGCCTCCTGCCGCTCGCCATCGTCGCGGGGCCAGAGCTTGCATTGGATCTCCCCACCCATGCAGAGCAGAGCGCCTGCCGCGATCACAGCCTCGGGAGATCCACCAATGCCGAGAAGGACATCTGCCGCGGTTTCGTCCTGAGCCGTGGCGATGGCTCCGGCTACGTCGCCGTCCCCGATCAGCGATATGCGCGCTCCCGCCTGGCGGACTCCGTCGATGTATTCCTGATTTCGGGCCCGGTCGAGAATGAGGACCCGAAGATCGTTGACGTCCTTACGCTTGGCCTTGGCCACCTCCCGCAGGTTGTGCTCGATCGGAGCCTCGAGATCGATGACACCCGCAGCCTCCGGCCCTACCGCGATCTTGTCCATGTAGACGAGGGAGCCCGGTGCGTACATCGACCCGCGTCCTTCGCTCAATGCGATGACTGCAATCGCACCGGGAATGCCCGAGGCGGTGAGAGTGGTCCCATCGACCGGGTCGACGGCAACGTCGACGACGAGGCCTTTCCCGGTCCCGACCCGCTCACCGTTGAACAGCATCGGCGCCGAGTCTTTCTCGCCTTCACCGATGACGACCAGACCGTCGATGTCCAGGGTGGCGAGATGGAGCCGCATGCCGTCGACGGCAGCCTGGTCGGCAGCTTCCTTGTCTCCACGTCCCAGCCACCGGGCCGCTCCCATGGCAGCAGTCTCGGTGACGCGAACCATCTCGAGACCGAGATTCCTCTCGACCGGCTCTGACATCAGCCCACCACCTTCACGACGATCGCATCTCCCTGGCCACCTCCACCGCAAAGGGTGGCCGCTCCGATGCCACCGCCGCGAGCCTGCAGTGCGTTGATGAGCGTGACTACGAGACGGGCCCCGCTTGCTCCCAGCGGATGCCCAAGAGCCACGGCCCCTCCGTTGACATTGACCTTCGACTCGGAGATGCCGAGCAGTCTCGCCGACCAGAGCGCAACCGCGGCGAATGCTTCGTTGATCTCGACCAGGTCCAGGTCGTCTGGGCCGAGACCTGCCCTCTTCAGGGCAACCCCCAATGCCTCGGCAGGTCGCTCGTGGAGTGTGGCGTCGGGACCACCGATCTGACCGTAGGCGAGTATCTCGGCGAGGATCGGTGCGTCGGAGGCCTCGGCGGCCTCACGGTTGGCAACCACGACGGCCGCCGCCCCGTCGGAGATCTGCGAGGCGTTGCCCGCGGTGATCGTTCCTCCGGAGACAAAAGCCGGCGCCAGCTTGCCCAGGGATTCGGGGGTCGAACCGATACGGATACCGTCGTCACGGTCGATCGTCGTTGCGTCCCCCGTTCCGGGCACGAAGAGCACCGGTGTGATCTCACCGGCGAAAGTGCCGTTTTCCGTAGCCTCGGCAGCACGGAGATGGCTTCTGGCCGCCCAATCGTCCTGCTCGCTCCGTCCAATCCCGAGACGTTGGTTCTTGTGATCGGACGACTCACCCATCGTGCAGTGGTCGAAGGCACAGAACAGGCCATCGTGCTGCATGACGTCGACCATCTCGGCGTTGCCGCTCCGGACGCCCCATCGCAATTCTCGGACCACGTGGGGCGCATTCGACATGCTCTCCATCCCGCCGGCGATGGCGAATTTGGTGTCACCGGCGCGTATCCCCCTTTCGGCGAGGCCGATGGCCGACATTCCCGAGAGGCACACCTTGTTGATCGTCACTGAGGGGATGGTCATCCTGAGACCGCCCCTGACCGCGGCCTGCCGGGCCGTGATCTGGCCTTCCCCGGCCTGGAGGACGTGACCGAACAGCACCTCATCGATCGACGCCGGATCCACCCGGCTCCGCTCGATAGCGGCCGCTATCGCCGCGCCTCCTAGTTCGACCGCCCTCAGCGGTGCCAGACTGCCGTGGTACTTCCCGATCGGTGTTCGGGCGATTCCGGTGATGACGGGGTTGAGCATGCTGAGAAGAACACCTCCTAGCGGCGAATCCTACCGGCCGAGGGTGACACCACCCCATAGGCGCAATAGCCTCTGCGGGTGAAGCTGCTCAATCTGGATCACGTGGCAATAGCCGTGAATGACCTCGACGACGCCCTCGCCGGCTATCGAGAGCGTTATCGCGTCGAGCCTCTGTATCGGGAGACAGTCGAAAGCCAGGGGGTTGAGGAGGCGATGATCCCGGTTGGTGGGTCATTCGTCCAGCTTCTGCAGCCTCTGGGGCCTGATACCCCGGTCGGCCGTTTCCTCGACAAGAACGGGGAAGGTCTCCATCACGTTGCATTCGCCGTGGCATCGATCGACCTGGCCCTTCAGCACCTCGAGGAGAGCGGGGCCAGATTGGTCGACAGATCGGCGCGGGACGGCGGGAGAGGCGCCCGGATTGCCTTCGTCCATCCCGGGGATCTCGCCGGCACCTTGATCGAGCTGGTGGAGTTGCCCGATGTCTGAGGGGATGGAGATAAGGGGTGGTGCGAGCGAGTTCGAAGCCGCGGTGATCGCGGTCGTGCTCGACCGGATTGCCCAAGAAGAGCAGGCCGCCATCAAGGGACCCACTCATGACGCGTCTCTGCCGGCGTGGATGCGGGTCGACGAACCGGAACAGCCCAACTTTCCGCTAGGAATCATTCGCCCGGTCTGAGCGGGCCGCCCAAGTCGCATCCGACCGGAGTGCTCTAGCTAGTGGCTCCTTCTGCGGAGCTCGGTGAGCTCGGGCGCCCGCAGCAGGAGGGAGACCCCGAGGAATGCCGCCACCGTGGTCAGGGCACCCACCAAAGCAGCTAGCAGACCTCCGATGATCGATAGGTCCGATCCCCCGAACATCGCCTGCACCAGGGGATAGGCGATCAAGGCGGCTACCGCGGCGGCGAGCAGAGCTCTGAGGAGAGATGGGATCAGAAGGCGAACCGGGGCCCAACCCGAGTCGAAACCCCAGGCCACCAGCAGGCCCAGCGCATAGGCCGTCATCACCAGGGTCGAAGCCAGTGCGAAGCCTTCCACTCCCAACGCCGTGTGGAGACCCAGCCAGACGGGGATGGCGGCGAAGGTGCCCGCGGTGCCGATGAAGACCACGGTCCACATCTTTCGTTTGGCATAGAAGTGACGGGAGAGGATCTGATGCAAGCCCCAAGCCGGTATCGAGAAGGCGTAGAGGATCAGGAGGCTGGCGACCAGCTCGGTGTCCTGCTCGGTGAACTTCCCGTACTGATAGATGAGCCGCACCAGGGGCCGGGCCAGGACCACCACCGCCGCGGTCGCGGCCGCCGCCACGAACAGTGTGTTGCGCGCGGCCCGTCCCGTGGTCCGAGCCAGTTCGTCGTCATCGCCACCAGCCGCGAGCCGGGCGAGGAAGGGAAAGGCGGCTACTCCCGCCGCCTGGGCGATGACCCCCACCGGGACCATGTTGAGCTGGCGGGCAAAGGTGAGCGCGGAGACGGCACCCACTTCCACCTGTCCGAACAACCTGACGAATTGCTCGTCGAGCACCGCCACCGACTGGCCCAGCATCAGTGGTAACGCCAGCAGCAGGTAATCCTTGACCGCCGACTCTCCGCGTGTCACCTTGGTGAGCCAGGTTTCGGTTCTCCTCGCCCCAAACCACTGCAGCCCGAAGTTGCCCAATGCGGAGCCGGCGACCGCCCCCCAAAGGAAACTCTCCGGCGACGCCTCACCCATGGCCGCACCGATCAATCCACCGGCGATGATTCCCAGGTTGTAGATGAGGGGGGCGAGAGCAGGGAGAAGGAATCTGCGGTGGGTGTACTGCACCGCCATCAGCAGGGCGCCCATGACCAGGAAAACCTGGGCGGGAAGCACCAGGCGGGTCAGGGCTACCAGCCGGTCGTGGTCGACCGCGTCGGGAAAGAGGAGCGATACCAGGGGGTCGGTGACCAACCACATGAGGGCGGTGAGGGCCAGGATTCCCCAGCCCACGAAGCGGAACACCGAGGTGAACGCCTGACTGGCCTTCTCTGTCTGCCCTCGCTCCAGATGTCGGCTCAGGATCGGGATCAGGGTGATGCTGAGATAGGCGCCGGCCAGCAGGTAGTTGAGGAAGTCGGGGATGGCGAAGGCCTGCCGGTATAGATCGCCCTCGGGCTCGACCCCGATCAGGGAGGCGAGCAACGCCTCTCTTCCCAACCCAAGGATCCGGGAGAGGAGGACGCTCGCCGAGACGACCGCCGCTGCTGCCCCCATACGAAGCGGGCGGCTCACGGTCGCCCCGCATGTGCCCGAAGTAGGTCGGCCGCCGAGTCCGGCACTTCGAGGTCGCCATAGCCGGTGCCCAGCGCCAGTCCCGGCTTGTAGGACCCGTGGTAATCGCTGCCACCGCTGGCCACCAGGCCAAAGCGCCGAGCGAGGTCGGCATAGCCTTCGCGTTCATGTCGGCGGTATCCGGCGCAGAAGGCTTCGAGGCCGACCAGACCGGCCGAGCGGAGACGGTTCAGCAGTCGAGCCATCTCGTCGGCGCGGTTGATACCGAGGGTGTGAGGGTGGGCGAGGATCGGGACCCCACCGGAGGCGACCGCCAATGAGATCGCCTCCTCGGGCGTCATCCGCGGCCGCCCCGAGTATGCCGGCTTGCCGGCGCTCAGCCAGAGGTCGAAGGCCTCGGCGACCGATGAGACATAGCCCTTGTGCATCATCACGGCGGCGATGTGTGGTCTTCCCACACTTCCCCCACCCCCCTCCTCGGCCAACTCCTCAAAGGTGATCGGCATCCCCAACCCGACGAGAAGGTCGACGATGGCGGCGTTGCGTTGGCTTCGACCCGCCTGCAGCGAGACCAATCGATCCTGAAGCGGGCCTTCTCCGGGCTCCAGCCACAGCACGACAAGGTGCATCCCCCCTTCGTAGTCGAGGGATAGCTCGGTTCCAGGGATCAACTCGATGTCAGCCGGCTCTGCGGCCGCCCGCGCCTCCGGGATGCCTTCCAGCGTGTCGTGGTCGGTGAGCGCCAGACGGCTCAGGCCGATGGACACCGCCATCTCGACGAGTGCTGAGGGTGCCTCCGATCCGTCGGAGGCGGTCGAATGGGCGTGGAGGTCGACAACCATGAGGTCTGTAGCCCCCGATGATGCCGTGCCGGGCTGTCAAGAACCGGTTACTTCGACCGTGACCGTCTCGATGTAGACGGTTTCCAGGGGCAGACTGTTCTCCCGCGACCCGGGTCGGCGGGCCGTGTCCACTTCGGCTATCAGCTCGAGTGTCTCTTCACCGGAGACGACGTTGCCCAACAGGTTGAACTGCGGGTTGAGGACTGAGGCCGACTCTCCGAGGACGATGAAGAACTGGCTTCCCGTTGTCCCCTTGCCCACATTGTCCATCACCACCGCCCCCGGGCCGTAGACGAAGTCCGCGGGTGGGAACTCGTCGGCGACCCGGTACCCCGGACCACCGCTCCCGGTTGCTTCCGGGTCACCGGCAAAGACCCGGAATCCCTCGGCTATCCGGTAGAAGACCTGACCGTCGAAGAAACCCTGGCGGGCAAGGAAGACGAACGAGGTGACCGTGGCTGGATAACCCTCGGGGTCGAGCTCGATCACGATCTCACCACACGAGGTCTCGAGGGTGGCGACGACCGATGCCTCGGGCGTGACATCGGGCTGCGGCTCCGGCCCATCGAAGCGAAGAACGGGCTCGGGATCCGGCTGATCCGCACCGCAGGCAGTTGGCTGATTTCGGAACCCCTCGTAGCTTCCGGGGAGTTGACCCTCGTCACCCCCGAAGATGGCGCCCGCGGCGAAGATCCCCACGACGACCAGTCCGAAGATCACAGCCGTGCCCAGCCGACGCCCCAGTTCCTTGCGGGCTTCCTGCTTCTTCTCGGCCTGTCTTCTGGCGGCGCGCTGCTCTTTCTGGCGCCTGCGTCGATCGGTCATGGCGCAGCGACTTTAGGCGCCGACGGTGGCCAACCTCCGACCGGTGTTTCCGTTCTGCGCCAAAACGTTCCAAACTGTGCCGAGCATGTCAATCGTGGTCCAGAAGTTCGGTGGGACGTCCTTGGCAGATTCGGCGCGCATCAAGGCGGTTGCCGACCGGGTGGAGTCGACCCGTCGCGACGGCCACGATGTCGTGGTGGTGGTCTCCGCCATGGGTGAGACCACCGACCAGCTGGTGTCTCTGGCCGCCGAGCTGAGCGACGACCCCTCCCCTCGGGAGATGGACATGTTGCTCAGCGCCGGGGAGAGGATCTCGATGGCGCTGCTGGCCATCACACTCAACTCGCGCGGTATACGTGCGGTCAGTTACACCGGCTCGCAGGCCGGCATCCTCACCGACGCCTCTCATGGGTCGGCCAAGATCCTCAACATAAGGGGCACCCGGGTCAGGGACAGCCTGGCCGACGGCCGGGTCGTCATAGTCGCCGGCTTCCAGGGTGTCGACCCGGAGTCGAAGGAAGTGACCACTCTCGGCCGGGGCGGCTCCGATGCCACGGCCGTGGCGCTGGCGGCAGCACTGGGCGCCGACACGGTCGAGATCTACACCGACGTCGACGGTGTGTTCACCGCCGACCCCAGGATCGTTCCCCAAGCCACCAAGCTGGACGAAGTTCCATTCGACGAGATGCTGGAGTTGTCCGCGGGGGGCGCCGGCGTCCTCATGTCACGGGCGGTGGAGTTCGGGCGCCGCTTCGAGATACCGATCCATGTTCGATCGTCGTTTCGTGACGGCGAGGGCACCTGGGTCCGTGAGTCGGCAATGGAACAGGCGATCGTCAGCGGCATTGCCCATGATCGGTCAGAGGCGAAATTGACGGTGAACCGGGTTCCCGACCGACCGGGGGTTGCAGCAGCGTTGTTCGGGTCATTGGCCGCGGCCAATGTAAACGTGGACATGATCGTCCAGAACGTCTCCCATGATGGGACCACCGACATCAGCTTCACGGTGCCTCGCATCCATGTTGTCGATGGTGAGCGAATCGCCAAGCAGGTGGCGGGCGAGATCGGCGCCGAGTCGGTCGACGTCGACCCGGACATCGCCAAGGTGTCACTGGTGGGGGCCGGGATGAAAAGCCATCCTGGTGTGGCCGCCAGGGTGTTCAAGGCAATGTCCGAGGCCGGTATAAACATCGAGATGATCTCCACGTCGACCATCCGTATCTCCTGCGTGATCAGGGCAGGTCAGGTCGAGAAAGCGGTGCAGGCTCTCCACTCCGAGTTCCAGCCGCCCACCGTCTCCGAGGAGGTAGGGGCGTGAGTGACCGGGCCGTGGCCATCGTTGGTGCTACCGGCGCGGTCGGGCTCACCATGCGGGCGGTCCTCGAAGAGAGCGACTTTCCGCTGGGGTCACTGCGGCTGCTGGCGTCGGAGCGCTCGGCGGGCCTCGTGGTCGATACCAGTTGGGGTGAAGTCGAGGTGGAGGACCTCGCCACCGCCGACCCGGCCGGGATCGATATCGCCCTCTTTTCTGCCGGTGGTGATCGCTCCCGCGCTCATGCTCCTCCCTTTGCGCAGGCCGGTGCTGTGGTCATCGACAACTCGTCGGCCTTTCGGATGGATCCGGATGTGCCGCTGGTCGTGGCCGGGGTCAACGACTCCAGGGCCAGGGCCCACCGGGGGATCATCGCCAACCCGAACTGCACCACGATGACGCTGATGATGGCCGCCGGGCCCCTCCACCGGGCCGCCGGTCTGCGCAACATGGTGGCGACGTCGTATCAATCGGTTTCGGGCTCGGGACATCAGGGGGTGGTCGAACTGATCGATCAGACCGACCGTATGCGACCCGACCTCGATTCGTTGATGACCGGTGGCTGGGTCGATCCCGCTCCCAGGTTGTACGCGCGGCCGATCGGGTTCAACGTGCTGCCCTTCGCCGGCTCGGAGGCCGAACAGGGATACACCGATGAGGAGTGGAAGCTGGTCAACGAGTCGAGAAAGATTCTCGACATACCCGATCTGGCGGTCGAGCCGACATGTGTTCGGGTACCGGTGTTGGTAGGCCACGGTGTCGCCGCCACATTTCGCTTCCAGAGTCCGCTGGAGGTCGAGGAGGCCCGCGAGATCCTGGCTTCGGCCCCAGGCGTCCAGGTATGGGAGGACCGGGTGCCCACTCCGCTCGACTCCGCAGGGATCGACGATGTGCTCGTGGGTCGGATCCGTCCCACTCTGGGGGAGCCTGGTGGGATCAACCTCTGGGTGGTGGGCGACAACCTGCGCAAGGGAGCTGCCCTGAATGCGGTGCAGATAGCCGAGCTGTTAGTCGACTGACCCATCCTTCGGTTGCACCGGTCTGAGAGTGGGCGCGCGCCTAGTTGTCTGCGGGGCGCAGCAGTGCGGACATTTTGCGTCGGAGCATTCCGAAGCCCGAGATCCAGGGCGAATCGGGCATCGTCGGTGACGTCGAGGATGATCTCCTCGCCTTCGGCCCTGATGTGGAACCCGTCCAGATGTGGTGAGACCCGTATCTGGTCCCGTCCCCAGTCAGCGACCTCGACATCCCCTGCTCTCATGGTGAATCGATCGTCCGTGAGATCGATCAACACATGGATCGGCTCGTCGTCGGTCCAGCTCAGCCGGAGCTGTGCGTCGTAGGCAGTCATTTTCCTCCCCTTTGCAGGCGCAATGCCGGCTACCCAAAGGTTATAGCTAGTCACATGGTGCATAAGGGGGTTTGTCGGTTGGCGCGAGTGGGCTAGACCCGTGGCAACGCCTACCATCTCGCCCAATCGGGACGTGGCGCAGCTTGGTAGCGCGCAGCGTTCGGGACGCTGAGGTCGTGGGTTCAAATCCCGCCGTCCCGACTCAGAAGGTGCTGGTCAGAGGCTTGCAGACAGGCCTCCGTCCGGCACCTTGGTTCGTTTCATCCCGCGTTTATCCCGCGTCCAGATTTCTGGAAGGTTGCTTAACGAGAGTCTCTTCGGTGCCAGTTCTTTTGATGTCGCGGGCGGAAATACCACCCGCACGTGCCGTTCTCTGCTCACGACCACGCGCAGTGGCTTATGGGAGTTTCCGGCATTGCCGGTTACAGGACGGGTCCCGGCAGACCGGCTTGAGAGGTGCAACGGTGAGTTTTGCGCTGCTAACTATGTGTCCAGGGCTGGGTCTCGGCCTGAACGCTGGTGTGGGTCTGGACTGTCAACCTTGGGCGCGTTGTCCGTGTGTCGCGTCGGCTACGACGCGGGCGATTCGTTTGGCGCGGGTGGTGTCGCGGCTGGCGCTGATGATCCACCACAGCATCTGTTTACGAGCGCTTGAGGGGAAGCTGTTCCAGTTTGCTCGTGCCGGCGCGTTTCGGTCGAGTGCTGTGGTGAGGTCGGCGGGTTCTTGGAGGTCTTCGACTTGGTCGGCGATGGTCCACCATCCGTTCGCTTTAGCCGTGTCGATCGCAGCGCGTCCGGCGTCCGTCATGAGGCCGCGCTTTTCCATGTCGGCGGCCCGTTGGCGGTTGAGTCGTGACCAGGGGCTCTTGGCTTTCCGGGGGGTGATCAACTGAAGGCCCCGGTCGTCGTCGAGGAGGGTGGCGGTCGAATCAATCCACCCGAAGCAGATCGCTTCTTCGACGACTTCGGGGTA
>DATKEA010000073.1:0-2488 GCA_035544615.1 Acidimicrobiia bacterium | reverse complement strand
TCAGTGGAGCTGACGGGATTTGAACCCGTGACCCCCTCGTTGCGAAAGATGCGGTCAAAACGCTGAGACCAGGGGTTTTAGGCTCATCCGAGAGGGTTGTGGAGCAGCCGTGGGGCGAGCGAGATGAGGTGACGTGAGACGAGGTGAGAACCGCGCTTTCTCAGCCAGGATCCCGCCTGGTCTCGGCACCGAGTGTTTCGGTGCCACCGCGAGCCGCCATCGTCCCGGTCAGTTGTCTACGCGCTGACCTTCGACCCGTACTTTCGCTGCGCTGCCTGCTTCGAGACACCGAGCATCGTCCCGATCTCAGACCAGCTCGGCTTCACCCATTGGGCGGGAAGATCGATCCTTGGCCGCCACCCTGGAACTGGAAGGCTTCGCTTTCTGCCACCTCGGTGGCGGATCCTGCTAGTGGCTCATCGAGGTCGGCGAGCACCACCTGCTGGCCGTTACTGAGGTCGCCGCTGGTGATCTCGGTCCATGTCCCGCCGACCACCCCCACCTGCACGGTCACGGTGGTCAGTGTTCCGTCGGTGTTGAGCACGGTTACGTTGTGACTGGTGCCATCGAGGGAGATCGCGGATGTCGGAACGGCCATCACCGATTCGGCGGCGCCGGTCACTATCTCGATATTGCCGATATTCCCGTTGCGCAGGTTTGAGGTCTGATCGTCGAGCCCGACAGTGACTCGGTAGGTGGTTGTGTCGGCTTCGGCGGGGACTGCTGAGATCTGCACCACCTCACCAGCCACCGACTCGGTGGTTCCGTCGGCGACGAGTGTCGTCGACTGGCCCACCTCGACCTCGTCGATGTCGTTGATGCTGACCATGAGTGTCGCCTCGTATCCGCCGGAGCCTTCAATGACGATGGTCTCGGTGTCGGATGCTCCGGTGATGTCGTCTCCGGCTTCGATGTTGACTGCGGTGACCGTTCCTGTGATGGGGCTGACGATGGTGGCCTGGGCGAGTGCTTGTGTGGCCACCTCGACTTGTAGGGCTGCGGCGTCTACTGCGGACTGGTAGGCGATCAGATCTTCGGAGGAGGGGGATTCAGTTTCGATGGTCGCACCGCCGAAGTTGCCTCCCCCGCCGGCCGGTTGGCCGCCGTCTGGGATCGACATGTCCGGGGTCCCGCCATCGGGGGGAACTCCTGTGCTCGGAGGAGTGGCGGTGTCCGGAGGGGTACCCGTGTCCGGAGGGATGTAGGTGTCAGGGGGAGCGTCCGGCGTGGAGGTGGTCGAGCCGGGCATGGTTGTGGTCGGTGTGTCTGGTGTGGTCGTGGTCGTGGAGTCCGGGATCGTGGTGGTGGTAGTCGACGATTGGTCTTCCAGCTCTTCAGCCCATTCGGCCAGCAGTGCGTCCAGCGTGTCCACGGCGGTGGCAAGTTCGGCTTGAGCGTCGCTGACCGCCTGCTGGGCGGCGATCACCTCGTCGAGTGCGGTTCGGCAGGCTTCGACCGTGTCAACGTCGACCGCGTCGCAGATGAGCGTCGCATGGTCCAATGCTGCCGAGGCGTCCGTCATCGCGGCGTCGACCGCCTGCTGGGCGTCGAGTACGGCCTGTTGGGCGGCTGCGATGTCGTCGTCGAGATGGGAGGCGGTGATGATCGTGGCGGTCTCCTCGGGGGTGTACACAGCGAGGAGGACAGTGGCGGTTTCGTCCGCCGACACGCCGACCCCTCAGACGGTGACCGACGACGGGTCGTCGCCGTCGAGTGCGACTGCCAACACCAGCTCGGCTTGGGCCAGGTCGGCTTTCCGTTGGCGGAGAGTCTCCTCGAGCTGTTCGGTGTCGAGGGTCGCCAGCGTGTCGCCGATGCTGACCCTGTCACCAACGGCTACGTCGACGCGTTCCACCGTGCCGCTGGCGGGGAAGGTCACTTCGGCCTGGGTCACTGGTTCTATCCTGGCGACCCCGGTGTAGGCCTGGTCGATTTCTTGTGTGGTCACTTCGGCTGTGCGGTAGTTGTCGGCTTCTTCAGTGAAGTCGACCTGCACCAGGAAGCCGGCTCCGGCGACTAGGCCGACCACTATCAGGAGGGCCAGGAGACGTCGCCCGAGTCTCCCGCTCCGGGTCGGGTTGAGCACGGATTCAGGGAAGGCTGGTAGTTGTGAGGTCGTTCGGTGCAGGGTCACTATTCGCTCCTGAGGGCATCGATGGGGGTGAGACGGGCTGCCCGGGAGGCCGGGTAGACCCCGAAGATCACTCCGACGAGCACGGCGGTGGCAATGGCGGCGGTGGCCGCTGAAACCGAGACGACGATTCGGGTGTCGGTCATGGCGGGGATGGCCACCGCCCCGGCGAGACCCACTGCAACGCCGAGGACACCCCCGAATAGCCCGAGCATCGAAGCCTCGACCAGGAACTGGCGTCGGATCAATGCGGGTCGGCCTCCTACCGCCTTGCGGAGACCGATCTCGCGTATTCGTTCGGTGACCGACACCAGCATGATGTTCATCACCCCGATGCCACCGACGAGAAGGGAGATA
>DATKEA010000072.1:0-30898 GCA_035544615.1 Acidimicrobiia bacterium | reverse complement strand
TCGCCGGACCAAGCTCGGCTTGAGTCAGGCACAGCTGGGTGAGTTGGTCGGCCGGTCGGCGAGTTCGATTCGGAGCTGGGAGCGCGACGCCTCGACCCCCACCGACACATCGGTCCTGCGTGCCCTGTCCGCCATCCTGGGTCTCGATCAGCGGTCCCTGTTCGAGAAGGCAGGAGTCGACCTCCCTGCGGAGGAGGCCCACCACACTGTGGAGCAGGCTCTGGCCAGCCTCACCCCCCAGCCCATGGACGATCCGCTCACGCAGCCAGCGGTGGCGGCAGAGTTCGACTCAGCCGGGAAAGTGGATACCGACCCACCTTCGGAGCCGATCGAACTCGAGCCGGAACCGCAACTCGATGCCGACTTCGCACTCGAGGCCGAGGTCATGGATCAGCTCGAAGTCGCGGCTGACCCCGGATTCGCGCCAAGTCGGGAACCGGAGCTCGAGTCCGCGTCGTTCTCTTTGCGGCCCGATATGTTCCCCGAGAAGGTTGGGGCCTCAGCCATGAGAACGACACCCGAACCTGCATTTGTCAGCCCCCCAGAGCCATTCACGATGACCACACCCAGCCCGCCCTACGTCGAGCCTTCGTATATGGAGGACAGCGAGCAGCGCCAGCTGTACCGGGTGAGGAATCTGGCGACGGTCGTTCTCTTCGTAGGTTTGGTGATCGTGTTGCTCTGGTCCCTGAGCAACACGCTGGAGGCCTTCGGCGAATGGTGGAACGACTTCTTCGGCAGCCTCCGGCTGTAGGGGGCGGTCACCCTCTAGCGTTGGCTGATGCCCAGCAGGAGGAGCACCAAGCCGAGCGTCGCGGTGGTCGGCGGCGGGCCGGCAGGCCTCTATCTCTCGATCCTCCTCAAGAAGGCACGATCTGATCTCGACATCACCTTGTTCGAACGCAACACCCCACGGGACGCCTACGGCTTTGGGGTGGTGTTCAGCGACGAGACACTCGACAACTTCCTCGAAGCCGACAAACCGTCCTATCAGGCCCTGACCACTGCTTTCCGGCACTGGGGTGACATCCGGGTCCATCATCCAGGAGGTCGGGAGTTCGTTTCCGGTGGCCATGGCTTCGCTGCGGTCGGGCGCCGGCAACTACTCGAGATCCTGACCAGCCGTGCTCGCGACCTCGAGGTCGACCTCCGGTTCTCGGCCGACGTCGGGCGCCTCTCCGATCTCCCTCCCGTCGACGTGATAGTTGGGGCTGATGGGGCCAACAGCACCATCCGACGTGAGCTCGAGCGGGACTTCCTACCGTCGGTGGATCGGCGTCGGAACAAGTACATCTGGTTTGGTACGCCCAAAGTGTTCGATGAGTTCAACTTCATCTTCGTCGACACGTCTGCCGGGATGGTGTGGGCTCACGTGTACCCGTTCAGCGGTGAGGGGAGCACGTTCATCGTGGAGATGCCCCCTGAAACCTGGGCCGCGCTCGGATTCGACCAGACCGACGGTGTGGCGTTCCCCCCCGGCGTCTCTGACGAATTCGCCCTGGCTCGCTGCCAGGAGATGTTCTCCACCCACCTCGAGGGTCAGGGGCTGATCGGGAACAACTCGAAGTGGCTCGAGTTCCCGACCATCACTTGTGAGCGATGGCATCACCAGAACGTGGTGTTGATCGGGGATGCGATACACACCGCCCACTTCTCGGTGGGCTCGGGCACCAAGCTCGCGATGGAGGACGCAATCACACTTTCCGCGCTGCTCTTGGACGAAGAGCGCCTCGGGGATGCCCTGGATCTGTACGAGGACCGGCGACGGCCGGAGGTGGCGAGTCTGCAGCGGGCCGCTCAGGCAAGTCTGCGCTGGTTCGAAGGAGCCGACCGTTACCGCCACCTGGATCCGGAGCAGTTTGTCTTCAGCATGCTCACCCGAAGCCAACGGATCACCTACGACAACCTCCGGGTACGGGACGCCGGGTACATGGCGAGTGTGAATACCTGGTACGCGGCGTCCGACCATGGCTGTCCCGGGCCGGTACCCCCATCGGTTCCACCGATGTTTCACCCGTTCCGGGTGAGAGACCTCGAGCTTGCGAACCGCATAGTGGTTTCGCCGATGGACCAATACACCGCAGTCGACGGGCTGCCCAACCAGTGGCACCTGGTCCATCTCGGCAGCCGGGCCGTGGGCGGGGCGGGTTTGGTGATGACCGAGATGACCTGTGTCTCGCCGGAAGGGCGGATCAGCCCGGGATGCACCGGGCTGTGGAACGAGGTGCAAGCCGAGCGCTGGGCGGAGATCGTGGCGTTCGTCCATTCGATGACCGGAGCCAGGATCGCTATTCAGATCGGTCATTCGGGCCGGAAAGGCTCGACCAAGCTGATGTGGGAGGGCGACAGCGATCCGCTCGACGAGGGCAACTGGGAGCTGATGGCACCGTCTCCGGTCCCGTACCGGCCTGACAGCCAGGTTCCCCGTGAGATGACACGATCGGACATGGACCTGGTGAGAGATCAGCACGTCCGATCAGCCGTTCTGGGAGATCGGGCGGGATTCGACATGCTCGAGCTCCACTACGCCCACGGCTACCTGATGTCGAGCTTTCTCACCCCTCTGGCCAATCGACGGGTTGACGAGTACGGGGGCTCGCTTGAGGGCCGTATGCGCTATCCGTTGGAGGTATTCGAGGCCGTTCGCGCGGCGTGGCCCGACCAAAAGGCTATGTCGGTCAGGATATCGGCCACGGACTGGGTCCCCGGGGGGTTCGACGGCGACGACGCAGTTGCCTTCGCTCGAGCCCTCAAGGAGCGGGGGTGCGATCTGATCGATGTGTCGACCGGCCAGACTTCGGTGGATGCCGATCCCGAGTACGGCAGGCTGTTTCAGACGCCCTACTCGGATCGGATCCGCAACGAGGTCGGGATCCCGACCATGACTGTCGGCGCCGTGTCGAGCATCGACGACGTGCACAACATCCTGGTCGCGGGGCGAGCCGATCTTTGTCTCCTCGCACGCCCTCACCTGGTCGACCCCTACTGGACTCTCAACGCGGCGATCGACCTCGGATTCACCGGTCACCACTTCCCCGACCAGTACCGGGCCGGTCTTGGCGCCCGGCGCAGGGCACAGGAGCCGATCCCGCCAGAGGTTTTCCGCAAACCGACCTGACCGGTGTGCCCCGGGCCGGTCGGTGCCCGCCGAACGCCGGCCGGCTGCTGTTCCAAAATCTCCTCGCCAAATGTCACGGGTGTGGCAAACTGGCGCCACCAGAGAAAGGAGGTGGTCCTAGGTTGTTTGAAAGTCTTTGGACTCTGGAGGTGGTCGAGCGCTGAGCGGCGCTGACCGCGTGCGTCGCTCGTCCCAGCTCGGGACCGGTGGCGACTCCAAACTCGGACCACCCGGCTCTGGCTACCACGGACCTTGTCCACCTGTGGCGGCGTTCGTCGCCGAAGCAAGGCCATAGCTGTCATTCAACGGAGGGCCTCCGACCCAATTCGCCGATGCGACTGGGCCGGGGGCCCTTCTACGTCTCGAAGCCGTGCTCCCTCATCCAATCGTCGTTGAACACCTTCGATAGGTAGCCGCGTCCCGAGTCAGGCAGGATCACCACCACCAGCGAGTGGTGGTCTTCCTCAGCAACCTGGATCGCGGCGTGCACGGCCATCCCACACGACCCGCCGGCCAGGATGCCCTCTTCTCTGGCAAGTCTTCGTGTCATGGCGAGGGACTCGGCGTCGGTCACCTTGACCCAGCGGTCGATCAGGGCGAGGTCGACCGTCTCCGGGTAGAAGTCCTCACCGACACCCTCCACCGTGTACTGATGGATCTCGCCCTCCTCCGTCGCGGTGTAGATCGACCCTTCGGGGTCTGCTCCGACCAGTTGCAGGGCGGGCTTCTGCTCTTTGAGATAGCGTCCGGCTCCGGTGATGGTGCCACCAGTGCCCACTCCGACCACCAGCACGTCGACTTCGCCTTCGGTCTGACGCCAGATCTCGGGTCCGGTGGTCTCGTAGTGGGCGCGGGGGTTGGCCGGGTTGGTGTACTGGTCAGGGTGGAAGGCGCCAGGGATCTCGCCGACCAGTCGCCGCGCTACCCCGTAGTAAGAGTCAGGATGCTCCGGGGTCAGGTTGGTGGGGGTGACTATCACTTCCACCCCGTAGGCCTTCAGGAGGGCTTGCTTCTCTTTCGAGACCTTGTCGGGCACGGTGCATATGACCCGATACCCACGCACCGCTCCGATCATCGCCAGACCGACCCCGGTGTTTCCCGAGGTCGGCTCGATGATGGTGCCACCCGGGCTCAGAAGCCCGTCCCTCTCCGCCGCGTCGATCATCGAGTCGGCGATCCGCTCCTTGATCGATCCACCGGGGTTCATGTGCTCCAGCTTGGCCACCAGGTTGCCGGGACGATGAATACGAGAAAGCCGGACCAGCGGAGTGTTACCGATGGCCGCAACGACGTCGTCGAAGATCTCCATGAGGCGGCGAGGCTAGGCAGGTTCGGGAAGATCGCGGACCTTGGGACGGACCTAATCTGGCCGGGTGAGTCGTCTCGCCCGGTTTGCATGGTTCACCTTGCTCTTCAATGTCGGGGTGATCCTGCTCGGCGCCCTGGTCAGGTCGACCGGATCGGGTGCGGGCTGTGGCCGGTCATGGCCCAGATGTCAGGGTGAACTGCTCCCTCAACTCGAGGGGGCGACCGCGATCGAGTTCACCCACCGCGCTGCCAGCGGCGTGGCCCTGGTGCTCGTTTCGGTCTTGCTGGTTTTCGTTTGGCGTCAGGTCCCGAAGGGCGAGCCGGCCCGGGTGGGTGCCACTTTGTCGTTGGTCTCGATCGTTGGGGAGGCACTGATCGGAGCAATGATCGTGCTCGCCGAATGGGTAGGGGACGATGCTTCCCTCGCCCGGGTGATTTCCGTGCCGCTGCATCTGGTCAACACACTGTTTCTGCTGGCGGCACTGACCCTGACCGCCTTCTGGCTGACCGGCGGTCGCCGTCTTTCCCCTCGCGCCCACCCCCAAGTCTGGCGTTGGGCGGTCCTCGGTGGTGTCGCCATGGTGCTCCTGGCAGCGAGTGGTGCGGTCACCGCCCTGGCCGACACGCTGTTCCCCAAGGATGGCTCAGGCCTCTCCGGTTCTGACGAGGCTCACTTCCTGACCGAGCTGAGGATCATCCACCCGGCACTCGCCGTGTTGGCCGCCTCGGTCGGCTGGTGGGTCTCGGGCCGTGTCGATGGGACCAGGTCGAACGCCGGCCGAGCATTGCCGGTCCTGGTCGGCTTGATGTTGGTCTCCGGGTCGCTGAACATCGTGCTCGGTGTCCCGGTATGGATGCAGCTGGTCCATCTCTTGTTGGCTGACGCGCTGTGGATCGCCTATGTCCTGGCATCGGCCGAGGCGCTTCAGGTTCCGGTCGAAGTCAGCCAGTCGAGATAGCGCCGCAATCCTGGCCGAATAACGATCCCCGTCAGCTCCAGAACTAGGGTCCGATGGTGTTCGACGAGCTCGCCGACGGTGTGTTCAGGAGACGCTACGAATCGATGGACCTCAACATCGGAGTCATCGTCTCGGACGGTGGGGTCTTGGTCATCGACACTCGATGCACCCATGCCGAGGCCGACGAGTTGTTGCGGGAGATTCGCTCATTGACGTTGTTGCCGGTGCGATGGGTTGTCGACACTCACTGGCACTGGGATCACACGTTCGGCAACGCTCGTTTCGGTGAAGCGGATATCTGGGGCCACGACCGGTGCCGGAAGGCATTGACGGAGCGGGGAGAGTCGATGAAGGCGGACGCCTCCGAGTGGCTGCGCGGGCTCGTCGAGGAGATCGATTCGGTGGTGATCACCCCGCCGAGGAAGACATTCACCGAGACCGCGAGCATCGATATGGGATCGAAGAGAGTGACGTTGGGCTATCACGGTTTGGGGCACACCGACGCCGACGTGTCCATCTCGGTGGAGGGACACGGGGTGGTGTTTCTCGGAGACCTGATTGAAGAGGGCTCCCCTCCATACTTCGATGACAGCTATCCGATCGATTGGCCGGGCACC
The DNA here is from genome assembly GCA_035544615.1 of Acidimicrobiia bacterium. GTDB lineage: Bacteria > Actinomycetota > Acidimicrobiia > Spongiisociales > ZC4RG35 > JARDZU01. The sequence continues at coordinate 24,896 of DATKEA010000072.1, read as the reverse complement.
CTGACCGCCGCCCTCGCCGGCGGGCACACCACCCTCGTCCCTGGTCACGGCGACACCATGAGCCCGGCCGCAGCACACCAGCAGCTGCAGGAGTTGGAAGCCGTCGCCGAGCTGGCGAGAAGCTGTGTCGAGGAGGGGATGGCAGTCACCGACGCTGCCAAACATGGCCCCTATCGTCAAGAGGTCATGCTCTCGGCCCTGAGCCGGGCGGTCGAGCTCGCGATCTAGTGCTCCGGGTCGTAAGTTCCGTGCTTGTAGCGCCGGCGGGACATGCGTGAGACTTGCGAGTCGGTGCACTAGGTCTCGTTTCCGCCGACGCGACCACTTTGGCGGTTGAGCTGGTCTCTCAGTTGACCGGGGTCGGAGGTTGGGAGGTCACACACATGACCCTGGCACAGGTAGGCGAGTGTCTGGCCAGTGCCGGCCCTTCCCGCCAGCAGCGGCACCGGTCCCGACCCGTCGAGCGACGGGGCCAAGACGACGTTGGGTCGAAATCGCTCCCAGTAGACCCGGGCCTTCTCCTGCCACTCCTGCCCGACTACGGCCAACTCCCGAGTGTTCAGGGAAGAGTGGAGGACAGAGAGATGGTGGCCCACCATCGATGGATAGCGATCCATCAACACCCCGACCGACTGGACCGCATCGAGGGCGGCCTTTCTTTCCCCGGCATCACCGGTGTACGACGACAGGGTCATTAGTGCCTCGGCGGCCATACCGTTCCCGGACGGCAGAGGATTATCGGCCGGGCTCTTGGGACGTTTGATCAGGCTCTCCCCATCGATCGCGGTGTCGAAGTAGCCGCCGTCGGGGTCCGAGAAGCGCTCCGGCACATTCTTTGTCAGCTCGTCGGCCGCGAGATACCACTCGAGCTCCCCGGTAGCGGCGTAGAGGGCGAACAGACCCAGGGCCACGGCCGCGTGGTCGTCGAGGAAGGCGCTCACGCCGACCCGACCCTCCCGCCAGGACCGATGCAGCCCTGCCTCTGTGACCAGGTTGCCCAAGACGAAGCTTGCGGTCGTGCGGGCGACTCCGAGGTACCTGTCGTCACCGAGAGCGGCACCCGCCTCGGCGAAGGCACGTATCGCCAGCCCGTTCCACGAGGCGACGACCTTGTCGTCGAGACTCGGCCTGACCCGATGCGCCCGGTGATCGAGGAGCCGTTGTCGAATCGATTCGAGTCGGTCGCTCCACTCCTCCCCTCCCGGTCGGTGAAGGATGTTCGAGCCATCGAAGTTGCCGTGTGGCGTTGCCCCGAAGAAGCTGGCTGCCGTTGCGGCATCATCCTCGCCGAGCACGTCCTCCAGTTCCTGTGTGGTCCACACATAGAACTTGCCCTCCACCCCCTCACTGTCGGCGTCCTCGGCCGAGTAGAAGCCACCGTCAGGATGACGCAGTTCCGTCTCCAGGTAGTGGAGTGTGGTTCGGGCCACTTCGACGAAACGGGGCCGATCCAGCTCGATCCCCGCCCACAGGTAGAGACGGGCCAATTGGGCATTGTCATAGAGCATCTTTTCGAAATGAGGGACCAGCCATTGGTCGCCCACCGAGTAACGGGCAAAGCCGCCCCCCAGCTGATCGTGGATCCCGCCATCGGCCATCTCCGACAGCGTGACCTCCAACATGTGAGCGGCGCGAGGGGCCCAGCTTTCCCCGTGGATTCGGAGCAGGAACTCCAACACCGGCTGTTGGGGGAACTTGGGTGCGGTGCCAAAGCCCCCGTTGATCGGGTCGAAACTGGAGGCGAGAGACTCATAGGCGCCCTTCAGTGTCTCCTCGTCGGGCAGGTCGACAGGCTTGGGGAGACGGCTGCTGATCGCGTCGGTGAGCAGGTCTGACTGGCCGAGGACCTCCTCCCGTTTTGCCTCCCAGGCCTCCGAGACACCCTTCATCACGCTACGGAAGGAGGGCATGCCGCCGCCGTCGCGGTTGGGGAAATAGGTGCCGGCATAGAACGGGCGGCCGTCGGGGGTGAGCCAGACGGTCATCGGCCAACCCCCGCGGCCGGTCATCGCCTGCACCGCCTCCATGTAGACACTGTCGACGTCGGGGCGCTCCTCGCGATCTACTTTGACGTTGACGTAGAGACGGTTCATCTCCGCTGCCGTCTCCGCATCCTCGAATGACTCGTGAGCCATCACATGGCACCAATGACACGCCGAATAGCCGACGCTCAACAGGATGGGAACGTCGCGCCGCTTCGCCTCGTCGAACGCTTCCTCCCCCCACTCGCGCCACTCCACCGGGTTGTCCTTGTGCTGGAGCAGATAAGGAGACGTGGCGTTGACGAGTCGGTTCGGCATCGTCTTTGAACGTAGTCGTTCGCCGTGGTCACGAGGTCGCCACCGCGGTATTCGTGATCGGGCCGGGATTAGGGTCCGCGCTGCTGCGACGACGTATCGGGAGAAGACATGACCGACGATGACATCAGGGCCCTCTATCTCTCTGCCGAACAGCGCTGGATGCAGGGCTGGCTCGCCGGCCCGACACTGGAGGGCCAGCCTCTGCGCAGGGGTGCGACCGCCCCGGACGTGGAAGTGCTCGACTCCGATCATGCCCCGGTGCGACTGGCCACTCTCTGGGAGAGTGCTCCCAGCCTGATCCTCCTCTGGCGTCATCTGGGGTGCGGATGTGGTGTGGAGCGAGCTCAACGTCTGGCGGATGAGCACCAGGGCTACGTCGACGCCGGTCTCAACGTGGCGATCGTGGCACCGGGAGATGTCGAGCGGGTCGCCGCCTACAAAGAGAGATACCAGGTCCCGGCACCGGTGTTCAGCGATGTCGAGTACCGCGCCCACAAGGCATTCGGGCTGGGGCACTGGTCGGTGGAGCAGGTCCTCTATGACGCGCCCGATGAGTATTGCGACCTGGAGGAAACCACCGGCCGACGTTTTCAGGAGGACCGCCGATCTCAGGGGAGACCGCTGGTGGACGATCCGTGGATGGCGTCCGGTGAGTTCGTCGTAGCCCCTGACGGGGTGATCCGTGTCGCCTATCAGTACAACTATTGCGCCGACTATCCCGATCCCAGGGTCTTCACCACCGCCGCCCGTTTGATTGGTTGACGGGCACTCGTGAGGACGCTGCTTCTGATGCGACACGCAAAGTCTGATTGGGAGGCTGACTATGGAGCCGATCACGATCGTCCTCTCAACGAGCGCGGGGTGCGGACTGCACGTCTCATGGGACGGGTTGTGACCTCTCAGGACCGGGTTCCCCGACTGATCATCAGCTCGACGGCGGTCCGCGCCCGGACCACGGCAGAGCTGGCCATCGAATCGGGGGAATGGGACACCGAGCTGCGACTCGACCCCGCTCTCTATGAGTCCGGCCCGAGTGGGGTCCTCGAAGTGGCAGCCGGTGCTCTCGATGTCGACCGGCTGATGCTCGTCGGTCATCAGCCGACCTGGTCGATGTTGGTGAGGCAAACCACGGGTGACAAAGTCGACATGAAGACCGCGTCCATCGCCGTGATCGAATTCCAGCTGCGCAATTGGGCAGGGATCGAAGGTGCCGACGGCTCACTGGTCGCGTTGCTCCAGCCAGGCGAGTTTGCCGGGTCGACATAGGGTGGGAGTGCCCGTCAGCCGGCGCTGGAAAGCCTGGTATTTGGGAACAATCGACGTCGATTCATCGTTTCCAGATACGACCGGCACCAGGACGATTATCCGAAGACGATGGTTGAACCTGGGTTAGTCCGGGTATAATTGAGTGTCTGGGCCACGAAAACGTCGGACAAGCGAGCAAAAGAGGGGGGTTCACAAACCCCCTGTCTTGTGTCATAGTTGGACGTTCGGGGATGCCCAACCCCCCGCCCACCGGGCCCCAGGAGGACTAGATCTAGATGGCTGCTGGTGAAACGCGTACAGACAAGACCGAGAAACCACGTATCCGGCTTCATTCGAAGCTGACGGATGAGCGCGGTCGTCTGACCACGGATCTCGTTTCGCAGTACCTCACCGCTATCGGCGAATACGACCTGTTGACCGCCGAGCAGGAGGTCGAGCTGGCCCAGAAGATCGAGGGCGGCGAGGACGCGGCCGAGAAGCTGGAAAAGGGAGAGTACAGCGGCAAGCGTGAGGAGATGGATCTGCGTCGCCAGGCTCGACGTGGCGCCCAGGCCAAGGACGACTTTCTCACCGCCAACCTCCGACTGGTGGTCGCCAACGCCCGCCGATATGCCAACACCTCCGGCATCGATTTTCTCGACCTCATCCAGGAAGGGAACCTGGGCCTGATCCGCGCGGTCGAGAAGTTCGACTGGCGCAAAGGCTTCAAGTTCTCCACCTACGCCACCTGGTGGATTCGACAGGCCATCACCCGGGCGATTGCTGACAAGTCGAGGACGGTCCGGATCCCGGTGCACCTCCACGACACTCTTGCCGCGGTCCGCGCCGCCCAGGCATCGCTGAAGGCCGAACTGGGCCGCGACCCGAGACCCGAGGAGATCGCCGAGGAGGCGGGTGTCACCCCGGACAAGGTCGAACTGGCTCTGAGTGTTGCCGATACCGTCTCCCTGGAGCAGCCGATCGGTGAGGACGGCGCCCAACTGGGCGACTTCATCGAGGACGAGGACGCCGCCGACCCGGTGCAGATGACCGAGGAGATGGACGTCGCCAACTCTCTGCGGGTCTCCATCGAGCGACTGCCCGAGCGCGAGGGGCGGATACTCGCCCTGCGCTATGGCTTCTACGACGGTGTGCCTCGGACGCTCGAAGAGATCGGAGACGAGTTCAACCTCACCCGGGAGCGGATTCGCCAACTGGAGAAGCTGGCTCTTTGTCGGCTTCGCCATCCCTCGTTCGGGATCAGGGAAGCCGACCTCGTCTGATGAGATCGTCCTTTTGAACCTGAAAAGACCCGCCGATCCGGCGGGTCTTCTTTCTATCTATGGTGTCCGGAGATGAAGCTCGCAGATCTGATCGACGGCGCCCCGCATGTGTGCGGACCGGATACCACCGTGCTCGAGGCAGCCGCGGCCATGGAGCGCTTCGACCACGGATCGCTGGGTGTCGTGGAAGGGATGGCCTTGGTCGGGTTGGTCACCGAGCGGGACATCCGAAGGGTGGTGGCCGAGGGCATGAGCTTCACTACTCCGGTGTCCGCCGTCATGAGCGGCGATCCTGACACCTTCGACCCCGACCTCGATGTATGGGATGCCGCGGCGTGGATAACCGAGTCCGGCTACCGGCACCTGCCGGTGATGGACGACGAGGGGACGTTGCTCGGCGTTGTGTCCATTCGCGACCTGCTCAAGGCCCTCGTCGACACTGTCTGATTCCGGTTCTCGACTCCTGAGTGGGGGCCCTACGTCCGGACCCGACGCTTGGGTGTCTCGAGAACTGGGGGCGCGGTCGGGTGTCGAGCAATTCGTCCGGGTATGGCGCCGGCCAGCCGTAATGTGGTCCCAGTCGTGGCGGCCCTCTCGCCTTGACCGAAGACCCCTCTTCTCATGTACTCCAAGCAGATGACCCCCTGGTCGGTGCTGCGCGACGGGAGCCGCCTCATCTGGCGGTTCGTCAGACGGCATCCGACGTCCTTCTGGCTCGCCGTCACCGGTGCTGCCGGGTTCGCCGGTGCCATCATCGCCTCAGCCTGGGTGATCGGTTGGGTCACCGATGGTCTCATCATTCCCGTCCTCGACCGGGGAGTCGACCCGGAAAGGCTGATTCTCCCGGCAGCCGGGGCGATCCTGGCAGTGGCGATCTTCAAGGCAGTGGCCATCGTCGTCCGCCGAACTTCGGCGGGTTGGCTTCAGTTCCGGACCCGCCAGGACGTGAGAAACGACCTCCTCACCCATCAGCTCTCCTTGAGGATGTCTTGGTTCAACCGTCAGGCGGTGGGTGACCTGCTGGCGGTGGCCGACTCCGACGTCGACCAGGGAACCGGTGTTCTCGGTCCCCTTCCCTACGGAACCGGCGTCACTCTTCTCCTGTTCGGGAGCACGGCGATGATCACGTTCATCGATCCCTGGCTGGGGCTGGGGGCGGTGATCGGGCTGATAGTGGTCCTGATCGTCGACGTCAGGGGGAGTTGGATCACTTACGCCCTCTGGGAGGAAGTCCAGGCTGCACGTGGCGAGGTTTCCGCGGTCGCCCACGAGTCCTTCGACGGGGCCTTGACCGTGAAGTCGTTGGGCCGGGAGGATTATGTCTCGGATCGGTTTGGCGTGGTGTCGGACAAGGTTCGCGACAGGTTGATCCGGGTCAACTCGACCTGGGCTTCGTACCAGGCGGTCGTGCGGGTACTGCCCCAAGTCATGATCATCTCTCTTCTGGTGGTAGGGGCGGTCCGGGTCGATGCCGGGGCGGTGACACCGGGCCAACTGGTCACGGTTACCTATCTGTTAGCGCTCCTTGCCTTCCCGATTCAGCTGATCGGTTTCGTTCTCTGGGACCTGGCGGGGAGTCTCGCCGGATGGCGCAGAGTCCAGGAGGTGTTCAACGCGGACGAACACGTCGCATACGGGGAGGCGGTGTCGCGATCCGGCGCCGGTCCGGCGTCGGTGCTCGGCGCGACGGTGGGGTTCTCCTATGGTGGCAACGAGAAGGTCTTCGATGACCTCAACCTTCATTTGACAGCCGGAACCACCCTGGCGGTGGTCGGCCCCACCGCCTCGGGCAAGTCGACTATGAGCCTCCTGCTGGCCCGGTTGTGGGATCCCGACGTCGGCGAAGTTCGTCTCGACGGGGCCGATCTCCGCTCCTTCAGCGTCTCCGAGCTCCCCAAGGAAGTCTCCTACGTTGCCCAGGATGCCTTCCTTTTCGACGATTCGGTGGCCGGCAACGTCACTCTCGGGGAGCCGTTCTCCGATCTCGAGCTGAGGACGGCGGTCCGCTTGGCCGGGGCGGAGGGCTTCATTTCCGAGCTTCCCGACGGATATGAGACTCAGCTGGGTGAGCGGGGAGTCACCCTCTCCGGTGGACAGAGACAACGGATCGCCCTGGCCCGCGCCCTGATTCGCAAACCCAGACTCTTGATCCTCGACGACGCCACCTCGGCGGTCGATCCTTCGGTGGAGGCGGAGATCCTGCGCAGCCTCAAGAGCGCTGCACTGCCGTCGACGATCGTGGTCGTCGCCTACCGGCCCGCGTCGATTCGCCTGGCCGACGAGGTGGTCTACGTCGACGAGAAGCGGGTCGTGGCCCAAGGTCGCCACGATGATCTGCTGCGGTCGACTCCCGGCTACGCCCGGCTGGTCCAGGCGTACGAAGAGGACGCAGCCAGGATGTCAGAGGAGGCGTCGTGAGCGGCGAGCGGGCAACAGGCATAGTGCTCGGGCGAGCGATGCGGCTGGCCCCGGCCCTGAAGCGTGGTCTTCGGCTCACGCTTCTCATGGCGATGCTCGGTCAAGCGATCACCGTGGTCACGCCGGTGGTCATCCAGATGATCATCGATGACGAGATCCTGGTGCCCGGCGGTATCGACATGTCGGGGGTCCTGACCAAGGCCGGTCTCGCTCTGATTGCCCTGACCGTCGGGGTGGTGGTGGCTCGTGCGGCGGTGCTGCGCCTGATCAGGTCGTCGGCGACCGGGCTCTCCGATCTGCGTACCCTGACCTTCCGGCATCTGCTCCGTCGCTCGGTCCTGCACGTCGAGGCAGATCGGCGTGGCGACCTGGTCTCGCGGGTCACTTCTGATGTGACCACGCTCCAGGAATTCATGGAGTGGGGTGGAGTGGGGTTGGTGATCGCGGCCAGCCAGGTTCTCCTCGCCCTCGGCGTGATGGTCTTCTACGAGTGGCGTTTGGCCGTGGTCGCCCTCATTGGAGTCGTCTTCTACCTGGGTCTCATGCGCTGGTTCCAGCGGGTGCTCGCTCGAAACTACGACCGGGTCCGCACCGAGGTCGGTCGCTCATTGGGTGTGCTCAGCGAGTCGATCAGTGCCATCCCGGTGGTGCGCGCCTACGGCATCGAGCAAACGACCAAGGAGAAGGTGGCCGATGCCCTCGAGACGCGTTTCTGGACCGAGTTCAGGACGTCACGTTTCGGCAACATGCTCTTCTCCTCGGCCGAGGTCTTCGCCGGGGCTCTCACCGCCGCGGTGGTGGTTGCCGGCATTCTCATCGGGACATCTCAGGGGATGACAGCAGGAACCTTGGTTGCTTTCCTCTTCTTGACCAACCTGCTGATCGAGCCGCTCCAGATCGTTGTCGAGACGCTGGATTTTGCCCAAAGCGCCGCATCAGGGCTGCGTCGGATTCTCGGTGTCCTCGACGCCGAGCCGGACATGGTCGACCCGGCCGACCCGGATCATCTCCGGGCGGGGGGACTCGGGGCGCGTTTCTACGAGGTCGGATTCTCCTACACGACCGGTGACGAGGTGCTGCGCGACTTGACGGTTGACATACCTGTCGGGTCTCGGATGGCTGTTGTCGGCGAGACAGGCTCGGGCAAGACGACGTTCGCCAAGCTCCTGGTGAGACTGCTCGACCCGACCCGCGGCTCGGTGTGGATCGGTGGGGCGAACGCCACGAGAGTCCCGCTGGCAGAGCTTCGGGAACGGGTCGCCTTCGTTCCGCAGGAGGGGTTCCTCTTTGACGACACCATCGCCACCAACGTCCGTTATGGACGGCCGGAAGCTTCTGATGCCGAGATCTGGAGCGCATTCCACGAGTTGGGCCTCGGGGCATGGGTGGAGGGATTGCCCCAGGGTCTCGATACCCGTGTTGGTGAGCGTGGCGGGAACCTATCGGCAGGGGAGCGGCAGCTTGTGGCACTGGTGCGGGCTTGGATCGGTTCCCCCGACCTGCTGGTTCTCGACGAGGCGACTTCAGCCGTGGATCCCGCTCTCGACGTTGCGCTTCGCCAGGCGATCGAACGCCTCATCGAGGGACGGACGTCGGTCACGATCGCTCATCGGTTGGCAACGGCTGAGGGCTCCGACGAGGTGCTGGTATTCGACAGAGGGAGACTGGTGGAGCGGGGCCATCACCGAGACCTACTCGCCCGGGGAGGCCACTACGCCGCTCTCTACTCCGATTGGGTGTCGGGTACCCGGGCACTGTGAAGGCGGTGGCCCGGCTCGAGCCCTCACACCTCTCGCGGGGGCACGTAGCGACCGGTGGTGAACTTGCCCCCGTCTACATCGATCTCCCAAATCGACCCCTTCGAGCAGTAGAAGCGTGAAGACAGGCTCAGACCCGCCCACATCATGCGATTGATCAGTGCCGGTATCAAGTCGCCATGGGAGCAGACGACCGCGTTGGTGCCGACCATGGCGTCGACGAGGGCATAGGCGGCATCGAGGTCGCCTTCCTCGGCAAGAGCGTCGGAAACCTCGATCCGGGCCCCGGTGAGGGTGGATATGGGCTCCGCCGTCTGCAGGCAGCGGTCATACGGACTGCTGACGATCCTCTCGATCCCGGCATGCTCCAGTGACCGGGCGATGGTTTCGGCCTGCCGTCGGCCTTTTCCGGTGAGTGGCCGCCGGAGGTCAGACCCTTTCCATTTCGACCGGTCACCGGCCGTGGTGTGGCGCAACAGACGCAGGGTCCCGGTTTGTGCCAGTTTCTTGAGATCTGTCTCCTGGACCAGGTTCTGCTCGTGGTCGTAGTCGAGCAGGGCAACCGCCTTGCGTCGGGAAAGCCATTTGATGGCGTCGGTCTCGCTGTTCCTCTTGAATCCAGGGCTGTCGGGGAGCGGCTTCATCGCATACCAGCTGACTTCCTTGACGCCTCCCGAAACGCGATACCTGGTTGCTCCAAGCGGGGCGACTATCCGGCAGTGGTATCCGGTCTCCTCGAGGACCTCCCTGACCGCTGTCTCTTCGGGAGTCTCCCCGGTGTCCGCTTTGCCCTTGGGAAGTGACCAGTCGTCGTATCGAGGGCGATGGGCGACTAGGACCCGGAGGTTGCCCTTCGCCGTGTTGCGAAAGACGACACCTCCGGCGGCTCGGATGAGTCGTGTCACGTCGGGGAGCTTAGGGCGTGGAGCACCCATGTCATTTCATGCCTGGAGCGACATCGTCACTCCGAATGACTGTCCTTGGGGGCCGGGCTCCTGCTCGCCATGATCCACTCGATGCCGTCGTCTACGGTGTCAGCCCAGAAGATGTCGGCTTCGATCGCCCCCACCTCCTCGATGAGCGCCTGACCGACGATCCTCCACTTGGGCCCCACCGCAACAGCAGGGAATGGTGTTCCTCCAGCCCGACGCACGATGTGGTTGATGTTCCAGGAGATGAGCAGCTCGGCAGCGGTCCCGATCGATCCCGGCAGCGCAAGAGTCGCGGTCGAGCGTTGCATCATCCGGTCGATCCGGTCGGCCAGGCTCGAAGCTTCGATCACCTCGTGCACGTAGGGGTTGGCTCCCGATCGATTGCGGAAGAGCGCTGGGGCAATGACTCCCATCACGTGACCGCCCGCTTCGGCCGCGCCCTGGGACGCAGCCTCCATGATCCCCCCGTAACCGCCGGTGATGACGTCGAACCCGGCGCGTGCCAGCCGTTCGCCGGCCCGTAAGGCATCCAACCACTCGGTCGTGGCCGGCTCGGTCGAGGACGACCCGAACACCGCAACCGTTGGCCGCCGTTTCAAGCGCCCAGAGTCTCCTCGATGCCTGAGGTGATACGGTCGACGTCGATGAGGGCGTGCTTCTCGATGGCGAATTGGGGCCACGGGACGTCGAAGCCGGTCACGCGGACGATCGGCCCCTGGAGGTGGTACATCGCCTTCTCGGCAACGACTGCGGCCACCTCGGCGGCCACGCCGGCCGAGCCCTGAGGTTCCTGGACGAGCAGGAGCCTGCCCGTCTTCGCCACCGAGTCGAGCACCGTTTCCCGGTCCCAAGGGAACAAAGTGCGCAGATCGATGACCTCGACCGAAGCATCGGCTCGGTCGGCGGCCTCGAGGGCGACAGGAACCAGTCCACCGTAGGTGACCAGGGTGAGATCATTGCCCTCCCGTCTCACCCGCGCTCGCCCGATGGGCAGGGTGTAGTGCTCGATCGGGACGTCTTCGCGACCCGCCCGGTAGAGGACCTTGGGCTCGAGGAAGATGACCGGGTCGTCACCGGTCAAGGCTGAGGCGAGAAGCCCTTTGGCCTCGATCGGTGTCGACGGGCAGACAACGACCAAGCCCGGAGCGTGGACGAAGTATGCCTCGGGAGAATCGCAGTGGTGCTCGTGGGCGCCGATCCCGGCTCCATTGGGGAATCGGACCACCACCGGCACACTCGAAGTGCCTCGGGTTCGGAAACGGAAGCGACCCAGATGGCTGACGATCTGATCGAAAGCGGGATAGACGAATCCGTCGAACTGGATCTCGGCCACCGGTCTCGCCCCGGCCAGAGCCATGCCGATCGAGGTGCCGACGATGCCTGACTCATTGAGCGGGGTGTCGATAACGCGGTCCTCGCCGTATGTGGCCTGGAGGCCCTCGGTCACACGGAAGACTCCGCCAGTGAGGCCGACATCCTCCCCCAGCACGACCACACCGGGATCTCGTCCCATAGCCTCGTTCAGCGCAGCGTTCAACGCCTCGGCCATCGTCATCGACTGGGTCGGCCCGGCGGGAACCGCGTCCCGGCCGACGAGCCATGTCTCATCGGCGTCGAATCGGGTTGGCTCTTCCCCGTGCGACTTCTGCATCGCGTGTAGTTGGTCGATCACGTGGGTCGGGATCCGGTTGAATCCGTGTCGGATCACATCGTCCCGGCCCGGCACCGGGAGAGCCTCGATCTCGGTGATCGCCGCAGCCACCCGATCCGATGTCTCCATCGCCACCTTCTCCCCCACCTCGGCATCCCACTCTCCCCGGCTCTCGAGAAAGCGACGGAGTCTCTCGATCGGGTCACGCTTGCGCCAGCTGTCCTCCTCGGCGCGAGTTCGGTAGAGCGTCGGGTCGTCAGCGGTGGCGTGGGGGCCGTAGCGGTAGGTCATGGCCTCGATGAGCGTCGGTCCTCTGCCCTCGCGTGCTCGGTCCACAGCCAGTCTCGTGGCGAGATACACGGCGATGGGGTCCATACCGTCGACCCTCAAGCCCTCGAATCCGTAAGCCTGCGCCTTTTGGGCGATGGTCTCGGCTGCCGTCTGCTTCTGGTAGGGAACGGAGATGGCATAGAGGTTGTTGGCGCAAATGAAGACGGTTGGCGTCTTCCAGACACCGGCGAAGTTCATTCCCGAGTGAAAGTCGGCCTCGGAGGTGGCGCCGTCGCCGAAGTAGACCGCGGTCACCGTGCTCTCACCCCTCAGCTTTGTCATGTAGGAATAACCCACGGCATGAGGCAACTGGGTGGCGATGGGAACCGCCACGATCCCGGTGCGGTATTTCTCGATGTCCCAACGGGCGTTGGGCAAACCCTTCCAATAGGCGAGGAGCACCTCGATCGGAAGCCCCCGGGTCACCTGGACTCCGTGCTCGCGATACGAGGGGAAGACAAAGTCGTCGACATCGAGGGCGAGGGCCGAGCCGATCTGAACCGCCTCCTGGCCCTCGAGCATGGCATAGGTGCCAATGCGCCCCTGACGTTGGAGAGCGAGCATGCGTCGATCGAGCTCGCGCGACAGCACCATATTGCGGTACATCTGTTGATAGAGCTCGGGGTCGAGCCCTGGGTCGTCGCCGACCAGACGACCCTTCCGATCGATTACCTGGAGCGACTTCTTCTTCGAATTGAATTCATTCTCGCTCGGGATCAGCGCCTCCAATCCCCGGCCGAGACCTGTCCTTCGTGCTGTCACCAAATCTCCTTGGACGTGAGGAGAGGTCACACCCGGTGATCGACCCAACCCTACGGATCTGACCGGCCCTGCCGCCTCCCAAAACCTTCGAATCGAAGTGTGGCATAGTTTTGTCCATGCCCCGGTTTCGGTCGGACCTTGCAGCAATGAGCCCATATGTCCCCGGGCGGTCGATCGAGGAGGTTGCGGCCGAGATAGGTATGTCTCCCGACGAGATCGTCAAGCTCGCCTCCAACGAGAGCCCCGATGGGCCCTTTCCCGGTGTGGTCGAGGCGGCGGCGCGTGTCCTGGCCGGCTCCAACCGGTACCCGGACAACGACAGCCGAGAATTGGCATCGGTCCTTTCCACCTTCCTCCAAGTCCCGATAGAAAATCTCTGGTTCGGGAACGGGAGCGTCTCGTTGTTGCGGGACATAGCGTTGGCCGTCGGAGGGCCGGGGACCAGCTCTGTGTATGCCTGGCCTTCCTTTGTCATGTATCGGATCGTCTCCCGATGGGCCATGAGTGAGCCGGTCGAGGTTCCTCTTGCCGCTCATGTCCACGACCTGGACGCCATGGCAGAGGCCATCCGCCCCGACACCACCGTCGTCTATCTGTGCAATCCCAACAATCCGACCGGCACCATCGTCAGCTCCGACGCACTGGACCGGTTCGTTGAATCGGTGCCCGAGTCGGTCCTCGTCGTCATCGACGAGGCCTACCACGACTACGTGACCGACGACTCGTACGCGACGGCGATCGGGCACGCAGTCCGACGCTCGAACACTGTGGTCCTTAGGACATTCTCCAAGGTCTTCGCGCTTGCCTCCCATCGCGTGGGTTATGCAGTTGCCGCCCCGGAGACGATCACGGAGATGCGGAAGGCCCAGGCGCCGTTCGGAGTCACCGAAGTCGGCCAAGCCGCTGCGGTGGCCTCGCTCGGCGACCGGGCCGAGTTAGATCGAAGAGTGCGTTCGAATTCAGCTGCCCGCCATCATGTGCTCGGAGCTCTTGCCGAGAGGGCGCTGGCGCACACTCAAAGCCATACCAATTTCGTCTATCTCGAGCTTGGCTTTCCTGCCACGGAATCGTGTGCCCGGCTAGCCGACCAGGGAGTGATCGCGCGGCCGATGTCGGGCGGTTGGCTCCGAGTCACGATCGGGAACGAGCAGGAAAATCAGCGGTTCCTCGGGGCTCTCGACGAGGTACTGTCGGTGCGTTGACGCCGATTTGGGTTTGGGGGCCCCGGCGGGCCAGCATACGCTGTAAATCCCGTCGGCTCGCCCAGGAGAAATCGTGAAGTCAATCGTCTCTGCTCTTGCGACCATTGCCCGTCGCGCTCCGTGGGCCGCCATCATCGTCGCCCTGGTTCTAACCGGCTTCTTCGGGTTCCTATCCGGCCAGATGGAAATCGCGACCGGCAACGAGGGCTTCGCTCCCGAGGCACCCGAGATCGACGCCAGCGAGCGGATCTCCGAGTTGTTCGGTGACGCCACCGCCGAGACCGCGACCCAGGTGGTTCTTCGCGCCCAGGGCGGGGACGTGATCACCGCCCAGGGCTTGAGGGTGGCCATGGCCGCCGTGGAGACGATCCGGGCCTCGGAAGTCGGCGGGCTCATCGCCGACAGACAAGATCGCCCCGGGATCTTCCACTACCTGAGCGGCGTCGAGCAGGCGGCGGCAGCACAGGGCATCCCACCAGAGCAGCTCACAGACGAGCAGGTGAAGGAGCTCTATCTCGGGTCGATCAGCAGCGAGGGGGAGTCTGCTCCCCCACCGGAGCAGGTCTCCTTCCTCACCCGGCTCGTCTCCCAGGACCTCGATCGGCAGGCGGCGACCGCGGAGGCCGGCATGGTCCTGGTCTTCATCAATGCGCCCGATGGTGACACCGAAGAGTCGTTCAACGCCCAGGTCGAGGCCGAGTCAGCGATGGCCGAGGATCTCGCTGGTATCGACTCCGAGCTCGAGATCCTCCCGTTCTCGTTCTCGTTGCTCGTGACCGGCACCGACGACTTCACCCAAGAGGTAGGGCAGCTGTTCGGTCTGGCCTTTGCGGTGATCCTGGTGATCCTCCTCTTCGTCTACTGGATAAAGCCCCGGGAGGGCAGTTGGTTCGGCTCGATCCGCCGGACTGTCGCCGACACGCTGTTGACCCTGCTGACCATCGTGATGGCCATCATCTGGATGCAGGGCATTGGTGTGTTGCTAGAAGGGATAGGGGTCATCGACGCCTTCTCTGCCCCCACCCAGATCGTCCCCATTCTCCTGATCGGCCTCGGAGTCGACTATGGCATCCATCTCAACTCCCGTTATCGGGAGGAGGTGGGTGGCGGTCTCACGGTTGAGGGTGCCATGACCGGCGCGGTCCACACGGTTGGCATCGCTCTGGTCCTGGCCACGATGACGACCACCATTGGTTTCCTGACCAATGTCTTCAACCCGGTGCCGGCCTTGAAGGACTTCGGGATCCTCTCCGCAGTCGGCATCATCGCCGCCTTCCTCCTCATGCTGGTGTTTCTCCCTGCGGTTCGAATCGTGGCCGATCGGCGGGCCGAGCGGAGAGGCAACCTGCCGGTGGCCACTCTTCAGGGCCACGGAGATCGTCTCCTGCCGCGAGTAATGGAGAAGCTGGCTGTGCTTGCCGAGCACTTCGCCGTGCCCACACTGGTTCTGGCCCTGCTCCTCGGGGGCCTCGGCTACTACGGATTCACCCAACTGGAGACCCGGTTCTCCTTCACCGACTTCCTCCCTGCCGACTCACCGTATGTCCTGACCCTCGAGGTCCTCGAGGCCGACTTTGGGGGAGGGCTGGGGGAGACCACCCAGGTCCTGGTTGAAGCCTCAGAAGGCGGGACGATCGATGGCGCCCTTCACAATGCTCTCGTCGACTCCAACGCCGAACTTGTCGACATTCCCGAGGTTGACACCATCGACACCGCCCAGGGCGCCTTTGCCAACGCAGCGTCGCCGATCGCCCTCCTCGGCCAGCTGCTCTCTGCCGGCCCTGAGGCCACACCGCCAAACCTGCTCGCCGCAGCTCAGGAAGCCGAGGTAGGGCCGGATCTCAAGGTGGCCGAGTCGGCCGACGTGACCGCCCTGTATCGGGCTTTGCTGGAAGCAGTTCCCGAACAGGCCGCCGGTGTGGTTCACATCGAAGACGGCAGCCTCGACGCGGTGTTGTGGAACATCACCACCACCGCCGGCGAGACCGTCGGTGAGCTGAGAGCCGGCCTCGACGAAGCCTTTCAGCCGATTCGGGACTCCGGCGCCTCAGCCATTGCCGTATCCCAGAACATCATCGGAGATGTAGTGGTCACATCTCTCACCCAGTCTCAGAGCGCATCGCTCTTCATAACGATCGCAGTGGCCGCACTGGTCCTCGTGATCAGCTTCGCGGTCGAGAGTCGCCGCTGGTTCCTGGGGGTCATCACCATCGCCCCTGTCGGCCTCGTGGTTCTCTGGACGTACGGGCTGATGTTTGCCACCGGGATACCTTTTGGTCCGGTGACGGCCACGTTGGCCGCTCTCGCCATCGGGATCGGCGTTCCGTTCACCATTCACATCGCTCGTCGTTTCCTGGGCGATCGACGTCAGTATCACGAGGCAAACGTGGCGATGAGGTCGACCATGCGCCACACCGGTGGGGCGTTGGCCGGGTCCGGCTTCACCACGATGGCCGGCTTTGGCGTGCTGATCACCTCGAGCCTGGTGCCCTTCCGGCAGATGGGTCAGGTGACCGTGTACGCGATCGGGCTCGCCCTCATCGCAGCGGTGATTGTTCTGCCCTCGATGCTGACCCTTTGGGATCGCTATCACCAGAAGCGAGGAGACGAGCCGACGGTCGAGTCACGAGAAGCAACTAGAGCCTGACCCGCGAAACGACCACAATGCTCCCTGGGCGGGGCTGGCCCCCCTTTCGACATTGTGGAAGGCTCTGACCTCGAATGGATCTTCATCGCATCGGTCACGAGGCGGCACGTTTGTTGCCGTTGGCGCAAAGCGTGCTCGAGAGGTATGCGTTTCGCGTCAGGGAAGTGACGCATCTGGCGACACACTCGAACGTGATGTATCGAGTGGTGACGGGAGAGGGCTACCAATACGTGTTGCGGGTGGGCAGCCCGCAATCCAACTCCAGGTCGAACATCGAGTACGAAGTCGCCTGGCTATCTGCTCTCAATCGGGAGACCGAGCTCGAAGTGGTCGCGCCCATCGCCACCGCTTACGGCAAACTCATCGTCGATGGCACCGATCCCGAGTCGGGTAAGCCCCGGCCCTGCGTCCTCTTCTCCTGGGTCCCAGGGGCACCTTTGGCGGACGGGGCCGGCTCCTTCGGCTACCGGTTGCTGGGGCGAATGAGCGCCGCCCTTCAACAACACGGGCGAGAGTGGCAGCCGCCCAACCCCGATGGCATGCGTCGCTGGGACCGGGTGTTCTATTACGACGAGGCCCACGATCCGGTGATCATCCACGACTCGAGGTTCGATCACCTCTTCGACTCGTACCGGCGCAAGACGATGCATCAGGCCACTGAGATCGCAGAGAAGGTGATCAAGGAGGAATGGGCAACCGGTCTCGCCCATGTCGTCCACGGGGATCTCCACGAGTGGAACGTGCATCTGTCCCGGTCCCGTCTCCACGCCTTTGACTTCGAGGACGTGATGATCGCAACTCCGGCCCAGGACGTGTCGGTCTGTCTCTACTCCTCTCGGACCACCCCGAGGAAGGATGAGATACGCACCGCCTTCCGGCAAGGGTTCGAGGAGATAGCACCATGGCCCATTCATAGCGACGAGCAGCTGGATGGGCTGCATGCCGCCCGTCAGGTTCTGTTGATGAACTACGCCGCGCGCACCCTGCCCATGGGAGAGGCCGAGGACTACCTGACACAGGTGACGCCATGGCTGAGGCGCTACGTCGACAATTACGCCTGAGCTGTGCAGTTTCCCGATCGACGCGCCGCCGGGGTGATGCTGGGGCGGGCAGTCGCCGCGCAGGGCTCCCTCAACCCGATGGTGGCTGCACTTCCCCGCGGTGGTGTCCCCGTCGGGTTCGAGGTCGCCCGGACCCTCGGGTGTGATCTGGATGTCCTCGTTGTGCGCAAGGTGGGAGTTCCGTTCCATCCCGAGCTGGCCATGGGAGCGGTGGCCGAGGGTGACGTGGTGATCAGAAACCAGGGGATAATCAACTCCGTCGGGCTCGATGACGCCTCATTCGCGGCCGCGGCTCAAACGGAGAAGGCCGAGTTGAGCCGGCGGCTCGATCGATACCGGGCGGGAACGCCAGCCCTCGACCCAGGCGGTCGGACCGTGATCGTGGTGGACGACGGTCTCGCCACCGGATCGACTGCCCTGGCGGCCATAGAGGTGAGC
This sequence comes from Acidimicrobiia bacterium, assembly GCA_035544615.1. Lineage (GTDB taxonomy): Bacteria > Actinomycetota > Acidimicrobiia > Spongiisociales > ZC4RG35 > JARDZU01. The sequence goes on along the minus strand of DATKEA010000072.1, from coordinate 6,870 downwards.
AGGGTGAGGGGGGCTTCAGAAGTCTGGCTCGCGGCGCCGGTGGCACCTCCCGAAGTCATGCCCGCCATGGAAGAAGCAGCGGACCGGGTCATCGTGCTCCACCAGCCAAAGCGATTCATCGCGGTCGGCGCCTGGTACCGCGATTTCTCCCAAACCTCGGACACGGAAGTGGGGGAACTGCTCCGGCAATCGAGGAGTGGGCAGTCACCCGAATAGCGACACAAGCAATTGAGCGACGGGCCACTGGGGGAACTAGGTGGCCCGTCGCGCAAATACTTGTGGCGTCTCTCCGGCCCTCGCCTCCACTGGCTGCGTCGAAGTGCTCGCCGCAGCTCCCCGGCTGCGACTGCGCGCTTCTCCTTGCCAGATGAAGCCGATGGCTCGGAGACACGCGCACACTATTTTGCGCGACAGACCACTAGGTTTTTCCACCACCCGGATCTCAGGAGACCGTTCATGCCATCACTGGAGAAGTTCTGCAGCATCACTGCCGAGATGGGAATGCGGGTCATCGGCGACACTCCGGCCGGGATGCGCATCGACTTCCCGTTCGAGGGGACGGCCACCGGGCCCCACTGGGAGGGGGAACGTGCGGTCAAGGGGATCGACTACGTCACGGTGCGGAGCGACGGCAACATGGATCTCGACATCCACGCCTCGATCGGCGACAAGAGGGACACCGTTGCATATCTGGGGCTGGGGGTTTCCATCGCCAACCCGGATCGGTCGGCGGATCCCAGGGAGCTCCTGACGTTCCAGACCGGGAACGAAGATCTGGCCTGGCTGAACAATGAGATTGGCGTCGCCTTCGGGCATGGCGAGGCGGGCAAGCTGTCAGTCGAGGTCTACCTGGTCAAGCCATAGTCGACCCTGGTCCGGGTCTGTCCTCGGTGAGGTGTTCGACCACGATCTCTCCGATGTCACCCAGCTCCCTCAGCTGGTCTCGGGTCAGGAGATCGATCATGTGCCTCCGTACCCCGGATAGGTGGGTCGGCGTCGCCTCGGCGATGGCCCTCAAGCCTGCTTTGGTCAACACAACCCAGGCACCGCGGGCGTCTCCTTCCGCTCGTTCTCTGACGACCAGCCCGCGTTCCTCCATGCGAGTGATCTGGTGGGAGAGCCGACTTTGTGACCACCGGATGTGCTCGGCCAGCGCGGTCAAACGCCAGCGTCGACCCTCGACCTCGACCAGGTTCGAGAGCACGGTGTAGTCAGCCATCGATAGACCGGTGTGCTCGGCCAATTCACCGGCCAGGGTCGATTCGAGCAACGTGAACATACGTCGGTAAGCCCGCCACGCCCGTTCCTCGGTCTCATCGAGCCATTTTGCAGTCATGGGAATAGCAACCTACCAAACGAAGTTGATGTGTCATGTAACGGCTTATATGATGTGTCAAGTAAAGGAGCGAAATGAGCAATGTATCCAACACTTCACCGAACTTGCGCCGTCTGGCTCGTCTCGGTGGCGGTCTCGTCTTGTATGGAATCAGCATCGCCCTCATGCTCAGGGCAGGTCTCGGCGTCGACTCATGGGATGTCCTCCACCAGGGGCTGGCCGAAGCCACGGGCATCGCATTCGGGTGGGTGGTCACTGCCGTCAGCGTCCTGGTCCTGATCCTCTGGATCCCCATGCGGCAACGTCCCGGCGCGGGGACGCTGGCCAATGCCCTGGTCGTCGGGCTGGTCGCCGACGCGGCTCTTGCAATCCTGGCGCCGGTTCGGGGTATGGCGGCGCAGATCTTCGTCCTCGGTCTCGGGATCGTCGCCAACGGCATCGCCACCGGTCTCTATATCGGCGCCGGTCTGGGTCCCGGCCCCCGCGACGGGCTGATGACCGGTCTCGCCGCCCACACCCACCGATCGATTCGCTTCGTTCGCACCGCGATCGAGGTCGTGGTGCTGGCGGCCGGATGGGCCCTCGGTGGCCAGGTGGGGCTGGGAACACTCCTCTATGCCGCTTCGATCGGGCCCCTGTCGCAGTACTTCATCCAGCGACTCTCCTTGGAAGAGGAGATCGGACGAAGCGGGGAACCGACGTCGTCGGTGAGGAAGGCCTCGGCCCGGTGGGAGGTACCTGTCGAATGCTGAGCCAAGACGACAAGACGAGTAAAGGAGAAACAGGATGAGACAGGAGAGATTCGAGTTCGAGAGCCACGGGGAGTCGATTGTCGGGGTCATCAACCTCCCCGAAGGCCGCCCCAAGGCCGCCGCCGTCACCACCGGGCCCCTCACCTCGGTCAAGGAACAGGCGGCCGGCGCCTACGCCCGAGCCCTGGGCGAGCGCGGCTTTGCGGCTATTGCCTTCGACCATCGCTATTACGGGCAAAGCGGGGGGCGCCCGCGCCAGTTCGAGAACCCGACGGCCAAGGTCGAAGACATCCGCGCCGCCGGGGCGGCGCTGGCTGCCGACGCACGAACGCGCGACCTGCCGCTCGTCGCCGTCGGGATCTGCGCCGGAGGGGGATACATGGCCCGAGCGGTCGCCGAGGAGCCTGCGGTGACCGCCTTCGCCGGTGTTGCCGGCGTGTACACAGCTGCGGCCCAGACCCGCAGCTGGTTCGGCGACTCTTACGACTCGATGATGCAACGGGCGGTGGCGGCGGAGAAGAGGTTCGACGCAACCGGCGAGGCGGAGACCATCCCGGCAGTCGCAGCCGAGGGCGGGGACGTGGCGATGCCCCTGCTCGAAGCGTACGAGTTCTACGGCACTCCTCGCGGGGCCGTGCCCAACTACAGGAACGGGTTCGCCGTCCAGTCCCATGCCTACACCCTCCCCTTCGATGCCTTGAGGGCGGCGGAGCAGATCCAGGTGCCAACTCTGATCGTGCACTCCGAGAACGCCCTCGCGCCCGATCTCGCCCACGAGTTCTTTGCCAGACTCACCGTGCCCAAGTTGGAAATGTGGGTGGAGTCCCAGGGGCAGATCGACTTCTACGACGACCCTGCCCTGATCGAGCCGGCCGCCGATGCCATCGCCCGGTTCTTCACCGAGGCATTGGGATCGTCCGGGACGGGCGTCTGATGGTGGAATCCGGCCTCGACGAAAACAGCTCCGTGCGCATCCTCGGGATCGCTGGGAGCCTCAGGCGTGACTCGCACAACCGGGCCCTGCTCCGTGCCGCGGCGCGACTCGCCCCGGAGTCGGTAACCGTCGAGGTCTACGACGGGTTGGAGACGGTCCCGGTCTTCAACGAGGACCTCGAGACCGACCCACCCCAGGGTGTTACCTCTCTACGTCGGGCGCTGGCCCGAGCGGATGGCCTGCTCATTGTCACTCCCGAGTACAATCAGTCAGTGCCGGGCGTCGTCAAGAACATGATCGACTGGCTGTCCCGCGAGGAAGTGCTGTCCGGTCTTCCCGTCGCCGTGATCGGAGCCTCGACCGGGCCATGGGGGACACGGATCGCACAGACCCTGCTCCGGCAGATGCTGCTTTCGGTGCAGGCCGCCGTGATGTCGGATCCGACCCTGTTCGTGCCCCACGTCGAGGCCATCCTCGATGACGATGGCCAGCTGGTCGACGAGCAGACGTCGCACCGGCTGGAGAGGTTGGTGTCCTCGTTCGCCGATTGGATCAGGCTGGTGGCGCCGGCCGGTTCTCCGTCCGGGAGGGGGGCGTCTTCCCCCCAGCGAACGAAGTGAGCCGTTTCTCCCCCCAGCGAACGAAGTGAGCGTTGGGGGGAGTACCCCGAAGGGGGGAGGGGGGTCTGGGGGGAGTCCGGCGGAGCCGGGAGGGGGGCGTCTTCGGGGACGAGCCAATCCCTGTAGTCACGGAGAGCGAAAGTCGGGTTTACGCTTCTCCGTGAAGGCCATCACCCCCTCACGATGGTCGGGAGTCTTGCCGAGACGACCCTGTTCCCGCTGCTCTGCCTGCATCGCCCGATCCAATGACGAGCCCGACGCTTCCCTGATCAGTCGTCGGGTGGTGATCAGGGAATCGGGCACGAGGTCGGCCAGGTCGGCGGCCACTTCGGAGGCGCGCTCGAGCAGCGACCGGGCCGGAACCACATCCAGGCACAGACCCAGGTCGAGACTTTCCCGGGCGCCGACGCGCCGGTTGGTGAGTGCGATCTCCAGGGCGCGCGAGACGCCGAGGCTGTGAGGCAACCACCAGGTAGTACCGGAATCCGGCACGAGCCCGATGGCGGTGAAAGCCGAGGTGAGAAAGGCGTCCTCGGACATGATCCGGAGATCGCATGCGAATGCCAGGCCCAGACCGGCACCCGCGGCCACACCGTTGATAGCGCCGACCACGGGGACCCGACAATCGAGCAGTGCCTGTAGCGCAGGATGGAATACGTCCTCGAGCAATCCGCCCAGGTCCGGCCCCTCACCGGCCTGGTAGTCGGCGAGAAGGTGATTGAGATCGGCTCCCGAACAGAAGGCTTTGCCGGCGCCGGTGAGGATCGCGGCCCTGCTCTCGCTCCCGGCGCGACCCAGGGCCTCCTGCAGTTCGTTGCTCAGTGAAGCCTCGATGGCGTTGTAGGTGTCGGGCCTATTGAGAGTGATCAGAGCCACTTCACCATCGAGGACGTACTCGACGCTCATCTTCCTCCTTTGGCGCCCGAGGCTAACCAGCTCGGAAAGACGGGGAGTTGCGGCATTTTCGCCTATCGTTATTAGGCGTCGTCGCATTTGTGACGTGGCTAATCGTCGACCCACAAGGAGGGGCCGTGAATAAGTCCGAGATGGCGGACAAGCTCGCCAGCAAGGCGGACATCTCCAAGGCCAAGGCCACGGAGATCATCGACATCCTTTTCTCCACCAAGGATGGCGAGGGAATCATCGCCGTGGAGCTCGATGCCGGCAACAAAGTCAACATCACCGGGTTTGGGAACTTCTCCACCAAGCACCGCTCTGCACGTCAGGGTCGCAACCCGGCAACCGGGGAGACAATCACGATCGCAGCCAAGAAGTACGCCCACTTCTCCGCTTCCAAGGGCCTCAAGGACCGCGTCGCCGAATAACCAGCCCTATATCGGGATTCGATGGGCCCCGTCATCAGACGGGGCCCATTACTTTCGACCTACATGAGCCTTGTCCAATGGCGGCCTCCCGTTGCCATCGCCCACCGGGGTAGTCGAATCTTGTGGCCCGAGAACACCATGGAGGCCTTCTCCCAAGCCGTTGCGCTCGGGTATCGCCATCTCGAGACCGATCTGCGCATCAGTGCCGATGGAATCCTGGTGTGCATTCACGATGACACCGTGGACCGGACCACCGACGCTACCGGCCCGGTGTCCGGGTTCGACTATCAGACCCTTTCCTCTCTCGATGCGGGGTTTCGGCACGGTGGGGCCTTGGGATTCCCCTTTCGCGGACGCGGGGTGAAGGTTCCAACACTCGAAGAAGTCGTCCTCACCTTTCCGGAGGCCTCATTGGTGGTCGACCTGAAGACCGACGATCTTGCGCATCCCTTGACCGCCCTCATCGACCGGCTCGATCTTCGGGATCGCCTGATCGTCGGCTCTTTCTCGGATGCGCGCCTGGCGATGTTCCGGGCCGCGTCGGGCAATCGCGTTGCGACCTCTACCGGCGCCACCGCCAGCCGCTCGTGGCTACTCGCATCGCGGTTGAGACGTGGTGTTTCCGGCGAGGCCCGAGCCCTTCAGCTTCCCCGGACCACGAGGGGAGTCAAGGTCGTCGACCGACGTCTCATCGAGGCTGCGCACGACCGCGGTCTTCAGGTTCATGTGTGGACCGTCAACACCCAGACCGAAATGGTCGAGCTCCTCGACATGGGGGTCGATGGCCTGATCACCGACCGGCCCGACCTGCTGAAGGAAGTCTTGGTCCAGCGGGGTGAGTGGAACCCGGGGCTGGGGACACCCTCCTGGCCGTGATCAGGGTCGGGCACCTGGGAGCAGACGTCCTTCGTTGAGGTCCAGATCCGATCTGCGTTGCCGAAGGCATCGGGGTCGTGGGTGGCTGCGACCACCGCGGTCCCGCCTCCGGCGACCTCGGAGACGAGACGCCAGACCAGGTGGAGACGTTCTCCCGGTTCTCCTCGATGAGTTCCGTCATTGACTCCGGGTGCTGTCCCTCCAGGGTCCCAAAGAGGGTCCTGGTTCCGGCGAATGAAGCCGGACAGCGGCCTTCCAGCTCTCTGAGCAAGGCGGCGCTAGACGCCGAGGAGAGGAATAGGGGCGTCATCGCTGCGACCAGGGACAGGATCGTCGCCGCACCGATCACGGAGAAGAGGACGCCTGGTCGCCGGATGAGCAGACCAGGAGCCGGCTGAAGGGCGGTGTCGTCAGCATTCAGGCTCGCCAATGTCTCGTCTACTGAATCGGATGACATTGCTCCCTGCCTCGGAGACGGATCGCACGGCGTGCGATGCTAGGACCGGTAGAGTTGGTAACGATGATTCGGGGCGCCGCAACGATCCTTCTCGCGGTAGAACTGGGCGCGGGATTCGGCACCGCAGCAGCAACTGTCGTCTCCACGACCGATCAATCCATGGTCGTTGATCTGCATGTCGAGATCGAGACCTCGGCTGATTCGGTGGTGGCTCACTTCTCGATACCCGGTGAGGAGACGGTCGTCATCCCGTTGCTGCCGCGTGACGGCGCCTCCTATGGAGTGACCACAGAGTTGAAGCTGGCTGACTATCAGGTGGTCTTCGAAGCCGTGGGACCCCTCGGAGCTGTGTCGAACCCGGTGAGGTTGAGCGAAATGGGTGTCGACACGAGTTTCGGGGAGCAGCCGACATCGACAACCGACACCGGGGACGAGCGAAGCCCGGAGACTCGGCGATGGCTGTGGTTAGGAGTTGCCCTGGGCGCGGGCTCGCTGTCCGTCCTCGCCTTCTGGGTGCTTGGCGGGAGGGAGGATCCAGATGGTGACCATGTCCCGGATCACACCTCCCCG
>DATKEA010000071.1:0-6487 GCA_035544615.1 Acidimicrobiia bacterium | reverse complement strand
CCACGGCACCCATGTGGCCGGAACGATTGCCGCCATCGACAACGACGACGGTGTGGTCGGTGTAGCGCCCGGTGCGCGCATTTGGGCGGTCAAGGTGCTCGACTCCAGAGGATCGGGATGGGCCTCGGAGGTCGTCGCCGGGATCGACTGGGTGGCGGCCAACGCCGACACCATCGAGGTGGCCAACATGAGTCTGGGGGGAGCGGGGTTCAGTCAGGCCGAGTACGAGGCGATCCAAGGAGCTGTCAACGCCGGAGTGGCGTTCGCCGTGGCCGCGGGCAACTCCGATGACGACGCCAACAACTACAGCCCGGCGGCTTTCGACAACGTCCTCACCGTCTCCGCGCTCGCCGACTTCGACGGTGCGCCGGGTGGGAACGGGTCGCCGACCTGCCGCACCGACCAGGACGACACCCTGGCCGACTTCTCCAACTGGGGTGATGCGGTCCAGATCGCCGCGCCCGGTGTCTGCATCCTGTCCACCTTCCCCATCGAGGAGGGCTCGTACGGGACCATCTCGGGAACATCGATGGCGTCACCACACGCCGCCGGTGCCCTGGCGTTGCTCGCCTCGTCGAACAACCCGAACGACGCCGGTGATGTCTTCGGCCTGTACGACCAGGTGATCAACAGCGGCAACTTCGACTGGACCGACGACTCCGGTGACGGCATCAAAGAGCCCTTGCTCGATGTGACCGGATTCTCCCCGACGTTGATCCCAGGTGATGGTGGCGAACCGCCGGCCAACCAGCCGCCGACGGCGTCGTTCACAGCCACTTGCGCCAACCTGAGCTGCACATTCAATGACACCAGCAGCGACGGTGACGGCTCGGTCGTCTCGTGGTCGTGGGGGTTCGGAGACGAAAGCGGATCGACGGCTCAACACCCCGACCACACCTACGGAGCCGACGGCACGTACACGGTGACACTCACTGTGACCGACGACGACGGATCCACCGACTCCGACAGTCAGAACGTGACCGTGAGCTCGGACGGCGGCGGGGGGGAGAGCCTGGTCGGCTCCAGTGTCAACAACGGTTCCACCTGGACCGCCATCGTCACCGACACCAGTGGCAGCGACCTGACCGGCACGTGGAGTATCTCCGGCTCGGCGAGCTGCACTGACAACGTCTGTCAGCTCGGGGGTATACACAAACGGAACGCCTCGGTGACATTCACGTCGAGCTCCGGGGCCTCGCTGACGATCAGCAAGCCATGACCAAGTGAATCGAGTGCCGGTCGCTCCAACGTGAAGGCCGGGAAACGACTGGGGACCAGGAACCGGGATCATTTCTGATCCTTTAGGCCTGACGACCCATCGACCGCCATATCTCACCGACAACACTGTCGGTGGGGCAACCACACCCGTCTGACACGGCTGTGGTGTGGCTTCACATGCAGGGATGTGAACCCGAGTCAGGGAAAGCTGGGAAATGAATCAATGGACACGAGATCAGAGCGCCGTTCTGATCAACCTTCGAGCCTCAGGGCTCCGGAGACACCACTCATTCCTAGGTCGGTGTACCCGCCGATCGATCACGGACCGTGGGTAAGATGCCGATCCAAGGCACGGGGTGTGCAACTCCCAAATGGCGGGTCAGGGGAAAGATGGGCTGGTTCAAACATGATGGTGATCGAGGCGCGAACCTCGTCGAGTTCGCGTTGCTCGCACCGCTGCTGATCCTTCTGCTCCTTGGAATCATGGAATTCGGCTGGGGTTTCGCCCAAGAAATCGATGTGCGACACAAAGCTCGTGAGACACTGCGGCTGGCCATCGTCAACGCTCCCTTCGCGGACATCCAGTCTCGCGCCTGCGTCGACGACATGGTCAGTTCCACCGATATCACCGAGATCCTCCTCAACACGGAAGTCGACCAGGGCGGTGACATATCCGTGAGCGTGACGGCAAACGTGCGACAGCTGACCGGGCTGTTCAGTGTCTTCTGGGGCGCGAATCCCACGCTGAGCTCCATGGTGGAGGGTCGGGTGGAACAGGAGTCCACCACCTTCATCGACGGACAGGACTTGGCTCCATGTCCTCCATGAGAGCCGAAGTCAGCTCAGATCGTGGTGCCAGTGCGATCCTCATCGCAATGGTGATGGTGGTGATCATGGGAGTCGCCGCCGTGGTGCTCGATGGGGGTAACGCCTTCGGGGAGAAGCGCCAGGCGCAATCCGGCGTCGATTTCGCTTCGCTGGCGGCGCTTGCGGCCGCGACCGGTGGAAGCCCGGAGGATGCCGGTGCGGCAGAGGCCCAGACCGTGGTGGCTGCCAATCTTCCTGGTCGGACACTCGACTGGGGGGCGTGCACCGATACACCACCACCGGAGTACGCGATCGTCTCGTCCCTCACCGACTGCGTCTCTTTTACAGAGAACTTCGGCCAGGCCAGGGTGGTATTGCCCGCCGACGCGGTGGATACCAGCTTCGGAGCCATCGTGGGAATCGATGAGATTACGGTTCGCACCGAGGCGGAGGCAGAACAGACGAGCCAGGCCTCAGCGCAGGTGATCCCGTGGACCGCGGGATCCGGATCGAATGTCTGTCTCTTTTCCAATCAGGCTCCACAGACCGTCCCGCCATGCGACGGACCGCAAAGCGGGTTCTTCGGGTATCTGGACATGGCCTTGTATGGGAGCTCTAGTAGCGATCTCGACAATCCATCGACCTGCGAATTGGGAACCTCAAACGTTCGCAGCGCCATCAACGTTGCCAAAGGGTCGGACCACATCATGGTGGAGTGGAACGCGGGGGACCCAGTCGTCCACGATCACGCGGTGTGCCCCAACAAGTCCGAGGACATCAACCAACTCGAGGTCCAAACCGGGTCGCCCACGCAGGGAGCAACGGAAGGCTTGATAACGGGTATCTCCGGATCGATCAACGGTCAGTCGTTCGGCGCCGCCGACGGAAGGCTCGAGTACAACTCGGCATGGTCGACCGGCTCTGCCTCAGTGCGAGGCTTCAACCTCGACAACACGCCCCTTTGGGCATACCTCGACGACGCGAGCTGCCCGTGGGCGGCCCCTGCGATAACCGGAGACGTCGATGAGTTTCAAGAGATGGTGACATGTCTCGACATGTGGACACCCGCCAATGGTTCGGTTTTCTCCGCGAGCCTGAGCGAGCATCCTCGTTTCGCCGCAGTCCCGATCTTCACCTTATACCCATCTGGTCCAGGGTCTTACCTGATCGACTTCTTCTCCCCTGTCTGGATCGAGACCATCTATCAGTTCTGCGACGCCAATCGGTGTCGCACCATCTTCTCACCCGCTGAGATCGGAGGGAGCACCGCGTGTCCAAACGACCTCGCCGCCAACCCGACGGTCAACTGTGGGCACAACCACACCTCGGGGTCGGACTCGGTTGGAGCAGTCACTGCCTTCCAGATGGAGCTCGGAATGCTCCATGAGGACACCCAGGAGTTCTTCCCCGCCACGGCATCGGTGAGAGCGCTGCATCTCCTGAAGTAGCGGCCCCGCCGACCTCACATAACCCCTCAACTTTCGGCGCTGAATTGCCGAAGTATCTGTAGTCCAGATTGCCTATGGACTGACCACTGAGAGTGACAATCATGCGGGGCCAGGTCAGCTGCCCCTCAGTTTGATAGTCCAGGACTACTAACCGGCTGACCACGGAGGGTGAACAATGTTGTACGGTGCCAGGTCTTTCACCTCGGCTGACCGCCAGGGCTCTGGGGGTCGCCGTGCGTAAGTACATGCGGGATCGAAGAGATCGCGGCGCAAACCTCGTCGAGTTCGCCCTACTCGCCCCCTTCCTCCTGCTTCTCATCTTCGGGATGATCGAGTTCGCCTGGCTCTTCTCCCAAAACCTCGACGCTCGACACGGAGCACGCGAAGGGGCCCGACTGATCGCTGTGAACTATCCAGTCGGTCCGGTCAACCCCGCTCCCAGCACACGCACCTCCGGGCAGACCGATCAGATCGTCGCCGAGATATGCAACCGCATGGACGTGACCACCGGCGCCCTGGTGACCCTGCAGAGCGCAGGTGATGTGAGCGACCCGGCCACCGCCAAGATCGACTCACCCCCCAGCACACTGACCGGGTTCATGGATTGGGCGATCCCAGCGAGTCTGCGGCTCGTGTCAGAGGTCGAGATACGGGTAGAGCAACCCGCCGGATGGGCCGACACCACCGACCAGATGTGTCCATGAAACACTTCTTCTCCATCTTGAAGCGCGAGACCGCTCGACTGCGGGGCGAGGACGCCGGGGCCAGCGCCCTGCTCATCGCGCTGAGCCTGGTGGTTCTGCTCACCTTCGCCGCGGTCGCCCTCGATGCCGCCGGAATGGGGTTCAACGAGCGCAGGCAGAACCAGAGCGCCGCCGACGTCGGCGCCCTGGCCGCGGTCCAGTTCGCATCCCCAACCGCGGCAGGTCACCCGGAGTGCTCCGCCTTGTCCGGTATCTCCCTCTCCCGATGCAACGGGGCGGTCGAGGCGCGCGACGTGGCCAACGCCACCTTGGATGACGCGTCTCTGGCCATCTGGACCGATGCTTCACGGTGTGCCACTCCCCCGGCGGGGTACACCACGGTCCCCGCGGTCTCGGCCTGCATCGCCTTCAACGTCAACAACCAGCGGGCGTGGGTCCGCATCCCCACCATCGACAACCCGACCTCGATCGGCAAGGCTGTCGGCTTCAACAGCGTGGCCACAACAGCAGAGGCGATCGCCGGCACCAGCCTCGACCCTCCAGGTGGCGTGCTGCCTTTCCTGCTGCCCGGGCTCGGCGCGTCCTCGGACTACAACTGTCTGAAGGCAGGGGCAAACCCGAACTTCGGGCCATGCGAAGACTTGCCGACAACGGGAAACTTCGGCTCGGCCGACTTCTTCCTCTACGGGAATCTCGAAAAGGGCTGGACCCAGAAGTGCACTGGTGACACCAACGGCCGTCTCGTCGCCAACATCGCCCGGGGCACCGACCATCCCCTCGGCAAGCATCTCACCGGTGTCGGAGGCGGTATCGAAGAGAAGGTCCACTGCCCTGACATCGGTGCCCAGCCGAACATGGTCGACTCTCAGACCGGTCTCGGCTCCAACCTGGAGCAAGGCTTGCTGTACGGGGGGTCTGCCTATGCCCCCGCCCCCTATCCCGGCAAGATCCAGGTTCCGTCAGGCCCCGACAGCTACCAGGTCCGCAATGCCGGTGGGTCCACGCCCGCAGCCATCGTCGACGACATCCCGTTGTGGGACTATCTGAAAGCCGGCCTCTCCGGTCAGTGCAGCGGGGTGGACACACCACCCGAGATGGAGACCTGTATCGCCTGGGCGAAGACCACCAACACCGAGATCTTCACCGATCTTCTCGCCACCTCGCCGCGATTCGGGTGGGTGCCCGAGCTGTGGGAGCTCGACTTCACCGGGAACCCCTATCACATCAAGGACTACCGCCCGGTGTTCCTCGACACCACCTGGTATGGCTGCACCGCAGGCCCGGACGGCTGTGCCATCATGCACACCCCGGGTGTGGCCAACAGTGGTGCCTGCATAGCGGCCCCCCCCGATACCCGGATCACCTGTGGCACCCCCGGTGCAGCGAACAGGGACCTCGAGGCGGTCACCGCCTGGGTCCTCGAGGCCGACATCGTGCCTCCCAACGCCAAGACCCCACCACCCGGCTCGGCGAATCAGCGTACGTTCAACCTGATCGACTGACGACCTAACCTGCCGGGGTGACGGTGCCGCCCGACTATCTGCCTGCCCTCATCACCCCGTTCACCCGACGCGGCGAGATCGACCTCAAGGCCCACACCCACAACGTGCGCAGTCTCGCAGAGAGGGGGATGCAGGGCTTCGTCGTCGGCGGATCCAACGGGGAGGGGCCCTACCTGGAGCCGGGAGAGCGCGCCCGGCTGGTCAAGACGATCAGACGCCGCAAGACCCACATCATGTGCGGCATCGCCGCCGAGTCGGTCCGACAGGCTCTGGCCATGGTCGAAGAGGCAACCGAGGCGGGGGCCGACAGCATCCTGGTCATGACCCCGACGACCACCGCCAGGGGCCGGGAGGAGGCCATCCTCAACTTCTACCGGATGGTGGCCGACACCTCGAAACTGCCCGTCTACCTGTACTCGGTCCCCCCGGTCACCGCCTACAGCCTCTCCCTCGAGCTCGTCTCCCGTCTGTCCCGTCACGAGAACATCCACGGCATGAAGGACTCCAGTGGAGACGTGGTGCGTCTCCAGTCGATCATCGACGCCACTCCCGGCGAGTTCGTGGTCTACTCGGGCGCCTCGAAGGCACTCACCGCCGCCATCGCCGTCGGATGCCACGGAGCGATCACCGGGAGCGGGAACTACGCACCCGAGCTGGTCCTGAGGATCCTGGCCGCCGCCAAGGACGATCTCGCCGCGGCCCGGCGCGACCAGAAGAGACTGAGCAGTCTCAGCGCCGATGTCGAGGCCCACGGCATACCCGGGGTGAAGGCGGCCGCCCGGGCGGCCGGTCTCGAGCCCGGATATCC
>DATKEA010000070.1:0-3934 GCA_035544615.1 Acidimicrobiia bacterium | reverse complement strand
CGGATCGATGCCCTCGGATTCGCCGCCGCGGTGGCAGACGATCGACAACATCCACAGGACGCCGAGCGGATTCTGGCGATGGCGGAGTGGGAGGCAGTTAGCCAGAGAGAGTTGGCCAAGCTCGGATCTCTGGCCAGTTTCCGGGCCTTGGCTCTCAACAGGATCGGGTTCGCCGCCGAGTCCGACGCCGTCCTGTCGAAGGCAACGGCCCTCATCGATGAGCACGCCACTCCAATCCAGCAGTTCTTCGCTCGTCAGAATCGTGCCTGGATCCTGTTCGATCGGGGCGAGATGGCGAAGGCCGAGATGGAATTCACCCATCTCCGCGATCACACCGACTCCCACGATCTCGCCGGCCTTGCCGACAAGGAGGCATGGCGTGCCCGGGCCCTGTTCGGCACTGGTAGGCCCGGTGACGCCTTGGCCGCAGTCGAGGAGGCCCGCCGTTTGGCCGAGTTAGCCGATGTGCAGGCTCCGCTGTTTCTCGCCGATCTGGCGCTGACCGAAGGCGGCCTCCTATATGGACGGCCCGAGGAAGCTATGGAAGCTGCCGATCGGGTGTGGGATTTGGTCGAGCGGCAACTGCCCGCCTGGAGAAACGTCGTCAGGTCCAGCCGCGCTCGGGCACTGTTGGCGATGGGGCGTCACCGCGAGGCGGCGGAGGAGATCCGGGTCGCCCTCGAGGTGACACCGCCCGGGTCGAATGGCTGGCGTTGGCGAAGCCGGTGCCATGCCATCGAGCTCGAAGTCGATGCGGCCGACGGAAAGCCGTTCCGGAGACGCGAGGCCGAAGATCTCGCCGATCTGTTCCTCCAGTCGGAGTTCTACGGTTGGGCCGCGGAGCTCCTCTGTGTCATCGCCGAGCAAACCGGGGATGAGGACGTGGCGCGTGAGGCGATGGCACTGGCCACCCAGGTCGGGAACCCGATGCTGGCGGCTCGCGCCGCTCATGCCGGCGGGCTCTGGGAAGAGCCCGGGGCCGCCCCGGCGATCCGTGGGATCAAGGCCATGGCTCCACGCCTCCCCGAGGAGTGGGAGGACGACTGGAGAGAGCGTCCGGAGGTCGCAGCCGCGCTGGCGGCTCCCGAGCCGGCGGAGGACGTTACGGGGGCCGAGAACGTCGAGATCCTCGAGGAGGCTCTTCGGCGCGCCGGGCTGAGCTCGGCGGACACGATCCTCAGCCCTGCTCAGCGGCGGAGCAAGGGCCTGGTGCGTCATCGTCGCCGCCGCTGGAGCATGGTGCAACTGGTGGCCGCAGTCCTCGGTGTGATCGTCCTGGCCGGGGCGACCTCCTACGCCGTGGCCCAGGTGCTCGACCAGGACACCCCGGACACGGTCGTGGTCGAGAACACCCCGGATACCACGGCTCCCGAACCTCTCACCTTGGAACAAACCCAGGTCGAGCTTCCCGTGGAGTTGCTCTTCGGGACCTCGCCCGACCGAGGAGGGAGCAGTCGGGCGGGCTTCGTAAATGTTGCCGGCCCGCGCGACGTCAACGGGTACTACTGGGTCTTTTCGGCGGCCGATCCGGTCGCGGCCACCCCACTCGCCTACGGCAACAACCTGCTGGTGGGGAGTACCGACGGGATCTTCCAGGCCATCGACATGACGGCGGGAGAAAGGCAGTGGAGCCTGCCTACTGAGGCGCGGATCGACGCGTCGGCAGGAATCGGGGTCGCCAGCCTCGGGGAGGGACGCAACGCCAACTTGGTGATCGTGGTGGGTGACGATGGGGTGGTGCGCGCCCGGGATGCGGTCAATGTCAGCCAGAGCCAGGAGTGGTCGAACCGACTCGGAGCCCCGATCAAGTCGACTCCGGTCGTCGAAGATGGTGTGGTCTACGTCGCCACCACCGCCGGTGTGGTCCATGCGCTCGAGCTCGCCTCGGGTACCGAGCTATGGAAGTACCCACGTCCCGATGGAGAGGCCGAGGCCGAGCCCCTGGGCTCGATCACCGCCGGGCTGGCATTCCACGACGGGCTGGTGTACGTCGGGACAGAGAAAGGGACGCTGCGTCTGATCGACACCAGCGGCAACCTCCATTGCGAGTCAGACCTGGACGGCTCGATCACGGTCAATCCCATCGTCGTCGACGACATCACCTACATCAGCATCGGGAACCTCATCCGAATGCTCCCGGCGGGGGAGTGCGAGGTCCCGATCAGCGAGGCGCGGCAGTTCACAAGTGAGACGGTTGTCGACGTGGCTCCTGCCGTCGTCGGCAACCTGATCTATGTTCCCAATGGCCAGTGGCTTAATGCCATCGACCGGGCCAAGGTAGTGGAGGGTGTGTCCAGCCCCGAAGAGGCGCACCATTGGAGCCCGGGAATGGTGAACGCCGGCGCCAAGATATCCACCCCTCCGGTGGTCACCCAAGACGCGGTGTACTTCGGGACCGAGTCGGGCCGGGTCTATGCCGTCGACGCCGACACCGGGGAGGAATTGTGGCAGTGGCAGACCGGCAGTTTCGTGCGGGCCTCCCCGGTGATCGTCGATGGAGCCGCCTTCCTGGCCAGCGGGGACGGGACCATCTTCGCGGTCGGCCCCGCCGGCTGACCGCCGCCTACGCTGGGTCGGGAGTGGCTGATCTGGGTACCGTCCGGTCGCCATGATCGAGCTCCTCGACCAATACGACGTCGCCCTCCTCGTACTGGGGCTGGCAGCCTTCGGAGTCGTGGGCCTCCCGCGGGTGTTGGCCGACCGTCCACTCTCGTATCCGGTGATATACGTGGTCGGTGGTGCCATCTTTTTCTCGCTCCCTCTCGGTTTCGAGGCGCCAGACCCGATGCGATGGAGTGATGTCACCGAGAGACTCACCGAGTTCGGGGTCATCGTCGCCCTGATGGGGGCGGGGCTGGGGATCTCCCGGCCGTTCGGCTGGCGGAGTTGGCGCTCCACCTGGCAGCTGCTCGGGATCACTATGCCACTCACCATCGCGGCGATAGCCTTTCTCGGGTGGGCCGCGCTCGGTCTCGCCCCGGCGGCCGCTGTCCTCCTGGGAGCGGTTCTCGCCCCCACCGATCCCGTGCTTGCCTCCGACGTCCAGGTCGAGGGCCCCTCTTCCGACGACGAGGACGAAGTCCGTTTCTCATTGACCTCCGAGGCCGGGCTCAACGACGGGCTCGCCTTTCCCTTCGCCAACCTGGCCATTCTGATGGCAATGACAGGAAGCTCGCCGGGCAACTGGTGGGCGGATTTTCTCCTCGTCGAAGTCCTCTTCAAGGTCACGGTGGGGACGGTGACGGGATTGTTGGTGGGTCGGCTGCTCGCCTTTGCCATTTTCGCTCGTGGCTCGCCACTTCCGCGCACCATGGATGGGATGATCGCCCTCGCCGCCACGTTGATTGCCTTCGCCGGAGCAGAGCTCGTTGGCGGCTACGGCTTCCTCGCCGTCTTCGTGGCGGCGCTGATGATCCGCCGCGCCGAACGGCGGCACGACTATCACGAGGCGATGCACGAGTTCGTCGATCAGATCGAGCGGTTGGTGACTGCCGTGCTCCTCATCTTGCTTGGCGGAGCCATCACCACTGGTCTGCTGCGTGCCCTCGGTTGGCGTGAGATCGTCGCCGCGGTGGCGATTGTCGTCGTGATTCGTCCGATCGCCGGTTGGTGGGGCCTGCTTGGAACCGAGGCCGGGCGATTGGAGCGCCGAGCTATCGCCTTTTTCGGGATTCGCGGAGTGGGCTCGTTCTATTACCTGGCTCATGCCCTCAATGTGGCCGGTTTCTCCTCGACCGACGAGCTATGGGCGCTGGTGAGTCTGGTGGTGGTCCTTTCCATCGTCCTCCACGGCGCAACCGCCTCCCCCGCGATGCGACGGCTCGACCAGCTTCGTTCCATACACGCCTGACGCGCCGAGATAGATGCGCGAAGATGGGTGTCATGGAGACATGGGATGCGATTCGTTCCAGACGGAATGTCCGGGAGTACCAGG
>DATKEA010000069.1:0-37385 GCA_035544615.1 Acidimicrobiia bacterium | reverse complement strand
CCGCGGGTCTGTTCTCGGGTGACGAGACCGAGATCCAGACCTGGTTCGACGGGATCCAGGCCGGCGTCACCTACGTGAATCGCGCCGCCGGAGCCACCACCGGCGCCTGGCCCGACATCAACCCATTCGGTGGTTGGAAGGGGTCGGGCACCTCGGGAACCGGCGGTGGAGGGCCGTGGTACCTACGTCAGTATCTGCGCGAGCAGTCCCGGACCTTGATCAAAGGCTGAGACTTAGCCCTGTTCGAATCGGAGTGTGAGCCCATCGGGATCGGAGATCTCGAGCGCGTTGTCCGTAGCGGTCATCACGATGTCGAGACTTCCCAGGTGTTGACCCCATCTCTCCAGGTCATCGACGACGAAAGTGACCCCGGACGGACGCTCCTCGCCTTCGACCAGCTCGAGCCGTTGACCACGAGCCGACTCGACCACTTCGGTCACCACACCCCGGTTGGGCGTGCGCAACGAAGTGAAACCGAGACGGCCCTCGTAGAAATTCAACGAGTCGTGGAGCGAGCTCACCCCGACGCGCACGGTGGTGGCCAGAATCGCACCCGGGGCCCGCACGGGACCCCCGCCGGCCAACACCTGCTTTGCCTCCTCGATGGTGAACCTTCCCGCGGTGACCTCGCGGCCGACGATCACACCATCTAGACGACGACCTGCCGCCTCGAGCCGTACCAGGTCACGCAGGTCGTCGAGGTCTCTCACGCCACCGGCTGCTATCACCGGCTGCTCCACGGTCGCCAGAGACTCGGCCATGATCTGGAGGTTGGGCGGCTCGGCCAGGGCGTCACGGCCCGCTTCGGATATCAAGAACGCCACCACCCCGGCCGAGGACATCTCGATCAGAACCTCCTCGAGGTATCGCCCACTGTTCTGGGTCCACCCTTTGGTGACTATCTCCTCATCGGGACGGACGTCGATCGACACCGCGATCTTCTCCGGGTTGTCACGACACAAGTCCCAAACCATGTTCTGGTTCTCGATGGCGGCGGTTCCCATCACTATGCGCCATGCCCCGACTTCGATCAGGCGCTGCGCTTCGCCTTCGGATCTGATGCCACCGGCGACCTGCACCGGGACCCCGGCCGAGGTGATCATCTCGTCGATGAGGTGGCGATTGCGATAGTCGCCGTACGCCGCCGCATCCAGGTCGACCACGTGCATGAAGTCGACGCCTTGGGCCCCCCAGTGCTTGGCGCGACCCACAGGATCGTTGTCAAGGGCGATCGCATCGTCGAGCCGACCGCGGGGCAGCCGAACCGAGAGGCCACCCAGGATGTTGACGCGGGCGTACAGATCCATGAGAGGAACCTACCAACCCCGGTGGATGGAAGCCCAACCACCGCCGATCCGGCGTCGAATCAGCCGGATTCCTCACCCTCGATCCCGAGCGCCGATTCGGCGGCATCGAGGGTCTGACCGCCGGTAAGAACCGGGGCAAACAGATCCCCATGACGCTGAAGACGCTCCCAGAGATTGGCGATTGTCACCTCCCCGTTCCTGACCTCGGCGACCTCACCCCAGGTCAACGGGGCCGACACCGGCGCCCCGGAGCGGGGTCGCACCGAGTAGACCGAGGCAACGGTTTGCCCGAAGGCGTTCCGGTTGTGATCGACGAACACTTTGCCCTTGCGCCGGGGCTTGTCCCACTCCATCGTCAGGTTGTCGGGGTTGGCCGCGGCCAGATAATTGCCGACCTCGCCCACGAAGCGGCGCACCCGGGAGAAGGAGTGAACGGGCTCGATCGGCACGTAGACGTGCAGACCCCTCGAGCCGGAGAGCTTGGGATATCCAACCAATCCGAGTTGGCCGAGGGCCACCTTGAGTAGCTGCCCACCGGCAACCACCTGATCCCAGGTCGACCCGTCTGCCGGGTCGAAGTCGAAGATGGCGTAATCGGGGTTGTCGAGTGTCCCTCTCCGGGAGTGAAACGGGTGGACCTCGATGCAGCCCATGTTGGAAAACCACATCAACGCCTCCCGGTTGTCGGCGAGAAGGAAGTCGATGACACCGCCCTGGGAGTCGGAGTCGACCGGTGTCGTTTCCATCCAGTCCGGCTGGTGACCGGGTGCGCGCTTCTCGTAGAACGACGGTCCCTTGATTCCGTCGGGATAGCGGCTCATCGAGATCGGTCTTCCTTCCAGGTGGGGAAGAACGACAGACGCCACCGAGGCGTAGTACTGGATGAGGTCTCCCTTGGTAAACCCTTCGTCGGGGAAGAACACCTTGTCCAGGTTGGAGAGGCGCAACGGGCGGTCGAGTCCCAACGGTCTGAAGGACTCCCCGTCTTTGACCGCCATCACCGGTGCGGGGAAGGCAAAGGTGGCGCTAGCCACCGGCCGACCTTCCGTCTTGTGCTCGGCTTTGGCGAGTTGCTCCTTGGCCTCGTCCCAGATCCGATCGTGACTGGCCAGGTCCCGCGCCTCGGAGATCAGGACCATCGAGATGCCCACCTTTTCGGCTGCATCGACCAGCGGCCCCACCCGCAACGTCCCCTCACCGTAGGGAATGTGACGGATCTCCCCACCCGCTCCGAATTCGTTGTCCGAGAACTGGGTCTGCAGGGGGGAGATCATCCAGCCGGGGAAAGACGTCTCGATGAAGGCCAGAACCGCGGCAAAGGCATCCTTGCCGGTCAATCCTCCCCCGGTCATGGCGTGGACATGGGCCCAATCGACAACCGGGCGAACAAAGGGGTATTCGGATGCGAGCTGGGCGATGTCCCCGAGGCTTCCAAACGACCGGTTGTTGCCGGCAGTCTCCAGCCCCATACCCACCCCGATCCCTTCGACCTTTGGCGCCACCTGGTCGAGGCGGGACCGAATCCGATCCATGAGCACCTCAGGGTCCTCGGAGTAATTGGAACCGAAGTGGGCCACGATCACGGGCGCACCCAGCCAACGACCTAGCTTCATCGTGTGCTCCAAGGCGGCCAGCGACTGGCGGCCCCGGTCCTCGTCGGGCAGGGTGAGCCCGGCGAAGTACGGAGCGTGGACCGAGAGACGGAGGTCACGCTCAGCTGCCAGCTCGCCAAACGCCTGGCAGCGCTTCTCCTTCCAGGGAAAGCCGTCGACAAAGGGCAGCTCCAGGGCGCGATGGCCCTTCTCGACCAGAGCGTCGAGAAAGTCAGCGTCCTTGTCGTCTTCGGGCGGCAGATGCGATATGCCGAATCGGATCGCGGTCACAGAACTGAGGCTATTGCTCTCTACAGGTTGGGTTAGTCACCCTCGCGGGCAACGCGGCCGATCTCGTCCATGGCGTCGCCCAACTCCCGCGCCCGGTCGGGCCCCACCGTGTCGAATACCAGTCTCCTGACCAGAGCGAGATGAGCCGGTGTGACCTTCTCGACCACTCGCACCCCCTCTGCGGTCAGCGTCGCATCTGTGCCCCGGCGGTCGGTCGAGCACCGGGCGCGGGTTACCCAGTCCTCTTGCTCCATCCGAGCGACAGCATGCGACAGCCGGCTGGGAGAGAACCCGACGTCGCGGGCAAGATCACTCATCCGCAAGGTCCGATCGGGCGCGCGGTGGAGACGACTAAGAATCTCGTAGTCGTCGTGGGTCATTCCCGCCTGGTCCCGGAATTGACGATCGAGGGCATTGGACAGGTCGCGCATGCCTCGAACAAACCGGAACCACGCCCTCAACTCACTTCGGGCCAGGGATCGCATGACCCGAGAGTACCAGGAATATTTGAGCCTTCAAAGACCTTGGTTACTATCGTCAGAGGAGAATCGCCGCCATCTGGAGTCGAAGATGCCAATCCACCGTCTCAATCATGCGGTCCTGTACGTGAGGGACGCCGCCCGATCCGCCGATTTCTATGGCAACGTCCTCGGGTTTCGACGTCTGCCGGTTCCGATCCCCGGCGCCGTCTTCCTCCAGGCCGAGGGCTCCACAAACGATCACGACCTGGGGTTGTTCTCCATCGGCGACGGCGCGGCCGACTCGCCGGCGGGCCGTCAGGCAGTCGGTCTCTATCACCTGGCCTGGGAAGTCGACACCCTGACCGATCTGGCCGAGATCGGCAAAAAGCTCTCCGAAGCCGGCTCCCTGGTGGGTGCGACCGACCACGGGACCACGAAGGCTGTCTACGGGAAAGATCCCGACGGGATCGAGTTCGAGATCGCGTGGATCGTCCCCGCCGACCGGATCACCGAGGACATGACCATGACCGCCCGGCCGCTGGACCTGGCCAGAGAGATCGAGCACTTCGGGGGCGACACCCTGGGAGGGATCGGCATCAGCCGGGCCCGCCCGGTCGACGCATAGCAACCACCATCGTGTGGTGCGGTTCGGCAACTACCACGGGAAGCCGGCAAGCCGGCCACCACCGGTACTCTTGACCCCGATCGGGGTCTCTAGCTCAATTGGTAGAGCAGCGGGCTTTTAACCCGAAGGTTGTGGGTTCGATTCCCACGGGACCCACTTCAGAAAGGTCAAGAGTCGCTTGGCGCAGATCGAGCCATTCGGCATTCACCGTCGAAACGGATCACTCAGGCCCGTGCTGAGGAGCAGCGCCGCAGCCAGGAGCGTTATGGCCAAGGACCATGCCGAGTGCACACTCAGCGGTCCGATTGCTTCCAGGAAGGACCGTGACACGAGAGCGACCGCCGATGCGAGTAATACCCCGGCGAATAGCGTGCGGCGTTGGTGAAGTCGTCTCTCAGCAGAGGATGTCCAAATCCGCGTTAGATATCCCGTGGCTAGGACGCCGCCTACTGCAACTGCAGCCCCGACGAAGATTGCGAAGTCGATCCTCACCTCCGAATACCCCTCGAGGAATAGCGGAAAGGTCGCAAAAGCCATTGCCCCGAGCGACAAGCCCGCGACGAGTCTGAAGCGAAAGAGCCAAGCCGCTGTCAATCCTCGGGCTGCGGCCCATTCGTGGGTCCAAGACCGGGGATCGGGCCCCATAACCTGCTGAGGACTCTTGCCGTCTGCCCGGGCATCGAAAAGATGTTGGCGTATCTCAGAGGTCATCGTGAGTGTCGACGACCGCGGCCAGCCGACGAAGAACCCATGGCTGAGGATCGACGTGATCGCCGTTTCGATCTCATGGTCGCCGTAGGCGGTTTCCGGAATCCGACCTCTCCCTTGGCGCAACGACCAGGTGCACTCGGCTCCCGCTGCGACAGTGAGCAAGGCTGTGGCTGCGAAGGGCCAAGAGCCGTCGGATGGGATCGGCCGGATCAGGGCAACCACGATTGCAAGAGCCATTGGCCAGGCAACCCACATCAACGCTGCCTCCCGATCACGCAAGAGGAGCCAACGCGTGTCGGTAACCAGCCATGCGAGCAGTGCGGTTAGGCCGATTAGAGCCCAAATCGGTTCGGAGATAGACAAGGATGATGAACCTGTCCGGATGTGGGCGACCCAAAGGAACAAAGCCATGGTCGCTGCGCCATAGCCGAGCGCATCGAGTAGCCGCCAGGCAAAGGAGCGGTGCCGTCGTTTCCACTTCTCAGAGAGATCGCTGGTGTGGAGAGCGAGTTGGGCGACCTGTTCGTCGTCGTAGGTGCTCAGTTCGGCCTCGAGCAAGTCTCGGAGTCTCAACACGGTTGGCCTTTGACTTCCCGACATGCTCCAGTGGGCCTCACACTCGTCGAGGATTTGGCGCACCGTCTCGTTGCTCAACGGACCTCCTTGACGATCAGTTCGACTGCATTCGCGAACTCTTGCCAATCAGAGACCAGCCCGACCACATGTCTCCTCCCCGAGGCGGTGAGCTGGTAGTACTTTCGAACCGGCCCGTCGCTGGAGACCTTCTTGCTCGTTGCAACCCAGCCGTGTGCTTCGAAGTGAGCCAAACGCGGATAGATGCTCCCTTCGCTGACCATTCTCAGGCCCCGCTCCTCTAGTCGACGGATCATCTCGTATCCGTAGGTGGGGCTTTCAGCGATGAGCGACAGCAGGCACATGTCCAATGCACCTTTGAGCAGCTGGTTTCCACGATCCACTTGCTACCTCGGTAACCACTATACCAAAGGCCGCGAGTGGAGAGTGATCCTCGTGGTCAGAGGGCTTTCAACCCGAAGGTTGTGGGGTTCGATTCCCACGGGACCCACTGATTGACGGCAGGCACAATCAGCCGAACCGGCACCCGATTCTCGTCCTCTGTCGCCCGATGAGAGGCCCGACCTCCTCTAGCCTTGATCCCATGTCACTGTCCGAAGAACTCGCCGAGCGAGCTGCTCAGGGTCAGACCACACTGACCAAAGACACTCAGGAGATGTACCACAGGGCCCTGGCCGCCCTGGAGGAATCGGCGATCGTCGACCGGGCACTGCACGAGGGCGACACCGCCCCTGATTTCGAGCTGCCCGACGCGGTTGGCGAGACGGTCAGGCTTTCCGACCTGTTGACCTCGGGCCCGGTCATCCTCTCGTTCTACCGCGGTCAATGGTGCCCGTTCTGCAACCTGGAGCTCCGAGCCCTCCAGCGGGCAGTAGCCGACATCGAAGCAGTGGGAGCGACCTTGGTCGCAGTCTCCCCCAACACCCCTGACACCTCCCTGACGACGGTCGAGAAACACGCCCTCACGTTTTCCGTGCTGTCGGATCACGACAACCTCGTCGCAAAGCAATTCAACCTCGTGTACGAGATGACAGAGGAGAACGTCGAGAACTACAGGGAAAAGGGCCGCGATATCCCGGCGATGAACGGAATCGACAAATGGGAGCTACCGATACCCGCCACCTATGTGATCGACAGCGACCGGGTCATCCGATATGCCCACGTCGACGCCAACCACCGCCGCCGCGCCGAGCCCTCCGAGGTTGTGGCGGCGGCCGCTCGCCTGACAGCTCCTCGGAGCTGAGCCCCCAAGCGGATCGGCACCTTCCTGGACGCCATCACATCAACAATGGACAGCTCTTCCAGACCGAGCGTCGTCCCCATACAACAGCCGATGGACTGAAACACTTCTCCGGCATCGAGTTCTGGAGATTCCAGCTGCGCCAGCCTCCCAGTTCAGGGATGCTTGCCTTGTCTGTGACACGGACCCACCCGCCAGCGGGTAACCGCGAGAGAACGCATAAAATCGTCAACGGCAGAAAGAGTCGGGACGGACGTCCAACCTTGTCCCGCAAAGGGTTTTGGAGCTAGCGTGATTTGTTTGATCCCGAACGGGAATGACCATAGGAATCCCCATGGTGCGCCGGCTACCCTCGCAGGCCGTCAGCAATGAGGAGTTGGTGGAGGGTGGTGGCGGTCTACCCGGCTACCTGGGTGGCGATGGGTCTTGTCGTATTGGCTACTTGGGCCATCCTGGCGTTGCTTCAACCCCCATTCTTCATGACGGTGATACTGCTGGTCATTGCCGGACTGGCCATCGCTTTATGGCCAATCACGATGTCCGCTACCGGAACACTCAACCGCCTTCAGTTCGAGGTCTCAAGGCTGTCAGAGGTGGAGACCGAGGAGTTAGTACGTCTCGAAGCGGAGCTCAAAGGTCTCGAAGACACCCGTCCGCTGCGACAGCTGAAAGCGATCCGGAAGAAGCGGGACAGCCTGGTCGGAGTGCTCAACCGCAGGCTCCAGTCAGGTGAACTGACATACGGCCGCTACCTGTCCACTGCGCAAGGGGTGTACCTGGCGACGCTCGAGAACCTCCGAGAAGTCGCCGTGGCCGTGGATAGTGTCAGCGCCATCGACGATGACTACATCGTCCAACGGCTCGACGAACTCGCTGACCTCGATGACGACGCTGCCAATTCAGAGCGAAGTTCACTGCAAGACCGACGCACACTTCTGCATTCCCAAGAGAAGAAGATCGCCGCCCTCCTATCTGAAAACGAGTCTGCAATGACGATGTTGGACAAGACCACGACAGCTCTGGCAGACGCACCAATAGGCCGTCAGCCACAGGACGCAAAGGCCGCTATGGCAGCCCTCCAAGAGCTGGCCGATCGAGCTGAGAGATACGTGACATGAGATCTAACAGACAGATCAAAGGAGAGCGGAGATGACACGCGAATCAGAAAGCAATAGCGAAGTGGTACCTCAGCCGCTCGAACTCGCATTGAGCGTAGAGGAGACCAAGGCCGAACTGGCACTGCCAGAACCGGATCCGGATGCTGAGCTCCGCGAGAGGGCCCGAGAGCAGGCCAGTGTGCTACTCCACTTCGATGCCTCCGATCAGGCTGCTCGAGAGCGCAGTCGGCTCGCCGTTGAAGAAATGGGAAGAGACTTGCAGACTCGTGCTGCCAGCCGGACCCGCATGCTGCAGGGGCCAGTACGCGATATGGCCCACGGGAGCGAGGACGGCGGACCGGTTGCCAAATCGCTGATCGATCTTCGCGTCGAGGTGGAGAGGCTCGATCCAGCATCAGTCGATCTCGAATCAGGATGGTTTACCCGATTGATCGGCAATATCCCGGGAGTCGGGACACCTTTGAAGCGGTACTTCATGCGTTACGAAAGCTCGCAGACGGTAATCGATTCGATCATCAAGTCTCTCGAAACCGGCCGTGACCAGCTGAAACGGGACAATGTGACCTTGGGCGAGGATCAACAGTCCATGCGCGAGACGACGCTCCACTTGACCGAGCAAGTAGCCATGGGGCAGGCACTGGACAACGTCATAACGGATAAGTTGGAGAACGAGATCGGCCCCGTCGACCCACGTCGACAGTTCATCGAAGAGGAGCTGCTCTTCCCTCTGCGGCAACGCACGGTGGACCTGCAACAGCAGTTGGCGGTGAATCAGCAGGGTGTGCTTGCGACCGAGATAATCGTTCGCAACAACCGTGAGCTGGTCAGGGGAGTCAATCGAGCGATCGATGTGACTGTCAGCGCGTTGCAGGTGGCGGTGACCGTGGCCATGGCACTCGCACATCAAAAGATCGTGCTCGACAAGGTCGAGGCGGTGAACCGCACGACATCAGATCTCATCGCAGGGACCGCACAACGGCTCAAGACCCAAGGCACAGAAATCCATGAGCAGGCTGCAAGCGGGATGCTCGAGATGGACTCCCTGCGGTCGGCATTCCAAGACATCACCACCGCACTCGATGAGATCTCGCGCTATCGCAGAGAGGCCCTGCCCCAGATGGCAAACACGATCCTCGAGCTCGATCGGATGACCGAAGAGGGTGAGGCGGCCATCGAACGAATGGAACGGGGTGAGGCTTCGAGCTCCGCAATAGACCTCAGCCCTCAAGGGTGATGTCTCCCGAAGGTACAAGGGGGACCATTGACCGATCGGCTCGAGTAGTCGCCGTCGGCTTGGCAATTGCGTTGATCGCGACTGCTTGCACCAATGAGCCTCAGGCGCTCGATCCCGACGAGGCGGAGCAACGTCTCTATGAAATGGTGGACGAAATCGACTGGACGGACAGTCCAGTAGGCCGACGAGAAGCGGTCCCGCCACCTACCGAAGATCTCACTACCACTCTCCCCGACATCGACCTTTTCCCGATTTCCGCCGCTCCTACGAGTGGACCGAACCAGACAGTCGCCGAGATCTTCACGTCGACTGAAAAGTCCGGCGATGACACGGATGGTTGGATGGTCGAAGCTGCAGAGTCTTTCAACGACTCGGAAACGACACTGAGTGATGGCAGCATCGCACAAGTGGCCATCCGCGAAATCGCCTCCGGCACCGGCTACCAGTTCATCGCCGCTGGCGAGGAGCTTCCCGCCGGGTTCAGCCCCTCTAGCCATTTGTGGATCGAGATGGCCAGTACCCATGAGTCAATGACGCCTGTGAGCGAGCAACTCGTCCCAAATGTTGCCGGGCTGGTGATGAGGACAGAGACTGCCGAGGAGCTCAGAGCCAAATACGCGGACTTGGACGCGGCATCTCTCATCGAGGCAGTGATCACCGGTGACGTGGTCATGGGCTACACCGACCCGTTCGCTTCCAGTACGGGGCTGAACTTCCTACTCACCGCTTTGGATGCCTTCGCCGAGGGTGACGAATCACGGCTGGTCGATCCAGATGTGGCCAGCGTTTTCGAGCAGTTTCAACAACAGGTCCCGTACGTGGCCCTGACCACGCTTCAGATACGAGAGTCGGTTGAGAAGGAGAATGGTCTGCTTGATGCCTTCGTCATGGAGTACCAGACCTACGTCAACACCGACTCGCTGCGATCGGGATTCGAGTTCATCCCGTTTGGAGTCCCTCACGACAACCCGCTTTACGCGGTAGGCGATGTCTCCCCAACGGAGCTCGAGACATTGGAGCTCTTCGCCGCCCACGCCAAGGAGGAGCCTTTGCAGGATCTGGGCGCCGAATACGGTTTTGATCCGCCGCCATACACCTCGGGCGTTGCTATCCCATCGGGTGAGACGCTGATCGAGGCGCAACAGTTGTGGAAGGACAAGAAGGATGGCGGCCTGCCCGTCTACGCAGTATTCGTCACCGACACCAGCGGGTCGATGGCTGGCACTCGGATCAATGCGGTTCGAAGGGCAATGGAGTCAGCACTCAGCTTCATCAGCCCAGAAACCTCAATTGGGCTCGTCGAGTTCAGCGACAACGCACGCAAGCGGCTTGGATTCGCTGAGTTCGACCTCAATCAGCAGGGACAGTTCGCCGCGGCCGCGGTCGACATGAATGCAACTGGTGGAACCGCCATGTATGACGGGATCATCCTCGGGTTATCAATGCTCAACGACGTGAAAGCGACGGTTCCTGACGCCAAGCTGCTGCTCTTTGTACTCACGGACGGAGAGACCACAACCGGGCTCACCTTCGACGACACCGCATCTGTGATCGCAGGTTTGGGAATCCCCGTCTATACGGTCGGGTTTGAGGCCAACCTCGATGAGCTGGGACGGCTCTCCTCGCTGGTCGAGTCAGCAAGCATCAACGCCAGCGAAGAGGACGTCGAGTTCAAGATGGCTTCACTATTCAACGCTGGCACTTAGTGTCCTGAGCCAAGGGTCATGCAAAGAACTCCGCTCGCCCTCACTGGCCATGGCCGGATCCTCCGCCTCGACGAAGGACACGCGGGCGGCGCCGTCAAGTCGTTGGAAGGCCAGCGGCGGTTAGAGATGGGCAAACAGGAGTGAGGCCACTCGCGTTCTGGACTATTGGCCTTCTCGTTGTCTTCGGCGGATTCGCCGTCATCGTGAATCTGGTGCGTGAAACCGACCGTATCTTCGTTGTGGTGGACAGCTCATTTCAGATGGAGGGTGTCTGGAACCGCGTGGCAGGTGAACTCGACAGGATCGACGACCAGCGCTACTCGGAGTTTGCGTTGGCGACCGAGAAGATGAGCGTTCATACGTGGGGTGACACACTGCGGCTTGGAGCAGTCAGACCCTTTGCCCCATGCGGATTCGACGAAGTGCCCACATACCCCGAGATCAGCGAGGCAGACGAACTGATCTTGATCACCACGCCGGGGTCCTGCTCGACGGATCAATTCGCCGATTGGAAGATCATCCTTATCGATCCAGGGGGATCCTGACCCTCGCCGAAATGGCCTGGTCACCGAACCGTCCACTTTTGGAGTCGCTACAGCGATCTGGTTCAGACCCGACTCTGATGACCTAACTTGTCGTCTTGATCGGCCAGTCCCTACCGATCCCCGTCTGCGTCTTCCCGATCGCTCAGGTGGGTGTTGACGGCGGCGCCGATGGTGGGGAAGAAGTTGGCGTCTCCGATCCGGTCGTACAGGCCATACGCCCTGAGCCGATCCTTTACCGGGCCCTTCAGGCCGGCGAAGGCAAACGACAGCCCTTGCTCATGCAGATGGTCCAGCACCTCGATGAGCACTTCGGCGCCGGTGGTGTCCACATCGGTGATCGCCTCCCCCGCCACCACCACCCGCTCGATCTCGATCGATGAGTCCTCCATCAGATCACCGAGGCGTCGCCCAAAGGTCGGGGCGTTGGCGAAGAACAGGGGAGCGTCGAATCGGACGATCAGCAGTCCCGGAATTCGATCCCCCTCCGGATGACGATTCCGGTCGTGGTACCCCTTCAACCCGTGGACCCGGACCAATTCGGTGCTGTGGGGGTGCCAGGCGCGCCGGATGAAGTTGGCCAATGACAACACCACGGCAATGAGGATGCCCTCGAGCACCCCGAAGATCACCACACCGAGAGACGCTCCCACGGACAGGAGGAACTCGGAGCGGCGAACCGACCACAGCCATCGGACCGCCGACCCGTCGAAGATGACGAGTGACGCGGCTATCACGATCGCGGCGAGCGTGGCGGAGGGAAGGTCGGCGAGCAGGCCAGGACCCCAAACCAACAGTGCCGTGACAGCGATTGCCGCCACCAGCCCGGTCAGCTGGGTCCTCGCTCCCACCGACATCGCGACCGCCGAGCGCGACGAGCTCGCACTGGTGGGAAATCCCTGGAACACCCCGGCAAGGATGTTGGCTACGCCGAGGGCCTTGGCTTCGGCATTGGGATCCGACCGTGTCCCCGCCCGGACTCCGATAGCGGTGGACAGAGCTGCGGTGTCGGCCAAGGAGACCAATGCCACCGCCAGCGCACCGATGGCCAATGGGCCGAGCTCGTCGAACCCGACTTGGGGAAAGACGAACGAGGCCAGGCCCTGAGGCAACGCCCCGACCGTTGCCACGCTAGAAGCCAGGTCGAAAACGGCGACGCCAACCATGGCTGCGACCACGGCCACCAGTACCCCGGGTCCTCCGGGCCAAAGCTTGGCGGCAACCTGAATGACCAGGAGAGTCAAGGCCGAGATCACGAGGGCAGCACCGACCACCTCGCCCCGGATGACCGACTCCACAGTCGCGACGAGGCTCGAGACTGTGGAGTCGGCATCGATGGAGAAGCCGAGAGCCTTCGGCAGCTGGGAGACGAGGACCACCACCGCGATCCCGTTCAAGTAGCCGATCCGTACCGGTTTGGAGACAAGCTCGGTGATCACTCCGATCCGAACAATGCCGGCCAAGATGCAGACGAGCCCGGTCATCAAACCGAGGGCAGAGGCGAGGATCACAGCCGCGGCGGGGTCTCCCATGGCGAGCGGCAGCACGATGGCGGCTATCACCGGCGCCAGAGAGGAGTCCGGGCCCAGGACCAGGACCCGGTTGGGCCCGAACAGGGCATAGGCAACGAGGCCGGCCACGGTCGTGTACAGACCGGTGTGCGCGGGCAGTCCCGTCAGCTCGGCATAGGCCATGCCCTGGGGAACCAACATCGTCGCCAGGACCACACCAGCAATCAGGTCACGAACCAGGTCCGCTTTCCGGTATGAACGTGCCAGAGCCACACCGGGTATTCGGTGGAAGAGCCCGTCACCTCGCTCGATCTCAGCTCCCTCGGAGAGTGACGTGACGGTAATTGCCGTCACCCGCCCGGGCGTGCACGGGTTGTCGCTCTGGACCCTTCGCTCCGGCTACGACCGGATCGCTAGCCTCAAACCCATGCGGTGGAGGCTGTGGCTCATCGTCGGGGTGCTCGCCGTGATTGCCGCCTGTGACGGCGATGGCGGAGGTGGTGTCTCGTCGCCCTGTGATCTGGCCGACGCCGAGCTCGTCGAGTCGGTGTTTGGCGGCACCGTCGCCCCAGGTGTCGAGGGCGCGGCGCTCAACTGTGACTTTGCCGTCGAAGGAGGGCCGGTCTTCTCGGTCGCCGTCTTCCACTACGGGAGCGACGATGGATGGGAGTCGACCCGCCAGGGCTTCGTCGACAACCGCAGCGGTGTCACCGACGTCGAGGGGATCGGCGACGACGCCTTCTTCCCGGGCGATTTCGGTGCTCGCGAGCTGGTTGTGCGAGCCGGCGGGGAGATCTTCTCGGTGACGGCCTTCATCGGGTTCGATGAGCCGACCGCCGAGGTGATCAACGCCGTGGCCGATCTCTCCAAGGCGATCGCCGACGAGCTCTCTTCCTGAGAGCCGCTCATTGCCACCTGTGGAAAACCCGATAGCCTTCTGCTCTGCGAGGTATTGGCATGAACCGACAACTGTTTCCTCAGAATGTCATCGCGATGATCTGGGACTTCGACAAGACATTGATCCCGGGCAACATGCAGGGTCCTCTGTTTCGGCATTTCGGGATCGATGAGGCTGCCTTCTGGGACGAGGTCGACGGGCTCGAAGAGTGGTACCGATCGCATGGCGCCGGGCTTGTGGCCCGCGACCGCCTATACCTCGATCACATCCTCACCTACGTTCGGGAAGGGCGGATGCAAGGCCTGAGCAACCACCTTCTGCGCCAACTCGGGGCCGAAGTGCCGTTCTATGAGGGGATTCCGGACTTCCTCGAGCTGGTGAAGAAGTCGATCGAGTCCGAACCTCGCTTCTCCGATCACCAAATCCGCGTGGAGCACTATGTCGTCTCCACCGGGCTCAGACAGATGATCCTCGGCTCGGCCGTGGCTCCATTCGTGGACGACGTATGGGCATGTGAGTTCACGGAGTTGGTCGCGCCGCCGGGCTACCGCGACCACCAAGGCCAGCTGTTCTCACCGGACGGCGAGATCCGCCAACTGATCTACACCATTGACAACACGACCAAGACCCGGGCTCTCTTTGAGATCAACAAGGGAACCAACAAGAACCCGGGCATCGACGTCAACGCCAAGATGGCTCGCGAGGACCGCCGCGTCCCATTCCAGAACATGATCTACATCGCCGACGGGCCGTCCGACGTCCCGGTGTTCTCGGTGGTGGAGGCCAACGGTGGACGGACCTACGCGGTATATCGGCCCGGGTCACAGGGAGAGTTCGAGCAGGCGGCACGTCTCCTGGAGCAAGATCGGGTCGATGCCTTCGGCGAGGCCGACTACTCCGAGTCGTCACACACGGCCATGTGGCTGACCCACGCAGTCGATGGCATCGCAAGGCGAATCGTGAGCGACCGTGAAGAGGCTCTCAGCGAGAGAGTTGGATTGCCGCCAACCCACGTCGGTGAGGACTGACCACCGGCGATTTGCGGGGGCGGCCCGGAAAGGCCGCCCACCGCGGGCTCCATTGGGTAGGAGCGTCTGTTACATCTGGCCGCAGAACGCGACGAAGTATCTCGAGGAGAGTTGGTGACGAGAAAGCGGGAGCGTCGGGAGGCGATTCACACAGAACCCCCGAAAAACCAATCAGCTCAAGGCCCAATTGCCTCTCCCTCCAGTCACGCCTCCCAAGCGCGTCCCGCCGCCATTATTCCCCAATCCTGACCTGGCCTGAATGGGCTGTTCGACCTATGTGGTCAGACTCGCGCTAGCGCGTTCTCGAGGTCACGGATGATGTCCTCGGCGGCCTCGATGCCGATCGAGAGCCGGATCATCGACTCGGTGACTCCGATCCGCCGCTTGGTCTCGCTGTCGACGTTGGAATGGGTGGTGGTCCAGGGATGACAGGCGATCGACTCGGTTCCCCCCAGCGAGGTGGTGTTGGCAATCAAGCTCATCGAGTCGAGGAGCCGGAATGCCTCCGCCTTGCCCCCGACGACATCGAAGGAGATCATCGCTCCTCCCGACGACCACTGCCGTTTGGCCAGGTCGGTGTGGGGATCGGCGTCGCCGATCAGGCCCAGATAGCGAACGCTGGCCACTTTGGGGTGATCGGCGAGAAACTTCGCGACCGTTGCGGCGTTGGCCGTCTGCTTCTCGATCCGAATCGAATAGGTCTCCATGCTCCTCCCCAGGAGCCACGCGGTGTGCGGATCGGCTGTGGTCCCGATCCGGTACCGCATCGTCTTCAGAGGCTCGATCAGTTCCGTCGCCCCCGTCGCCACCCCTGCCACCAGATCGCTGTGACCCCCGAAGTACTTGGTTGCCGAGTAGACGACCAGGTCGGCGCCATGCTCCAGCGGACGCTGGGAGTAGGGCCCGAGAAAGGTGTTGTCGACAATGGTGAGCACCTGGCGCTGCGGCGTCGAGTTCTCGACGGCCACCCGGGCAGCCATGGCGATGTCGAAGACATCGTTGGTTGGGTTGGCCGGGGTCTCCAGATAGACCACGCCCAGGCGACGACCTTCGATCATGTCTGCGATCTCGGCCTCGGTCGCTTCAGGGCCGAAGGAGACGACCTCGTAGCCGAGGGGAGCGAGAACCTGATGCAACATCGTGTTGGTCCCGCCATAGAGGGGGGCGCTATGCAGGATGAGGTCTCCTGGTCGAACGAAGGTGAGCAAAGTGGTGAAGATTGCCGACACCCCACTCGAGAAGAGGAGGGCCGACCCGGCCCCATCCCACAGCGCCAGGCGCTCCTCGACGATGACCAGATTCGGGTGATCCATCCGCGTGTAGATGAAGTCGATGTGCTCGCCTTCTTCGGGGGTGGCCCCGCCGTAGACCACGTCGAAGAGACGCTCGGCCGCGGCAGACGATTCGAACACGAACGTCGAGGTTTGGAACAGGGGGGCCTTGAGCGAGTTGAGGCCGTCGGCCGGGTCCCAGCCGCGCCGCATCATCTCCGACTGGGGGTCGGTCATCCCCGATCACCCGCCCTTTAGTTCGAGCATGTAGTACTCGGTGAACTCGGCACATCGGCCGTTCGGGGCGAACCGCAGTAGGAAACAGTTGTGATAGACCTTCTCGGGCGCATCGTCGCTGGCGAAGTAATGGCTGGTGCCGATGGCCACGGCGTGATCCCCTTCGACGACGAAAGGTCGATAGGAGGCTTGCCATTGACGAGCGTCGTCCGATTCTTCGATCCAGCCATCCACCAGGTCGGCCAGTCCCTCGACGGAGAGCCCCGGCCCGTCATAGGGCCGGAAGCGATAGACAACGTCCTCGGTAAAGAGGGCCTCCACCAGCTCGGGTTGGTTTTTGCGCCATGCCTCGACATATCCGTCAAGCCAGGCCTGGACTTCGGATCGGTTCATCTGGGGATGGTACGCCGCACCTGGAGTCGTCACATCCGACGAAGCAATCCGTTGAGTTAGTGCTTCGAGAACCGGATAATCACCCTTGGTGAGCTTCCAAGAAAGCATCGAATACGCGGTGGGCTTACTGAGGCCTGCCCCAAGGATCCTGGTATTCACCGGTGCCGGCATCTCCACCGAGTCGGGCATCCCCGATTTCCGTGGTCCCGACGGCCTCTGGACCAAGGTCGACCCGGACGACTTCCACATCGATCGATTTCGGGCCAGCGCCGAGCTGAGAATCAGGGGCTGGAAGATGCATCTCGACGGCGAGTTGTGGGGGGCGAGGTCCACGGTGCTGCCCAACGCAGGTCATCGGGCCATCAAACGCCTGGCCGACGGCGGGCGCCTGGCCGGAGTTGTCACCCAGAACGTCGACGGTCTTCACCACGCCTCCGGTATCGACGACGACCTGGTGGCCGAATTGCATGGGAACGTCAGGGACAGCCACTGCGTTGACTGCGGCTCGACATGGGACACCGAGGAGATCCTGGTCCGGGTGGCTGCAGGCGAGCTCGACCCGACCTGCCCCGATTGCGGAGGGATGGTGAAGACCGCCACCGTCTTGTTCGGCGAGCTCCTCCCCGAGCAGGAGATGGGCAAGGCCATGACCTTTCTCTCCATGTCCGACGCCCTCCTCATCCTCGGTTCGACCGTTGCGGTATGGCCGGCGTCGGACGTGGTGATGCGCGGCGCCCTCCGCTCACTCCCCATCGTGGTGGTCAACAAGGGAGCCACCGAGGCCGACATGCTTGCCTCGGTCAAGCTGGACGCCGCCATCGGCGACGTGCTCCCGGAGATCGTCGACGGCGTGCTCGCCCCTCACGTGTGACCGGCTTGCCGCGAAAGCGACGGGGAGGTCATGTCCGGACCTTGGTGTCGTAGAGCGCTTCGGAAAATTCGCCAGCACCCTAGGCGAAGCCCGAATACCTTGGCCCCCCATGGACCACAGACCGCTGACCTTGGCCGACGCCCAAGAGGTGACCGGGCTGATCAACCGATTCGAGCGGTTCTGGAATCTGCCCCTGGTCACGCCAGTTGCGCAAGTCGAGCATGACTTCACCGAGCCGCACGTTGATCTCGACTTGGACACTCGTGGCTACTGGTTGGGCGACGATCTCGTGGGCTACGGCCTGATCTGGCATCGACCCAGTGGGGAGCGACAGGAGCGCGCTTATCTCCAGGGAGTGGTCAACCCCGACTTTCGAGGGCAGGGAGTCGGGAGGCAGTTGCTCGGATGGGAGATCGAACGCGCCCGCGACAGCCTGTCGACGTGTGAGCCGTCGATTCCCTGGTACATAGGGGTGGCCGAGTGGGAGGGCGTGGAGGACGCCCACCGGCTCTATCGGCGCTTCGGGATGAAGCCGGTCCGTTACATCAAAGAGATGCTTCGGCCACTCGACGCACCCGTCGGAGTCGACATCCCGGATGGCATCGAGTTGATTCCATGGGATCGCAGCCTCGACGAAGCAGCGAGGATCGCCCAAAACGAGGCGTTCGCCGACCACTGGGGATCGACTCCGACAGATCCTGAGAGCTATCAGCATCGGCTCGAACGTCAGGGCACCCGTCTCAATCTCTCCTTCATGGCGCGCGCCGGTGACGAAGTGGTCGGGATCTGCCTCAACGGGATTTACCCCGACGACGAGACGGCGACTGGTCGTCGTGAAGGGTGGATCGAGAGTCTCGGAGTGAAACGGGCTTGGCGAGGCAAGGGCGTGGCCTCGGCAATGGTTCGGGCGTCGATCAACGTCTTCCTCGATGAGGGGATGACTCATTCCTCGATCGGCGTCGATGCCGACAACCCGACGGGGGCTTTCGGGCTCTACCAGAGCCTGGGTTTCGAAGTCCTCCACGGCACGATCATCTCCGAACTGGAGGTCGCTACCGGGGCAACCTTGCTGTAGTTGGGACCGATAGGGGTCGAATCCGTACCTGTGGCTCTCAATCACGGACGGGGGGTAGCCTTGGGACATGGCCGAGTACCAGCCGAGACTCGACGACATCGTCTTCACCCTGACCCACGTCGCCGGGCTCGAAGAGGTATCCAAGCTGGACGGGTATCAACACGCCGATCCTGACACAGTGGGCAACATTCTCGATGAGGCCGGTCGCTTTTTCTCCGAGGTGATTGCGCCGCTCAACGTGATCGGCGACCAGCAGGGATCGGTCCTCACTGAAGAGGGGACGGTGAAGACACCAGACGGGTTCAAGGAGGCCTACGACAAGTACATCGGGTCGGGATGGGCCTCGGCACACCTGCCCGAGGGCTGGGGCGGCGGCGGGCTGCCCTACCTGGT
Source organism: Acidimicrobiia bacterium (assembly GCA_035544615.1). Classification (GTDB taxonomy): domain Bacteria; phylum Actinomycetota; class Acidimicrobiia; order Spongiisociales; family ZC4RG35; genus JARDZU01. Next base: position 18,287 of record DATKEA010000069.1, on the reverse strand, counting down.
GGGTGTCGTGATACAGGAGATGTTCAAGACCGCCAACATGGCTTTCTCCCTGGCCCCGACTCTGACTCACGGGGCAGTCGAAGCCCTGGAGCGTCACGGTTCCGATGATCTAAAGACCGCCTACATCGAGAGACTGGTCAGTGGTGAGTGGGCAGGGACCATGAACCTCACCGAGCCCGAAGCCGGTTCTGACGTAGGTGCGCTCAGGACAAAGGCGATCAAGCAGGACGACGGCAGTTATCGCCTCTTTGGGACCAAGATCTTCATCACCTGGGGCGACCAGGACCTGACCGACAACATCATCCACCTGGTGCTGGCACGCACCCCCGAGGCACCTCCCGGCACCCGTGGGATCTCGATGTTCCTCGTGCCCAAGTTCATCCTCGACAGCGACGGCGAGCCAGGTGAGCGAAACGACTACAAGATCGTCTCGCTGGAGCACAAGCTGGGGATCCACGCCTCACCGACCTGCGTGATCTCCTTCGGGGACGCCGGTGAGGGAGCGGTCGGCTATCTCATCGGCGACGAGCAAGAGGGCATGCGGAACATGTTCACGATGATGAACGCAGCCCGGGTCGGGGTCGGCATGGAGGGCGTCGCCATCGGCGAGCGCGCCTACCAACAAGCCCTGGAGTTCGCAAGGGAAAGGGTTCAGGGTCGGCCGATCGGCTCCGGTGCCTCGGAAAGTGTTCCCATCATCGAGCATCCCGACGTGCGACGGATGCTGCTCACCATGAAGGCCTATGTCGAAGCCATGCGGTCATTGCTCTACGTGACGGCAGGGGAGGGCGATCACATGTTCCATGGTGAGACCGATGATCGTCGCCGGCTCGCCTCTGACCGTCTCGCCTTGCTCACGCCAATCGTCAAAGCGTGGTGCACCGATGTGGGTGTCGAACTCGCCTCGATCGGTGTCCAGATCCATGGCGGGATGGGCTACATCGAAGAGACCGGGGCCGCTCAGCATTTCCGTGACTCGCGGATCGCACCGATATACGAGGGCACAAACGGGATACAGGCTGTCGACCTGGTCCTGCGCAAAGTCCCCCTCGAGGGCGGCGCGGTGGTCGCCGGGTTGTTGACTGAGATGACGGGGATCCTGGACAGGATGGTCGAGCACGACGAGCTGGCCCTGTTCCGGGAAGAGCTGTCGGTCGCGTTGCAGGGCATGGCGGAGACCTCGACCTGGATCGGCGAGAGGCTGGCCTCGGGGGATCTCGACGCGGCGCTCGCCGGCGCCACTCCATATCTCAGGCAGTTCGGAACGGTTCTCGGCGGTTGGTTGCTGGCCACTGCCTCGGTGGAGGCCCTGAGCAACCCGCCCGGATTCGAACCGGAGTTCCTGGCCGAGAAGGTCAACACGGCCCGCTTCTACGGGGAACAGTTGCTGCCGATGGCCAACGGCCTCGTCCCCGCGGTGAAAGGCGGGGCGGGTCTGCTGCAACGTGCCAGGTTCTGACCCCGACGCCTAGGCTCACCGCGTCTTGAACCTGACCGATCGAGTCATCGTGGTCACGGGTGGAGCCAGCGGGATCGGCGCCGCCATGGCCCGGCGTTTTGCCGCCGAGAGCCCTCGTGCCTTGATCGTGGCGGATCTCGACTTCGAGACCGCCCAGCGGGTAGCGGCCGATGTCGATGCATTTCCATTCGAGGTCGATGTGGCCGACCCGGACTCGAACGACCGCCTGATCGAGTACACCGAGGACACTTACGGCCCGATCGACCTCTTCTGCGCCAATGCCGGGATCGGCTTTGCCGGAGACGAGCAAACCCGACCCGAGCACTGGGATCGGATGTGGAACGTCAACCTGATGGCTCACGTCCACGCGGCCAGAAAGCTGATTCCGGCGTGGGTGGCACGTGGTGAGGGTTACTTCCTCTCGACCGCTTCGGCGGCGGGGTTGCTCACCAACCTCAAGGCGGCGCAGTACTCGGTTACCAAGCATGCCGCTGTGGCCTTCGCCGAATGGCTATCGATCACTTATGGGGACCAGGGTGTCAAGGTGAGTTGCTTGTGCCCGATGGGTGTGAAGACGCCCTTTCTCGATGCCGCGGCAGAGTTCCACGAGCTGCTCGACCCCTATGCACTAGAGCCGGCTGAAGTGGCCGATGTCGTGGTCGCCGGGTTAGCCGAGGAGAAGTTTCTCATCCTCCCCCATCCCGATGTCGAGCGCTTCTTTCAGAACAAGGCCACCGACTACGACCGTTGGATCGATGGAATGAGGAGATTGCAGCGAAGTGTCTTCCCAACTTCAGGAAACGGGCACAATTGAGACCATGAGCAAGCGCAGAGTCGTCGTCACCGGTGTCGGCGTGGTGGCCGCCCCCGGCGTAGGGATGGACGATCTGTGGAAAGGGCTGCAGGAGCCCCCACCAGCCCCCGGGCCGTACATGGTCAACAACTGGGATCCGGAGCCCTGGCTACCAAAACGCGAGCACCGGCGTCTCGACCGATTCACCCAGTTCGCCTTGGTGGCCACTCACGAGGCATTGGAGCAATCGGGTCAGCTCGACATCGATCCCAATCGGGTGACGGTGGCGGTAGCCACCGGCATCGGTGGCCTGGAGTCACTCGAAGAGCTCATCGGCAACTCGGCCCGGGCCGACCCGCGGGTATCGCCATTCCTGATCCCGATGATGATGGCGAACGCCGCGGCCGCGGCCATATCCATCAAGTACTCCTTCGGTGGCCAGGTCTCGACACCGGTCGTCGCCTGCGCCGCAGGCAGCCAGGCCGTCCTCGACGGGTTGCGTCAGATCCAATGGGGTTACGCGGATGCCGCTGTTGTCGGGGGAGCCGAAGCGGCCGCCCGTATTCCGGCCCGGGAGGGCTTCAAGGCTGCCCGTGCCCTCTCCCCGAGCGGAGTCGCCAAACCCTTCGACGTAGACCGCGACGGATTCGTCATGGGCGAAGGTGCGGGGATCCTGATCCTCGAGGCAGCCGACGTCGCCGAGGAACGTGGAGCCAAGGTGTTGGCTGAGCTCAAAGGGGGAGCGTCCACCGCTGACGCTCATCACATCACGGCTCCTCACCCCGAAGGCGACGGTGCCGAGCGGGCGATCCGGCTCGCTCTCGCAGACGCCGGGCTGGCAGCCACCGATATCGCCTACGTCAATGCGCACGGCACCGGGACCGACCTCAACGACCGCACCGAGGGAGCGGTTATCAGCCGCATCTTCGACCCGCAGCCGGCCGTCTCGTCGATCAAGGGAACCACCGGGCATGCACTGGGCGCTTCGGGCTCGATCGAAGCTGCGGTCGTCGTCGAGGCGATGCGACGGCGGGAGCTTCCTCCCAACGTCGGCTTGACCAACCAGGATCCGGAGATCTTCTTGACCGACATTGTGCGCGAGCCCAGAGACTGGGTGCCCGCCCCGGCCATCACCAACTCCTTCGGATTCGGTGGCCACAACACCGTCCTCGCCTTTGTTCCCCCGCCCCCAGAGGACTGAGCCGGTACGTCGGTGCCGACCGTTTCTCCCCGGTAGGGGCGAGTAGTTCTCCCGCGCTTCGGGCCACCTCCCCCAAGATCGCCTCGCTCCAGGTCGAGGAAACGTGACTTCGGTTTTCTCAACGGCAGAGAAGAGGTACCCTTTCCTTGACCACGGGAGCTCGGTGAGACCGGGCTGAGAGGGGGTCTGGCTAGACCCCGACCGATGTACCTGATCCGGATAATGCCGGCGTAGGGACCCGCCTCATCGCTCCCGGCCAACAAGGAGTTGATGAGAAATGCGCAGGATCCTCGCCCTTATTGCCTTAGCCGGGTTGGCTGTGGCCTGTGGGGATGCCGGATCGGAGCAACCCGGGAGCCTCACCCTGATATCACACGACTCGTTCGCTGATGGGGTCAACGACGAGACGTTCGCCGCCTTCGCAACGGAAACCGGGATCGAGGTCGAAGTGATCGCTGCCGGCGACGCGGGATCGATGGTGAATCAGGCTGCCCTCACCAAGGACAACCCCCTCGCCGACGTTCTGTTTGGAGTCGACGACACCTTCCTGTCGCGGGCCCTCGACGAGGAGATATTCGTAGAGCACGAGAGCCCGCTGCTGCCGGACGTCGTCGAGTCTCTTCATCTCACGCATTCCCTGGTCACCCCGATCGACTTCGGCGATGTCTGCGTCAACTACGACAAGGCCTGGTTCTCCGAGACCGAGACTCCGATCCCGACCTCACTCGACCAGCTTCGCGAACCGGTCTATGCCGAGCGTCTCACCGTCGAGCATCCGGCGACGTCGTCGCCGGGCCTTGCCTTCATGCTGGCCACGATTGTGGCTTATGGTGAGGAGGGCTGGCTCGACTTCTGGGCCGACCTGGGCGAAGGCGGGGTCAGCGTCACGCCGGATTGGGATACCGCCTACTACGGCAACTTCACACGGTACGGTGGCGATAGCTCGATGGTCGTCTCCTACGCCTCCTCCCCACCTGCCGAGGTCATCTTCGCCACCGAGCCCCTCACCGAGGCGCCAACGGGCGTGGTCGAGGCTGGGTGTTATCGCCAGGTCGAGTACGCCGGCATTCTCGCCGGGACCGAGTATCCCGAAGCTGCCGGGCAACTGATCGATTTCATGTTGTCGGTCGAGTTCCAGGAGACAATCCCCCTCACCTGGTTCGTCTTCCCGGCCAACCAGACGGCCGAGCTGCCGGGGGAGTTCGTCGACCACACAACAATCCCCTCGAGCCCAGCCCGGCTCGAGTCGGCCACGATCGCCGAGAACCGGGATCGGTGGATCAATGAGTGGGTTGCCGTGATGGAGGGTTGATGAAGACCATTCGCTGGGGCCGGGTCCTGGTGGCCGCGGTCCCGGCCCTCTTCATCGGCTATTTCTTTCTCTACCCGGTGGCCCGAATCCTCATGCTCGGGCTATCGGAGTTGAGCATCGGGACCAGCAGCGTCGCGGCCAGGCTGGTCAGGATCGGATGGTTCACCCTGTGGCAGGCCACGGTATCGACATTGCTCACCGTTCTCATCGCGGCCCCGATGACATGGGCGGTATCCCACTTCGAGTTCCGCGGCAGGCGTCTGGCGACGGCTCTGGTGACGGTGCCCTTCGTCCTCCCCACCGTCGTGGTGGGGACAGCATTCGTCGCTCTCGGCTGGCGTGATTCGGTCGGCGCGATCCTCGCTGCCCACGTCTTCTTCAACGTGGCGGTCGTGGTGCGAACCGTCGGTGCTCTCTGGTCTCGACTCGATCCCGACCTCCACGATGCCGGCCGGGTGTTGGGCGCTAGCGAGTGGAAGGTGTTCCGGAGCGTCACATTGCCTTTGCTCCGACCTGCCATAGCGGCGGCATCATCGATCGTGTTCTTGTTCACCTTCACCTCGTTTGGTGTTGTGCTGATCCTTGGCGGCTTCCGCTACGCCACTCTCGAAGTCGAGATCTACCGTCAGGCCGTCGCCTTGTTCGATCTGCCTCTCGCCGCCAGCCTCGCGGTAATCCAACTGGTCGGAGTCACCGCCACCCTGTATGCCTACTCCAGATATCAGGAGCGACATGCATCCACCTGGGCTCTGCGATCGGAGGCAGCGAGACCGCGGCCTTCGGGTCGGGCCCGCCTCTTGGTGACAACGAGCGTGTCGCTCACCCTTCTCGCCATGGCCGTCCCGATCGCCGTCCTCGTCGCTCGCTCGCTACAGCCCGGCTCATACCGGACCCTGCTCGCCAGGGACCCGGTGGTCGGTGTTCCTTTGTCCTCAGCGGGAAACAGTCTGCTGTTCGCCCTGATTGCCTCGACGATCGCCGTACTGATAGGTGTGATGGCATCGGCGGTGATCAGCGGGCGCCGAGGACGGCTCTCCCGGTGGTTCGACCTGACGCTCATGCTCCCCCTCGGCACTTCGGCGGTCACCATCGGTTTTGGTTTCATCGTGGCTCTCGGCTGGCCAGTGGACCTCCGTGCCTCGTTCTGGCTGGTCCCCATTGCCCACGCCCTGGTTGCCGTCCCGTTCGTGGTTCGCAGCACGGTTCCCACGCTCCGGTCGATCCCGACCGAGATACGCGAGGCGGCCCGAGTGCTCGGCGCCTCACCGAGCCGGGTGTGGAGGGAGATCGATCTGCCCATCGTCAGCCGGGCCGCCATGGTCGGAGCAGGCTTCGCCTTCGTGGTGTCGTTGGGAGAATTCGGTGCAACCTCCTTCGTGGCGCGCCCCAACACAGCAACCATGCCGATCATGATCTTCCGTCTCCTCGCCAGACCGGGCGGTGGCTCTCTCGCCGCTGCCATGGCGCTTGCGGTCGTGCTGGCGGCTCTCACCGCGGCGGTGGTTCTCTGGATCGACCGACTCCAGGTCGGAGAGATCGGGAGATTCTGATGCTCGGCGTGACGCAACTCCATGTACGCCTCGGCGACACCGACATCCTCCGCGACGTTTCCCTCGCCGTCGCCAAGGGCGAGTCGGTCGCCGTTCTCGGCCCATCGGGGTCGGGCAAGTCGACCCTGCTCCGTGCCATCGCCGGGTTGGTCCCGGTGAAGTCGGGTGCGATCACCTGGGATGGGACCGATGTCACCGAGGTCCCGACTCATCGTCGCGGCTTCGGCCTGATGTTCCAGGGTTACGCGCTGTTCCCCCACATGGATGTCGCCGGCAACGTGGGATTCGGGTTGAGGATGTCGGGCATTGGCAGCGGCGACATCCGAGAGCGCGTGAGCACCGCCCTCGATTGGGTTGGTCTCACCGGGTTTGGCGACCGCGCCATCGTTGACCTCTCGGGGGGCGAGAAGCAGCGGGTCGCCCTGGCTCGCACTCTGGCGCCCGAGCCGCGTTTGGTCATGCTCGACGAACCTCTGGGAGCGATGGACCGAGCGCTTCGGGAGCGTCTCATGCTCGAAACTCGCCAGATCCTCACCGAGCGCGGTGTCACCACCCTGGTCGTCACCCACGATCGGGAAGAGGCGGTGGCCCTCTCCGATCGCCTGGCTCTGATGAGGGACGGCACAATCGTCCAGTCAGGCACCTTGGAGCACCTGCTCGCCGAGCCGGGCAACGACTGGGTGGAGGCGTTCCTCAGCTGAGCTCATCGCCGTCGGAACGATCCTGGTCAACACCGACGCGGCGAATCTCGACCTCGGTGATCCTGCGCCCGTCGAGAGCGAGGACGGTCAACTGCCAGTCGCCCACCTCGACGGTGTCGCCCGGCTCCTCGGGAACTTGCGCCAGATGACTCATGATGAGCCCGGCCACGGTGGACTGGCGGGCCGGTGGGACGACGACACCCAGATCGACGAGATCGTGAATCGGGAAACGACCGGTCACCACCATCGAGCCGTCAACCTCGTGTCGCACTGCCACCAGGTCGGGGTCGGTCTCGTCGTAGATCTCTCCGACCATCTCCTCGACCAGATCCTCGACGGTGACGATCCCTTCAACTCCGCCGTGCTCGTCGACCACCAGTGCCATCTGTTGACGCTCTGCCTGGAGTTGACGCAGGGCAGCCAGCACTCCGATCGATTCGGGCAGAGCTAGAGCCTCGGTCATCACGGAAGTGACTCGACCGGGAGGTTCGGGAGCGACAAGGTCCCTGATGTGTGCGATTCCAATGGCGTTGTCGAGGTCACGATCTGGTGCGATCGGCGCCCGAGAATGGGCGGTCTCGAGAAGCAGCGCTAGCGCCTCATCGGTTGTGGCCTGGGAATCGATGACCACCACCTCGGATCGGGGCACCAACACCTGCCTCACGGTGCGATCGGCGACTTCGAACGCGCCCACCAGAAGCTCTTGATGATCCTGGGACAGCCCACGATGAGCGAGGATGACATCGCGCAACTCCTCGAGACCCGCCTCCTCGCGCGCCTGACCTGGCTCACCACCGAGGAGACCGACTACGAAGTCTGTTGACCTGCTCAGCAACCACACGACCGGACTGGCGACCAATGAGCCAATGTGCAGTGGATTCGACACCACCATGGCCCACCTCTCCGCTCGTTGCAGGGCGAGACGTTTGGGGGCGAGTTCGCCAAGGACCAGAGTCGCGAAAGACAGGATGAGGGTGACGACGACGATCGCCACCGGTCTCGCTGCTGCCCCGGCCATCCCGAGCAGGGGGATCAGAGGCTCGGCGAGCGAGACCGCTGCGGTCGCAGAGGCGAGAAAACCCGAGAGGGTGATGCCGATCTGGATCGTGGCCAGGAATCGATTCGGATCTCGAGCCAGGATGGCTAGACGTCGGCCGGTCCTCGATCCCGTCTCGAGCTTGGCGATTTGGGGCTCGCGCAGGGAGATGAGCGCTATCTCGCTCCCGGCGAGCACACCATTGATGAGCAGCAGGACCACGATCAGGCCGATCTGCCACCCCATACCACTCATGGGGCTCAGCCTAAGTGTTGAGGCGGTGCATCACCCCGCCGATCGTTCAACTCTCGGCGCCGCGCAATCTCGGCCGGACGATGCGCCGCCACACGAACCAGGCCACCGCTACTGCGATCGCTGCCAGTACCGCCTTCTGAAACACCTCGAGTGGCGCGTCCACCCGATGCCACTGTTCTCCCAGCAAGTATCCGGCGCCAACCAGCGTCACGTTCCACACGGTGCTCCCGATGAGGGTGAAGAAGGTGAACGGAGCCAACGGCATCCTCCTGAACCCGGCCGGGATCGAGATGAGCGATCGCATCAACGGCACACAGCGACACAGCAGGACCGCGAGGTTGGCTCGCCGATCGAACCATTCCTCGGTTTTGTCCAGATCGGCTTCGTCCAGGCTGAACCACTTGCCGTACCTGATGACCAGGGCGCGAAGCCTCACCGGACCGATCGCAGCCGCAGCCCCATAGAGGATGAATGCACCGACGATCGAGCCGATGGTGGCGGCGATGATCATGCCGACCAACGAAGCCTCGCCCCCGGCGGCGACGAAACCGGCCAGTGGGAGGACGACTTCGGATGGGATCGGAGGGAAGAGGTTCTCGAGGGCGACGAGGAATGCGACACCGCCATAACCGAGGGTCTCCATCACGGACGTCGCCCAGTCAACCAATCCTTCGAGCAACAGCGATCCTCCTTGTCACGGCTGTGGCAACGGTAGACCGGGCGGCGCTAGTGCTCTGTCGTTGAAGTAGGGCGAGGGTGTCTCCGAGTCATCGGCGTCATCTGGCAAGGAGAAAAGCGCAGTCGCAGCCGGAGCTGCGGCGAGCATTTTGGACACAGCCAGGGACGTCGAGGGCCGGAGAGACACCGCCAGTGTTTCTGCGACGGGCCACTAGGGCCAGGCTCTTGGCGATGAGACGAGATCAGCTCTTGAGCATCTCCAAGTGCCGAACAAACTCCTCGGGGATCCGTCTCGGCTTCCCCGCCAGATCGGTGAAGGCAGCCGACACCGTCAGTCGAGCGACCTCCTCTTCCTCACGCAGCATCACCTGCTGCCAGGTCGACTTGACCCGCCCCACCGCCTCGACCCATGTGTGCATGGTCAACTCCTCCCCGAAGCGGGCGGCCGCCAGAAATCGCGCGTGAAGCTCTACCACTACGAACTGCCAACCCTGTTCCTTGAGGTGGTCGAGACCCCAGCCCATGTCTGCCAGGAAATCGATGCGAGCAGTCTCGAAGTAGGAGAAGTAGTTGGTGTGATTGACGTGGTCGTAGGGGTCCAACTCGTAGAAGCGCACCCTGACCGAGGTGGTGTGCACCTCGCGATCGGTAGGTAACAGGGCGGTCACTCGCTCTCCTCGACTCACGCCGACCGGAGGCTACCCTCGCCGCGATGAAGGCCTGGCAGCTGAACGACACCAATGGGATCGGATCGTACATGTTGGCCGATGTTCCCGAGCCTGAGCCCGGCCCGGGTGAGGTCCGGATCAAGATCAGCCACTCGGGGCTCAATCACCTCGACCTGTGGGTGTCACATGGGCTTCCCGCACCCAAGCATCTGCCACACACCACCGGCGCCGACGGAGCTGGTCATGTCGACGCGGTAGGCGAAGGGGTGAGCGGATTCGACATCGGCGACGAGATCATCATCGACCCGTCGATGTCATGCGGTCGCTGCGCCGCATGTCACAACGACGACATCGTCTATTGCGATTCCTTCCAAATCCTCGGCGAGCACTTATCCGGCACGTTCACCGAGAAGGTCGTCATCCCCACCATCAATGCCGTCCGCAAGCCGCAGGCCATGTCGTGGGAGGTTGCGGGATCGTTCGGCCTGGCGACGGCCACCGCGCTCCGTATGTTGGAAAGGGCCAAGCTGCGAGCAGAGCAGACTCTGCTCGTGGTCGGGGTAGGTGGCGGAGTGTCTGCGGCGGCAATGCATCTCGGCCTGGCCTTGCGGGCCCGCGTTTACGTCACCTCGCGATCCCAGGAGAAGCTCGAATGGGCGATCGCCCACGGGGCCTCCGGTGGTTACGACTCGGAGAGCGAATTCGGCACGGACATGACCGCTCTAGGCGGCGCGGATGTCGTAGTCGACAATGTCGGCCCGGCAACGATGCGCCAGTCGATGCGCGCCGCCAGGAAAGGGGGGCGGGTGATGATCTGCGGGTCGACCAGCGGGGCGAAGCTGGAATTGAGCCTTCCCTCGCTCTTCTTCCGGCAGCTGGAATTGATCGGCTCTTCGATGGCCACTCACGCCCAATTCGCTCGTGCGGCCACGATGTTGACCACGGGTGGGGCGGAATCCCCGGTGAGCAAGGTCTTCGACTTCGACGATCTGGCCGCGGCGCTCGAATATCTCGAAGCCGGCGAGCAGCTCGGCAAAGTCGTGCTCCGCCATCCGGAGTGACCGATTGCGGATCTCCAGCGTCCTGATCATGGTGGGACTGGGGGTTGTGGTGGTGGGAGTGTTGCTCCGCTACTTCCCGGTTCTCTTCTCCTGGTTCGGCAACCTGCCCGGTGACATCAAGCGCCAGTCGGGCAACACCCAGGTGTTCGTCCCGATCACTTCGATGCTGGTGGTGAGTCTGGGGGCGACACTGATCATCAATGTCCTCGCCAGGCTGCTCCGGGACTGACCTGCTCGGGCACCTCTTCCGAGACCGGCGGCACAAGGGCTTAGACGGCCCACCTACGCCCCATTTTCCGAGAAGCTACGGCCCGTCTGGAAGACGACCGGTCATGACAACCAGGTCCGACGCCTCGGGACCCTCACCTTCGTTCTGGAGGGTGATCCAAATCGAGGGGTACGCCGCCAGCTCGACGCCGGACCACAGGACCACCGGTTCCTCACCCCCACGGAGATGGAAGGTGCCGATGCTCACCCCCTGGCCGTCGTCGCTCCATACCCAGCCTTGGTAGAAGCTGCCCTCCGGCGCCGGCGGGAGACCGCTCAACTCGAGTCGGATCCACCATCCGGAGCCGGTCGACCGGGCCAGCGCCTGGCCGGCCGCCCCGATCTCGAGCTCGGTACCGGACATTGCCAATACGATTTCGGTGTCCGCGTTGAGAACACTGACCGTGGCAAAGACCAATGCGATGACGGCCGCGATCGCGCCCACCGCGGCGGCTATGACCGGCCACCTGGCCCTGGTGCCGGGCGAGGGATCCTCTGAGGGAACTCGCCGATCATCGGCGACCGCGGCCAGCAGACCGTGCACCACGTGGGGCGGGGGTTCCGCCCACGTCGCCGCCTCGGCCAGGACGTCCCGGATCAGGTCGAGTCGCTCCTCGGGACGCGACGAATCGTCCGGCCCGGCGGCCAGATACATCGCTCGTCGTTCGTCAGCCCTCATCGCTCATATCCAATACGTTCCCGACCCGGCGCACGGTTCGTAGCACTCACGCCTCCTCCACATGCCGCAGCAGCTCGACCAGACGCTGATGGGCCCGATGGGAGCGGGACTTGACCGTCCCCACCGGAATGTCCAGATGCAGCGAGATCTCGACGTGGGTCAGGCCGTCGAAGTGACTGAGCTTGACCACCTGCCGCTCCTCATCGGGAAGACGATCGATCGCGGACCGTACCTCGAACACCTCCCATGCCGTCTCCAGGCCAGGAGCGAGGACCGCGACATCGACCTCGTCGCTCACCACGATCCGTGCCTGCTTGCGATACATGTCGATGGCGGTGCGTCGTGCGATGGCATAGATCCATGGCCCGAAGCTGCGCTCGGGGTCGTAGCTGGTGGCGGCACGCCAGGCCTTTATGAATGTCTGCTGGGTCGCGTCCGCGGCAAGGCCGTGCTCACCCAGAATGCTCATCGAGAGGGCGAACACCGGCCCTCCGTAGCGGTCATAGACAGCCTTGACCGCTGCCTCATCACCGATCCGGAACCGTTCAAGAACCTCGTGGTCCACATCTGGATTGTGCCAGGTCGCGAACCATGGGTCGGCCCGATGCGTATTGAAAGGACCAAGTAATCGAGGAGACCCACCATGAAGAGACGTAGTCGGATCCTGTTCTTCGCCTTTGCCCTGGCGCTCGGCGCCTGTGCCACCGACAGCGAAGGGGGAGATGACTCGACGACAACCATCCCCGCCGACACCGCCGAGACGACGGCTGCCAGCGCCGAGGAGCCGACCACCACGGCGGCCAGCGACGGGGAGACGACCACCACCGCGGGCGAGGAGATGGCCGACGGCGTACACACGGCCGATTCCGATCTGGGAACGATCCTGGTCGATGCCGAAGGATTCACCCTCTATGTGTTCACCAATGACACCGACGGGGAGAGCGCCTGCTACGACGGGTGCGCCGCCACGTGGCCGCCTGTCCCCGGTGACACTGCGATCGGATCCGACCTGGATACCTCGCTTTTTGGCACGACGGCGCGCACCGACGGCACCGAGCAGCTGACGGCGAACGGTCAACCCCTATATCGGTACACCCCTGACTCCGCTCCCGGTGACACCACCGGTCAAGGTGTGGGCGGGGTGTGGTTCGTGGTCGGCGCGGACGGGAACATGATCGGGGGACCAGAGGCCTCCGTCGATCTCGTGTCGGACGACGACGGCGCCTACGACTACTGACCAACACTTCAGGGACGTCTTCCAGGTGCGACAACTGGAGGACGTCCCTGACTTTCTCGGGCAGCGGCGCGGCGCGATCACATCTCGCGTAGGGCTACCAGAGTGTCCTCCAACGCCTGCTTTGCGTCGTCGAAGTACATGAGCGTCTTCGGGTCGTAGAAAAGGGGGTTGTCGATTCCTGCGAAGCCGGGCGCGAGGCTTCGCTTGACCACGATCACGGTTGCCGCCCGATCGACGTTGAGAATCGGCATCCCATATATCGGTGACGTTGGATCGTCACGTGCCGACGGGTTGACCACGTCGTTTGCGCCGAGGATCAGGACCACGTCTGTCTGCTGAAGCAGGGGATCGGCCTGTTCCAGGTCGAGCAACTGGTCATAGGGGACGTCTGCTTCGGCGAGGAGGACATTCATGTGCCCGGGCATCCGCCCGGCGACCGGGTGGATGGCGTAGTGGACCGTTGCTCCCTTCTCCTCGAGTGCAGTGGCCAGCTCCCGGGTCGCATGTTGGGCTTGAGCGACCGCCAGCCCGTATCCGGGGACGATCATCACCGACGTGGCGTAGCCAAGGGCGATGGCGGCATCCTCGGCGGTGGCCCTTTTCACGGGACGATCGGACATCGTGGCCGCCCCGAGCCCGCCTTCACCGCTTCCGAAGCCGGCGAAGAGCACATTGGCCAAGGAGCGATTCATGGCCTCGGTCATGATGATGGTGAGGATGAGCCCGGCTGCACCGACCAGGGCTCCCCCGATGATCAGGGCGTTGTTGCCGATGACGAAACCCGCCGACGCCGCGGCCAAACCGGAGAACGAGTTGAGCAGTGAGATGACGACCGGCATGTCGGCCCCGCCGATGGGGAGGACGGCGAGAACGCCAATCAACAACGCGATCCCTGAGAGAACCCAATAGCCGCCCTCCTGGCCGGTGGTCAGCGTCCAGAGGCCAACCCCCGCCGCGGCAACTCCGAGCGCCCCGTTGATGAACTTCTGGCCGGGAAATACCAGCGGTTTCCCGGTGACGATCCCCTGCAGCTTCCCGAAAGCGATGAAACTGCCGGTGAAGGTGACGGCACCGATCACGGTCGACACCAGGATCGTCACCGAGACTTCGATGGGCACCGACGCTATTTCCCTTTCCACCACCGCGGCAGCTGCGACCAGGGCCGAGGCAATGCCACCAAGCCCGTTGAATGCGGCGACCATCTGAGGCATGGCGGTCATCTGGACCCGCACCGCAGCCCAGGCTCCCAGGCCGGCTCCTACCGCGAGACCTGCCACCACCGTTTCCCAGTTGAGGATGCTCTCGGCGACGAGGGTGATCACCACGGCACCGAGCATGCCGACGGCCGCTAGCAGATTCCCAGAGCGGGCGGTTCGCGGCCCGCTCAGTCGCTTCAGCCCGATGATGAACGCGACCGCACAGACCAGGTAGAGGATCTCGATCATGTGTCGTCAGGCTTTGGCTGGCGGGGCCGTCTGAACATGCGAAGCATGCGGTCGGTGACCAGAAACCCTCCGACTACGTTGACGGTGGCTGCGACCACCGCCAGGAAACCGAGAATCTCGGCGAGCGAGCCCGCCCCGAGACCGGCCGCGGTTACCGCCCCGATGACGGTGACCCCCGATATCGCGTTTGCGCCCGACATGAGAGGGGTGTGCAGCGTCGGGGGAACCTTGGTGATCACCTCGAACCCGACGAACGCCGCCAGGACGAACACGGTGATGCCGACAACCAGCTCGCTCATGTTTCCCGGTCCAGGTTCAGGGTGCGACGCACCACCGGGTGGACTACTCGGCCGTCGTGGGTGATGCAGGCCTCGGAGATGATCGGGTCATCGAAATCGAGGGTCAGGCTGCCCTCGTTGTCGACCATCCTCGCCAGGAGGGCGACCAGGTTGCGGGCGTACATCTGACTGGCGTCGATCGCCACCCGGCCGGGCAGGTCGAGAGGCCCGATGATGGTGACGCCACCGTGGACGATGGTCTCGCCCGGCCTGGTCAACTCGCAGTTGCCGCCGGTCGGAGCAGCGACATCAACGATCACCGAGCCACGTCTCATCCCATCGACCATCTCTCGCGATACGAGCAACGGGGCGGGAGCGCCCGGGATTTGTGCGGTGGTGATCACGACGTCCGAGTCGGCGACGTGGGGAGCAAGGACGTGGAGCTGGCGTCGCTGTGTCTCGTCGGCCACCTCCTTGGCATAGCCGCTCGAGGAGGCCGCCGACTCGTCGACCGGGGCAGCGACAAAGCGGGCCCCGAGGCTCTCGATTTGCTCGCTGACCTCGGGTCGGATGTCGTATGCCGACACGACGGCGCCCAGACGCCGGGCGGTGGCGATCGCTTGGAGACCGGCCACTCCGGCTCCCAGCACCAAGAGCTTGACCGGTGCGATGGTGCCCGCAGCCGTAGTCAGCATCGGGAACATCCGGCGGATAGTCGTGGCCGCAACCAGCACCGCCTGGTACCCCGCGGTGGTTGCCTGGGAGGAGAGAGCGTCCATCCCCTGGGCCAGCGTGGTGCGCGGGATGGCCTCCATGGCGAAAGAGGAGATTCGACGCTCGGTCAAGGTCTTCACCAGATCGGCGGAGGTGAACGGATCGAGGAACCCGATCAGGACGCCTCCCTCGGGAACCCGAGTCGGAGTATCCGACCCAGGCGGGCCCACCACAACGATGACGTCTGAGTCCTTGAACGGGTCGTCGACAACGTCCGCACCGGCGTTGCGGTAATCGTCGTCGTTGAAGCCTGCGGCGTCTCCGGCTCCAGTCTGCACCGTCACTTGGTGACGTTGCTCGACGAGCCGCACCGCAACCTGTGGGGTTATGGCGACGCGACGTTCTCCGGGCAATTCGGTGGGGACCGCTATCCGCATTGGGTCAAAGAGGCTAACGGCTATTGGAGAGCCACTCTGCTGAAGGTTCGAGGCGGTGTGAACCGATCGTTCGTCTCGACCGTAATGAGGGGTACAGCCTGGTATGGCTGACATCGGAAGCGTGAAGACAGGCCAGGTGGTGGCGGCATATATCCACTGCGGGACGGTCGGTGCCAACGGAGGTCTACGTCAACGTTGACACCGCCACCTACCCCGCCGGCGAGATCAGAGGCAGATCGAGATCGACTGATACGGCCATCCAAACAGAGATCTACCCAGCCCTTCCGGGGGCGGGGGGCTGGGTAGGGGGTTTCAGGCTCCCTTGATCCCAGCGGAAGGTTGAGGGGATATTGGGAACGCCCCAACCCGGACAGGTTCGTCCGTCCCATCCTTCTCGGTTTGGGATTGGGGACGCCCCAACCCGGACACGAATTCTCGGTGGTGACTGTCCGGGGACGTGCCGCCCCAGCAGGGGCGAAATCATTCAGCGAGTTCGTGGAATGCGGTCGAACCAGGTTTCGTCACCTGAGAGAGTTGTCAGAGCTACGGGCGTGATCCAGCATGGAGGACGATTTCACGGACCCAATTCGAGACGCGGTGCCGCACCTTCGGCGTGCCCGAGGCGGCCGAAGGTGCGGTCCGACGGGGCGGGAAGGGGGGCCCGCCCGGCTCAGCTCGGATCGTTCGACCGTGACCGAGCCGACCTCACGGCAGCAAGCGTCACCACGCCCAGAGCCAGGAGGAGAAGGGCGATCTGACCCAGGGTTTGGGTGTCGAAGCCGGTGAACGGAAGGTCATTCGCCACGATGCTGGCGCCCGCAACCTCGTCGGCGACCGTCGACGGTGTCGTCGTCGGGTCGGAAGGCTGGGTGGTGCTGGAGGTGATCACCGTCCCCAGCACTTCATCTTCTAAAGTCGTGGTGGTCTCATCGACCGTGGTGGTCGACTCATCCACCGTAGTGGTCGTCTCATCGACGGTGGTCGTCGACCCCTCGTCCGTGGTGGTCGTCTCCCGGATGGTGGTGGTCGTCGTCTCCTCCCCGAAGACGCAGAGCCGGATGTGTGAGATCGCGTTTTGC
The DNA here is from genome assembly GCA_035544615.1 of Acidimicrobiia bacterium. Classification (GTDB taxonomy): domain Bacteria; phylum Actinomycetota; class Acidimicrobiia; order Spongiisociales; family ZC4RG35; genus JARDZU01. The sequence goes on along the minus strand of DATKEA010000069.1, from coordinate 1,437 downwards.
AGCCCGTTGCTAAAGGAGTGGGACCCGTTGCCATATGGACCGGGCTCCTGGATGGTGGTGCCTGACTTGACCGAAAGGTCGACATACTGGCCCGCAACCAGATCACTTATAGTGAAAGTAACCTGATGGGAATCGGAACCGTTGTCCCAACTGTTCACGGTGACGTCAACGTCTGGGAAGGCCGACGGGCTCTTCGTCCCCAGGGTGTTCACCTGGAACTCGACGCAGTTGGACGGAATCGGTCCGGTGGCCGGTATGTGCGCCCCACGTGCGGTCGGGCCCCAAAACACCAACACGATCGAAAACAACAACAACGCTGTTGTCAGACCGGCGAGGTTCAATCGCCAGCGGTTCGTAAGCATGTATAACCCCTTACAGCTCAGGGGGTCGGTCTCACCACTGGCTTCGCCGGGTCCAAGGTGACCGCATTTGCGGACCCAGCGTCGACGCCTCCCCGATTCCCACGGGATGTGTGACCTTTGCCACGCATCTCATGAGTAATCGCCGATGTGCCGGACTGTGATCCGGTCCACTAGAGAAGAGCGCGAGTGGACTAGTCACGAGCACCCGGTGGGTCGTCGTCGAAGGAAACATGAACTTGCACGAGGCAGGGTCGGTCGGCATCCCTCATTCTTCCAGGCCGGACGCACCCGAGCTCAAGAATCTCTTTCGATAACACGCTCGGTTCGCGAGGCGACGATCCGGCCCATGGTGGAGAAGTTGGACTCAAGCGCGGAAGCTCGAATCGCCAGCACCAGGTGGCTGTCCGAGATGGGAGGCTGACAGCGAACCGACTCCGCAGTACCTTTTCAATCAGGGGCTGGTCCACGCCGATCGGGACCGGGATGGGCCACTTTCAATTGGACCCAGGGCAAGCCCGTCCGGGTTCGGGCGTCCCCTATATCCCAACGGAAGGTTGAGCAGGAACCGGCTACCTCTATACTTCGGCGGTCGCCCCCGGTTACCGTCCGGGATCGGCGACGTCCCCGGGGGCGTAGAACAGCCTGGAGTGTTCGCCGGCCTGTCAAGCCGGAGGTCGCGGGTTCAAATCCCGTCGCTCCCGCCGGCCTAATCCTCGACCAGGGTTTGGCACGGGAGGTCAGGTAGCTCAGTCGGTAGAGCGCCGGTCTGAAAAACCGGAGGTCGACGGATCGACGCCGTCCCTGACCACCAGCAGAATCGTCTATGTCTGTTGAGGATGTTCGCCGCGCCGCGGCGACCGAACTGAGGACCAGGCGCGTCCTCGACTTCATGAGCACGCTCGGGTGAACTGAAGGATTCCATCACCACAGGGCCGCATCGCGCCGAACCGAGGGTCATGTGCCGTCGTGAGACAGGCATCGCGCCTCCGGAACGCTCCTCGGGCCCGTCCTCGGCGCGGTAATGTTCACCGTGTTGGACGAGTTGCTGATCGAGGTCGGCCAGTTGCGGGTAGTC
>DATKEA010000068.1:0-10884 GCA_035544615.1 Acidimicrobiia bacterium | reverse complement strand
ACCAGCGAGGAGGTGAACATCTCCACCAACGCCGGAGCGACCAGCAACCCGATACCGACCCACTCCAGCACGATCGCATCCTCGCCCTGGTCAGCACCGGCGGCCCGCCGGGTGGCGCGCAGGATTTCCACCTCGGCCAGGATGACCAGTGCGATTGGCACGGTGTACCACTGGGCGCTGCCCGACACGCTCTCACCGACCGAGAGAACGAAAGCGAGGGCGGCCGCCGGCGGGCCGACGGCGAGAGCCCCGGGCATGCTGCGGGTCACCCCAAGGGCCACGGCCTGAGACCCGATGGAGAGAAGCACCGCTACCACCATGGCTCGATCCGGCAGTGCCTGGATGGCGAAGTAGACGGTCTCCACGTTGGCCGCCGCAGCCAGCACGACCAGCGGTGTGATCCAGAATGCCGCCCGCTGGCGACGCCACAGCCACAGCGAGGAGAGAGTGGCCCCAACCGCGAGCAGGATCACGGCTATTGCAATGACCGTCTGAGACAGGTCTGCCGTATCGGCGGCCAGATTGACCGCGAGGAGGGAGGTGATGGCCGAGCTCTCCCTCAACAGGCCGATGCGGAGCGGAGATGCCCCACGGGCCAACCCGATGCTCAACAACACCAGCCCCGAGGCTATGGCATAGCCGACGCTGTCTCCCCGGTAGGCAAGAGCGGCAATGAGCACCCCGGCCACGGCGAGGCCCAACCACGCCCGGGCGACCAGCAAGTCTCCATCCTGCAGCTCTCCCTGATCCCGGGCCGCCCGCCACCTCGATAATTCGGCGACCACAACCGCCAACAGTCCGAACAGCAACGAGGTGAGAATCACCGCGGTCGACCGGCCCCAGCCAACTCCGGGGATCAAGGACAACCAGGTGAGACCGGCGGCGACAACAGTGAACACACGCAGCGTCGGCCCAATCCGGGGCCAGGCCAGCTCGAAGACGATTGCAAGCGTGGCGAATCCGATCGCCATCCATGGGCCTAGGTGGCCTTCGTCAAGACTGACCGCGACAGCACCAGATTGCAGGACACCGAGGACCGCGAGCCCGCCCCACACCGCCATGGTGTCTTGTCTCACCTCCCAGATGCGGCTGGCGATACCCAGACCCAGAGCCAGGCCGGCGAACACAACAGAGGAATAGGTGACAGCTTCGACCGAGGGAAGCTCCTGCCAGTCCACCAGGGTGATCCATGCCAGGGCGGCGCTGAACGCACCGATCAGCTGATGGGTGAGACGCTCGCCGTCCTCGGTGCGCCAGCCGCCGATCGCGCCACGTATCGAGGTGGCGGCCAGAACCAGAGCCAGCCAGCCTTGACCGACGTCGAAGGCGGCGATCAGGATGAGGAGGTGCCCGACCTCGATCCAAACCCGGCCTCGTCTCCATCCACCGACCACCAGCGAGAGGGCACCAACAGCCAGAGCGGTCGGGGCCACGGTCCCGTTCTCGAAAGCAACGCTGAGGGCGAAGCCGGCGATCAGATGGGCGACGACCAGCGGGGCGAGATCCCACCGAAGCAGGTCATCGTCGGCGATCTCGCTCGACTGGAAACGCGCCAGCACCCAGGAGAGGGCGATCAGGACTGCCGCCGGAACGACATAGAGCCAGGGCTCATCCAGAAGTGAGCGTGGGGAGAGCGCGGTGAGTGCAACGGCCAGCAGGGCGAACCCGAGGGCGGTCACCGCTCCCACCCTGAGGAGATAGGCAGCGGCGAAGCACACCCCGGCAACTCCTATCGCCCACCACCCGTAGATGGCCGGCGGCAGGAAGAACACGTCGACCATGGTGAGCGGGACGACGATCGCGCCGACATAGACCGGGTAGCGCAACCACCTGATCCGAATCCCCTCGCCGGGCCTGCGTCGTGTTGAGAGAACGTCGTCGATGGCCAGGCCACCGACCACCATCACCGTCCCCCATACCAGCGTCAGCCGGGACAGCCAGGCGTCGGGAACCCCGGCCTGCTCGCCGATCCGCCCCACCAGGATCACCGAGACGACCCAGGTCACCCACACAAACCAGGACTGACGCAACTCTCGGTCGAGCAGAACGGCCACCACGATCATCGCCGCCGAGGCGAAGATCGCCGGCCAGGATGAGTCGGGCAGGGCGAGGGCGAGGGCGCTCCCGACGATGGAGGCGACTACCGCACCGGTGGCCAGGACCCGGCTCAGTGGCCGTCGGCTGATCACGATCCGGGCCACTCCGGCGTACACCACCGCGATCAGGCCCAACACCACCCCGCTCCATTCCAGGCGAGCGGCTACAACCTGCCACAGGTTGGCCACGGTGATGACGGCCACCGGGACGCTTGCCGTCATCATGACCGGGGCGACCCATCGGGCGGCGGTCAGCTGGGTGTCCTCCCCTTCGTCGATCCTGGCCGTCAATCGTTGTAAGAGGGCAGTCAGCGAATCGCCTCCTAACTCTCCTCCGACCGTGGAAGCGACCCAACCCAGGGCGAATCCCCCGACGACCACACTTCGGGCTGGACCAGAAGGCAGAGCCAGTAGCGGATCGGCCGCGATGAGATGACCCACCGCGGCTAGGTGACTCGCCGGGGTTCTTCTGACCAGATTGGCGACCAGGACGAGGGCGAAACCGAGTCCCGCCCAGGCGACCGCTCGCTGATCGAAGGGCAGATCTGCGGTGCTCAGCGCCATCGCCGCTGCGATGCTGAGCAGAGCGGCGGCGACCCAAAGGCGGAGGATCGGCCTGCGTGGGAGCAGGGCTATGACAACGGCGGCGACCGCCACCGCCGGGGCACCGAAGACTTCGTCTCCCAAGCCCTGGTTCCATCCTGTCCAGGCCCCGAAGGCGACGACCAACGATGTCGCCCCGAGCCAGAGGGGCCAAAACCCATCCTCGATCTGGAGTCTGCGGGTAACCACGGCGCCAACAGCCAAAACGCCGGCCATCGCCAGCCAGGCCACGCCGGGATCGATGAGCTCGAGCAGGGCGTAGCCGATACCGACCGGGAATACTGCCGCGGCGATGGTGAATAGCTGGGCCGCGCCTTCCGGCTCGGGTGTGGTGAACCGCCGAAAGTGGGCCCATACGCTGAGCAGGGTGAAGACGACGAGGGCCGACCAGGCCTCGGAGAGGGTGATCAGGGCGCCGATCACCACGCCCACCCCGGAGAGAAGCTGGCCCAACCACGATGGGGAAGAGAGACGCCGGTCTAGCTCGAAGAGAGCCATGTAGGAGACGGCAACGATCAGTCCGGCCCAGCCGAGTGGGAGTGCTGGCGCCAGCGGTGCCAGCACTCCGGCCAGCAGCAAAGGCCGCATCACAGCCACCCAGGTCTCCTTGTGGTACCACCTGGCCACCACCTCGGCCGAGATCAAGGTCCCGGCGCCGAGGGCGACGATGGGCCAGGAACGGGCCCACCCCTCACCGAAGGCCAGCGACACGGTAATGAGATACGCCACCGGCAGACCGAACAGGGCCGCGGTCACCGTGGGCCCGGCAAGTCGATGCTGGGGCCGGCGCAAACAGACGAGCAGGCTGAGGGCGATCGCAACCGAGGCGATCGCCGGTTGTGGCGACACCAGACGCGTGATGGCGTCGCCGACCAGGGGCTCGTCGGTCTTGAAGGCGAATCCGAGAGTCAGCGCACCCAGCCAGAGGAGAGGGCCGACCAGATAGCGAAGGACCGATTGGGGGCGTCGTGAGGTGTACATCCAGTAGGCCGCCGACAGCAGGACGGCGGAGACGGAGAGCGCCGCAACCAGTGCTCCATCCTCGAAGTCCGGGGGGAAAGGCGCGTTGTCGACCAGGCTGGCGAAGAGGATCAGTGGCAGCACCATGCCTCCGATCAGCTCCATCCCGTCGGCGACTCTCACCGCGTCTTGACGGCGCAGGAACCAGGCCCAGCCGAAGAAGATCAGGGCGATGATCAGCTCGACGAACGGCTGGGCGGCGTCGGGCAGGTCGGCGAAGGAGAAGAGCAGGAACCCGAGGACGGCGACAAAGGTGAGGAGCACACCCAGATAGGAGAAGCCGTGCAGGGCGACATCGGAGGCGACCGCATGCCAGAGCCGGGACCTGGTCCGGGTTGCCGGGGTGGGTCGGCGTAGCACGGGTGGGGTGAGCGCAGGTGTTGTCGGGACCGGGGCGGGGGATGGGGTTGGCTCGGGTTGCTGCGGGGTCGGCGCGGGCTCGGGGGTGAAAGGGGGTGGTTCGACTCTGGGGGTGGGAGCGACGAGTGGCGCTCCCCCCTTCTGCCCCCGAAGCATCTCGACCAGTCGTCGATAGGTCGCCTCGTCGATGACGCCCTTGTACCAGGCGTCGGCGAGGAATTCGGAGACATCGACGCCAGATGGCTGGGTCTCGGTCAATGGGGACACTGAGGGGAGGGTGGGTGCCGTAGCGACCGTTTCGGCTCCGGTTGATTGAGCTGATGGCGTCCCGGTGCCGGGGTGTGAGGCCACGTCGGGCCGGGGGCCACCTGATCGGGCTCGTGCCCAGAGGGAGTCAGGAGCGGCCGGCCCGATCGCTCCGGCCAGCGGGAACCAGACCAACAGCGGAGCGAGACCGCAGAGACCGAAGACGCCGACCCAGGCCAGACCTGTCCTGCCCTTGCGGAAGCTGATAAAGGTGAGGACGGCGTCGGCCAATGTCGCCCCGATCAGGACGAAATAGATCGCCCCGACAAAGAAGTCTTCGAGCTGGGCTTCGATCCTTCGCCTTTCTCACGACGACAGTACGCCGGCACCGGTGGAAACTTGCGCCAGTCGGTAGTGGGCGACCTGCCCTTCTACATTGACTCGCCCCGGCTCGGTGGTCAGGAGCCCCCTCCCGGCTTCGCCGGACTCCCCCTAAGACCCCCCTCCCCCCTTCGGGGTTCTCCCCCCAACGCTCATTTCATTCGCTGGGGGGAGAAACGGCTCACTTCGTTCGCTGGGGGGAGAAACTGTTACCGCCCTCCGGTGCGCGTGTCGGCCGGTTTCAGGTTTGAAGGGGTTGTCTGGCGGGTAATCCGTCGCCGCACCAGCTTCAGGAGCTGGTCATTTCTCTGCACACAGGTAGGAAGGAGTGCGAGATGAGCCGACACAAAGGTCGATCTGGCGCGCTCGGACGCTGTCTCATCGTCGGTTTGGTGTCTCTGGTGACCTTTGCCCCCCAATCTCCCGCCTTGGCCACCAGCCCGGTCTGTGAGCAGACCTGGGCCCAGGTCGCCGACTGGAGCAAGGAAGAGGCGGTCCGAGGGTTGAACGCTGCCAGGTTGGACCGCCTCCATCAGCTGACCCCGCTCATTGTCGAGTGCTCCCGGATCGAGCCCGGGCACGAGGGGATGGGATTCGAAGCCGAACCGTGGCGAGCGCTGGTCGGGGTCTACTTCGACCCCGGGGACGTCGACCGGGTCATCTGCCTGATGGAGAAGGAGAGCGGTGGCAACCCGGACGCTCGCAACCGGTCGTCGGGGGCTTCGGGTCTGATGCAGGTGATGCCTTCGTGGGCCGAAGTGTTCGGCTACGCCCCTGAGCAGCTGTTCGATCCGACGGTCAACCTCTATGTCGCCAGCCAGATCAGAGAACGGCAGGGCTGGGGTGCTTGGACCCCTTATCTGCGGGGATCATGCCGGTGAGTCGAGGGCTCGAAACCTCAAGCATCGTGCCCCCAAGACCGACATATACATGTGACGACTCTCCGAGATTTCGCTGGCACCGCAGCGAGCAACATCGGCCTTCTTCTCGACGCGGTTCCCGATCCGATGATCGTGACCACTGTCGATGGGGAAATCCTCCGGGTGAGCAGGAGTGCCTCACGGCTGCTCGGCTACCGGGGCGCCGAGCTCAAAGGCCGTCCGCTCTCTGAACTCATCTCCGTTGAGCTGCGCCAGGAGTACGCCGATCATCGCGTCGCATTTGTCACCAGCAGACAAGAGACCGGCCCCGAACTGGAAACCCGTTTCGTCACTGCCGACCAGCAGGTCCTCCCAATCGATGCCTCCGTAGGGCGGATAGATATGGGTGACACCACCTATGTCTTGTTGGTCATGCGTGAGGTCTCGGACCGCTTGGCCACCCAGATGCGGCTGGAGCAGATGGTCGCCATCGACGAGCTCACTACCAGCATCTCATCGCGTCTCAACACCCCGGATTCGGCGAGCCTCGATCGAGCGATCGAGGAGTCCATCGATGAGCTGGCCGCATTTTGTGGAGGCCGTGCCGCCTACCTCTTCACCGAAGGCGAGCAAGGCTCGTGCGTGCTTCACAGCCAATCTTGCCGGGAAGAGTGCCAGGGCGGTCTGGTCGAGATAGGGCTCGGTGGCCTTCCCTGGATCCGCGCCCTGCTCGACGACTCTCTCATCACCGAGGTGAAGACGGCCGAACCTCCAGTGGATGAGGCGGTGATCGACTGCCTGAAGCTCGGCGAAAAGGGGGTGACCTCTTTGGTGGTGATACCCCTCCGGGCTTCGTGCCGGACCATCGGGTTCGTCGGGATCGAGTCGTCGGACCCCGAACGTCCGGCGTGGCCCGGGGACGATCTTGCCGGACTGGTGGTGCTGCAGGACGTCTTCGAGAACGCACTGGAACGACAACGGGTCGGATCAGAGTTGCGTCGGGTGAATCGTGTGTTGCAGGCGATCTCGGAGTGCCACGATGCCCTGATCAGGGCCCAGGACGAGAAGGAGCTTCTCGCCGACGTGTGCCGAATCGTGGTCGAAGCCGGCGGTTACGCCTTGGCCTGGGTCGGCTACCCGATGGACGACGAGGGGAAACACATCGAAACGCAAGCCCATTGGGGCGACGGCGCGGGGTACGTGGAGAAACTCGAGCTCACCTGGATGGACGAGGGCTTGGGTCTCGGTCCGGCCGGAACCTCGATCCGAACCAAAGAGCCGTTCTCGGTTCAGGACACGTCGACCAATCAGGAGCTGAGATGGCATTCCGAGCCCCACCGGAGAGGATTTCGCTCGCTGGTCACCATTCCCATGTTCTACGGCGACGAAGTCGCCGGGGTGCTCGCGGTTTACGATCGAGCGGTGGGAGCCTTCGATGAGCGTGGGGTTCAACTTCTGCAGCGTTTCGCCGACGATCTCGCTTACGGAATCGCCGCACTCAGATCGCGGGAGTCGCAACGTGAGGCGGAAGCCCAACTGAGGGATCTCCTCGAATCGAAGGACGAGCTCATTGCTTCGATCGCCCACGAGTTGCGGACTCCGTTGGCCGGGGTGGTCGGCTTCGCCCAGATCCTGAGGGACGACGATGACACACTCGACCCGGTGTCGAGGGCGGAGATGATCCGTCTGGTCGCCGACCAGGGCATGGACCTCACCAACATCGTCGATGACCTGCTAGTGGCGGCCAAGACCGAAGCCGGGACCTTGGTGATGGCCAGGGTCAGAGTCGACCTGCGCGCCCAGGCGGCTCAGGTGATCGAGGCCTGGGGCAGCGACGTGGTCGCCTCGATAGACATCACCGGCACCCCGGCGGTCAGCACCGGTGATCCGGCCCGGGTCCGTCAGATCCTGCGCAACCTCGTCACCAACGCCCTGCGCTATGGCGGTGACCAGATCAGGGTGCGGGTCGGTGGCGACGATGGCAATGTCTTCGTGAGAGTTGAGGATGACGGCGAGGGTATCGGCGCCGAGGAGCAGGACCGCATCTTCGAGCCCTATCGGAGGGCACACGATGCCCCAGGTGTCACCGCCTCGATGGGTCTCGGTCTTACCATCTCCCGCCAGTTGGCCCGGCTGATGGAGGGAGACCTCATCTATGACTACGAGTCGGGGCTGAGTGTGTTCACACTGACCATGCCGGCGTACGCCGAATAGGGCCTCGAGAAGCCGGACCCGGTGGAGGTTCAGTAGATGATGTCCAGCGAGTAGCGGAGCGCCCGATCAAGCTTGGCTCTCGTACCCGGGTCGAGGTGGCCGACACGATCAGGATCGAGGGCAGCCTTGGCCACGGTGACAATGTTGTCGCAGTTGATCACCGCGTGATCGGTTAGACCGTGCTCGGGCCCCACCTTCACTTCCGAGGCGATTCCCCGGATGGTTCGGGTTATCGGTGCGCAGGTGACTCTGTCCAGCACGGAGATGACAGCATCGCGGGTGACGACACATACCGGGCGTCTCCCCGCCGGTGGCCCCAGGTTGGCCCAGACGATGTCATTTCTGGCTACCACTCGAGGGAGTTCTCGGCTGCCAGTCGTTGTGACGCCTCCAGCAGGGCTGCATCGGGTGGCTGCTGTGTATACGCCGCGATGAGACGCTCGTCGGCCCGGGCCCACCTGTCAGCCTCGAGAACGGCCAGTGCCCCACGTCGTATCAGCTCTGACCTACTCACCGCGACTCGTCGCGCCAACTCGTCGAGTCTGGACACCAGATCGTCGTCCAATTGGACCAGGACTTCACGTCTCGCCATCACCATATGCTAGACCATATGGTCTCGTCCACGATCTGATCGACGACGCGACTGATGGCAAGGAAATTCTCGTGGTGCTCGAGTGACTCCATCGTTACCCCTTGCCCCATGCTGCCGGGACCGGCCAGAGATCGGAAGGGAGTTGGATCAGGTCCCAAGGCGCAACACACTTACCGGCACGGCCTCGTACGGAACCGACCGAGCGGGGCAGGCTCCGAGAGGGTCCGACGGATTGCTAGCTACGCTGCGACGAGAGAGCCCGCTCCCGTCGGGAGTCAAGAATTGGGGAGTAAGTCCAGCGGTTCTTGGGTTCCGCGATCAGGGGTATGGGTCAGGCAGCGACCGGGATAGGAGTGGTTTTGCAAGCGAGCTTCCGTTACATCGTTGATGACGTCGATGAGGCGATTCGGTTCTACACCGAGAGGTTGGGATTCGAGGTAGACCTCCATCCGGCACCAGGGTTTGCCGCCCTCAGCGGGAACGGTCTCCGGCTGTTGTTGAACCCTCCCGGCGCCGGAGGGGCGGGGACGGCGGGTGGGAGCCCGGAGCCCGGCGGTTGGAACCGGTTCCAGCTCACCGTCGACGACCTCGACAAGACCCTCGCCGACCTTCGCGAATCCGGCGCCAGTTTTCGAGGCGACCTGGTGGTGGGGAACGGGGGGCGCCAGGTTCTGTTGGAGGATCCTTCGGGCAACTTGATCGAGTTGTTCGAGCCGAAGAGTCCTTAGGGCCTTTCATCCGGCCTGATCGCTAGCGTCTACTGGTGCCCACTCCCTCTCAGCTCAAGCCCTCTCAGGGAATCCTGCTCATCGCCGACATCACCGGGTACACGGTGTTTCTCCAGGAGTCCGAGCTGGAGCACGCCCACGGAGTTTTGTCCGACCTGCTCGCCGTGCTCGTGGAGGGGACCCGGCCCCCGCTGGCGGTTTCCAACCTGCAAGGCGACGCGGTGTTCAGCTACGGCATCGACACCGGGGCGGTGAGCGGGCAGACCTTCGTCGAGATGATCGAATCGATCTATGTCTCTTTTCGCCGGGCAATCGAGCAGATGACGTTGAACGCCACCTGCGACTGCAATGCGTGTGCCAACGTCGGGGCCCTCGACCTCAAGTTCATAATCCACCACGGCGAGTTCCTCATCCAGAACATCGGGGCCAATCGTGAGCTGGTTGGGAGCGAGGTGATCGTCGCCCACCGTCTCGCCAAGAACACCGTGACCGCCACCACCGGGATTCGGGCATATGCGGTCTACACCAACTCCGCGGTCGACGGCCTCGAACTCACCCACCTCGCTGACGAGTGGACACCTCACCGCGAGGTCTACGACTCCGGTGAGGTCGAGTGCTGGGTGGCCGACATGACCCCGGTCTGGGAGGCGGCGCGTCAGCTTCGACAGCAGCGGATCGGTGAGGAATTGAGCGGGCCGCTCATCAGCGATGAGGTCGACTGGCTCGACGCTGACCTCAGGTGATGAATCCCGATGAGCTTCGCAGCGTCGACGCCATTCACCTGGCGACCGCTGCCCTGTTTGAGGCCACACTCAGTGACCTGGTCACCAACGATGCCAAGATGGCATCAGCGGCTCAGGCTCACGGGTGGGCCGTGGTCAATCCTGCCTGATCGCGCGACATGGAAATATGGCGTCCGGTGGCGATAAGCACCGTCCATGTCCTTGAGCCTCGATACTCTTATGACATGGTTGAAGCCCGTGATTCCGCTACCGAGAGTCGTCTCGAGGCTGACGAGCTTGCTTGGCTGAATGAGCGTCTGGTCGAGTACCAGGAGATGCTCGCTTACTTGCGCGAACATTGAAGAGGCCGTCGCTCCGGCTCGCAATTGAGATCAACAAGCGTGTCCGTGACAAGGATGAGTGGTTCGAGGAGCCGGATGATCTGGATCGCGTCGCTCGGGCACTTGCCTCGGTTGAAAGCGAGGAAGACCCCTTCGTTGCGGCTGGAATGCTGGCGTACCGGGTAACCCGGGCTCAAGGTTTCACGGAGGGCAACAAGAGATCTGCTCTCTTGTTCGCACGTTGGGTCTCGACCAGAACGCCGTAGACGGGAGGCGCCTGGTCCGGAACGACGACCTTGTTCTTGCTGACCTCCTCGTCCAAGCTGCGTCGGGCTCAGATGTGGAGGCGGACATCTCGCCCGAATCCAAGGGCGCACGTGACTGTGGATCTGACGCGTCAAACCTCGAAACGGGACGCGCGAGGTTACGATGCGGAATCAAGCTAGGTCATGATGTATCATGATCCCATCGTGACTATGCAGAAATTCTCGTCCCAGGCCCGGCCCGAACTCTTGGAAGAGGTTCGGAACTTGGCCAATGCGGAGGGACGCCAGTTCCAAGCCGTTCTCGATGAGGCGCTCGTCGAGTGGGTGGAAAGGAAGAAGGGCGGTGCGCCACGACCTGAGGTCATCGCCCATGCGAAGGCATCTATCGCCAGGCATCGCCGCCTGTACGAAGAGCTTGCGAAGTAGTTGACCGAGTACCTCACGGTCGTCGAGGT
>DATKEA010000067.1:0-35465 GCA_035544615.1 Acidimicrobiia bacterium | reverse complement strand
GCTGGGCGATGCGCAGCTTGTCGCTGACGGTGAGCGAGATGCCCTCCTGCTGGCTGCCGTCTCGCAGTGTGGTGTCGTAAATCTCCAGGGTGTCCATCGGGGTCTCCAGGGGCCGTTTGGGAATGAAAAAGCCCCCTGCGTTGGGCAGAGGGCGAAAGACGCAGGCCGATATGGGGGCGTGCGCCTCAGTCGATAATGATGAGAGTGGTCAAGGGGTTGTGCATACGGGAGTTGAGTATGCCCCCAACCCAGGCCGACGTCAACCCCGGACTGGGATATAGGGGAACGGGGAACCCGGCCCAGCGTTACCACCTCGGCTCCACGGACGGAATGACAGTTCGCTGAATTCGAACCTTTCAAAGTGGTTCCCGATCCTTGATGGTTTCCGCATAGACCCGAGGGAACCAGAGAGCGGCTGATAAGCGCCGATGAAAACACCGCGATCGCAGAGGCGGCGAGGACCGCCGTCACGATAGCTGCAGGACCCCGGCAACGGAGTCGTGCTGCGGTCCCCGTAGGATCATCTCAGCGTTGAGAGATTGGGAGATCATGAGCGAACCAACCACTGATCGAGCTGTCCTTCAGATGCGACTCGTCGTCGAGGCAGAGGACTTCGACGAGGCCGTCGCTTTTTACCGGGATTCGCTGGGACTTCGCGAGGAGCTCTCCGTCTCAGGTGACGGCGGGGCAGAAGTCATCATCTTGGACGCGGGTCGAGCCACCCTGGAGCTGGTCAACCCGGCCCAGAAGCGTTACATCGACGAAGTCGAAGTTGGGCAGCAGGTAAGTCGGAAGATCCGTGTCGCCTTTCAGGTCAGCGACGGTGGCAGCGTGACCGAGCGTCTGGTCTCTTCGGGAGCAGATCTGATCGCTAGCCCTGTCGAAACCCCGTGGCGATCCCGAAACTCCAGGATGGAGGCGCCGGCAGGCTTGCAGATCACCCTTTTCGAAGAGCTCCAAGCCGAGACTCCGGATCCACGCCACAACGCCATTAACGATGACCGCTGACATCTCACTGATTGGCTGACCGGGGTGGAGGTGGGCCCACGTGGACTTGAACCACGGACCTCATCCTTACAGGGATCAATAGGGGTTTTCACGCGATTGACGATTCGCCGAAGCTCCTGTTATTGGTTGGTTATTCGGCTCTCGTCAGTTTGCGTCGCCTCTGGCCGTTTCTCGTTCTGGTGCTGACGCGGCGCTGACGCGACCCCGTTGCCCGATCCGGGAGGGCCACCCCTTCGCCGGGGAGCGCGCCCCTCTCGATCTCGTGACTCTTCCGCGAGCGTCGGGGCCCCGTTAGACCCTGTGGCGGTTGGCGGATGGGGTTGGTCGAGGGGTTCGAATCCTTGTAGAGGGCTTTTGGGGCTTGGGAGAGGAGCGGGGGCCACGCGGGCAGCAAATCATTTACTTACAACAGGGATCTGCAGCCCGTGATGGCTGACTCAAAGGCCGCATTCTGTACCAGGCGGTCGATAGGATCGACTTTATGACGACCGAACGGCGGGGCACTAGCACTTCGAGGTTTGGCGTCTCGCGTCGGGAAAACCACGATTCGTCCCTTTTTTATGAGCGTTTTGAGCTACCGCTCACGACTGACGATTCGGACATAGATCCAAGACGCGATATCGACGACATCTTCCTCCGAGACGCACGGTCGATGCCCGAGCTCAATGACAACTCAGTGGCTCTGGTAGTCACTTCACCCCCATACTTCGCAGGGAAGGAATATGAAGCAGAGGTGGGATCTGGGCACGTGCCTGCCTCGTACGCCGACTACCTGAAGATGTTGGAAGAGGTCTTCGCCGAGTGTGTGGACAAACTTGAACCGGGCGGGCGGATAGCGGTGAATGTCGCAAATCTGGGCAGACGGCCGTATCGAGCTCTTTCGGCGGACGTTATTCAGATCTTCGAGCGACTGCGCCTTCTCCTGCGCGGGGAGATCATCTGGGTGAAAGCCCGTGGCGCATCTGGGTCGACCGCGTGGGGAACCTTTCAAAGACCGGCAAATCCGGTCCTGCGAGATCTAACTGAACGAGTCATTGTTGCTAGCAAAGGTCGTTTTGATAGAGCACTGTCGGCGCGTGAGCGAGCCAAGAAGGGGCATCCGCACGAAGCCTCGATTTGGCGCGAGGAATTCATGGATGCGACGACCGATGTGTGGGAAATTCCTCCGGAAAGTGCGAATCGTGTCGGACATCCTGCGCCGTTCCCAGTTGCTCTCCCAAAGAGACTCATTGAGCTGTATACCTACAGGTCTGATCTCGTGCTCGATCCATTCATTGGCTCTGGTACGGCTGCGATCGCTGCCTTGCAGACCGGTCGGCACTTCGCTGGCTACGAAATCGAATCTGAATATCGCGACAGAGCTCTTGCTCGAATTGCTGAGGAGCGGAAGCGTCTGAAGCGGCGTGAAAACGACGTCTTAAGTCAGGTGAGTATTCCGGGGTTTCCACAACCGGCTGATGAAAGCGAGAACTTTCAATCGAGAGCTGTTCGCGAAGGGAGAGCCGCTAAGGACATTGCTGAGGCTGTACTTCTTGATGCTGGCTTTGGGCAGTTTGAGGAAAACGTTGCTGTTGGCGCAGGTGTGAAAGTCAACTTGGCAGCTTGGGATCAAAGCGGAACCCAGTGGTATTTCGACATATCTGGAGGCTTCACCAGCAGTAGGCCAGGCCTCGCTCGAACGGACACACTGTGGAAGGCGCTAGGCAAAGCGGCAGCCATGCAGCAAGCAGGGAGCAGCGTTCCTTTGGTATTGCTGACAACGAACAGTCCCGAGCCGCGGTCTGCTGGAGCCCAGGCTCTCAGAGCTATGAGGGGTGCGGATAAAGCCGTCTACGACGTCATCGAACTGCTTAATAGAGAGGATTTATTACGCCTGAAAGAGTACGCAATAGGCGGTCCGCCATCGTCACGATCATGACGAGACCCACCTCAACTTCGCCCGGAAGAGTGGCAGTGGCGGTGACCCGTGAAGATCCTCCAAGACTCATCGTCGCAACGGACGATGACGTGCTTAGCAGGGCGATAGCCACAAAGGTGATAGCCCAAGAGGATCCCGGGACCTTCGAAGAAGCTGAACTCAAGGCGATTCGATCTGCGCTCCTTGAAGAACGCTGGAGCGATGCTGTGGCTATGTGGATCGAGACAACGGCAGCAAGTGTTGATGTCTACCCGGACGAAGAGATTCTTAGACAAGAAGATCTCACTACGGAAGCAGCAGCGTTCTCAATTCGTCTCAGTCGACTCTTCGCAGACGAGAATCATCAAGAGTGACCGATTTCCAGGCTGAAGCGGGAAGACAGGGGCGCCAGTTTGCGAAGCAGTGCGATGACGCCTTGAAGAATGTGGGCTTCGAGCTACAGGGTGGCGTAAGACTGCCACAAGTTGGGGTCGAACTTGACCAAGTTGCGATCGCACCTTCTAGCCAAGAACTCTGGTTCGAATATAAAGGGAGTCTTAGAGGAAGTCGACCTGGCCTCCTGCGCACAGACACAACCAAGAAAGCCATAGCTAATGGGGTGCTGCTGAAGACCCTGGCAGAAGCTCAGCCTTTTGTTGTCCTGACTTCGCACCTTCCCGAGAAGGGGTTCGCTTTGGCGATGTTGAACACGGCTCTCGAAGCGGGCTATATAGAGGCTGCGATCTGTATCTACAGTCCCGGATGGGAAGACGAGTTGCGCGCTCTTTTCTAACCCTCCCTGAGTGGTTGATCTCTTGCCGATTCGGCTCACCTCGCCTGACCGAGCTGATGTCAGACCATCGTGCATGCTCCTTAGCGGAGGGGCGTAAGATGCGGTGAGGCCTGGGTGTTGGATGTTGTCCCAGGTAGGAGCCATTTCTGGGTGTTCTCCCAGGTGAGTGAGTTGTGGGCCCACGTGGACTTGAACCACGGACCTCATCCTTATCAGGGATGCGCTTAACCTTCCGTGGCCCCTCACTACTCTGGGCATTCGCGGTAGCTCGGGTCTTCTGTGTCACAGGTGTGTCACACGTTGCCCTTCTTCCATCACGCCGGTGGACATCGAGGCGACATTGCTAACCCCTTAGGGTTCGGGGTGGCCGTGGTGACCGATCGTAGTAGCCGAAACCTCCTCCAAGACTCGGGGTGAAACTCCCAAGCTCGATGCAGCGCCGATGTGGTAGCTTCTAGTTAGTCATGCTAACTAGTGCATCTCTCGCCGAACGACTCCGGGTCGCGGTGGGGCGCTTAGCGAGGAAGCTTCGGCAGCAGTCGCTCGGTGGCCTTACTCCCTCGCAATCATCGGTCCTCTCCTCACTCGACACGCGGGGGCCAATGTCGATGAGCCGCCTCGCCGAAGTCGAGGCGATATCACGTCCATCAACGACAGGAATAGTATCAAGGCTGATCGAAGGAGGACTCGTGGTGCGGGCAGACAACCCTGAAGACGGGAGATCAGCAATAGTCACTATCACTCAGTCAGGGTCGAGTCTGCTCCAACAGCGGAGACAGGAGAGGAATGCGTTCCTCGCCAGGGCGGTCGAGTCGTTGACGGATGACGAGAAGCTGGTCCTCGCCAGGGCGGCCGAGCTGATCGAGCGGATCACCGCCCGAGGATGACCTCGTCCGGCGCACTGCTGCGGCGGACGTTCTCTGCCCTCTCGATCCATAACTTCCGGCTGTATTTCGGTGGTCAGGTTGTGTCGGTATCCGGCACGTGGATGCAGCGGGTGGCCCAGTCGTGGTTGGTGCTCGAACTCACCGACAGCGGGGCGGCGGTGGGTGCTCTCACCGCGGTCCAATTCCTGCCGATCCTCCTGCTCGCCTCCACCGGCGGGCTCTTTGCCGACCGCATGGACAAGCGAACGGTTCTCTATGTCACGCAAAGTCTCGCAAGCCTGATCGCGCTGACGCTCGGAGTCCTGGTGCTCACCGGGACCGTCGAGTTGTGGATGGTCTTCGCCCTCGCCCTCACTCTGGGGGTCGTCGGCTCATTCGACAATCCGGCCCGGCAGTCGTTCGTGATGGAGATGGTGGGCCGATCGAAACTGGCAAATGCCGTGGCTCTCAACTCGGTGTTGGTCAACACAGCCCGGATAATCGGCCCTGCTGTCGGTGGGATCCTCATCGTGACTGTCGGGATCGGGTTCTGTTTCCTGATCAACTCCGGCACCTACCTGGTCTTCATCGCTGCGATCGCGGCCATGCGCGGCGACGACATCGATCGCCCCGAACCTGAACCGAGGGAACGAGGTCAGCTCAGAGAAGCGCTGCGCTACGTGCGCGACCTTCCGGTGATTCGTTCGACATTGGTCATGAGCGCAGTCGTAGGGCTGTTCGCTTACGAGTTCGAGGTCGTGCTCCCGCTCTTGGCTCGTTTCACGTTTGGGGGTGACGCCGACACCTTCGGGACCATGTTCGCCTTCATGGGCTTCGGCGCGGTGCTCGGGGGGCTGTATGTCGCTACCCGTAACGAGACGCCCCCCAGGCTTGTGTTGTTCACAACATATGCCTTCGGCGTGACGATCGCGGCGACCGCTATCGCCCCGGTTCTTTGGGTGAGTTACATCGCGCTGGTCCTGGTCGGAGTGACTTCAACCGCATTCCTGACATCGAGCAACTCCGTCCTCCAGCTCCGTTCGGCCCCCCAAATGAAGGGGCGAGTCGTCGGTCTGCGAGCCACGGCCATCCTCGGAGCGCGACCAATCGGTGCCCCCATCGTCGGCTGGATAGGGGAGCACCTCGGGCCGCGGTTCGGATTGGGCCTCGGTGCAGTAGCGGCGCTTGGCGTCGCGGTGTGGGCCCATTCCCAAATGGTCGGCGACCGGACACCTGCTCCTAAGGAGCCATAACCCCTGGAGCGGACGCAGCAGGATCCCTCGACCGGATGATCCGGGCCGCTGAACTGGGAGTTGTACAGGGCGGCGTACGCGCCGTCGGCTGCGATGAGCTCCTCATGGTTACCGCGCTCGACGATCTTGTCCTCCTCCATGACGAGGATCATGTCGGCGTCGACGATGGTGGACAGGCGATGGGCGATGACAAAACTGGTGCGCTTCGTCCGAGGGGCCGCCATTGCATGCTGGACCATCAACTCGGTGCGGGTGTCGACCGGGCCAGTCGGCAACGGGCGGGGCCTTGTGGGCGGAGAGATTGTCCAACACCACGTGGATGTCGAGCTCGGTGGGGACATGAAGGTCGATCCATTTGAAGAAGGCGAGCACCTCTCTGGCGGTGTGCCGGGGTTTGGTGTCATAGATCACCTCTCCGGTTGCGACGTTGAGGGCGGCGAACATGTCGGTGGTGCCATGTCTCTTGTAGTCGTGGGTCATGGTGCCGGCTCTTCCTGGTTTCATCGGAAGCGACGGCTGGGTGCGATCCAACGCCTGGGTCTGGGTTTTCTCGTCGAAGCACAACACGACCGCCCGTTCCGCTTTTGATCCATCCGGGTTCCTCAGCTACGTCCAGGCCCGCTACCTCGACCCCTCGGCCACATCGAAGTACGGGAATCCCATCCGGCGGCTGGGCACCAATCCTGGTCTTGCCTGGACGAGGACCCCGACGGTTCGTTACCCCGATCAGCTCATCGTCTGCGAAGGAGTCCTCGATGCTCTCACCGCCGCCACCGCCGGCCTCCCGGCAGTCGCCGTTCTCGGTGCGACCTACCCGAGTGTCCGGATCGCCCAGACCATCGCCGACCACACCGCCGACCGTCGGATCCTGATCGCTTTTCGACGGTGACGACGCCGGCCGGGTCGCAGCTTCACGACTCCAGCAGCTTCTCGACCCTCGAGGGGTTGAAGCCCGGATCCTCGACCTTCCCAAAGAGTCGGACCTCAACACCATGGCCCAGGCCACCCCCGACTGGTTTGACCGGCTGGTCTACCTCCAGGAGGTGTCGGGATGATCGGGGACTGCTCCAGCTGCGACACCCACGGGCCCGTCACCGAGGTCGGGCTGTGCAGCCGATGCCGCGACGAGCTCCGGTTCGTGGTCCGGCCCAGCGCTCACCGGGAGACCTACCGCCGGCGAGTCGCAGTCGAGGCAGGCATCCGGGCAGACCTGGAGCGACTGGGGGTGGCCATGATCTCCAGCCTCCCACCGGACAACACGCTGTGGATCTGCGACCTCTGCAACGGCCAGATCCCGGTGACCGACGAGTACACGCTGATCCCCCTCATCGGCAGCTACGCCCTGTGCATCCCCTGTGCTACCACCTTCCCCTTTTGGCCCGACGGCTGGACCGAACCCAGGCCCCGCCCATGCCGTTGCGGAGCCTGCCAGCGCCCCGTTGCCACCGTCCTAGCCCGCCTCTGGGGTCGCATCGTCGACCGCGCGCCGCTATCGCACCCAACATCGAGGCGCCGATCATGTCCCCGGTCTTCTCGGACAGGCGCCACCCGGCATCCACCCAGAGCAGCGGGCAGCCTGGATCGCGACACGCCGCGAGATCGCACGGGAACTCGACGGGCTCGATCAGGGTCGACGACAGCTCATGGTCGAGCACCGGTAGGAACCGCGAACCCATCGGCGCCGTGAGCTTCGCCAGGACCGTCCAGGTATCCTCGATGAGCAGCGACAGAGGCGAGAGACAATGAACACCCGTGGGCTGCTCTACCCACTCGATCCCATTTGGCGCCCCAGGCGGAGCGGAGCGGCCAGAGCTCCGAGGAGGTGCTCCAGGCTATTAGCATCGCCCGTCATGGGATCCGCAGTCTCGGCACACCCGAGGAAGTCACCGAGCTCTCCGTCTTCCTGTGCACCCCCAAGGCGTGTCACATCCACGGCACGGCCACCTCGTTGGACGGGGGTGCGACGAAGAGCCTGTCCTGAGCGATGACGCAGCGAGTTCCCCTGATGAGGAACGATGACAAGGACCCTCGTCACCTGGTGGCACTGGGCTGCAGGGTCTTGGGTGCCGCCGATCTCGGTGATCTGATCTGGGGCCACCTCTCGTTGCGCGACCCAGAGGGTCGGGGTGTCTGGATAAAAGGGGCGACTCTCGGTTTCGAGGAGGTCGGTCCTGACGACGTTCTCCTCCTCTCCTGGGACGGTGAGGTCTTGCGCGGCTCGGGTCGCAGGCATGCCGAGTATTCCATTCACACCGAGGTGATGAGGGCGAGACCGGACGTGAGCGCGGTGGTTCATGCCCATGCCCCACACGCCGTGGCGCTGGCATCGACCGGCCTGCCGCTCCGGCCCATCTCGCATGAGGCCACCCTCTTCGTGCCCCCCGACATGGCCAGGTTCACCAAGACCGGAGACCTGATCCTCACCCCCGAGTTGGGGGCCGAGGTTGCCGCCGCCCTCGGTGACCGCAACGCCCTGCTACTCCGTCACCATGGAGTCGTCGTCGCCGGTGCGACCGTCGAGGAAACGGTGGTGTCGACCATCCTCCTAGAGCGGGCATGTGCCATGCAGATACGGGCCCTGTCGGCCGGGGACATCGTCACCTGGTCGTCCGACGAGGAGGCCCTCAGCAAGCGCAGCAACTGTTACTCATCGGAGTTGTTGCTACAGGCGTGGGCCTATCTGGTGAGGCGCCTTGCTCAGTCTGGCGGGTAGGCAGACCCGAGGAGGTCCTCCACCCGGGAGCCCAGGCTGGTGGACCTGGCGAAGTGGTCGGCCAGGGCGCGGCCCGCGGCAGGAGCGTCACGAGCGATCACACAGGCAGCAATCCGCTCGTGCTCGTCGAGCGATCTGCGGTGGGCCTGTTCAGCCGGTTCCCGGGCGCGGACGGAGGCCATGGAGAAGGCGCCGCGGAACGACCGGACCAGCATCTCCAGAGCGCGGTTGTGAGCGCCCCGGGCCAACAGGGCGTGGAACTCCCTCGAATAGGACGTGTCGTAGGAGCCCTCACCCAAGGCTTTCCTGCCCTTGTCGATGTTCTCCGCGAGGGCTTCCAGGTCTTCAGGGGTGGCCCGTTTCACGGCGAGGGTGACGATGTTCAACTCTACGGCCAGCCTCGCCTCGGCCACCTCGTCGGGATCGAGGCTGGCCAGCCTCACCATGTGACCGTATGTCTTCTCCACCACCTCGCTCGGGGGCGCTTGGACAAAGGCCCCGCCGGTGGCGCCCACCCTGATGTCGACCAGCCCCAGGGCCTCCATGGTGCGCAGGGCGTCCCGCACCGTGATCCGGCTCACCCCGAAGATCTCGGCGAGCTCGCGCTCCGAGGCGAGCCGGTCACCCTCCTGGAGCGTTCCCGCGGCGATGGCTGCTTCGATCTGGGCCACGATCTCATCCGAGATACGGACCCCTGATACGGGAGAGAACATGTTTGGTCTAGCAGTCATCGGTTCCTGGCTTCCCGGGTAAGCGGCCCCACCCGCAATGGTCAAAATGGGCTATCTGATTCTAGCCGTGAAGGGGACGCCCCACATAACTTCCGGCCGGGGGCCTCTTCGGTCCTCGCGGTCGGGTCCTC
This sequence comes from Acidimicrobiia bacterium, assembly GCA_035544615.1. Lineage (GTDB taxonomy): Bacteria > Actinomycetota > Acidimicrobiia > Spongiisociales > ZC4RG35 > JARDZU01. The sequence continues at coordinate 26,073 of DATKEA010000067.1, read as the reverse complement.
GAAGCGCTGGTGTCAGGGCGGGTGAGCCCCGAGCCCGCACCGAGCGGGCCCTCTGCAATACGAGCGGAGCGATCGGCTAGCCCTATCCTTCAAGACCTGGAGACGGTGGGGTCAGCTAGGTGTCGTGCCAAGCCTGCAAATCACTTATTAGGCAGTACTCGACACATCGCCACGTCTTGCCTGGAGTTCTAAGGCGACGTCGATGATCATGTCCTCCTGCCCACCGACGACCTTGCGCCTCCCGAGTTCCAGCAGAAGCGCCTTGGTCGGCACACCGTAGCGTTCGCTGGCCTGTTGCGCGTGCAGCAGGAACGAGCATCACCTGGCCGGAAGGGGAGAGAGGCCGCGGACCTGCCGGTCGCGCTGTGCACACCCGGCGCCCGGTGGTCGTCCCCGACATCGCCGGCGACCCCAGCTTCCGAATATGGCAACGGGAAGCACTGGAGCGCGGCTATCGGTCGATGCTCGCCGTTCCCTTTGCCCACGGGCAGGACGTGCTGGGCGTTCTCGCCGTCTATGCCAGTGAGACAGGGGTCTTCGACGGTGCGAGGGTGAAGACGCTGGAGGCGTTCGCCACCGAACTCGGGTACGGGATCTCCGCGCTTCGTTCCCGAGAGTTCCAGCGAGAGGCGGAAGCACGACTGCGTAAGTCGCTCCGGTCAAAGGACGAGCTGATCGCAACCATCGCCCACGAGCTGCGTACACCGCTTACCTCCGTCATCGGCTTCGCCGAGGTGCTCCTCGACCAGGGCCCGAAGCTGTCCAAAGAGGAGCTGCAAGATCTTATCCAGGTCATCGCCGACGAGGGAACGGATCTTGCCAACATCGTCGACGACCTGCTCGTGGCGGCGAAGGCCGAGGCCGGAACCCTCCATCTGACTCTGGTTCGTGTCGACCTCCGAGCACAGGCCGCGCAGGTCCTCGAGAGATGGGAACCGGAGCGGATCAACCATGTCCAGTTCGACGGGACACCGGTACACGCGAGCGGCGATCCGGCCCGGGTGCGCCAGATCCTGCGAAATCTGATTTCCAACGCGCTCCGATACGGAGGGGACCGGGTGGGGCTAGAGGTGACCTGCCAGTCGGGGTGGGGGGTGGTGAGGGTCCGTGACAACGGTTCGGGCGTCTCTCCCCAGGAGCGGGAGACGATCTTCCAGCCATACCGACGTTCGCAAGCCGCCCCCGGGCTCACTGCTTCTATGGGCCTGGGCCTGACCATCTCCCGCCGACTGGCCCGGTTGATGGGTGGGGACGTGACCTACCGGCGCGAATCGGACGAGAGCATCTTCGAGCTTACCCTGCCTCTCAACACCACCACTGGGGCGCCCGGCAACAGCGCACCCCCCACCGAGACCGCGGAAGCGCCGGAGGAGCCTACCGTCGTGCGGCTCTCCGCCCTTTCCGGCAGAAAGCCCGGTTGATTTCGCAAATTACCTGGCATGAGCAGCTGGAGGTTGCAGCGATGCAAGGCATCAGCCAAGGTCGATGACGCGCCGCGTAGCGTGATCGGCGAAGATCGCCACCGTGGCCAGCGAGCTCGGTGCGACGTATTGTCATCAGGTCATCGTCAGCCACTTGGCGTCCACTCCCCACCAGAAAACGGGCGGGTATGGACTAGGAGACCTCGACCAGGCGGGCGTTCTCGACCGGCTACTGAGCGGGCCGCCCCGGTGGAGCCTGGTCAGCCGGCGATCCACTCCGGCGCCGGCTCCAGATGTGCCACGGCGTCATACCCAAGGTACCTGATCAGCCGGTTCTGGGCGGAGATCAGCACGAGATCGCTCTCCCCGGAGTTGATGTGCTGGTGGACGGTGTTCTGAGGGATATACACCGTGTCGCCGGCGACGAAGTCCCATCTCGTCGGCTCTTTGGCGATCCGGGCGTGGTAACGCTCGGCGATCTCCGCCTGCACCTCCCAGTGGAGGCTGTAACCCGAGCCCTGCAGCACGTAGAGCACCTCGTCGGCCATATGCCAATGCTTGCCGGATCGGCTTCCCGGGGTGATCCGCTGCTCGTAGAGGTCGATGGAGAAGCAGCGCACATCGTCCTGATCCTTGGACAGCCTCGCCCTGACCAGGCCGTCTGGTGTCGTCTGCCATTCTGAGTCATCTGGCTTGACCACCTTCTTTCGCTTCTCGACTCCCTCGGTCCAGATCTGGGACCAGTCGACCCGGGGGCCGAATCTGTCCTCATCCTCGACCGGGCCGCTCCGACCCTGTTGGAGGAGTCCAAAGTACATCCAGGTCGACTTCGCCTTGACCACGAGGGCCTTGGCGGTCACGTCTCCGTCGTTGAAGTGCCTGTGGACCGAGTCGGTGTGGACGATGACCACGTCACCCCTCTCCCAGTCGTACCGCTGGTCGTCATGGATCTCGTAACCGCGTCCTTCCAGGATGTAGAAGACGGCCTCGTTCTGATGACCGTGACCATGATTCGATTTGCCCGCCGGGATCTCGACGAAATGGACCTGGAGGGTCTGTGTCAGGAAGGGCTCGTCCCCAGGACCGATCCGCCACCAGGTGCGACTGTCCGCCGAGTCGCCGGAGTGGCCCACACTGGCATCGTCGACCACCACCTCGTCTCCGCGTACCCGTAGCGCCCGCAGCTGGGCGCCACGGAGCTCTTGCAGACTGTATGTGTCCGAGGTGATCCCACGGAGGAATACCCTGCCCTCTGACCTGTCGCCCATCAACGGCTCCTTTGAAGCTCCTGCGATTCCACCGTAGTATATGTCATACCATTAGTCATCTCGATATGAACCTGTCTCCCGACTCCTCTCCATACTTCCGCAAGGTCAGCGCAGGGCGGGTATCGGACGCCATCGTCGATCAGATCAAGACCGCCATCCGCGAGGGCAAACTCACCACCGGGGACCGTCTCCCTCCGGAACGTGAGCTCACCAAGATGTTCGGTGTCAGCCGGGTGGCGGTTCGCGACGCTCTGCGGCTGCTAGAGGCCTCCGGGTTGGTAGAGGTCAGGGTGGGGGCGGCCGGGGGAGCGGTGGTCACCGTGCCGGGGTCCGATGAGATCGCCGACAGCATCTCCAACATGCTGCTCATCCGCTCGACCACGCCTCAGGAGGTGACCGAGGCCAGGCTGGTGCTCGAGGTGGGAGTGATCAGGCTGGCCTGCGAGAGGGCCGACGAGTCCGACATCGCCGATCTGGATGCGGTATGCGACCGTGCCGGTCGGCTGCTCGCCTCGGAGGGTGAGTACGACGTCGCCCTTTCCGCCGAGTTCCACAGCCGGTTGGGGGCGGCCACCCACAACGAGGTGATCCGCGTGCTCATCGCCTCCCTGCATCAGCCATTGGAGGATTCGCTCCGCCGGGCCAGGGACATCGATCCGGCAATGGGTCGCATCGGGACGGAGGAGCACCGTCACATGGTGAGGGCCATCGAAGCGCGGGACGCCGACGATGCCGAGGAAGTCATGCGGAGACATCTCCTCCGCACCGCCGACCGTCTCGCCGTCCATGAGTGAGGTCCCTGCGCCTGGGCGAAGGCTCCTGGACTCGGGAAGGCGCTGGAGGCTCGGATCGCTGTTCGCGGCTTCGGCCGTGCTCACCCTGGGAGAGGGCAGCCTTCTCGTCCTGGTCGGGCCGTATCTGGACGAGGTATCGCTCCCCGAGGGAATGATCGGCCTGGTGATGGTCTGGTACGGCGTCGGGGCGCTGATCAGCCGCTTCTGGAGTGGTGCCATCTACCGGACCTCCCGCGCTCCGAAAATGATCGGTCTCTCCTGCGGGGCGATGGCTCTCGCCTACCTCGCACTTCCCCTCGTCTCGCATCCGATCGGGCTGGCCGCACTCCTCATGCTCAATGGCGCTGGCTATGCCGTAGCCACCACCTCGGGATTCGCTGCGGTAGCCGACCGACATCCGGTCAACGGCAACGCCGGCTCGGTCATGGGCTGGTACACCGGGGCCACGGGGGCGGGGTACGCCCTGGCCGGGTTTCTGGCAGGCCCGTTGGCCGACGAGGTGGGGATCAGGCCGGCGTTGATGATGGTGGCGGTCTTGCCCGCCCTCGCCGGGGTGCTTCTGGCTTGGATCCTCCGGCGAAGCAGGGGCGACACCCGACCTACCGGAGCAGACGAGCCGAGGACGGCGCTCCAGGCGTTTCGCAGAGCTCCTTCTCCGGTCTGGGTGTCCTTCTTCGTCGCCTTCTACATCTCCCTGGTCAACGGGGGCCTGTTCACCTTCTTCCCCATCCACGCCCTCGCCATTGGACTCACCTTGACCCAGGTCGGGGTGATGGCCGGCGTCCATGGCACCACCGCGGCCGGGATCCGTTTTCTCTCCGGACCGATCTTCCGATTCGTGGACTACCGCCGGGTGCTACCCGTGGCCGTGGTGATCAACGGGCTCGCCCTGATGTCGGTCTCCGCATCCGGGTCGTTCCTCCTCCTCACCGGGGCCTGGGGACTGATCGGGCTCACCCGAGGAGTACTCCGTGTCGCCTCCGGGGCGCTGGTCATCGACTCCGCGGACGAATCGGATCGAGGACGAGGGGTGGCCTCGACGATCTATCTCGCCGGGCTCGACGTGGGCAAGATCCTCGGACCGCTCCTCACCGGTATCACCGCCGAGGTGCTGGGTCTACCGCCCACCTTCGCCGTGATCGGAGCGGTGTTCGTCGCCATCTACTTCATCGGGACCAGGCGCATCGATCGGAAGACGGCATCCGCAGAGACATGACCTCATCGCAAGGGAGGAAGACGATGGAAAGACGATACGGATCGGATCTGATGGTCGATGCCATCAAGGCCTGTGGGTTCCGCTACGTGGCGCTCAACCCGGGGTCGTCCTTCCGGGGCCTGCACGACTCCCTGGTCAACTATGGCGGCAACAGACCCGAGATGATCTTGTGCCCCCACGAGAAGGTGGCGGTGGGTCTGGCCCACGGGTACGCCAAGGCCTCGGGTGAGCCGATGGCGGTGATCCTCCATGACCTGGTGGGACTGCTCCACGGCGCCATGGGCATCTACTACGCCTACACCGATCGGATCCCGATGATGGTCCTCGGTGGGGCCGGCCCGATGGCCTCCGACCGGCGACGGCCCAACATCGACTGGATCCACACCGCCAACGTGCAGGGCGACGCGGTCCGCGACTACACCAAGTGGGACGATCAGCCTTTCTCCATCGGAGCGGTCGGAGAGAGCATCGCCCGCGGCTACAGGGTGGCCATGGCGGAACCCCGGGGCCCGGTGTACATCGCCCTCGACGCCGGCCACCAAGAGGACGAGCTCGACGGCTCGGAGCCCTTCCCCGACTTCTCGAGACTCCGGATCCCGTCCCGGATCGCCCCCGATCCGGCGGCGCTCGACCGCCTCGCCGATCTACTTCTCCGAGCGGAGAGACCGGTGGCGGTGGTGGGGTACGCCGGCCGGGACCCGGGTGCCTTCCATCTCCTGGTCGAGTTGGCCGAGCTGGTCGGGATGGGGGTGGTCGACACCAACACCCGGCTCAACTTTCCCAACCGTCACCCTCTCAACGTCACCGGAACATCGGCGATCGAAGAGGCCGACTGCGTGCTCTTCATCGACGTGAAGGACTTCGGCAAACCCACCCAAGTCCTCGACAGCGTCTCCCGCCGCATCCGCTCCCGGATCGCCTCCGGAGCCACCGTGCTCGATCTCGGCTTCAACGAGGTGGGCATCTCCGCCTGGTCCCACGACTTCGCCCAGCTGCACGAGGTGGACCTGCAGGTGACTGGCGACACCGCGATCGCCCTTCCTCTACTGGTCGAGCTGTGCCGGGATCGGACACGGGGACAAGGGGCGAGGGCGGCGTGGGCGCAGCGGTGTGCCGCCCTCCACGACCAGGCCTGGAACACCTGGCAGCAGCAGGCCGCCCGCGACCACGACCTGTCACCGGTGGCGACCTCCCGGCTTGCCGCCGAGGTGTGGGCGGTGGCCCAGGAGCACGACTGGGTCCTCACCGCCGGCACCGCCAACCGCTGGGCGCTCCGGCTCTGGGACTTCGACCAGCCCTACCGCCATCCGGGGGGGAGCCTGGGGACGGCGACCCAGATCTCCATCTCCCTGGGTGTGGCGCTGGCCCATCGCGATCAGGGCCGGCTCGTCGTCGACCTCCAACCCGATGGCGATCTGATGTTCGACGTGGGAGCGCTGTGGGTGGCCGCCGCCTACCAGATACCGCTCCTCGTCGTCATGTACAACAACCGCGCCTATTACAACGACTGGGAGCATCAGGAGCGGATGGCGCACCTCCGTGGCACGCCGCTCGAGAACGCCGCGATCGGAATGGAGATCGACCACCCCGCCCCCGACTTCGCCGCCATCGCCCGGGCTTTCGGATGGCACGGTGAGGGTCCGATCAGCGACCCCGCACGGGTTCGTGGCGCGATTACCCGCGCCGCCGAGGTGGTGATGGGGACCGGCCGACCCGCCCTGGTCGACGTGGTCTGTCAGCACCGATGAGGGACCTCTCCTCCCCGATGCCCCGCACCCGCCTCGGCCGGCTCGAGGTGTCGGTGCTCGGACTGGGCTGCATGAGCATGTCTCACCCGGGTCGGGACGACGACGAGTCGCGCAAGGCGATCCGGCGGGCCCTCGACGCTGGCATCACCCTCCTCGACACCGCCGACAAGTACGGTAAGGGTCACAACGAGCGGCTGGTGGGCGAGGCCATAGCCGGGCGTCGTGAGGAGGTGGTGGTGGCGACCAAGGTGGGTTTCGTCGGCTCCTCTCGGGACCCAAGCCCGATCGACGGCCGACCCGGGCACATCCATCGTGCCATAGACGGGAGCCTGCAGCGTCTGGGAACGGATCGGGTCGATCTCTACTACCTGCACAGGGTCGATCCCGATGTACCGGTCGAGGAGTCGATCGGGGCCATGGCGGAGCTGGTGGAGACGGGAAAGGTTCGCTGCCTCGGCCTGTCCGAGGTCTCCGCCGAAACGCTCCGGCGGGCCCACGCGGTACATCCCATCACCGCGGTGCAGGTCGAGTACTCGCTGATGACCCGGGAGCCCGAGCTCACCCTGATCCCGGAGTGCCAACGGCTGCATGTCGGGGTGGTGGGGTACAGCCCCCTCGGGATCGGATTCCTCACCGGGGCCCACCGTGATCCGGCAACCGCGCCGCCGGGAAGCCGGCTTCCCAAACAACCCCGGATGCAGGGGGACGAGCTACAAACCAATCAACGCCACCTGGCCCGGCTCCAGGAGCTGGCGGCCGAGGCCGGGGCGACCCCCGCTCAGTTGGTCCTGGCCTGGATCCTGTTCCAGGGTCAGGTGGTGCCGATCCCCGGAGCCAGCCGCCTCGAGCATCTCGCCGAGAACCTGGCCGCCGTCGACCGGCCCATCTCTCACCGGCTGCTGGCGACCCTCGACCGGGAGTTCCCCCCCGGCACCTTCGTGGGAGAACGGAAATCATCTCAAGGGATGCGGCTTATCGAGCGCTGAGCTCCCAGCGCCAACAGGTCGTCGGAAAGACGGTCAAGGGTTCGCTACCAGGCGAGCTCTTCTCGACAGCAACATCAGAGCCAGGTATACCCCCACCAAGACCAGGGGCACGACTCGGAACGCGGCGGCGATGCCCACTCCCGCCGCCACCATCCCTCCCAGTACCGGTCCTGCCACCTTCCCGGCATCGAGACCGGCGTTGAGCAGCGCAGATGTGAACCCATGTTGACGCTCGTCTTGTTCCACCCCGCCGAATGCGTCGGAGGAACCGGTGATCCGGATCAGGCCCCGCGACAGGCCGATTAGGGCGAAGAGCGGCACCTGCCACAGGAAGGAGGAACGGACCGAGGGGATGGCGAACATTGCCGCCGCGCTGAGCAGGGCCAGGGGCATGGTCAGGTTGAGGCGCCGGCGGGTCTTCCAGAAGATGACGCCGGAGCCGATCCGTACCACCGACGACGCCAGCGACCGGCAACTGGCGAGGCCACCGATCTGGGTGAGGGTCAGTCCGGCGGCGAGGGCGAGGATGGGATGGAAGGTGTTCACGAACCCGTTGACGAAGTTGATGTAGAACATCAACAAAACCGCCCCCCAGACCACGGCCGGCATCGCCTTCAACACCGCTAGCGCCCGAGCAGGCCGATCGTGCTTCTCCGACCCCGGAGCAACGGTTACCGAAGGGGTAATCGATCCGAGGAGGACAAAGCCCGCCACGGTGAGGACGGTGGCGAGCGCGGGGATGGCAGCCAGGACGAGGAACGCCCCCCGAAAGCCGAGCTGGTCGGCGAGGAAACCTCCGGTGACACCGCCGATGGTGTTGCCGACCCCTTGCGCTCCCGAGAACCACGCCATGGCCACGGTCAGCGGCATCCGGCTGCTGCGCGCCCCCACCAGGGAGGTGAGCTGGGTGCTGGTCACCAGGGCCCAGCCCATCCCGTCGACCGCCATCAGAGCGCCGAAAGCCCCGGCCGAGGCCACGAAGGGGACCAAGGCAAAGGCCATCGTGACCATGCCACCTCCGACCAGCAGCAGCGGCACGGTGCGTCGATAGCGAAACAGCGCCCCCACCGGAAGACGCATGGTCAGCGCCGCCAGCCCGAACACGGCGACGACGAGCCCGATGGCCGCCTCGCCCAGGCCGTGCACCTGCGAGAGATAGGGCGGCACGACGACGTGGAGCGCCTGCTCCCCGACGGCGAAGAGGGTGACACCCCCGTAGAGACCGATGAGCGGGGCCGACCGGCCCCGCTCATCGCCTCGGTTATCTCTCAATCAGACTTTGGTCGACGTGGGCGGGCCTACTCTTCGATCGGCTCGGTGCCGGCCGCCTGGACGATCTCCTCCCAGAGGGCTTCCCACTTGTCCCGATCCGAAGTGATGGCCTCCAGGTCGACCAGAATGGGCTCGTACTCCTCGGGTATCCCTCCGGCAACGGTGGTGCTGGCCGGGCCGCGGAACTCGGCGGCCAGGATTTCCTGCCCGTCGGTGAGCATGAAGTCCACCCACAGCAGGGCGGTGGCCGGACTCTGGACGTGGCGCATGATGCCCACGCCGTTGGGCCGGACCACGATGGGCCGGACCGGCGACTCCCAGGCCAGAGGGGCGCCCTCGCTGATCATCTCGGTGACACGATGGTGGTAGAGGGAGGTGCCGGCGTCGTATTCGCCTGCCGCCAACAGCTCCGCCAGCAACGTGTGGCCATCGACGACCTTGGCTCCGGCGGCGGCGGCTTTGAACAGCTCCACCACCTCCTCCTCGCTCATCCCCAGCTCGGCGATGAAGTACTGGTTGGTCAGGGTGGCGAACCAGTCCCAGTCGCCCAGTTCCATGGCGAGGACACCGTCGAAGGTGGTGAGGAAGTCGTACCAGTTCTCGGGCACGCTCTCGATGAACCCCGTGTTCCAGGCGGCGATGAAGCTGTTCATGTAGATCGCCGACCAGGTGTCGAAGACTCCGGCGTCGATGATGTCCTCGGTCGCCGGCGTCCGCAGCGACAGCAGAAGCCCCTCGGAGTCGAGCAGCGCCATCTCCGGCCCGTTCGACATGACTACGTCGTTTCCGGCGAAACCGGCGTCGGCCTCCTGGAGTATCCGCTGGAGGACGTCGCTCGACGAGGCACGGTAATAGGTGGGCTCCAAGCCGTACAGATCTTCGAACCCCTCGAGCAGAGGCAGGGCGTCTTCGAGGTTGGTCGAGCTGTAGATGGAGAGGTCGTCCTCTTCGGCCGCCAGCTCGAGGAGCTTCGCCGTTCTCTCTTCCAAGCCAAGGCCCTCGACTTCTGCGTAAATCGCCTCGAGCGCCGCCTCGTTGTCGATACCAATCGGGCCGGCGGTGGTGGTGGTGGTACCGTCCCCCACCGTCGTGTCCGGACCCGCTGTGGTGTCAGTCGCTCCGCTCGTGGTGGTGGTACCTTCTCCGCCGGTCGGCGGTGGCGAGCAGGCGCTCACCACCATCGCCAGGGCACCCACCAGTGCCAGCACCGACCTCGTTCTCGTCGATCTCACGATGCCTCCTCCGACATGCAATCAGTACTATGGTACTACCATTAGCTCTCCACGCCAAGCCCCCCGAGCTCGAATGTCAGAGTTTGAGATCGCCGCGGTGGGCATCGTCGGGGCGGGACAGATGGGTGGCCTCATCGCCCGCCACCTTCTCGCCGCCGGCTGGCCTCTCTCGGTGGTGGACCCATCCGAGTCGGCCTGCGCCCCCCTTCAGGCGCAGGGGGCCCGCGTCGTGCCCACCCCCGCCCACCTGGCGGCCGAGGCAGACCTGGTTCTTGTCACCGTGGTCGACGACGAGCAGACCCGGGAGGTGGTGGCCGGTCGCAACGGACTACTCGCCGGGGCCCGACCGGGCACGATCGTCGCCATCTGCGCCTCCGTCCACCCCGACACGTGCCGCCGGCTGGCGGCCGCGGCCGCCGAGAAAGAGGTGGATGTGGTCGACGTGGCTCTGGTCGGTGGCGCCCGCTATGCAGGGACGCGGGCGCTCACCCTGCTCTGCGGCGGCCCGGAGCACGTCCTCAGCGCCTGCGAGCCTGTGTTCCGATCCTTCTCCATCAACGTCTGCCATCTCGGTGACGTGGGGGCCGGTCAGATCGGCAAGACCGTCAACAACATCCTGCTGTGGGCGGCGATCAGAGCCGATGTGGAGGCACTCCGGCTGGGACGCGCCTTCGGGGTGGCGCCCTCCCGCCTCCGGGCTGCGGCAGCGATCGGGAGTGGAGCCAACCGGGTGCTGCTCGAGTGGGCGCAGCAAGGCTTGCGCTGGCCGAAGAAGGATCTCGAGATCGCCCTGGCGATGGCCGAGGAGGCCGGAGTGGAGATGCCTCTCGTCGCGGAACTCGCCCGCCAGATGCAGGATCTCTCCGTGGACGATCTCCAGGATCTTCGCTAGAAAGGCACCTCCCATGACCCACGACTGGGCCTCGCCCGAGTACGTCGAGCACTGGCTCCGCCACGACACCCAGACCGAGCTGCTGAGACTCCCGATGGAGATCGCCGCCGCCCTGGCCGGCGAGATCCCGGTGACCCGGGTCATCGACCTCGGCTCCGGCTCGGGACGCTTTCTCGATCGTTTGCTGCGGGCGTTCCCGACCGCAGACGGGATGTGGGTGGACAGCTCCGACCGGATGGCCGAGGTGGCCCGAGAGGAGCTGGCCCCGCTGGGTGACCGGGTTCGGTTCGTGCTGGGAGACGCCAGCCGACCCGAGGATCTCGACCTCGGCCCGGCCGACATCGTCGCCACCTCAAGAATGGTGCACCATTTCGCCCCGGAGCAGATCCGCCGGATCTACCGCTGGGCCGCCAATGCCCTCGGCGGCCGCGGCTACTTCTTCAACCTGGATCACTACGGCAGCCCTCCCGGATGGGAGACCCGCTATCGAGCCATTCGCCCGACGATCTTCGGCGGTGCCGCCCGACAACCCGACGGCCACGCACACGACCACCCCTTCAGCCCCCTCACCGAGCACCTCGAGTGGATGCGGGCCGCCGGCTTCGACAGCAGTGACATCGCCTGGAAGGCCTTCTATACCGCCCTACTGGTGGGTCGAATCGGGGAAGCACCCGTCGAGTGATGAGGGCGGACCTGCCGAGTCGTGCTCGGAGTTAGAGGTCCTCTCGGACCACCAGGCAGTGCTGGCGGGGAAACTCGAGTTGTACCCGGGTCCCCGGAGGGATGGACTTGGTCGCCGGGCACCTGACGCGAATCTCTACGCCGTCGACGCTGACGAGGTGGTCCACCACCTCTCCGAGGAATGCCCTGGTAACCACGGCGCCGATCCAGTCGGCTCCTTCGACTGGTGCACCGCCGGTGAGCGGCGTGATCAGGATGTGCTCGGGGCGGATACTGATGGTGACCTCGGCGCCGCGGGCCAGCGGGGCGGGAGACGACACCTCGAGACCTCCGCTCGGCGTCGCCACTCGGGCCCCCTCCGCGGTGACCTCTTCGACCTTGCCGGTGAGGAAGTTGGTGGTACCGATGAAGTTGGCCACGAACCTCGACGCCGGCCGCTCGTAGACGTCGCGTGGCTTGCCGATCTGCTCGATCCGCCCGGCGTTCATCACCGCGATCTGATTCGACATGGCCAGGGCCTCGATCTGATCGTGGGTCACATAGACGGCGGTGATGCCGAGCTCGCGCTGCAGGCGCTTCAACTCGAAGCGCATCTCCTCACGCAGCTTGGCGTCCAGGTTGGAGAGCGGCTCATCCAACAGCAGCAACTCCGGTTCCATCACCAGGGCACGGGCGAGAGCGAGGCGTTGCTGCTGGCCTCCGGAGAGGTCGGTGGCCTGGCGTCCGGCGAGCTCGTCGAGCTGGACCACGGCCAGCACCCGTTCGACACGCTCCTTGATCTCGCTACGTGACAGCTTCTTGGTGCGGTCCACCTCGAGCGGAAACGCCACGTTCTTGAAGACGTTCATGTGGGGCCAGATGGCGTAGGACTGGAACACCATGCCCAGTCCCCGTTCGTTGGCCGGTACCCGGATCTTCCTCTCCGACGAGAACAAGATCCGGTCCCCCACCTTGATCTCCCCCGCGTCCGGGGCCTCCAGCCCGGCGACCGAGCGGAGCGTGGTCGTCTTCCCGCACCCGGAAGGACCCAGCAGGGTGAACATCTGTCCTGGCTCGACCTGAAAGGAGATGCCGTCAACGGCGTGGACACGACCACCCTTCTCCGATCTCGAGGAGGGAAACGTCTTCACCAGTTCTGTGACGGCAAGCAAGCTCTGGTCCTCCTAATCCGACTTGACCCCGACCTTGGCGCCCAGCTTGGCGGCAATCGTGACCAGGACCACCAGCAGCAGGATCATCAATACGCCAAGGGCGGTCAGCTCGGTGAACTGGCCGTTCTGCCATTGCTCCCAGATCACGATGGAGAGGACCTCGCTACCCGGGCTGTAGAGCAGGATGGAGCTGGACAGCTCACGAACCGAGACCATGATGATGTAGATCCAGCCGGCCACCAGCCCCGGCATCAGCAGGGGGAGGGTCACCTTGCGGAACTGCTTCCACCAGGTGGCTCCGCTGGTCTGGGCGCACTCCTCCAGCTCGCGCGAGATCTGGTACATCGAGGTGGAAGCGTACCGCATCCCGTAGGGCATGTACCGGGTGACGTAGGCGATGAAGAGTATCCATATGGTCCCGTAGACGGGGATGGGGAACCTGAGGTACACGAAGAGCAGCGCCACCCCCATGACCAGGCCGGGGATCACCAGCGGCACGAAAGACAGGTTGTCCACCATCCACCGGCCGGAGACCTGGGTCCTGACCACTATCCAGGAGGCGATCGCCATCACGAACATCACCGTGGTGGCGGACCCGACTCCCAGCACCAACGAGTTGCGGAAGGCCCGGGTCGCCTGCGGGTACTCGAAGACGAAGCGGTAGTTGTCCAGGGTCATGTTGCCCAGGGCCTCCCAGGAGGGCACCGAGTAGAAGGGTTGTGTGGAGGTGTAGAGCAGCACCGAGACGGGGAGCACCACCGCTATGAGGAAGTAGATGCCCACCACCCCCGCTGCAGGCCAGCGCCACCTGCCCAGCTCGATGGCGTGGGGACGGAACCCCTTCCCGGTCACCGTCTGGAACCTCCTTCCCTTCCTGGAGAGACGGGACTGGAAGTAGATGCCGACGGAGGTGATCAAGAGCAGGGAGATCGAATAGGCACCGGCCTGTCCATACTGGACCGGATACGTGGCCAGCACCCGCCAGATACGGGAGGTGAAGACCCAGATCCCGGCCGGGATGCCGAGCAGGGCTGGCACCTCGAAGGAGGACAGCCCGTTGACGATCATGATGAGGATGGCGGCGGTCAATGCCGGTTTCACCATCGGGAGGGTGATCCGCCGGAACACGGTGACCCGGTTGGCCCCGGACAGGAGCGCCGACTCCTCCAACGCCGGATCCATCGATTTGAAGGCGGCAACCATGAGGAGGAAGACGAGAGGCGAGGAGTGGAGACCTTCCACCAACACCATCCCCTCCATGCTGAAGATGTCGAACACCGGTCCCCCGACGACGGGGCGAAGCGCCTGGTTGATCAGCCCGATGCGGGGGCTTCCGAGGAGGATCCAGGCGATGGTGTGCAAGATCCCCGGGATGATCAACGGGACCAGCGAAGCGGCGAAGACCAGGCTGCGGAAGGGGACGTCGGTGCGGACGTTGAGATAGGCGAGCCCGGTTCCGAGAGGAAGTGCGATCAGGGTGGACCCGAGGGCGAAGCGAAACGAGTTGCCCGCCATCCGACCGAGGCCATAGGTCTCCTCTCCATAGGCCCTGCGGAAGTGCTCCAGGGTGAGGCCGTCCGCCCCGAGAAAGGTCCCCCACAACAGGTAGCCGAGAGGAACGAGAGCCAGGTACCCGACCAGAAGGATGACCGCGGTCAGAATAAAGGTCTTGGGCGAGAAGACCTTGGTCAGGTCGATACGACGAAAGACACTCCGTGTCTCGACGGGTATCACTTCGGCTACGAGCCTCCGATCTGTCGTTCCTATCTGCTGGGCTAGGGTTTCACGGCGGGAGTGGCACTCACCGCGTAGTCGAGGTCGTCACCCTGCTTGAGCTGGCTGGGATGGCGCTCGATCCGGTGGAGACGGAGGTGCCGCTTGATCCCGGTGTCCTGCACTGCCAGGTACCGGACCGTCTCCTCGGGATCGGTGTTGAAGTGCTGGTGCCAAGCCCACACCGGTGGCGAGAACAGCGATCCTTCCTCCCAGTCGATCCGCTGCTCCGGCTCCCCCTCGTAGTTGACGATGGAGTAGCCCCGCCCCTTGACGATGTAGATGTACGCCTCGGTGGTGTGGCGGTGGCGGGTGGTGTTGGCGCCGGGAGGGACCTCGCTCACGTGCGCCTGGATGTTGCGGTTCCCGCCCAGTTTGAAGAAAAGGCCCCGGTTGTTCCGCCAGGGGCGATAGGGCAGCTTCATCGTCTTGAGATTGCCGGGGACGACAAGGCCACGCTCTTGGGGATGCTTCCGGTTGAACTCGTTCCGGGCCGCTATCTCCGAGGCTTCCATCGCCTCTTTGGAACGGCCCAGGACCTGGGCGCCCCATTCGCTGTCGTCGTTCTCGAGCACCTCTCGCAGAAATGGATGGTCCACGACCAACCCTCCTCTTTCATCAATTGGTTGGACCATCATACCACAGCGCCACCTGCCGCGCCCTCACCAGTCCGGCCTGCTCAGATCAACCGTGGAGCGGCCACCCCAGGAGGGAAGTCGGGCTCGAAGGCGTCGCATACCAGCCCCAGCATGGAGTAGAAACCCACCACCACGACCAGCTCGATGAGGCATTCCTCCCCGATGAGCCGTTGCAACCGGTGATGCACCGGATCGGAGACACGACGATGCTCCAGAAGCTCGGTCAGGTAGTCGTAGACCGCCTCCAGGCCGGCGTCCCCGAACTGGGGACGGCTCCCCTCCAGGATGGCATCTATCGCATCGGGAGGGATCTCCGCCCTCAGGCACATGGGAACCCGCTTCCACCAGGCGTACTCCGCCGCCCAGAACCTGGCCGCCATCAGGGCGGCGAGATGAACCATTGGCTCGGGGAGCCTCTGCCGGCGAACCAGATAGTCGCGGAGATGGTCGAAACGCTCCGCCAAGTCGGGGATCAGGAGTAGAACGGCGGAAGGGCCGCCGTAGTCCTCGTTTCGGGACCCGAAGATGATGTCCCCCACTCGTCGTTGTTCCGGGGTCGCCTCCTCCCGGGTGACCGGATCGATGCGTGCCATTGCCATCCTCAGAGTCCTCTCTCGTTCAGGGCCCGATCGAGACGCGGGTACACCCGTCGGGCGTTGCCCTCGAAGATCTGGCGTCTCTCCTCGTCCGACGGATCCAGGTGCTCCACGTATCGTTTGGTGTCGTCGTAGTGAAAACCGGTGCGGGGATCGATGGACCGGACCGCGCCCAGCATCTCCGAGGCAAAGACGATGTTGCCCACTTCGACCACCTGGAAGAGCAGATCGATGCCTTCCTGGTGGTACACGCATGTGTCGAAAAAGACATTGCCCATGACGTGCTCTTCGAGGGGTGGACGACCGAGGCGATCGGCCAGACCGCGATAACGACCCCAGTGATAGGGCACCGCTCCGCCCCCGTGGGGTATGACCAGACGCAGCTGGGGGAACCGGGAGAAGAGGTCCCCCCGGACCAGCTGCATGAAGACGGTGGTGTCGGCGTTGAGGTAGTGGTCGCCCGGTCCGTGGATCGCCGGGTTGGCAGAGGCCGAGACGTGGATCATGGCCGGCACGTCGACCTCGATCATCTTCTCGTATAGCGGGTACCAGTACTCGTCGGTGACCGGCGGCGATGTCCAGTAGCCGCCGGAGGGATCGGGATTCAGATTGCAGGCGACGAACCCGAGCTCGCTGACGCACCGTTCCAGTTCCTCCACGGAGTCGTCGAGCGATCCGCCCGGGACCTGCGGGAGCTGGCAGACGCCCACGAAGCGGTCAGGGTATAGCTCCACCACCCGATGGATCAGATCGTTGTTGTGGCTGGCCCACGCCACCGCGACGGCCGCATCCCCGACGTGATGCTCCATCCCGGCTGCGCGTGGGGAGAAGAGGGTGAGGTCCACTCCCCGTTCCAGAGCCAGCCTCAGCTGCCCCTCCTCTATGGTCTCCTGGATCTCGGCGTCACCGATGCGGGGGGGCCGGGGGGGGGCCGATCCCGCCCGGCTATCGAGCCAGGCCAGCTGGGCGTCCCGGAACTCCTGATGCTGGGATGGGGTGGTGGTGTAGTGGCCGTGACAGTCGATGATCACTGGTCTCCCTCCGGGTCTCGATCGAGATAGCGCAGACCTCGCTCCGCCAGCCGCTCACGCATCGAGTGCACGTCCAGGCTCAGCTCCCCTTGCTGGTACCGGCGCCGAGCCTCGTCCTCCCTCGCCTCCCTTTCCTGCGCAGCCTCCCACACCCTCTCCGCCTCGCTGGACGCCACCACCACGACCCCGTCGTCGTCGGCGACCACGATGTCCCCGGGTCGTACCCTCTGGCCGGCGCACACGATGGAGAGGTTCACGCTCCCCAGGGTCTCTTTGACCGTTCCCCGTGCGGAGACGTACCGCGACCAGACGGGAAAGCCCATCCGCTGAAGCTCGGCCACGTCCCGACAGCCGGCGTCGATGACCAGCCCCCGCACTCCTCGGAGCGCCACCGCGGTGGCGAGGAGCTCCCCGAAGTAGCCGGCGTCGGAGGGCGAGGTGGGGGCCACCACCAGGACGTCTCCTTCCCTGCACACCTCGACGGCGACATGGATCATCCAATTGTCCCCGGGGGGGACGGAGACGGTGATCGCGGTCCCCGAGATGTGAGCCCCGGGATAGATGGGACGCAGGGCGGGATCGAGGAGGCCGAGCCTGCCCTGCGCCTCGTGGATGGTGGCCACGCCGAACCTTCCCAGGGCATCCCTCACCGCAGGGTCAGGACGGGGGATCTCCCGCACCACCGTTCCCATTTTGCTCACCGCCTCCCTCTCCAAGCGAGGTGACCCCCTGGTGCACATGGAGCGTTCACACTCCTCATGCTATCTCGTCCCACGGCAAGAGGGAGACGTGGATGACACCCTCCGGGCCCTCCCCGGCGATCGCCGAGATGGCGTGGTCCACCTCGGCCAGCCCGTATCTGTGGGTGGTGAGCAGCTCGAGGGGAAAGCGTCTCGAGGCGAGTTGCTCGATGGCCAGCTCGCAGGCCTTGAAGCTGTGTCCGCGAGCGCTCTTTATGGTGATCGCCTTCTCCGTGATCTGCTTGATGGGGAAGTCCGGGAATGCGTCCGGCTCCCCCTGGATGAGCAGGGTGCCCCCCTTTCTCTTCAGGGCGTCCACGCCGAGCAGGATCGGTGCAGTGCCGGCTCTCGAGGTGCAGTCCAAGACCACGTCGACACCTTCCCCACCGGTGATCTCCCTGATCCGCTCCAAGGGATCCTCCCGCTGGACATCGATGACGTGATCGGCCCCTAGCTCCTTTGCCACTTCCATGCGGGCGTGGTCCCGACTCGTGCCGGTGACGATGATCAACGAGGCGCCCGCCTGCTTGCAGGCCACCACCTGGGAGAGCCCCTGCTGGCCGGGGCCCTGGATCAGGACGCTCGAGTTGTACCCGACCCGGCAGTCGAACAGGGCCCACTCGATCCCGTTGGACAGGGGGGTGGCGATGCCGGCCAGCTCCGCGGGGATCGAGTCGGGGACCTTGTGGATCACCGAGTTCCAGGGCAGGTACATGTACTGGGCGAACCCGCCCCACAGATAGGGAGGCCGCTCCGCCGAGGTGTAGCCGTAGCGGAGGGCATCCGGGTTATAGCGCCAGTCGGTGGCCCAGCAGTGCCGGTACTCACCGAGATGACACCACTCGCAGTTGAAACAGCCGATGTAGTGCTCGACGAAGACGCGGTCGCCTTCCTCGACTCCCTTGCGCTCCACGAACTTCCGGCCCGCCCGAGCGATGACTCCGATGTTCTCGTGCCCCATGATCACCGGATCCGTGATTCGAGGCGCCCGGTACATCTTCACGTCCGTACCGCAGATGCCTGCCACCTCCATCCTCAGCAGGGCGGCGTCCTCGTCCACCTCCGGCAGGGGAAACTCCCGGAGCTCGATTCGGCCCGGACCGGTGCGCACCGCGGCGAGCACGGTCTCCCTCATGTGCCCAGGCCCGAGAGCGGGGGGCTCCATAGAAGCCGAAGGCTTGCTAGCTTGATGCCCTCCCAAGGCACGGCTTTCGAGCCGGATCGAAGTCGGAGGTGTCCCACGGTGCCAGGACCCACGGATGGAGGTAACCCACAGAGATGTCGCAGCTTCGCCTGAAGACCGTCACTCGAGTCCAAGGCGCCAATAAGGGTCTGATCGACGGAAGGGTCACCCTTAAGGGCTTCGCCTTTGACTTCGTCGAGGTTCCCACCATCATCGACGGCTTCCGTCGAATGGTGAGGGGGCTCGAGTTCGATGTCTGCGAGATGGCATTCTCCACCTACCTCTGCGCTCGCGAGCACAACGTCCCATTCACCGCCCTGCCCATCTTCCTGGTACGGGGCTTCCACCATGGGGCCATCGTCCACAACGTCCACGCCGGGATCCACACCCCCAAGGACCTCGAAGGGAGGGAGGTCGGGGTCAGCCGGGGCTATACCGTCACCACCGGGGTATGGGCGCGCGGCATCCTCCATGAGGAGTACGGAGTCGACCTGAGCAAGGTGCGCTGGATGCGCTCCGGAGACGAGCACGTCGCCGAGTATGTGCCACCGCCCAACGTGGGACGACTGCCGGAAGGCAAGAGCCTCGCCAACATGGTGGCCGGGGGCGAGTTGGCGGCCGCGATCAACGTGACTGTCGACCATCCCGATGTGCGGCCGCTGATCCCCGATCCGGATCGGGCCGCCTTCCAGGCATTGGTGCAACGCGGGCTCTATCCGATCAACCACCTCGTCGTGGTGAGAGACGACCTGATTCGAGCCCATCCGGGGCTGGCCGTAGGCATCTTCGAGGTCTTCGCCGAGGCCAAGCACCTCTATGTGGAGCGGCTCCGTGCCGGGGCTGTCGACGATCCCACTCAGGTCGACCGTTTCCATCTCCGGGCCATGGAGGTGCTCGGAGATCCGCTCCCTTACGGGATCGAGCCCAACCGGGCCATGATCGAGACCCTGATCCGCTTCGCCTCGAGTCAGAGGATCCTTACCCGGCCCGTGGTGCTCGAGGAGACGTTCGCCGAAGACACGCTCGACCTCGTCGACTGAAGCGGTCCGCGACACCGACACGCCCCTCATCTCACCGCCTCCAGGAATTCGAGTATCCGTCCCGGAGCGGTCGCTTCTGTCTGCTCCTCCACTGCAGCGTCCCAGTAATCGGCACCGGGAAGGCATTCTTCCAGGTACCTGGCGGCCGAGGTGGCATGAGAGGCATCGTGACCGGGCACGATCAGTGCCGGGATGTCCAGCAGGAGCAGATCCTCCGGGTCGGCACCGGGGGCGGTGTCCCGGTCATGGAGGCTTCGTGCCATCCCGGTGACGATGTGCTGATAGCGATCCGGATCCAGCGATCGGAACGCAGCGGCGAAGTCCTGATCGCGGCGAAGGACGGGACCCCAGGGGCCGATTCGAGGATCCCCTGCGAAGTTCTGGTCGGTGCCCTGCGCCAGCTCGACGACTCCGTCGAGCCCCCCCTCCTCGACATAAGCCAGATGTCGGGCGAAACGTCTCTGGCCGCGTATCCGATAACGCGGCCCCCCCACGGGCCAGTAGAGCACCATGCTCAGCACCGCCTCGGGATGGGCGACCGCGAGAGCCAGCACGGGAGGACAACCCATGCACCCTCCCATCAGATGCGCCCGGTCGATGGCCAGATGCTCGAGCAGGCCCTTTCCCTGATCGGCGTAGTGATCCCACGTCACCCGCTCCACCCGTCCCCCGGATCTCCCCGACTCCCTCCGGTCGAAGACGATGCAGGTGTAGTGGTGCGGAAGATGGTCCATGGGCTTGATCTGGTGATAGATGCCCTGAGTGCGCCACTTGTCCAAGGTGGCGTCGAAGCCGCCGGGTGCGAACATGAGAAGCGGGGGGCCGGATCCCACCACCTCGTAGTGGGTGGCGATCCCGTCGATCACCGTGGTTGGCATGGCCCGCGCTCCTTTCTCCACGAGCGGATCCTGATCCTGCCGCCCGAGTTGGACCGGTCCTCGTCCGACACGTCATTTCGGCGGGGCATCATCTCATCTCCTAGAAGAATTCGTCATAGTGGATCCGTTCCGGGCCGACACCTGCCTGATGCAACATGTGCTGCATGGCTTGCGTCATGGGAGGGGGTCCGGCGAAGTACACCTCGACGTCTGCGAGGAGGTGACCCATCTCGATGCGGACCACCTCGTGGATGAACCCCTCATGACCATCCCAGCCCGCCGATGCCTCCGACACCGCCGAAACAAGGGTGATGCGCTCGCCGAATCCGGGGAGGTCGGCCAGCAGGGACTCGGCGCACAGATCGCGTGGTCGTCGTCCCCCGTAGAAGAAGTAGATATGGCGCTGACGATGAGAGGTGGCGGCCGCCCTGGCGATGGAGATCATCGGAGAGAGACCGGAGCCACCGGCGACCAATAGCAGGTCTCTGAGGCGGTCCTCGCGGAGGTAGGCCAGGCCGTAGGGGCCGTCGATCCTCACCGGATCCCCCGGGGCGAGGTGGTTGGAGAGGATCTCGGTGGCGGCTCCACCCGGGACCTGCTTGATCAAGAAGTGCCATTCACCGGAACCCGGCAGGTTGGACATCGAGTACGGCCTCGCTCCCTGGACCCCCTCCAAATCGAGCAAGGCGTATTGGCCGGGAAGGAAGTGATCGGGTCCGTCCATCGCGAACCGGAACTCCCTCATGTCGTGGGTCATCGCATCGGCCCCTGTGAGACGGCCACCCCTGCGGACCGGGAGATGGGGCGGCACCTCGTCACCGGTGCGCACCCGTATCAGGCAGTCGTGGAGTGGCCGGGCCTGGCATCCCAGCCAACGGCCCCGGGCCCGGTCACGATCGCTCCATGCCGGAGGATCCGGGCGCAGGTGCTCCACCTCTCCCTCGATGAGCTGAAAACGGCAGGTGCCACAGGAGCCGACGTTGCAGGAGT
Organism: Acidimicrobiia bacterium; assembly: GCA_035544615.1. Lineage (GTDB taxonomy): Bacteria > Actinomycetota > Acidimicrobiia > Spongiisociales > ZC4RG35 > JARDZU01. Next base: position 4,543 of record DATKEA010000067.1, on the reverse strand, counting down.
AGGGAAAGCCCAGCCCGGCGCGGAGAGCAGCTCGCAAGATGGTGTCATCGCCGGTGCACTCATAGATGCCGACATCCTCGATCTCTATCTTCGGCAAGGACACCCCCCTCGTCTTCTCAGGCCTCGATGGTGACCCGGCCGTCTGCGACGAACACCGGATAGGTGTTCACCGGGATCAGGCACGGCGGCGCGGTCACCTCCCCGGTCCGAATGTCGAAACAGCCCTGATGGAAGTCGCACTCGATCTCATATCCTTGGAGAAACCCCTCGGAAAGCGAGCCGGGACCATGAGTGCAGTGGTCGTCTGTGACGTAGAGTTCACCCCCGACCTTGAACACCGCCACGATGAGATCGCCGGACTCGACCTTCACAGCCCCACCCTCGGGTATCTCGTCGACTAAGCAGAGGTCGATGCGGGTGTTCTCTTCCATCAGGTCGCTGCTGGTCATGGATTGCGCTCTCCCGCCATGCTAGGCGACAATGGTATATTGGTCCGACAGATAACAGTTAGCTCAGGACAGGCTAGTCTGCTGGATATTCAGGTCGTTTGACCGACCTGAATGGTGGCAGCGAGAAAACGGAGGGAGTCGATGCTCCGACTAGAGGACAATGAGTTCCTCACCCGGACCCGCCCGGGGACACCGATGGGCGACTTGTTTCGTCAGTACTGGATCCCGGCTCTCCTCACCGAGGAGCTCCCCGAGAACGACTGCCCTCCGGTGCGGGTGAAGCTGTTGTCGGAGCGGCTGGTCGCCCTCCGCGACAGCTCGGGGCGGTATGGGCTGATCGACGAATTCTGCGCCCACCGGGGGGTCTCGCTGTGGTTCGGCCGCAACGAGGAGGATGGGTTGCGCTGTCCCTACCACGGTTGGAAGTACGACGTGACCGGCCAGTGCGTCGAGGTCCCTTCCGAACCGGAGGAGAGCGGGTTCTGCGCCAAGATCAAGCTGACCTCCTACCCGCTGGTCGAGATCGGCGACGTTCTCTGGACCCACATGGGAGACCCGGAGAGACGCCCACCCCTTCCGGAATGGGAGTTCGCTCTGGTTCCTCCCGAGCAGACCTTCACCTCGAAACGTTGGCAGGAGTCCAACTGGCTCCAGGCCCTGGAGGGCGGGATCGACTCGAGCCACGTCTCCTGGCTCCACTCCTCCGGGCTGCAGAGCGACCCGTTGTTCAAGGGGGCACGAGGCAACCTGTACAACCTCAGAGACCGCAGACCGTTCTTCGAGGTGGTGGAGTCCGATGGAGGTCTGTTCATCGGGGCGCGAAGGGAGGCCGAGGAGGGGCACTACTACTGGCGGATCACACCCTGGGTTATGCCCTCGTTGACGATGATCCCTCCCCGGGGTGACCATCCGGTGCACGGCCACTTCTGGGTCCCCATCGACGATGAGAACTGCTGGGTCTACAGCTATGACTACCACCCCACCAGACCCCTGACCGAGGAGGAGCTGGCGGCCATGAGGAGCGGGCACGGAATCCACTGCGAGTACGTCTCAGGCACCTACCGGCCGCTCCAGAACAAGGACAACGACTATCTGATGGACCGAGAGGCCCAGAAGGGGGGAGAGACCTACTCGGGAGTCAAGGGCATCGCCATGCAGGATGCCTCCTTGCAGGAGAGCATGGGGCCGGTCGTGGACCGGACCAAGGAGAACCTGGTCTCCACCGACAACGGCATCATCATGGCGCGGCGACGTCTCAAGAAAGCGGCGCTGGCGTTGCGAGACAACGGTGAGACGCCGCCGGGGGTCGATCCCGCCCACCATCGGGTCCGGTCGGCATCGGTGGTGCTGCCCAAGGAGCAGAGCTTCATCGACGCCAGCGGGGAGGCGTTGTCCGTGGTCGAGGGTACCGGGCACAGCACCGTCTGACCATGGAGCGGCGACCCACACTTCTCCACAGTTGCGCCTTGGCGGCGACCGCGGCGGAGGCGCGGTTTCGGATCGACCGTCCCAATTCGAAGACCCGTGACTCACGGATCGTCGCCCTCGATGAGGAGGCCGCCGCCATCCTGGAACGGATTAGGCGGGAACCGTGGCAGGGCGCCCGCTTTCTGACCTACCAGGGCCCCGAGGACCCCGCTGCCGAAGGGCCCGATGCCGTGTTGATGACCTTGGAGGGGACCGAGACGAGGCTCAGCGAGGAGCTGGAGGGCGCCGACGTGGCGATCATGGTCGCCACCACCGACCGGGGAGCGGAAGGAGCCTCGATCATCGGTGACGCCTGCTTCCTGAGAAGGATCATGACGGCAGGCCTGGTGGTGGGTGACGGAGCCAAGATCGACCAGGCGATCACATCGCTGAGGCCCTATGCCTCGGTCCTCGTCGTGTCGTCCGACGAGGATTACGTGCCCGACATGCTGGTAGCGCTGCGAGCGTAGGTGGTCTCGTACGCTGACCGGCCCGGTCGATGGTTAGGTTTGAGGACGAAGGACAGCTCATCCACCAAGAGCCGCAGGAACGTTTGACTGCGATCCACTCTTCGGCGTACGGACCGAAAGGCTCTACTCCGGCGGCCGGATCGACCCACCGGCCCGTGAGCGACTCCGCCTCGGATGCCTTCAACCAGCGTTCGGCGTCGACTTTGCGAGCGAAACTCCTGGAGTGCTGGCGCCCGTCCGGTCCCCAGTAACGGGCTCGCCATGGTTTGGAGCGATTAACGCGCTGGATGTTTCCCATCTCGCCATCACGTATGTGTCACAAGACTAGTCAACCGAGGGGGAGGCTGCTACAAACGTCGTGAGATGCGGTGAGACCTCAGATTCAGGTGTTATCCCTGGTCCGAGGCCCTATCTGGGCGTCCTCCCAGGTCATTAGGTTGTGGGCCCACGTGGACTTGAACCACGGACCTCATCCTTATCAGGGATGCGCTAACTTGTTCACGAATCATAACTGCGCTGGTCATTCGCGCTCGATTAGCAAAGCTGTGTCACAGATGTGTCACACGCTCGCTGCCCTCGGGCACCTCGACCTATCTCCGACGAGGATGCGGTCCCCAGGAGTGATTCAGAAACTCGTAGCGAATCGGCGCTTTAGCACGTCCTTGGAAACGGATCGGGCATCGTCAGCACTACTGCGTGGCGCAAAAATGTGCCCCTGATATCGGTGCGTCTTATAGATGTCTGCCCATTGCTCAGCTGGAAAGGTTGATAAGAACTGAGGCGCCATATCACGACCTCTGACCATCAAAGGAGCCGTACCCAGGCTCGGGATGTGTGGCACATCGAGCCAGAGTCTGCCGAGAAGAAGTGGATCAACGCCGTTGTTACTTGACGACAGAGCGGTAGCGATCTCCGTTCTCACTGAGAGAGTGGCTTTGTACTGCACATGTCTGTGTGCGTCATCCCCCGGTAGGAGGCTCCACAAGTTCTCCGGTTTGGCTGGCCCGGCGCCTGGCGTTACTCCGACTGAGTTGCGGTCAAGCTGAAGAACGCCGATAGATAGGCGGCGATCGACAATGTCCATGAGTAGCTCTCGTGCGACATCATCCTCGAGTTGGACGTTTCGAGACAAGAAGTCGTCCGTTAGGGCAATGAAGTCAGCCGGGCTCCGGAGGGTTCTACCACCAATCTCGGCCCCGGTACTGACCAGACGCTCGACCAGTCCTTTGAAAGCGCAGTCAGCCGCTCGTACCTTCCGGTGGTGATACATACCCGAGAACATCGTGGCTTTTCCGAAGAGGATTTGCTCGGCCGGAACCGCTCCTCGCTCTGTCATCGCGAGAACGCGATGCACCTGGACTTCGTGGAATCGTTCGCCTGACGCTGCTCGGTGTTAGAAGATCTTCTGGACTCGGACAGCTACGAGATTCGATGATCGTGTTCCGCGGTGCTCGGTGATCCCCCAACAGAAGGGGATCTCATCCCGTCCGGGATCGAGATCCACCTACCGGGTGCGCCATTCGGCCAGAAGGGTCGGTCGGCCGGACGCCAGACGGTCAGTACCCGCTCTCCACGATGAAACGGGCTCCCTTGATCGCCTTGCTCTCCGGCAAGGCTTCGACGCCGAGTGCGTCGGCTACCCGGTCGATGAGATTGAAGAGGGCGCAGATGTGGATGGCATCACTGATGGCCTCCTCGCTGATTCCCGCCTCGAGGAGCGGACGAACGTCGTCGGGCCCGACCCGGTCCGGCTCGAGAGTGAGCTTCTCAAGGAAGCGGAGAGTGAGCTTCAGCTCTTCGCGCACGGGAGCTCGGTTGGGATCTTCGATTGCAGCCCGAACGATATCGGTGCCTAGTTCCAGTGAGGCGACCGCCTCGTGAAAGCCCGTTCAGAAAGGACATTGATTCCGAGCAGAGACGAATGTGGCAAAGAGCTCCCGCTCTCCGAAGGTCCAGTCGGAGGGTCCGCGAGTGACTTTCTCGTTCACCTCGCGATGAGGGTTTCCCCAGAGTTCTGGGCGGTAGGTGAGGGCGCGGTCTATGCCGTCGACGTGGCCGACTGCCCTCTCAATCCTGACCAGTCGTTCCCGACCGGCTTCGTCGTGTCCCGTCTCAACTCTTTTCAGGAACATCGATCACTCCTAGCGAGTGCATGCT
>DATKEA010000066.1:0-3310 GCA_035544615.1 Acidimicrobiia bacterium | reverse complement strand
GGCGGTGGACGGCCCGGTGCTCACCATTCGCAAGTTCTCCAAGGACCCCTATCAGGTCGACGATCTCATCGAGTTCGGGACACTGAGCCCGGGAATGGCGGAATTGCTCCGGGCGTGTGTCAACGGCCGGCTCAACATCCTGATCAGCGGAGGCACCGGCTCGGGGAAGACCACCCTCCTCAACGTCCTCTCGTCGTTCGTGTCGGGCGACGAGCGGATCGTCACCATCGAGGATGCAGTGGAGCTCCAACTCCATCAGCGTCATGTCATCCGGCTGGAGAGCAGACCCCCCAACATCGAGGGGAAGGGACAGGTGGCAATCCGTGACCTGGTCAGGAACTCCCTGCGGATGCGGCCCGATCGGATCATCGTCGGGGAGGTGCGCGGGGCCGAGGCCCTCGACATGCTCCAGGCGATGAACACCGGCCACGACGGCTCTCTATCCACGGTTCATTCAAACAGCCCGAGAGACGGCCTGGCGAGAATCGAGACCATGGTGCTCATGGCCGGGATCGACCTCCCGATGAGGGCGATCCGCGAGCAGGTGGCCTCCGCCATCGACCTGATCATCCATCTCAGCCGGTTCCGGGACGGCACCCGTCGCATCACCCATGTCACCGAGGTGGAGGGCATGGAGGGTGATGTGATCACGCTCCAGGACGTGTTCCTGTTCGACTATTCGGCCGGGATAGACGCCGATGGCCGGTTTCAAGGAGCCGCCCAGCCGACCGGCATTCGGCCCCGGTTCACCGATCATCTGGCCAATCTGGGCATCTCGGTGCCCACCGAGTTGTTCGGGTCCCCCGATCTGTTCGAGAAGACAGATCGGTGGGCAAAGCGGTGAGACGCTGGCTCCTCGGGCTGGCCCTGGTTCTGGCTGTCCCTGTATCGGCGGCAATGGCCGCCGACTTGGTCATCGAACAGGTCGACTCCAGCGACTATCCGCGGGTGATAGCGGCGGTCACCCCCCCTTCACAGGTGGGAGGCGCCGATGACATCTCCTTCACCCTGACCGAAAACGGAGTCGAGCGAGAGGTCGCCTTCGAACTGGTGGACTCAGCGGACTTGGAGGTCCTGCTGCTCATCGACACCTCGGGGAGCATGGCCGGCGAGCCGATCGAGTCGGCGCGACAAGCGGCGCTGTCGTTCGTGGATCAAATGCCGGCAGAGGTCCAACTCGGGCTCATTGGATTCGGTTCCAAACCCGAAGTGCTGGCACCTCTGGGAGGCGACAGGATTGCCGCCCTGTCGGCGCTCGAAGCCCTCGACGTGGCCGGTGAGACCGCCCTCTACGACGCGGTGATCGTGGCGCAGGAGCAGTTCGTCGAGGACGGGGGTCGACACACCGTCGTCTTGCTCTCCGATGGGGGCGACACGGTTAGCGGCGCCTCACTCGAGGAAGCGACGGCGCGCTTGGTCACGAGCGGGGTGCAGCTCCATGTGGTCGAGTTGCAGAGCCCGGAGAGCGATTCGGCGGCGTTGCAGCAGTTGGGTACCGCAGGCAGGGGATCGGTGGTTCCGGTGTCCGATCCGGCGGCGTTGGCAGGTGTCTACGGGGAGATCGCGGCGCAATTGGTCCACCGATACGAGGTGGTATACACCTCGGAGTCATACGGCACCACGCAGCTTGACATCACGGCAAGCACCGCCGAGGCGTCGGCAGCAGGGAGCATTCATGTCTCGTTCCCGTCGCCTCCGGCCACAGCACCCCCAGTGGAGGAGGCAGAACCGGTTTCACCCGAATTCCGCCCCGGCGAGCTCATCGAGGTGGTGGGGCTGAGGTCGTCATGGGCTCTGTATGCCGGCGCCGCCCTGATTTATTTCGCCCTAGCAATAGGTCTTCTCTTTGCGTTGTCCCCATCGGAGCGGAGGCACAGCCTCCTTCCCAGTTGGAAATCCAGTCGTGGGTCCGCCCGTGGCCGCTTGCTCACCGAATTCGCCGACCGCACCACACGTCTGGTGGAGCGCAACATCGAGGAACGGGGTGGAGGGGGGAGGCTCAACACCCTGTTGGAGCAGGCCGGCGTGCTGCTTCGGCCCGCCGAGTTCGTGGTCTTCGTGGGTTCGGTCTCGGTCGCCGCAATGCTGATCGGTCTGGTCTGGGGCGGGGTCTTTGGGGGCATGGTACTGGCGCTGACGGTCGCGGCTGGGGCCCGGGTGATCCTGGGAATGCTCCGTTCTCGCCGACAGAAGGCCTTCGCCGAACAGCTCGGCGACTCGCTTCAGCTACTCGCCGGTACGCTCCGCGCCGGCTATGGGATACTCCAGGCGATCGACTCGCTCTCCAAGGAGGCGGAGCGTCCCACTGCCGACGAGTTCAGACGGGTGGTCCTCGAGGCCAGGCTGGGGCGGGATTTCCACGACTCTTTGAAGGCGATGGCGGAGCGTTTGGAAAGTCTCGACTTCAAGTGGGTGGTCGATGCCATCCAGATCAACCAGGAGGTAGGTGGCGACCTGAGCGAGGTCCTGGACAATGTGGGGGAGACGATCAGAGACCGCAACCAGATCCGACGTCAGATCAGTGCGCTCAGTGCCGAAGGCCGGATGTCGGCGGTCATTCTCCTCATCCTCCCCTTCGCGGTGGGCATCCTGATCAGCTTTATCGTCCCGGGGTACATACAGGAGTTGTTCACGCACGGCATCGGGATCGCCATGCTCATCTTCGGATCGATCTTGATGATCGTCGGGGGATTCTGGATCAAGAAGATCGTCAAGGTGGTCTTCTGATGGCGGGTCTCCCCATCCAGGTGGTCTTCGCCGCCGCGGCGGTGTCGGCGGCACTGGTGATTCTGTGGTGGACGGTGTCCTCGCCCCGAACTCCCTCCCAAGCAGCGAGGACGGTGGAGAACCTGCGACGGGGCCCGGAGGGTTCCGATCTGCGTCAAATCCTGCTCGGCCACTCCGCCGGCCAGCGGGCGGTGGGCCCGGCGGTGAGGTTCATGGCCGGTCAGATCCGTCGTCTCACCCCTGTCGGGTGGATCGAGGCCCTGGCCCGGCGAGTCGTCAGAGCAGGGGTGTCGGCCCGGTGGCCTACGGAGCGGGTGTTGGTGGCGAAGACCCTGCTGGTCTTGGCGGTGGTCGCCGTCGGCATCCTTCGGCCCCCGTCGAGTCTCCTCGGGATGATTGGGTGGATGACCCTGGGGGCAATAGTGTTCTTCATACCCGATCTGGTCTTGATCAACAAGGCTAGTGAGCGGAGGAAGGCGATTCAGCAGACGCTCCCCGACACCCTGGACCAGATAACCATCAGCGTCGAGGCCGGTCTCGGTTTCGAGGCTGCTATGGCCAGGGCCGCCCGGACCGGTGAGGG
>DATKEA010000065.1:0-2209 GCA_035544615.1 Acidimicrobiia bacterium | reverse complement strand
CAGGGCATCGAGCGCCGGCCGCTCCCCATTGTTTCCGGCTCGGCCGCCATCGAGGATCTCCCAGAACCGGAATGGTTGGTCGAGGGGGTGCTCCCAGATGGCGCGCTCCACCTCCTCTACGGAGCCCCCGGCATCGGCAAGTCCTTTCTGGCACTCGACATCAGTGCTGCGGTCGCAACCGGCAACCCTTGGCACGGCCGCTCTGTAAAGAAGGGATCCGTTGTACAGGTGGTCGCCGAGGGCGCGGCTGATCTTCCGATCCGCATACGTGCGTGGCGGACACAGGCGGGAGTGGATTCGGTGGACGATCTCCACGTAGTCCTCGGACCCGTCAACCTGTACAGCGATCACGGGGCGGAGCAACTCGGGTACCAGCTCGACCTCCTAGGGATCTCACCGGCGTTGATCGTCTTCGACACTCTCGCCCGGTGTATGGCCGGGGGCGATGAGAACTCGGCGAAGGACATGGGCCTCGTTGTCGCTCACTCCGACGCCCTCCGGTCTCAATACGGTTGCGCTGTGCTGGCGGTCCACCACGCCGGAAAGGACGCCCGCACGGAACGAGGATCGTCGGCGCTCAAGGGAGCGGTCGACACCCAGCTCCGGCTCGACGGCAAACAAGGAACCAAGACGCTCAAGTGCGAGAAACAGAAGACTGCCGCACCATTCGCTGACATCCCCCTCGCACTGGTCGGCGAGTTCCAACGGTCGGTGCACGGTCCGGTCATGATGACCGGTGCAAACCCGTGACCGACCGTTGGAGATGCCAGGATGCCAGACGCGCCGTTGTCGTTGTACGAACGGGAGGAGATCAGCATCGGGCTGATCGAGAACCCGGAGGTGAGCTGGGCCGGGCTGGCCCGTCGGGTGGGTCGTCACCCGACGACGATCGCTCGGGAGGTGGCCCGTAACGGTGAGCGGGGCCGGTACCGGCCGGCGACCGCCGAACAGCGAGCTGCCGAGGCCCGTCGCAGGTGCCGGCCCCGGAGGTTGGAGACCCCGGGTCCGCTGCGGGACAGGGTCATCGGTGAGCTCGAGGCGGGTCGGTCGCCGGTGGCGATCTGGGCCGACCTGCGAGCCGAACGGGTCGAGGACACTCCCTGTGTGGAGACGATCTATCAGGCCGTGTACACAGGGGTGTTGGGAATCAAGGCCAGCGACTGTCTCCGCAGCCGCCGTCGTCGCCGTCGGCCCCGCCAAGCCCGTCATGTCAGGCGTCGCCCAGCGCTATCCAACATCGGCGGACGTCCAGAGAAGGTGAACGACCGATCCGAGCCTGGGCATTGGGAAGCCGACCAGATCATCGGTGCCGGGAACCGCAGCTCGATGCTGTGGCTCACCGAACGGGTCTCCCGGTTCCTGATCCCGGTCACCATGCCCTGCGGCTATGCCGCCGAGGCGGTGGTGGCTGGACTGTGCGAAGGCCTCGACCGCATCCCCTCCCGGCTGCTCTCCTCGGTCACCTTCGACCAGGGCTCGGAATGGGCCGGGTGGGAGATCATCGCCGACACGTTCGGGATCGACGCCTGGTTCTGTGATCCGCACTCACCCTGGCAGCGGGGCCAGATCGAGAACCAGAACCGCCAGATCCGCTGGTGGTACCCACGCGGTATCGACCTCTCCCTGGTCACCCCCCACCACGCCGACCAGGTCGCCACCATCCTCAACGGTCAACGCCGCCGCAGCCTCGACTACCAGTCACCCGCCGCCATCTACCATGCCCTCACCGTGCAATGACCGGTAGATCTGGCCGTCCCGTACCAAGACTCGTGTGTTGTTCAGTCCGGTGTCACGGCGTTTGACACCAAACTCACCAATAATCAGCGACTAGGTATCAGCCTGGTATCAGACACACCCCGGTCACACAGCGACTGGAAGAGCGCCTTTCTGGACGAGACCGGTGCCTCGTCGGCGACATTCAGTCGAACATTGAAGCGCCTGGTTGAGCAGGGTTTCGTGGACCCGGGGGTCGATGCGCGACCGAAGTACGTAGCTACCGCCGATGGACTCAGGGCGATCGGTGTCACCGGTATCGCGGAGGTGTCACCCTAACTATGAGACCGACGGGTATGTGGTGTCACCATCCGGGGGGGCCTATAAAGGCCCCCCCGGTGACACCAGCCCAGGGGTTGAGGAGGAAGGCGCCGAGGCCCCTCACGAAGTGTGACGTCGGGGGAGGTGTCGCCTCTGGGAACGATGAAGAAGCCGA
>DATKEA010000064.1:0-48000 GCA_035544615.1 Acidimicrobiia bacterium | reverse complement strand
TCGTGCTCTCCCTCGAGGCGGGCGACGTAGGCGGCTGCCTCGCTGCGTCGGCTCATACCCATCTTGGAGAGGAGGTTGGAGACGTAGTTCTTCACCGTCTTCTCGGCGAGGAACATCTCCTCGGCGATCTGTCGGTTGGTGAGACCAGCCGCGATGTGATCGACGATGGTGCGCTCCTGTCGGCTGAGCCGGGAGAGAAGCGGGTCCTCCTGCGGGCCGCTCCGCAGGCGTTCGAAGAGCCGTTCGGTCATGTCAGCGTCGAGCAGCGACTCGCCGGCCCCGACCTTGCGGATGTCGGTCACGAGCTCGTTGCTCTTGACTCGCTTCAAGACATAGCCGGAGGCTCCGGCCAGGATCGCCGCCATCAGCGCTTCCTCGTCGGCGAACGAGGTGAGCATGAGAACCTTCACCTCGGGGAAGCGAGATCTGATCTCCCGACATGCCTCGATCCCGCTCCCGCCGGGCAGGCGCACGTCGAGAACCACGACATCAGGCTCGTCGTAGCCGACCCGACGCACTGCCTCTTCGGCGTTGTCGGCTTCGCCGACGACGACCATTCCCTCCTGTGCGTCCAGGAGCGCTTTGACCCCGGCCCGCACCACTTCGTGGTCGTCGACCAGCAGTATTCGCAGGTCATCCATTGCCGTAAACGGTAGCCGGGTATCGTCTTGGCTCGATGATCCAGCCCATGACCGTGCAGCGCCTGCCTGAGCTCATCGAAGCGGCGGCGGCGGTGGTCGGTGCCGGCGATCTCGAGAATGTGCTGCGTCGACTCGTCGGTGAGGCCAGGGCTTCCACAGGCGCCAAATACGCCGCATTGGGGGTGATCGGCGAGCACGGGGTCCTCACCGAATTCATTCACGAGGGCCTGTCCGCCGAGCAAGTGAACCAGATCGGGTCACTGCCGACGGGACGTGGTGTCCTCGGGTTAGTGGTCCGGGAGAATCGAACCATCATCCTCCAATCGATCTCGGATCACCCCGACTCGTTTGGCTTCCCTCCAAATCACCCTCAGATGACCACATTCCTCGGCGTGCCCGTGACGGTCGGAGGAAGGGCGTTCGGCAATCTCTACCTCACAGAAAAGAGCGGAGGGTTCACACAGGATGACGTGATCCTGATCGAGGCCCTGAGTCGTATCGCGGGGTCGGCGGTGACCACCGCCCGCCTCCACGCGCGATTGCAGTCCATCGCCGTCGGCGAGGACAGGGAGAGGATTGCCCGCGACCTTCACGATTCAGTCATCCAGGATCTGTTCGCGGTGGGTTTGGGCCTCCAGGGAATAACCGAGAGGGTGAGTGACGTCGACGCAGCGCGGACACTCGAGGACGCTGTCGACCGTCTCGATGCGGCCGTGGAGACGCTCCGGAGCTACATCTTCCAGCTTCGCAGCACAGGAGTGCACCGACAGCTCGACGACCGACTGCAAGAGATCGTGTCCCGTCTGGGCTCGGCCTACCCGACCGCCGTCACCTTGGAGTTGGAGACGATCGCGTTGGCGAGCGATCGGTTGGAAGACGAAGTGGTGAAGATCGTGACCGAGGCGTTGAGCAACGCCCTACGTCACTCGGGCGGCTCACGCATCGAAGTGGTGGTTGGGTCCGATTCGGCGTCATGTCTGATAGTGGTTCGAGACGACGGCCATGGATTCGACCCTGATGGCCCGCACACCGGAATGGGGCTGCCCAATCTGGTCACCCGCGCGGCCAACCTCGGTGGCTCGGTCGAGATCGATAGCGCCCCTGGGTCGGGGACCACGGTGAAAGTGACTCTGCCGCTCAGTTGACGCGGTTGCCGGCAACCAAGGCATCGGCGAGTCGGTCGACCCATGCCTGCACGGTTGCGTCGGCAACCTTGCGCAGCAGGATCCGGTCCACGACTTTGCCCACCGATCCCATCGGGGGCTCATAGGTTCCCTCCAAGCTGACGGTTGTCTGGTTGCCGCCGAGATGGGAGATGTGAAGGTCGGCGTCGAGTCTGGGAAAGAGCAATTCGGCCCCGGTCGCCGACCAGCTGATCGGGTAGACGAGGCCGGTGCGGTGGATCTGGGCGATTCCGAGTTCCAAACGCACCTCCTTGGCAAAGGATCCATCGATGGGGCCCACCCGGGTGCGGAGTTCCTCGCCCTCCCGGTAGGCGACATCGGCCCAAGACCCGAGATCGGAGCGAAGCTGGTCTAGGTGTCGTTCGACCTCGGCCATGGGGACGGCGACCTCTGTGGAGTAGTGAACGAACATCAGAGTCGCCCGGGTCGGGTCCGATAGGAGAAGCCTCGCCCCGACGTCATCCCGGAGATCTCGTCGATCGGAACCTCGACCACGTGAGGGAAGGAGGCCATCGGCTGCAGCCCGCCGTGACCAAGTGGGGTCCCAACAACGGACTGGTACTTCTCGAGAAGCAACTCGATGGTTCGTGTTGTGATCTCGTCGTCGGTTCGTTCCTTGGCTCTGCCCCTCACGATCACACTGGTCCAGTCACCAGTCTTCTCGTCGAAGTTCGAGACCTCGATGCAGACGAGGGGGTTGGACTCGAGCGCCTCGAAGCGTTTCCCCGGCTTGGTCCGGAAAAGAACGCGGTTGTCGTTCACCACGAACGACATCGGCGTGACATATGGCTCACCATTGGTCACCACACCGATATGGGCGACCATCGACCCGGTCAAGAACTCCAAGGCCTCAGTCCGGTCGATCGGTTCCATGGTTCACATCGGCGGGCTGGTGATCGCCCAGAGCACATCCTTGATCGAGATGACTCCGATCACGGTGCCCTCGTCGATCACGGGCAGGTGGCGGTATCCGGTGGCAAGCATCCAATTAGCCGCTTCGACGACATCCATCTCGGGGGTGAACGAGTCCGGATACTCGGTCATCCAGGCTTTCACCAGATCGAGGTCGAGGTTGGCGTCCTCCGTCACCGCCCTCATGATGTCCCTTTCGGTGAGGATGCCCGTGAGCACCCCATCGACTTCGACGGCAACCGAACCAACTCCGGTCGACACCATCTCGAGTGCGGCTTTGCGCAACGTGGCATCGGGGTCGACCCAAATCACATTGCCGCCGACGAGCTCTCGAACTCTCACTTGTCCTCCCTTTCGTGGCTTCATTCAATCATCACGTATTTGCCAGGTCGCGGTTAAGGCCGTTAGTCCTTACCTGCCGGGACCGGAGCGTTCGAGGACGACTCTGGTTGGAGTGGTCACGGCTGTTTAGGGCCATTGGTCCCTACTGCCTCGGCGATGTCCGGCATACCTTGCCTTCCATGACACCGACACGTGATGAGGCGCGCGATCTTTCCCCCGCCGGCGCCTTCGACAAATTCCTGATAGTGGTGGCGATCATGGGCGCGGCAGTGGCGATCCTGGCCGCAATCGTTGCGTTCCGGGGAGATGGCGGCGGCGTTGCCGCCGGAGATGTCCCAACCCAGACCGTCAACGTCTCGCTCACCGAGTTCGCCGTCCAGGGCGACTTCGAAATCGAGTCCGGTCCCACCAGGTTCGAGGTGTCGAATGACGGCTCGGTGGTGCACAATCTCATGCTCGAAGGCGGGCCGTCGACCCCTGACCTCAACGCCGGAGCCACGGCTTCCCTCGACGTCGGCAGTCTGAGCCCGGGCTCCTATGTCATCTTCTGCTCGATCGCAGGTCATCGTGAGGCGGGGATGGAGGCTGCTTTGACCGTGATGGAGGGTGCCGGGGGAGGCGAGGCATCCGGGCAGGAGGGTCATCAGGGAGACGACGTCGACTGGGCCAACCTGGACCGGATGATGACCGAGTCGATGCTCGCCTTCCCCGCCGAGACCGAGGGTCGCGGCAACCAGCTTCTGGAGCCGGAGATCCTCGCCGACGGGACCAAGGAGTTCCACCTGACCGCAGCCATCACGCCGTGGGAGGTCTCACCGGGCAACGTGGTCGATGCCTGGAGCTACAACGGGATGGTCCCCGGCCCGATGATCCGGGTCGATGTCGGTGACCAGGTTCGTGTCGTCCTCGACAACCAGTTGCCCATGGGCACCGACATTCACTGGCATGGGGTTGCGACGCCCAACGACATGGATGGGGTTGCCCCTCTCACCCAACCGCTGATCGAGTCCGGGGAGACCTTCGTCTACGAATTCGAGGCCCGCCGGCCGGCTATCGGCATGTATCACCCCCATCACCATGCTCAAATGCAAGTTCCAAACGGGCTGTTTGCCCTTATCATCATCGGTGAGACGCCGATTCCGCGGGGTCAAACCGTGTCGGGAATCGAGATCCCCGAGGACATGGAGATCGCCCAGGAGATCCCGATGGTGCTCAACGATGCGGGGGTGATCGGGCTCAGCCTCAACGGCAAGTCGTTCCCCGCCACCGAGCCGTATGTCGGCAAGGTCGGAGACTGGGTGGTGGCTCACTACTACAACGAAGGGCTGCAGATCCATCCCATGCATCAACATCAGTTCCCGCAACTGGTGTTCGCCAAGGACGGGATCCCGCTGGACCACCCCTACTGGGCCGACACCGTGAACGTGGCACCAGGCGAGAGATACTCGGTCCTGTATCAGCTATCTGACCCGGGCGTCTGGGTCTGGCACTGCCACATCCTGACCCATGTGGAGCGGGAGGAAGGCATGTTCGGGATGGTCACCGCCTGGATCGTCGAGGAGTAGCGTCGATGCATGCTTCGCCCATTCATCGCATCCCCTGACCCAGTCGACGATCTGCTCGGGCTCTACCTCGATGATGAGCGGGTCGTCGAAGCCAGACCCTGGGTGATGATGAATTTCGTCAGCTCGATCGACGGGGGCACCGCGTTCGACGGCCGGTCGAGCCGCCTCAGCGATGAAGACGACCAAGAACTGTTCAAGACACTTCGCGCAGTGCCCGACGTGATCCTGGTCGGGGCGGCGACCGTGCAGGCAGAGGACTACGGGCCGGTCATGCTCGATGACGAGCGTCGTGGCCGCAGGCTCGCGGCCGGGCTCACCGAGGTGCCGGTACTGGCCATCGTCTCCGGTCGGCTCAGCTTCGATCCCGAGGCGAGAGTGTTCTCGGATCCCGATCACCAGCCGATGGTCATCACCGGGCCGGATGCCGAGCCGGCCAAGCTGGCGATGCTTGGCGATGCTGCCGACGTGATCATCCTCGACGAGATCACACCGGCTGCCATCCTGACGCGGCTAGGGGCCGCTTCCGTGATCCACTGCGAGGGTGGTCCGAGACTGGCAGGTCAGTTTGTGGCTGCCGGCTTGGTCGACGAGATGCACATCACTGTCGCTCCGAAGATGATCGGCGGGGTATCGGCCCGCATCGCGCATGGGGCCAGCCCGGATTCACCGCTCGAGATGACACTCGACCGTGCCCTCATCGGCGAGCAGTCGCTGTTTCTGCGATATTTGCGGGCATGAGTGGTCAAGGAGGCAGCGATGGGTGAGCACGCAGAGCTCTATGAGCGGCACAAGGCGGTCTTGCCGGGATGGGCCCCCCTCTACTACGAGCAGCCGATATCGATCGTCGACGGAGACGGGCGCTGGGTCACCGACGCCGAAGGGAATCGCTATCTCGATTTCTTCGGGGGGATTCTGGTCACCATGTCCGGCTACAAGGTTCCGGAGGTGGTGGCAGCGATAAAGGCACAGGCGGACCGGATGCTCCACACCTCGACTCTGTACCTGATCGAGTCTCAGATCGAGCTCGCCGAGAAGATCGCCGGGTTGTCCGGGATCCCGGATGCCAAGGTCTTCTTCACCAACTCAGGTACCGAGGCCAACGACGCGGCCCTGATGCTGGCGACCACGTACCGACAGTCGAATCAGGTGCTGGCGATTCGTGGGAGCTATCACGGCAAGTCGCACTCGGCGATTGCGGTGACCGGGCAGAAAGCCTGGTCGGGCACCAGCTTCTCCCCGTTCCAGGTCACCTACGTCCATGGTGGCTACAAGCTGCGTAGCCCGTTCGGGCATCTCCCCGACGAGGAGTTCATCGCGGCCTGCGTGGCGGACCTCGAAGACCTGCTCGGGGTAGCCACCGCGGGCAACGCCGCAGTGATGATCGCCGAGCCGATCCAGGGAGTAGGCGGCTTCGTCACCCCGCCTGACGGGTTCTTCAAGGCGATGAAGGAAGTCCTCGACCGGCATGGGATCCTCTTCGTCTCGGACGAGGTGCAGACCGGGTGGGGTCGCACCGGAGAGCACTTCTGGGGATACCAGGCACACGGGATCACCCCCGACCTGCTGACCTTTGCCAAGGGAGTCGGCAACGGTCTGAGCATCGGCGGCGTGGTGGCACCAGCCGAGATCATGGAGGCCTACCCGGCGCTCGGCATCTCGACTTTCGGGGGCAATCCTCTGGCAACGGCGGGGGCGCTGGCCAATCTCGACTTCGTCCTTGACAACGACCTGCAGACCAATTCGCTGAAAGTGGGCAATCGACTGATGCAGAATCTGATCCCGCTCTCGGAGGAACTGGAGATGATCGGGGAGGTGCGGGGCAAGGGACTGATGATCGGGGTCGAGCTGGTTCGCCCCGATGGCGCTCCGGCACCGGAGAAGGCGGCTGCCGTGCTCGAAGCCGCCCGGGAGGAGGGTCTTCTGATCGGTAAAGGCGGGCTCTACGGAAACGCACTACGTCTGGCTCCACCGATGTCGATCACCGAGGAGGAAGCCGACGAAGGTATGGACCGTCTGGCGAGGGCAATGCGAAACAGCGTCTAGTGGCCCGGGACGCCGAGGGGGGCTGTCGGGGAACCCCCCTCGGCTTCGCTTCGCTCAGCCGGTCCCCCCTTCGGAAAGGGGGGACAACGGCGAGGGGGGGGGCTTCTTACAGCAGTGCTTGGAGATCGATGTCGCAGCTGGGATGGCGCAGCTTCGCCAGACCCCTGGCTTCGATCTGGCGAACTCGTTCCCGGGTCGAGTTGATCACCTTGCCCACATCGGACAGGGTCCACGGCTCGTCCCCGTCCAACCCGAAACGGAGCCAAAGGACTTGCTGTTCCTCGGGGTCGAGGATCTTGAGCGCTTTGATCAACCGATCCCGACGCCAGGCGGCCGCAGCTCTCGCCTCCGGATCGGCCGCGGCGGCGTCTTCGACGAAGTCCTGGAGCGAAGCGTCCCCATCCTCTCCGACGGGGCGGTCCAGCGACACCGTCTCGGCCGGGGCCTCCAACGCTGCCAGCACCCTCTCGGTGTCGAGCCCCGAGGCCTCGGAGATCTCTTCGAGGGTGGGTGCCCGGTGGTACTTGTCGTGCAAGCTCTGTCGGGTGTCTTGAACGGTGCGAACGACGTCGACCATGTGAACCGGCAGGCGGATCGTCTTCCCGTTGTTTCCCAGCCCTCTGGTGATCGCCTGGCGGATCCACCACGTGGCGTAGGTCGAGAACTTGAAGCCCTTGCGCCAGTCGAATTTCTCCACGGCACGGATCAGGCCGAGATTTCCCTCCTGAATCAGATCGAGGAGATCCAGGCCACGCCCGGTGTAGCGCTTGGCGATGGAGATCACCAAGCGGAGGTTTGACCTGATGAAGGTCATCTTGGCCTCGTCGCCTTCGGCGACGAGACGCATCAGCCGGGCACGCTCGGCGACCTCGTAATCGCCTGCTTCGAGTGCCACCTTTGCTTTCCTGCCCAATTCCATGGAACGGGACAGATGTACCTCGTCTTCGGCTGTCAGTAGAAGATGGGCGGATACTTCATCGAGGTAAAGGCCGACGGTGTCAGCCGGGCTCGAACCCCGCTCCGGTCTGGCGTCTTTGGCCCTTATGGCCTTCCCCAATCTGGCCTCCTATCGGACCCCTGTGGAAAACTAACGGTGCTGGCTGAATCTGGCAAACACTTTTCTCGCGTTGTGTGTCACTACGGGTACGCTCCGTGGTTCAGTGGCGCGCAGAACCCAGTTCCAATTGCTGGTTGCGCTCACCATCGTCTGGGCGCTCTGGGCCGGTTGGTCGCTCCTCGGTCGTGCGACTCCGTACACACTGCGTGTTCTCGACGACCTCGGGTCGCCGATCGTGGCGGCCTCGATCGACGTCAACAGCAGCCAGGTGGGAACCAGTGCCGAGGACGGGACCATCGAGATCGAGTGGAGGAGATCGGCCTCGGTTCTCGAGGTGAGTGCACCTGGTCATGTCCCCAGGACGCTCACCATCGCCGAGCGCCCCGATGGGGTGTTCGATGTTGTGCTCAATGCGCGTATTCTCCGGGGGCGGGTCACCGACGAGAACGAATCGCCGGTCGAGGCTGCCCTGGTGGTGGCGGGGCCGGCCTCGGGAGCCACCGACCTCGAAGGGCGTTTCAGCATCCGCGGGGCTGAGCCGGGAGCGGTGAGTGTCTCCCGGCCGGCTTGGGTTGAGACGACGTTCGATTGGGATGGCGGGGTGGGGGAGTCGATCGTGGAGATGAGCCCATTCATCGCCCGTGCGGTCCATATCTCCGGCGAGGCCGCCGGTGACGACATCGACTACTTCTTCGATATGGCCGAGAACACCGAGCTCAACGCGCTGATGGTCGACCTCAAGGACGAGTCCGGGCTGGTTTGGTATGACAGCGAGGATCCATTGGCTCTCGAGGTCGATGCGGTTCAGGCGCGCTATGACCTCAGTGAGATCGCGGCCAGGGCGGAACAGGCCGACCTCTACCTCATCGGGCGCCTGGTGGTCTTCAACGATCCGACCGCATCGATTCGCAAGCCGTCGATGTCGGTCTGGGACTCGGATCTCAACGAGCCATACCAGTCACGCGGACAGTACTTTCTCGACCCAACTGACCCGGATGCGCAGGCGTACGGTCTAGCACTGGCCCAAGAGGTGTGCGCTATGGGTGTGGACGAAGTGCAGTTCGACTACGTCAGGTTCCCCGACGCCCGAACCGAGGCGGCCACGTTCGATGGCGGGGTGAGTCTCGAGGTGCGGACCGCGACCATCATCGCCTTCCTGCGAGAGGCGGTGGCACTGCTGCATCCGATGGGCTGCGCGGTAGCGGCCGATGTCTTCGGATTCACCACCACCGATGTCACCGATGGTGGGATAGGCCAGCGCTGGGAGGATGTGACCGACATCGTCGATGTGGCCTCTCCCATGGTCTATCCGTCGCATTACACGACTGACTGGTACGGATTCGAGACCCCAAACGATCACCCCGGGCCGATGGTGACCCGCGCTATCGAGGACGGGTTGGAGAGGCTGTCGCGAAACGTCGTTGTTCGGCCTTGGCTCCAGGACTTTGGTTACACGAAGGAACAGGTTCGAGCACAGATCGAGTCGGCCGAGGAATTCGGTTTGGGCTGGATGCTCTGGAATGCCACTTCGTCGGTGACCGTCGATGCTCTGAGCAGGTTGGAGTAATTCGCACTATCCCGGTAGGTGAAATACCATTCCCGAGTCCCTCTTGGAGCACTATTTGATCGCGTTCGACTTGGAAAACCTTGCTCAGATCCAGTCGTCTGCCCCGGCCTGGCGGTTGGAGCAGATGGCCGCGGCATACGAGGTGTTCACCGGTCTGGCCGAGCCGACCGGAGCCGAGGAGGACTGGCGATATGTCGACTTCGACCTCTCGTTTGACGAGCTCACGCCGGTTTACGCACCAGGCACACCTCTCGAATCGGGGCCATTTGTGGCCTCGCTCCCAGAGCGGTCGGGACACGTTCTGATCGTCGACGGCTCGATAGTCGAGAGCAACTCGGATGTCGCCACCGTCACACGGTTCTCCGAGCTCGAGGCCGACCCGGGACTCGCCGCACTTCTCCCGGTCGATCACAACAAGCTCGCCGCGGCGCATGCGGCCTTTGCCTCCGACGGTCTTCTCATCGAGCTCGAGCGCGACCGCGTCATGGAGGCGCCGCTGGTCGTCGAGATTCATGGCACCACCGAAGGATCGGCGTCATTCCCGCATCTGTTGGTGAGGGTCGGCGAGAACGCCGAGGCCCGCGTGGTCGTCGAATACCGGTCGGCCGAAGGTGTCAGCCTGCTCATCGTCCCCAGGGTGGACCTCGAGGTCGCCGACGGAGGCAGGCTGCGTTTCGTCTCAGTTCAAGGCCTCGATCATGCTGCCACCTCGGTGGTGCACCAGCGGGTGGTGCTAGGCCGTGACTCCACATCACGGATCGGCGAGATCGGATTGGGAGGCAAGCTGGGACGTCTCGACCTTGGCGTGAACCTGGTCGGGAACGGTGCATCGTCGGAGATTGTCGGCCTCTATTTTGGCGAAGGTGATCAGACGCTCGACTATCGAATGGTGATAAACCACGAGGGCAAGAACACCACTTCGGACGTATTCCTGAAGGGGGCCGTCGAGGACGACGCCCAGAGTGTGTTCACCGGCCTGCTTCGCATCGAGAAGGATGCAACCCGGACCTCGACATTCGAGACCAACCGCAACCTCGTTCTCTCCGAGAACGCCAAGGCTCAGTCGGTGCCCAACCTCGAGATCCTGTGCAACGACGTGATCTGCGGTCACGCCTCCTCGGTGGGTCCCCTGGAGCGAAACCACCTCTATTACCTCCAGAGTCGCGGTCTTTCTCGCGAACGGGCCGAGCGGCTCCTGGTTCGGGGATTCTTCCAGGAGGTCATCGATCGGCTCCCGGTCGAAGGGCTGGAGGCACCGGTGTCCGAGGAGGTCTTCCGCAGGTTCGTGACGGCCCAGGAGGAGGGGCGGGTCGCATGAAGGTCGAGATTGGCGAGCTGGACACCCTGCCTCGCGACAGGGGCATACGTGTCACCATCGGCGAGGAGCGGATCGCGGTGTTTCGAGTGGGGGAAGACGTGTATGCGATCGGTGACCGATGCTCGCATGCCGAGGCCTCGCTCGCCGAGGGCGAGATCTTCGGCCATGAAGTCGAGTGTCCCAAACACGGCTCGGAGTTCGACCTGACCACCGGTGAGCCGCTGTCGCTGCCGGCCACACGGCCTGTTCCCACATATCCGATCTCCATCGAAGACGGGACCGTCTATCTGGTCTTGGAGGGCTCATGAGCGTCGCCTTGGATGTCAAGGGTCTCGAGGCCGCGGTGGAAACGAAGCAGATTCTGGACGGGCTCGACCTGGAGATCCCATTCGGAGAGGTTCACGCAATCATGGGGCCCAACGGATCCGGCAAGTCCACCCTTTGTCATGTTCTCACCGGGATGGAGGGCTATCAGGTCTCGGGCCGTGCCCGCCTCGAGGGACAGGATCTCTTGTCGCTCGAGGTCGACGAACGTGCACGGCTCGGGCTGCTTCAGAGTTTCCAGTATCCAACCGAGGTGCCGGGCGTTCATCTTCGTGAGTTTCTCATCGAGGCGGCAGATGAGCGCGGGATGGACGAAGCCGATGCGTTGGATCGGATCGAGACCGAAGCCAAGCGTTTCGACATGACCCGCTTCCTCGATAGATCCCTCAACAACGACCTCTCCGGAGGCGAGAAGAAGCGGTCGGAGATCTTCCAGATGGCAGTCCTGAGACCAAAGGTGGCCCTTCTCGACGAGATCGACTCCGGTCTCGACATCGACGCGGTGAAGCAGGTGGCGGAGGCTGTCGAGGAGATGCGGTCACCTCACCTCGCTGTCGTCTTGATCACCCATTACAACCGGATCCTCAAGTACCTGTCGCCGGACCGGATCCATGTGATGATCGATGGGCGGATCGTCGACTCTGGGGGCACTGAGCTGGCCGAGGAGCTGGAAGCGGGCGGCTACGAGGGTGTTCGGTCGCGTCTCGGGCTGAAGAAGCCAGAGGCCGAGGTCAAACCCAAGCCTTCAGACTTCTTCACCGAAACCCCATTCGACTTGTGATCCCCTCCCTTCCGTGGGCGCACCGGGGTCGTGTCCGGATGGTGCCGTGATGGCCTCTCGCCCCGCCGCCGAGAAGTGGCTCACAGAGCTCACCAATCTCCCCACTGCCTCTGGTCTCGAGCACCATGTCATGGCTTGGGTCGAAGCGTGGGTGGGGCGGCGTCATGATCTCAAGCTGAGCCGAGACGGCGGAGGCAACCTGCTCGTCACCCAGAAGGGCCGCAAGACCAAGTCCCCGGTGCTGGCCGTTGCCCACATGGATCATCCGGCATTCGTCGTCACCGGGGTCGAAGGCACCGAGGCGCGGTTCGAGTTTCGGGGCGGGGTGAAACCCGAGTACTTCCAGGACGCCCAAGTGGTGTTCGTGACCGGTGAGGCAAGGTCCGGGCGGGTCACTTCCTACGATCCTGGCACCCAGACCGGGGTGATCCGGGTCAGCGGTCCGGTTCCCGCGCCGAATGACATAGCTCGATGGCGGTTCCCTAAACGCCAGCCGCGTCCCGGGCTGCTTCTCGCGCCGGCCTGCGACGATCTCGCTGGTTGTGCGGCCGCTCTGGCGGCATTGGATCGGGCGAGGAGCCGGCCCGAGCTTCGCCACTTCGGGGTGCTGCTGACTCGAGCCGAGGAGATCGGCTTTGTCGGTGCCATCCACGCGGTCAAGAACGGAGCAATTCCGACCGACGCCAGGCTCCTTTCGATCGAGACTTCCCGCGCCTCGACAGAGGCACCGATTGGTGAGGGACCGGTGATCCGGGTTGGGGACGCCGCCACTGTTTTCGATCAGGAGTTGACCAACCTCGTCAGTCAGGCGATGGCGACAACGGACATACCCCATCAGCGAAAGCTGATGGCCGGCGGATCGTGCGAGGCCACGGCCTTTGGCGTCTACGGGTACCAGGCGACGGGTCTCTGTCTTCCCCTCGGGGGCTACCACAACATGGGCAACCTTGACGACGTCGAGGCCGGGGCCGGTCCAGCCAGGCCGGTGATGGAAGAGATCTCGCTCCAAGACTTCCAAGGTCTGATTCGGTTGCTTCTCGTGGCGGCCCAAGCCGTGGACCTGGAATCGAATCTCCGGGATCGTCTCGACACGGTCTACGCCGATGGCAGGCATCTTCTCACCTGATCACCAACCTCATGGCACTACCGTCGAGGCAAAAGGAGTGACATTGGATTACAGGGTCGAGAAGGACTCGATGGGAGAGGTGCAGGTCCCGGTCAACGCCTTCTACGGGGCTTCCACACAACGGGCGGTGGACAACTTCCCGATATCAGATCACCGGTTCGGCCGGCGATTCATATCCGCTTTGGGTCTGATCAAAGGCTCGGCCGCCACCGTGGCCGGCCAGACAGGGCACCTCGACACCGCGGTGGCCGAGGCGATTCGCAAGGCCGCGGACGAGGTCACGGACGGCGAGCTCGACGAGCACTTCGTGCTCGACATCTTCCAAACCGGGTCGGGAACCTCCACCAACACCAACGCCAACGAAGTCATCGCAGCACGGGCCAGCGAGATTCTCGGTGCCGAGCCGGGAGCGCCTTCGGTGCATCCCAACGACCACGTCAACTTCGGACAGTCGTCTAACGACGTCATCCCGACCGCGATCCACGTTGCCGCGGTGGCCTCGGTCCGGGAGGACCTCATCCCGGCACTCGAGGTTCTCTCCGAGTCACTCGAGGCAAAGTCTCTCGAGTTCGCCGAGGTGGTCAAGTCGGGCCGAACCCATCTCATGGACGCCACTCCGGTCACTCTCGGCCAGGAGTTCGCCGGGTGGGCGGCACAGATCCGCAAAGGGGTTGCCCGGCTGACTAGGGCTCTTCCCGAGCTCGAGGAGCTGGCTCTGGGCGGCACCGCGGTGGGAACCGGCATCAACGCCCCCGAGGGCTTTGCCCCTGAGGTCATCGCCCTGATGGCGGAGAGGACCGGGTACCCGTTACGAGAGGCCGACGATCATTTCGAGGCCCAAGGGTCCAAGGATGCGGTAGTCATGGCATCAGGTGCTCTCAAGACGGTTGCGGTGTCCATGTTCAAGATCGCCAACGACGTTCGCTTCCTCGGCTCGGGCCCGACATCGGGCCTCGCAGAGATCAAGATCCCAGCACTCCAACCTGGATCCTCGATCATGCCGGGCAAAGTCAATCCGGTCATGTCGGAGATGGTGATGCAGGTAGCGGCTCAGGTGATCGGCAACGACAGCACGATCACCTGGAGCGGGGCCAATGGCAACTTCGAGTTGAACGTGATGATGCCGGTGATGGCCCACAACCTGCTCGAGTCGGTGAGTCTGCTCGCCAATGCCTCGAGGATCTTTGCCACGCGTTGTGTCGATGGGATCGAGGTCAATGACGGCCGACCCCGTGAGCTGGTGGAGAGGAATGCCGTCGTCGTCACCGCCCTCAACCCTCACATCGGATATGACAACGGGGCGCGGATTGCAAAAGAGGCAGTGGCCAGTGGCAGGTCGATCCGTGAGCTCGTGCTGGAAGAGGGTCTGATGACGGCCGAGGACCTCGACGCAGCGCTGGACCTCAAGAAGATGACCGAAGGCGGTCTTCGCTAGTGTCTCGGGGCGCTTGTGGCCCGTCGCAGAAACACTGGCGGTGTCTCTCCGGCCCTCGACACCCCTGGCTGCGTCCAAAATGCTCGCCGCAGGCCCCGACTGCGACTGCGCTTTTCTCCTTGCCAGATGGCGCCGATGACTCGGAGACACCCTCGCCCTATTTCAGCGACAGACCACTAGCTGGTAGGGGCTAGTGCGTCGATCAGTACGTTCCAGCCGAGACTGGCGCACTTGATTCGGACCGGGAACTTACGGACTCCCTGAAGTGCCTCCAGGTCGCCGAGCACCGCCCCCGGCCGCTCCGGATCCAGTTCGATGTCGGATTCACCGTCGAGAGACATCATGTCCCGGAACTTCATGGTCAAAGCCTCGATCTCCGTCCGGCTCTTCCCCTTTATCGCATCGGTCATCATCGAGGCCGACGACTGGCTTATGGAACAGCCTTGACCTGAAACCGCCACCGCACTGACGACGTCACCGTCGAAGTTGAGCTCGATGGTGATTTCGTCACCGCAGAGTGGATTCACTCCTTCTGCCACCGCATCGGGACTGTCGAGGTGCCCCTTGTTGCGCGGGTTGCGGTAGTGGTCGAGGATGACCTCGCGATAGAGATCTTCGAGGCTCATGAGCCCAGCCCGAACAGCTCGCCGGCGCGTCGCAATCCTCGGATCAGGGCGTCGATGTCTTCCTCGTCGTTGTAGATGTAGAAACTCGCACGGGCCGTAGCCGTGACTCCCATTCGTCTCATGAGCGGCTTGGCGCAGTGGTGGCCGGCCCTGACCGCAACGCCTCCATCGTCGAGGATCGTGGCCAGGTCGTGGGCGTGGATCCCTTCCATGGTCATGGAAACCACACCGCCGCGGTCCTCCATCCCACGAGGGCCCTGAATCCGCACGCCTGGGACGTCACTCAGTCGGTCGAGGGCGATCGCGGTCAGCTCCCGGTCGTGCTGAAACACCTGGTCCATTCCAATGGCGTCCAGATAGTCGATCGCGGCATGAAGACCGACGGCCTGGATGATCGGAGGCGTTCCCGCTTCGAAACGATGGGGGATCTCGGCCCACGTCGACTCGAAGAGGGTGACATCGGAGATCATCTCCCCGCCGCCCTCGAAAGGCTCGGTCTCCTCCAGGGCGTCGAGGCGTCCCCAGAGGACGCCGATGCCGGTGGGGCCCAACATCTTGTGAGAGGAGAATGCGACGAAGTCGGCGCCGAGCTCGGTGACCTGGACTCCCGAGTGGGGCACCAACTGCGCCGCGTCGACTACCACTCGGACGCCGTGTTGGTGGGCGAGGTCGGCGATGCGTCGCACCGGGGGGAGGATGCCGAGGACATTGGACATCCCGGTCACTGTCACCAGTTTCACGTCAGGTCCCAACTTCTTCTCGTAGGCATCGAGATCGAGTCTGAAGTCATCGGTCATCGGGATGTGATCGAGAACCGCGCCGGTTCGCTTTGCCACCATCTGCCACGGCACGAGATTCGAGTGATGCTCGATCTCCGTGGAGATGATGCGATCTCCGGGCCTCAGGTGCTCCAAGCCCCAGCCAAAAGCCACCATGTTGAGGGCGGTGGTCGCGCCGCGGGTGAAAACGACTTCCCGCTCATCGGTGGCCCCGATGAAGCTGGCCACCCTGGTCCGGGCCGACTCGTATGCCTCAGTGGCGGCCACCGAGAGTTGGTAGGCACCTCGGTGGACGTTGGCATAGGACGTCCTGGCGAAATGGTCCATCGCTTCGAGCACGGGTATCGGCTTCTGGGACGAAGCACCCGAGTCCAGGAAGTGGACCCCGTTCGACAACACGGGGAAGTCCGCTTTCAGGTGCGAGAGATCGATCACGTCTGAGTCAATACCGTCCGGAACGAATCGTATCCCCCTTCTTCGAGCCGGACGGCGAGATCGGGACCGCCGCTCTCCAGGATCCGCCCATCCATGAAGATATGAACGCGATCGGGGGTGACGTAGTCCAGGAGTCGCTGATAGTGGGTGATGATCAGGAACCCCCGGTCGGGGCCGGTTAGTTGGTTGACACCTTCCGCCACGGTCCGCAAGGCGTCTATGTCGAGCCCGGAGTCGGTTTCGTCCATGATGGCCAACTCCGGTCTGAGGACCGCCATCTGGAGGACTTCGTTCCGTTTGCGCTCCCCCCCAGAGAACCCCTCATTGAGGTAACGATCGGCGAACGAGGCCTCCATGCCCAACTCCTTCATGGCGTCGACCACCTTGAGCCTGAGCTCGAGCACGGTTAGGTCGACTCCGGTGCGGTTGGACAGCGCCTGGCGGAGGAATTGGATCACCGAGACTCCGGGGATCGCCTCGGGGTGTTGGAAGGCGAGAAACATTCCGGCCGCGCCACGGTGGCTGGCGGACGCTGCGGTCAGGTCCTCGCCCTTGTAGAGGACCCTGCCTTGGGTCACCTTATAGCTGGGGTGACCCATGAGGACGGAGGCGAGCGTCGATTTGCCCGAACCGTTGGGCCCCATGAGAGCGTGGATCTCACCGTGTTTGATGGTCAAGTCGACACCGTGGAGGATCTCGGCGCCACCGGCCGACGCATGGAGATTCTCTATCTGGAGGAGAGGGGCGTTGTCAGTCACAACGGCAATGCTATTTGCACTATGCGTATAGGGGAAATGCATTCTCTGCCACGGCTCCCCGACAGACCTGTACTCAGTCGTTCTGTCTCAGGGGAGGGGGGTCGATGGCCAGCTTGGCCCACTGTGGTTGGGCCAGACGATCGAGGTCTTCCAGCGAGATCGGGAACACGGTGGTCGGGGTGCCTGCGGCCGCCCATACCGGATCATTTCGCTGCAGCGCCTGGTCGGCGAAGACGCGCAACGTCGAGGAGTGGCCAAAAGGAGGAGTGCCCCCGGCGGCATAGCCCGTCGCCATCCGCACCTCCTCGAGACTTGCTCTTCTCGAACGGGTAGCGTCGGCGGCCAACGCCAGCGCCTCGGTGTCAAGACGGAGGTCGCCGGGAACGAGGGCCAGGACCGGTTCCTCTGTCCCACCCGGCCCGGCAACCACGAACACGAGGGACTTGACGATGGCCGACACCGGGCAGCCGATGGCCTTCGCCGCATCCTGAGCAGTCTTGGTCCCCTCGGGGAACACCCTGACCTCCATCTCGAAGTCGGGTAGGGAACGAGCCAGACGGCGGGTTGCTTCGGGGAGACCGGTCACCCCCGTACCAGCTCCAGCATGTGCAACAGACCGTCGTGGTCCGAGAGGTCCAGCCACTGCAGGTATATCCGCTCCACACCCGCTTCCTCGAAGGCAGCGATCTTGTCCCGAACCTGGTTCGGTGTCCCGAAGACGACGCCCGCCTTCTCCCACCTCGAGATGAGCTCGTCGCTGGTTATGTCACGTCTACCTGCCGCGGCGACGAGACGCTCGGCCAACTGACCGTCGGACCCGGCGATGGTGACCGGGCCCATCATCGTTGCCTCGACCTCCCGACCAGGGGCGGCCTCGCGCATGACTGCGATCTTGGCTTTCGCCTCCTCCGGTGGGCAGACGAAGAAGTTGTACTCGTCGGCCCGGGCACCGGCGAGCCGTGGGGTCCGTCTTGGCCCGCTTCCACCGATGATGACCCTGAGCCCGGTGGGTTTTGGCTTCACGTCGAAATCGAGCCGGTAGAACGGCCCGGTGTGGCGGCCCTTTCCCTCGCCGAAGGCGGCATCCAGATAGTCGAGGGCGTCCTCGAGACGCTGCCATCTCTCAGATGACTCAGGGAAGGGGAGCCCGAGGGCATCGTGCTCGAAGTCGTTCCAACCGGTGCCCACGCCGAGATCGAATCTGCCGCCGGACATCTGGTCGATGGTGGCGGCGTTCTTGGCGATCACTGCGGGGTGACGAAAAGTGATCGGCGTAACCAGGACACACAGTCGGATACTCGTGGTGTCACGCGCCAGCCCGGCGATGGTTGCGAATGCGTCGGTGGCATCGGGTGATCGTTTGCTATCCCAGGCAAGGTGATCACTCCGGGCGAAGGAGTAGAGACCCTGCTGCTCCGCAAGTTGGGCGGCTCGAAGGAGCTGTTGGTAAGTGCCACCCATTTGTGGCTCGGTCATGATCGAATACTTCAACCTGGCTCCTCTACCCGAGGCTAATCGCCGTCCTCGACCTCGAACCCTTCGCCGGCGAGGGCCGCTTTGAGCGTCTCCATCTCGCCGGGACGAACCGAGAGGGTGAGGATGCCGCCGCCGCCATGGACCGCGTGCCGCAGCTGGAGATCGCGAACGTCCACCTTGCTCGTCTGGAGTGCGTGTCCCACCGCGGCGATCTCTCCGGGTCTGTCCTGGAGGATCACCTGAACCAGTGCCACTGGGGGCGCCATCGCCCCACGTCGTGACCGCGCCGTTTCCAGCCGGGTTTTCAGGGCCTCTCTGTCTCCCGCAGCTACCCGCTCACGGAGGTCGGTGAGAGAGGCAATGAGGTCGTCGATGGCCCCGGTGACCGCGTCCGCGTTCGAGGTGAGTACTTCCGGCCACCAGGAGGACTCTGCCGAGGCGACCCGTGTCAGGTCGCGGAAGCTGCCTGATACCAGCTCTTCGGCGTCCCGGTTGTCCGAGATCGTGTTGACCAGAGCCACCGCGAGGAGATGGGGGAGATGGGAGACCGCGGCGACGACCTGGTCGTGGCGTTGTGCCGACATGACCACGGGATTGGCTCCAACCGACGTCACGACGGCCACCAGCTCCTCCAAGTCGGACGCGGCCACCCGGTCGTCACAGATGACCCAGGGTGCGCCCCGGAATAGGGCCGGCGAGGCTGCCCCGGGACCGGCATGCTCACGACCGGCCATCGGGTGGCCGCCGAC
Source organism: Acidimicrobiia bacterium (assembly GCA_035544615.1). Lineage (GTDB taxonomy): Bacteria > Actinomycetota > Acidimicrobiia > Spongiisociales > ZC4RG35 > JARDZU01. Next base: position 28,882 of record DATKEA010000064.1, on the reverse strand, counting down.
AAACCTGAGGCCAACCGGTGCCGCTTCGACCAGCGGCACTTTGACACTGGTTACGTCTGTGACCAGGGCCTCGGTCTTCAGCTCGCGCAGGGTCGCCAGGTTCGCCTCGAGCGGACCAGCCAATACGACAAGGTCGACGCCTTCAATCGCTTCCGAAACCGACGAAGCGGCAGAGTCGGTGGCATTTCGCTCGGTGGCGCGCTCGAGGGCATCGGGCGATGGGTCCCATCCGATTGTCTTCCAACCCTGGTCTTTCAACGCGAGCCCGACGGATGCGCCGATGAGCCCGGTCCCGATGATTGCGACGGTTGGCATAGGTCAGCGGTCGTACGCGTCGAGGATGAGGTCGAAGTCGTCGGGGTTGCCCAGGAACATCTGAGGATAGAAACGCTGACAGCCGGACTCCATCAGGGCTTGGACCATCTCGGCCGGCTTCGACCCCGATCCGTGCGGATATCCGCGCTCTGAGTAGACCTGTTCGATGCGCTCCGGTGACGACTTTGTTTGTGTCGCCAGCAGGTTGAGCAGTCGCTGATAATCCTCCTCGCGTTTGGCGGCAATAGCGGGGCAAGCAGTCGAGAAGAGGATTGCGTCAGGGTCGCGACCGGCATCGCGGGCGACTGTCTTGGCCAGTTCCACTTTTGAGGAGTACGCGGCGGGCGGGCATGCGTAGATGTTGAACTCGTCGGCATATGCCCCGGCGAGTTTTGGCGTCTTGTTGCTCCCGCCACCTCCTATGAGGAGGCGCAGGCTCTGCGGATGCGGTCGTGGGTCGAACTCGGCGAGCTGGTAGTGCTCACCGGCAAAACTGCGTGGATGTGGCGAAATCGCTGCGGCCAAATAGGCCATGCACTCACCCAGCAACTCGAATCGCGTCCGTCGGTCGGGATAGGGAATCCCGAAGAGCTCGAACTCCTCGTCGAGCCAACCAGTCCCGATCCCCATCGTGAACCGGCCCCCGGAGACCTCGTCGAGAGTGACGCCCATCTTGTAGTACACCGCGGGATGGCGAAAGGTGACCGGAGAGAGGAGTGAGACCAGTTCGAGACGGGTCGTCTCCCGGGCCAAGGCCGCCAGGTGCACCAGATGGTCGAAGGCAGGGCGGTCGGGGAAGTCGCCCCGTTCCAGATAGTGGTCGGGCAGCGCCAGGGCGACCAGCCCTCGGTCCTCGGCCCATCTCGCGGTGGAGAGGACGAGTTCCCAATCGCCTCGGACTTGAACTGCCAGATCCATCGTCGGAGCCTATCGGGCGACCGGTTGGGTCAAGAAACGGCGGCGGCGGCGTCGTCGAGCAATGCACGTGCGTGCCAGCCAACGTCGAAGCCAGGGTCGAGGACACGATGGAGGGCGATGCCGTTCAGAGCCAGGACCAGCGTCTCCGCCCGCCTCTCCGCCATTGCTTCCGACAGCTCGGGGCTGTGACGTCTCATCGCAGCCGCGAAGCGTGCGACCCTCCCCTGGTGATGACGGAGCATTCGACCGGTCAGCTCGGGGCTCGAACCTGCACCCGAGACCCCGATACGGATGTAGACACGGGACAGTGCCGGCTGCTCCTCGAGAAAGCGAACGTAGGCATCGACCAACTCATCGAGTGTGTCGATGCCCTGATGTGCGGGGTCAGGGTCGACGGCGTCGATGGCCTCGCGAACCACGGTGAGAATCGCCTGCTCTTTCGACGGGAACAAGTTGTAGAACGACCCCGGCAGAACACCGGCCTGCTCACAGATCGCCTTTATCGTCGTTCCTTCGAGGCCTCTCTCGGCGATGAGGGACCTGGCCGAGGCGAGGATTCGGTCACGCGTCTCGAGACCGGCCTTGTATCGCATCGGGGAACAGTAGACCGTTGGCGGAACTTTCAACTTTCTTTGAGCGTTGATTCAAATTAGAGTAGGCACTCATAGACCAAGAGAACCAACGACAATATGAGCCACTACAAGTCGAACCTCCGCGATCTCGAATTCAACCTCTTCGAGGTCCACCGGATTCAGGACTATCTCGGCAGCGGTGTTTGGTCTGAGCTCGACGAGGCGATCGCCCGGGACATCCTGGTCGAGATCGAGCGGCTCTCCCGGGAGGACTTTGCTGCCTCATACGTCGACCAAGACCGGATCCCGCTTGTGCTGGAGAACGGTGAGGTTCATCTTCCCGAGTCGGTGAAGGCAGGAGTCAGAGCCTTCAAAGAGGGCGGGTGGGACCGTCTGGGCGCCCCCGCCGACATGGACGGGATGTCGGTTCCCCCGAGTCTGGGTTGGGCCACCCAGGAGATGCAGTTGGCCGCCAATACCACCGTCTCGTGGTACTCGGGAGGCACACTTTTCGCCCGGGTCCTGTTTGAAGAAGGGACCGAGTCGCAGAAGGAGCTGGCCAAGCTCTGGGTTCACAAGCAATGGTCCGGCTCGATGATCCTCACCGAGCCCGATGCAGGTTCCGACGTCGGTCTTGCCAGCACCAAGGCGATCGACATGGGTGACGGAACCTGGCACATCGAGGGTGTTAAGCGTTTCATCACCGGCGGAGAGCACGACGCCTCCGAGAACATCATCCACCTCGTGCTGGCCCGCCCCGAGGGGGCGATCGCCGGGTCCAAGGGCCTGTCCCTGTTCGTGGTTCCCAAGTACCTCGTCAATGAGGACGGAAGTCTCGGTGACCGCAACGGGGTGTATGCCACCAACCTCGAGAAGAAGATGGGGTTGAAGGGCTCGACCACCTGCGAGATGACTTTTGGCGTGGAGCACCCGGCAATCGGATACCTGGTCGGTGACAAGCACGACGGCATCCGCCAGATGTTCAAGGTGATCGAAGGCGCCCGGATGATGATCGGGGCAAAGTCGATGGGAACCCTGAGCACCGGTTACCTCAATGCGCTCGAGTACGCCAAGGAGCGTCACCAGGGCGCCGACCTCACCAGGGGCGGTGACAAAACCGCGCCCCGGGTGCCGATCATCGCTCATCCCGATGTGCGCCGAATGCTGATGAATCTCAAGGCGTACGCAGAGGGTCTACGTGCCCTCGTCCTCTACACGGGCTGGGTCCAGGATCAAGTGGTGCTCCATCCTGAAGACGACCGGTGGGCGCGGCGGTCGGATCTGCTCCTTCCCCTGGTCAAGGGCTATTCGTCTGAGAAGGCCTACGAGCAGCTCGCGGACGCCTTGCAGGTGTTTGGTGGGTCCGGGTTCACCCAGGACTATCCCCTCGAGCAATACATCAGGGACACCAAGATCGACACCATCTACGAGGGAACGACCGGCATTCAAGCCCTCGACTTCTTCTTCAGGAAGGTTGCCAGAGACCAAGGCGAGACTCTCGCCGACCTCTCGACCGAGATCGCCGAGTTCGTCAAGGGTGGTCCGGATGGAGATCCGCTGGCCACGGAGCGGGAACTGCTCGGCTCGATGCTCGACGATGTCCAGGGTCATGTGGGATCGATGGTGGAGAATTTGATGGCCTCGCTGTCGGATCAGCCAAGCGAGATCTACAAGGTGGGCCTGCATACCAACGCCCTGCTCGCTTCGGTGGCCGAACTGGTCATTGCCTGGCAGCTACTCCGTCACGCCGAGACCGCCTTCCCCAACATGGAGACGGACCCCTTCTATCGGGGCAAGGTTGAGTCGGCACGGTGGTTCCTCGGCATGACAGCACCGGGGATCGCCACCCGCCGGGCGGGGGCAGAGGCCGAGGACGGCTCCTTGATGAGCCTTCCTGTGGAGGCCTTCTAAACGCGTACTCATTCCGGTGATTGGGAGTCACAGGGCCCAGGTGCGGACCCTCCACCGGTTTGGGAAGCAGAGCCAGTGAGGGTGTAGTTTCTCGGCGTGAGCAGGCCTGAAGTATTCACCTTCGTTGCCTTTTTGGTAGGCGTGCTCCTGCTCATTCTCGCCCTGATGGTCTGGCAGGAGTCCAAGCGGCGGCCCAGCTATGAGGCTCTCGAGTACGTCGTCGAGGATGCTGTGAAGCACGTTGAAGCCGGTCTCGAGGCAGAAGGCGACGTAAATCTTCGCCGCGCCGACATCCGGCGAATACTCGAGTGGGAAGTCTTCTATCTCCAGGGTCTGGCTCAGGACCAGCGGCGGAACCCGGTGGAGACCATCGCCGGGGGGCATGAGGCGTCGATTTCGTACATCATCGAGCAAATCGCCTCAACGCATGGGGTGTCCTACGCTCAGAAGGACGTGGAGAGCGTGCTTCGCCACGAGGCCGATTACCTGGTGCGGATCGGCGCAGTGGGTGAGGCCGTCGATTTCGATGGAGGTGAAGACGAATGATGGTGCGTTGTGGTGCGTGCCGGACCCAGTTCGAGGTTCCGGGCGCCGGTCGATTCGCATGTCCGACATGTGGGTCGGTGAATGTGGTGCGCGAGTCTGGCGGAGCTCCACCCAGCATGGGTGACTATCCAGCAGCGCCCAACGTGGTGGCCGGCACTCAGGGAGCACAGGCTCCTCCTCCTCCACCACCTCCACCTGCCGCTCCGACACCGAAGATCACCTGCCCTAGCTGCGACTTCAGCTTCATCGTCGGTGACATCGCGGTGGCCCCATGTCCCAACTGCGGTGCGGAGGTGAGAACCGGTCTCGGCGGCCAGGAGGAGGAGTGAGCCGGCTGGCCAGATTCGAGGAGTATCGATTCATCGGCACCCGGGACACCATGCGCCTCTACGACTGCGACGACGAGGAGCAGTTCTCCGAGCTGTCCGCCCGGGTGGCGGAAGAAGACCTTCTAGGAAGAAGACTTCTCCAGACATTTGCACCGGATTCGGTGACCGAAGCCCGCAATCGTTCCTTTCGAGAGGTTTGAGCCCCCTTACCTGCGAGCCTTCGGCTCGCAGGGACCTTTCCCCCACTGCGTGGGGGAACAGAGAGTCGTGCGGATTCTTCTGTTCCCCCGCTGTGCGGGGGAAAGGTCCCTGCCGGCGGAGCGGAGCGAGAGCCGGGAGGTAAGGGGGCTACTCGGTGGAGCGAAGCGATGCCTCCTCGATGGCGGCACCGATCGCATCCAGGACGCCTTGGGTGTTCCAGAACACGTCCCAACTCCAGACTCGGACAATCGTCCAGCCGTCGGACTGCAGTACGGCGTCTCGTCTCCGATCGCGGGCAGAATTGGCGTGCTGGGATCCATCGACCTCGACCGCGAGCCGAATCGGCAGACACGCGAAGTCGAGGATGTAGCCCTTGAATGGGTGCTGCCGCCTGAACCGGACACCAAATCTGTCGCGGCGTAGCTCCCACCAAAGACGGGTCTCTGCGTGGTTCATGGCCTTGCGGTTCTCACGCGCATAGGGAACGAGGGATCGTTGGGTTCTCATGGGCTCACGATCGGCGACAGCAGTGACACTTTCCATGCGGCTCGCTTCAATCCCCCTTACCTCCGAGCCTTCGGCTCGCAGGGACCTTTCCCCTACTGCGTGGGGGAACAGAGCATCGTGCCGCCTCTTCTGTTCCCCCGCTGTGGGGGAAAGGTCCCTGCCGGCGGAGCGAAGCGAGAGCCGGGAGGTAAGGGGGCTTACTCCAAGCCCTGGGCCACCAGGTCGCCGATCTTCTCACCCCGCCCGTGGAAGAAGTGGTCACCCGGGGTCAGAACCAGGTCGATCGTCTGCTTCTCGGCATAGTCACGGATCGCATCGACATCGACTACCTGGTCCCGGGTTCCAACCACTATCCGCTTGGGCCCGGGGGGCAGGGCGTCGGGCAGGCCCTTGGTTGCTGGGGCAATCCCCGAATATGGCAGCGCCTCGCTCTGCTCACCGAGCCATCGCAGAGCAGTGGCCGCACCAAATGACCAACCGGATAGATGAACGGGGAGACCGGTGGTTGTCGCCGCTTCGACCGCCGCGGCAACATCTAATCTCTCGGCGTCGCCGTGATTGTGGGTGCCGGTGCTGTTGCCGGTTCCCCGGAAGTTGAACCTGAGGACCGTGAACCCCCGATCGACCAGGCGGGTGGTCACCGCGATCATGAGCGGGGCCATCATCGAACCGCCCGCAATTGGATGTGGATGACAGAAGACGACGACACCAGTTGGCTTATCGGGGGAATCCCAGCGACCTTCCAGCGTTTCACCATCAGAGGTGTCGAGGTTGATTCGCTCGATCACATGAACTCCATCACATGAACCTGACCAGGAACCAGACAGCTGCGGCCGCCACGATGACAAAGGCAAGCGCGGCCGAGGCAATCAGTAGCCAGCGAGTAGGCACGGTTCGGGGAGGGTACCCCCAGGCACAACTAGGCTCCGGCCAGAAGTTCCATTCGAAAGGCAGAGGTTGTACGACATCGTCATAGTCGGAGGCGGGCCGGGCGGTTACGCCTCGGCTCTCTATGCCCACAATTTCGGGCTGTCCGTCGCATTGGTCGACGACGAGCGTCCGGGAGGCACCTGTCTCATCCGGGGCTGCATCCCCGCCAAGCAGTGGCTGCACGTGGCCGAGGTGTTCAGCACGGTTTCCCATGCTGCCGAGTTCGGAGTGATCACCGAGCAGCCGAGTCTCGACTGGGCGGCGGCGCTCGCCCGGAAGAACCAGACCGTGGAGGGCCTGGTCAGGGGTCTGGGCGGTCTCTTGAAGAAGAAAGGCGTCGAAGTCATCACCGGGTACGGCCGTCTCGCCGGCCCGGGCAAGGTGGAGGTCGAGACCGACGAAGGCAAACAAGTCGTTGACGGTGAGGCAGTGATCCTTGCCACCGGGTCCCATGCCCGCACCATTCCGGGTTACGAGTTCGACGGGGTGAAGATCGTGAGCTCCGATCACGCCCTCGATTGGCCGGAAAGACCGAACCGGGTGGCGATCATCGGCGGCGGTGTGATCGGATGTGAGTTTGCGTCGTTTCTGGTCGATGTCGGATGCGAGGTCCACGTCTTCGAGGTCATGGATCAGATCATCCCTGGCTCCGACGCCGAGGCTGCCAAGCAGTTACAGCGACAGTTGCAGAAGCGGGGGGTCAAGTTCCATGTCGGGGTCGAAGTGAGCGCCCCCAAGGTCGGTGAGACGATTGTCGTCCCCTTCGGCGACGAGAGCATCGAGGTCGACGTCGTGCTGGTCTCGGTGGGACGCGGCCCCAACACCGACGGGGTGGGTCTGGACACGGTGTCGGCCGAGGTCGATCGAGGGTTCGTCAAAGTCGACTTCGACACCATGCAAACCGCCCAGCCCGGTCTTTACGCCGTGGGGGACATCGTCGCCGGAACTCCTCAGCTGGCTCATGTCGGTTTCGCCGAGGGCATCGCGGCCGTCACCCACATCGCGACGGGTCAAGCCCGTCCGGTGAACTATCTGGCCATTCCCAGGGTCACCTACACCCATCCCGAGGTGGCGGAAGTCGGCCTGACCGAGAGCCAGGCGGCCGAGCAGGGGGTCGACATCGATGTTGCCAAGCATGCTTTCAACGGCATCGGGCGGGCCATCATCATTGGGGACAACCAGGGCTTCACCAAGGTGATCTCCGAGAAGGAGGGGGCAATCGTTGGGGCCACCGTCGTTGGGCCACACGCTGGGGAACTGATCCACGAACTGATGTATTCGGTGGGGTGGGAGGCTTTGCCCGATGAGGCGGCCGCCTTCATCCACGCCCACCCGACCTTGTCCGAGGCAGTCGGCGAGACCCTTTTGTCCGCCGCCGGCCGCAGTCTTCACTGAGAGGAGCGATTTTGGCTACGACGGTTTCGATGCCCCAACTCGGGGAGACGGTGACAGAGGGGACCATCCTCCGTTGGGCAAAGGAGGTCGGCGACACCATCGCTGAAGACGAGGTCCTGGTCGAGATCTCCACGGACAAAGTCGACACTGAAGTCCCGTCTCCGGCCGCGGGCACGGTGCTCGAAATCCTGGTGAACGAAGGCGACACGGTCGAAGTCGGAACCGCCCTGGCCGTGATCGGCGAGGCAGGCGAGGAATCACCTTCGGCGGACGCGGCGGAGTCGGAGCCGGAAGATGCCGAATCCAAGCCAGAAGAGGAGTCATCCCCAGAGGCCGATGAGGCTACGGCCGAGCCCGTGGCTGAACAGGAGGCAGAGGAGACACCGACCACGGACGACGAGACCGTTGCCGAGCCCACCGAGGATGAGGACAAGGACGCGGCCGCCGAGTTCGCCTCGGAGCCTGAGTCGGCCCCGGCCCAGCCGGCTCCGACTCAGGAGGCCGAAGTCGAAGCTTTCTTCGCCGAGCCCGATGAGACCGAGAAGAAGCCTCATCTCCTTTCACCGGTGGTCCGCCGGCTGATTCGTGAGAACGAGCTCGACGTCTCACAGCTCACCGGGACTGGTGAGGGCGGTCGCATCACACGCAAGGACGTCGAGGCGTTTCTCGAGTCGGGCCCTCCTGCCGCCGGCGAGCCGGAGGCGGTCTCGGAGGCCAAACCGGAGCCCGCTCCCGCCGCCGAGCCCGGACCGGTGGCCGAACCCGCCCCTGAGGCCGAGCCTGCACCGGCCGCGACACCCGCCCCTGCCGCCGCCGCAGCGACGTCGGACAGCGGCGAGGTAGAGCTCAATCGGATACGGATCCGCACCGCCGAGAACATGGTGAAGGCCAAGCAGACCGCTGCCCACGTCTGGACATCGGTCGAAGTGGACTTCGAGCGGGTGGAACGGGTGCGGCAAACCCACAAGGAGCAGTTCAAGGTCGATGAAGGGTTCTCCCTGACCTATCTGCCTTTCATCGCGCGGGCTGTGATTGACGCTCTCCGTGAGTACCCGGTGGTCAACAGCTCCTTCTATCTCGAAGAGAAGAAGGCGGTGTTCCACAAGAATGTAGATCTTGGCATCGCAGTCGATCTCAACCAGGGCGGCCTGGTGGTGCCCAGGATCCGCGATGCTGACGCGTTGCGTCTGGTCGGCATCGCCCGCTCGATCAAAGACGTGGCGGAGAAGGCCCGGAACGGCGAGCTGGGGGTTGACGACCTGACCGGATCCACTTTCACCATCACCAACCCGGGCCCGTTCGGGTCGTATCTCTCGGTCCCGATCATCAACGTGCCCAACGTGGCGATTCTCTCCACCGAGACGATCACCAAACGTGCGACTGTGGTCACGGCGGCCGACGGTCAGGACATGATCGCCATCAGGCACATGGGCTATCTCGGTCTCACCTGGGACCACCGGGCGTTCGACGGCTCGACCGCGGTGCTCTTCCTGCAACGGATCAAGCAGAACCTGGAGACCTGGGACTGGGACCAAGAGCTGGTATGACCGCCACCCCCCCCACCCACGCCCACGCTCCCCCCGCCGCCCCCGCCCACGCTCCCGACCCCGCGGACGACGCTTTTGGCGCGGAGATACGACCCTCTGGGGTCGTATCTCCGCGCCAAAACGAGAGGACCCTCCGCACCCGCTGGCTGGGACGTCTCCCGTACACCGAGGCCTGGGACCTGCAGCGGGCGTTGCACCAAGGAAAGGTGGCCGGCAGGACAGAAGACGACTACCTGCTGCTGCTCGAGCACCCGCCGGTTTTCACCATCGGCAGGAACGGCGACGCATCCAACCTGCTGGTCGATCGCGCCGGCCTCGACGCCGAGGTGCATCATGTCGATCGCGGCGGCGACATCACCTTCCACGGTCCCGGTCAGTTGGTTGGATACCCGATTCTGGCCCTCGGCGACCCGAAACAGATCGTGCCTTACGTCCGGAAGCTGGAACAGGCACTCATCGCAACTCTCGACAGCTTTGGCGTCGAGGCATGGGCCGAGCCCGGCTACACCGGGGTATGGACCACCAAGGGCAAAGTCGCCGCCATCGGGGTCCGGGTGGCGCGCCGGGTCACCATGCACGGCTTCGCTCTCAATCTCCATCCCGACATGGGGTACTTCGCCCTGATGAACCCGTGTGGGATCAGCGACCGACCGGTCACCACACTTTCCGATCTGGTCGGGCGAAAGGTCTCCGTGGAGGAGGCGGCCGAGGCTCTGATTCCCCAGTTCGAGTCGGTGTTCGGCTACCGGGAAACAGAGACCCAAATCGCCGCATTTACCCGTGGCCAGGGTCGCAGGTCGGAGTTCGAGGTCGATCGCTTGCTCGAAGCCGGCACCTTCAGCCAGGAGAGCAGATCCCAAGAGCCGATCCTGTTGAACGGACGGCTCCCCGGGGAACCCCCCCGCCCGGACTGGATGAAGGTGACCGCCCGACTCGACGGCGACTATCTCGAGATGAAGAAGATGATGCGCGGCCTCGAGCTGAACACCGTGTGCGAGGAGGCCAACTGCCCCAACATCTACGAATGCTGGGGGATGGGCACTGCCACCTTGATGATCCTCGGTGACAAGTGCACCAGGGCGTGCTCGTTCTGCAATGTGACCACCGGCAAACCCACCGAGTTCGACATCTTCGAGCCGTACCGCGCCGCCGAGGCCATCGCCAAGATGAATCTGAAGCACGCCGTGATCACCTCGGTCAACCGTGACGACCTCGACGACGGGGGAGCGGGCATCTTCGCCCACACCATCACGGAGAGCCGGCGCAGCTCCCCGGGAACCGAGATCGAGGTCCTCATCCCCGATTTCAAGGGCGACCGCGAGGCTTTGCATACGGTGATGGACGCCGTGCCCGAGGTGCTCAACCACAACACCGAAACCGTGCTCCGGCTGCAGCGTGACATCCGCACCTCGGCCAACTACGGGCGGTCGCTCGCGTTGCTGTGGCGGGCCAAGCAGATGAACCCTGACGGTCTGACCAAGTCGGGGTTGATCGTGGGGATGGGGGAGACCAGGGAAGAGGTCCTGGGCACCCTGGCCGACATGAGGGCGGTCGGGATCGACATCGTCACCATCGGCCAGTATCTGCGGCCGACGGCGAGACACCGCCCCATCCACCGCTACGTCCACCCCGACGAGTTCGCCGAGTACAAGGACTATGGCGAGGGTTTAGGGATCCCCCATGTCGAGTCGGGCCCTCTGGTCCGCTCCAGCTACCACGCCAAGGAGAGCCGGGAGGCGGTCCCGGTCAGCATCGGAGCGCCGCCCCCCGCGTCGTCCACAATGAGCGATTGACATCTGTTTCAGATTTGGCACTCGAGGGTCGAGAATGTCTGTCCACCTGTCCCACCGCCTTGGTAGAGTGGTACGATCACGATATGTATGGTACGTACAACGTGCGAATGGGAGATCGAGGCAGACTGGTGGTCCCCGCCGAGTTGAGGGAGCGAGCTGGATTTGAGACCGGCACCCCTCTCGTCCTGATCGACACTCCGCGAGGTGTGGTCCTCATCACTCGTCAGCAGCTCAAGGAATTGGTTCGGGCTGATCTGGAAGGTCTCGACCTGGTCGACGAATTGCTCGAAGAACGGCGTCGGCAGGCCCGTGAGGAGGATGCAGCCTGAACGTGTTCGATGCTTCGGCGCTGCTCGCATTCCTCGAAGGGGAGGAAGGCGCCGATGAGGTCGAGGACGCTCTGCTCGACGGTGGCGTCGTAGGCGCGGCCAATTGGTCTGAGGTTGGTCAGAAAGTGCTGCAGCATCGACGCGACTGGGACAGGGTGCGAGCGCTGCTGCTCAGCTACCGGCTTGTGGTCGAACCGGTCACCATGGAGGATGCGGAGGGGGCCGCGGTCGGTTGGCGGAAAGGCTCGGGGCTCTCATTGGCAGACCGGCTGTGCCTGGCCCTTGGTGACCGACTGGAGGCCATCGTGTGGACGGCGGACACGCACTGGGGGAGCGACAGTCCCGTCCGTCAGATTCGATAGGTAAATCAGCACGGCTGTGACCGGGTGGTACCCGGACCCGCGGTGTGTGTGTTCACATACCCATCAATCGGGAAGCCTCAGCCCTGCGGTCCGCCATCTCCACCTGGCGAAGCGACGCCGGTCACTGACGTCACCGAGCCTTCGCCCACGGATTGGGCGATCACAGTGGCGTTGAATGCATCGCCTGAGCCGTCGTCGCTGGCTCCGCAGAGTGTCACGGTGTGGTCGCCTGCAGAGACTGCAACCAGACCGCTGACGGCGGCTGCTCCATCGTCTCCGACACCATCATTGCTCATGTGGGAGACAGCACCCGGGACTGAGTTCGCTGGGACCGCAAAAGCGCCGATTCCACATGCTCCATCGTCCAGCTCTAACCATGCTGTCAAGAGGGAATTGGCGGCTGCGTTGCCGAACGTGGCGGTTCCCGTCACTATCAGGTGGCCGGCCGGCGCCGAGATGGTGGTCTCCACGATCGGGGTTCCCGCCGCAGGCAGGGGGACGTTCCCGCCGACGTCGGACCAGTCGAGTGTCTGAGCGCTGGCGACGGTGAGGAGCTCGGTCGAGTCCTTTCCGTCCACGGTGGCTGCGTCGACGACGTTGTTCTCGGCGAGTCGTTTCATAAAGGTGGCCATCTCGCCTCGGGTGACGTTGTCGTCGGGGCAGTATTGGGTGTTGGCCGGTGGGTTGCACCCGACGGTGATGTTGTGGTCTTTCATCCAGCTGATGCCGGTGTGGAAGATGTGGGAGTCGGGCACGTCGGTGAATTGATGTCCCGCCCACACCGCGGCCGGGACTGAGATGAGAAGAGTCACCACGACAGTCAGGAGCAGGGTCCACCTGCGACCTGTTGGTTTGGCCATGATCGTTGCCTCCTTGTAGTTCGATCAGGCGGGAGAGTCCCAGCCGCAGGCGACCTTAACGATCACGGTGGGCCGCGTCTCTCCTCGGGTTTGACGAGGCAGGTCGCACCAGGCTCCTGGGACGACCTGCACAGACGGTTTCTGCTTGGGCTATTGCTCGACGACGCTGTTGAGCTTGAGGGCGGTGATCACCGCGTCCCGGATCTCGACGGTGTTTCCGCCGTCACGGCACTCGAGGTTGATGGGCGAGTCGACCTCGAACTCGTCAACGAGTAGGAAGGCTGCCCCAACCTGGTTGTTGTCGGCTTCCATCGCCACATCGACCCAGGTGTTGTCCTCGACGTTGGGGCTCACCAGTCGGCAGTCGGCCCAGCCGTCGGTGGTCCCGGTGTTCCAATACCAGGCTTTGGCCATGACCAGCCACGACCCGGCGCGCAGGTTGAGTTGGAGCACGGACTGGAAGTCCGCCACTCCGGGGATGTCGAGTGGGCCGGGGAGACGGGTGGTGTAGACCGTCTGGGCAAGCTCACCTACCTCGACTCCCTGCAAGGTTGCGGCGTCGACCACCTGGTTCTCGGCGAGTCTCTTCATGAATGCGGCCATCTGGCCTCGGGTGACATTGTCGTCGGGGCAGTACTGGGTGTTGCCCGGTGGGTTGCAGCCGACGGTGATGTTGTTGTCCTTCATCCAGTCGATGGCGTTGTGGAAGGTGTGGGAGTCGGGCACATCGGTGAACTGATGTGCGGCCCACACCGCGGTCGGTGCCGCCAACAGCACGGCGATAATCGCCGTCAAGGCGACGGTGGTCAGTCTGGTTGGGGGTCGGTTGTTCATATCCCCTCCTTTCACCAGACATGTAATCCCGTACCCTTAGTGGCCGGTTAAGGGCGACTTCGGTAGGGAACCCTTTCGACCTCGCTGCGCTCGGTCGGGCCCGTGTGTGTGTTGTCCCCCTGCGGAGCGGGGGGACCGCCCGACCGCCAGGTCGGGCGAGGGGGGCGAGGCTCCCTAGTCCTGCTCTTCGGGCGGGATGGGTGGCGGATCGCCGGGTGGCGGCCAGTCGGGCAGCGGCTCGACCGATGCCAGGCCAAGTGGCTTCAGGCGGTCAGCCACCCGGAGGAAGAAGCTGGCTGCCTCTTCCCGGGTCAGGCTCCGGTTGGGGCAGAAACGGTCCGGTCCGCAGCCTTCGGTGAGGCCGGCGTCCGCGAAGGTGTTGATCGCCGACTCACCCCAATGCCCATCATCGTCACTGAAGGCGTTGCCACCGGACGCCGGAAGACCCAACGCCCGAACCGTCATGGCGGCGAACTCGGCGCGGTTCAGGTTCCGATCGGGACAGAAGCTCGCGTTGGCGCAACCGACACTGATCCCGGCTTCAGCCAACTTGTTGGCGGCGGCCTCGAAGAGGTGGCCGCTGTCGTCGTTGAAATAGTCCTTGCTCGCCGCGGGCAGTTTCAGGACCCGTGAGAACATGGCGGCGGCTTCGCCCCTGGTCATCTGCCGCTCGGGACAGACCCGCCGATAGGCACAGCCATTGAGCACACCTCGGGCGTGGAGCTCGGTGAGTGCGTTGACGTGCAGACTGGCGTTGTCGTCGGTGAAGGGATCCATGCATCCGACTCGACCGCTGTTGGACACCACGACCTGATCGATGATCAGGCTCAACGGGTTGGGGGTTGGCCAGCTGCCCCCGAAGTAGACGTTGTGCCACATTTCCCGGATGCCCACCTGAGACTCGTTCTCCCGGCGGTAGGTGAGACCGGTGCGTGAGAAGCGTTGCTTGCCGTCGAGCCAACCGGTGAACACCCCGTTGCTGGATCCCCGTGTGTTGAGACCGACGTAGCCCTCGACGCAATGCCAGCGGCCGGGCTCGAGGCTGGCCCCCGGCCACCAGAGCTCTTCGCCGCAGTCGCCTGGTTGGTCCACGTGATAGAGGTAGGTGCCGATGGGGACATTGCCCGGAGGAGCGCCTTCGGCTCCCGCCGCCCCGAACATTCCCCGAGCCGACCACCCGGGCCTGCTGAGGGAGGACGGGATGCATCCTCGTCCCGATGACGAGTAGAGCCCGGAGAGCCCTGGCAGCTTGCCTTCATCGACCGAGTTCCAGCTGAGCAACCGGATGTGATAGCGGTACCAGGCTTGGGTTGGTGTGGGAAAACTGAGACGGTCGAAGGGGCCGAAACCGCGGAATGCCCCCTGGGGGATTCGGACTTCCAGGCCATTGCCGGCGAAGCCCGTGGTGAGACGGGTTCGGGTCAGATCGGTGGCTCGGAGGTCGACCCAGTCTTCAGCCCAGGTCTCGTCCTCAAAGTCCCGGGAGGCTACGGTGTCGGCAGCCGCATCGAGCCCTGAACCGAAGGTGGCAAGGAGAACTGCGAGTGCAACGGCGATTCGGGGCCACTTGGCCGTCATCTGCAAAAACCGTAGCCCGATTCGCTCGCTGTGCCACCTCTCGGCTTTGGTCTGCTCACGGTTGACCTGGAGATCCGATAACCTCGCCCCCCATGTTGCGACGGGCGGTGATAGCGATCATTTTCGCGGGGTTTCTGGCCCCATCCCTACCCACCGCGGCGGCTGGTGGGCTCGAGGTCGATCTCGGTGAGGATCAGCTCTACGGCCTGGAGTCGGACGCGACCGCGAAGCTGCAGAGAGCGCTGAAGGAGAAGGGTTTCTACCGCGGAGCCGTCGACGGATCCTACGGGGCCAAGACTCAGCATTCGGTCATGGCCTTCCGAAAGGAGATAGGTGCCTCCCGCTCCTATTCATGGAGCGACGCGCACTGGGACGAGCTCGAGCTCTACCAGGCTCCCTATACCAAGTTCGACGAGCCGGATCGGGTGGAGGTCAATCTGACCAAACAGACCGCCCACCTCTTCCGAAAGGGCGAGTTGGTCGCCACCTTCCCCATCTCTTCGGGTAACGGCGAGCGCTATTTTGCCAAGGGCACATGGCGCACCGCCAACACGCCTACCGGAAACTTCAAGGTGTATCGACACTCCACGGGCTGGTATGAGTCCACGTTGGGTCTGGGTCTGATGCTCAGCCCCTGGTTCTTCACTGGGGGAATCGCCCTCCACGGCTCGGCCGAGGTGCCGCCGGGGCCTGCCTCTCATGGGTGTATCCGGCTCACCGTTTGGGACAGCGATTTCATCAACAAGCATCTCTTCATCGGGATACCGGTTCATGTATACCGGTCGAGCGCAGGACCGGTCTACGGGAGCGACGGCCCGTTCGCTGATGTGCCCGCCAAACATGTCTTTGCCCCGGCGATCCAGTGGATGCTGGATCAGGGGTTCACCAATGGATGCAACGACTACTTCTATTGCGTGAATGACCCCGCCACCCGTGGCGAGATCGCGGTCTTCATCAAGCGCACCCTCGAGGCCCATCTGGGGCCGGCGCCACCGACGTCTTTCGCGGATACCGAGGGGCACATGTTCCAATCGGCGGTTGGGTGGTTGGCCGGCCATGGCATCACCCAGGGCTGCAACCCGCCCGACAACACCAACTACTGCCCTGATCGGCGGGTAACCAGGGGCGAGATGTCTGCCCTCTTCAAGCGGGCTGTCGACACTTTGGTCGTGGTCGATGCGGACGCTGTCGACCCGAACCGCTTCAGCGACACCGCTGATTCGTTGTTCGTGAACTCGACAGCGTGGCTGGCCGCAACCGGTATCACTGTCGGCTGCAACCCACCATCCAACACTATGTTCTGTCCCGATCAATACGTGACGAGGGGCGAGCTTGCAGTGTTCCTCAAGCGGATCCTCGATCGTCTCTAGTTCGATGACCGATTTCGACTACTCCCGCCGGGTTCTGAAGCTCCAGGAGCTCATGTCGGAGATCGGTGTGGGGGCAACCCTGCTGTCTGTCGGCGCCGACCTCCCGTACTTCACCGGGTATGAGGCGATGCCGACTGAGCGGCTGACGATGCTGGTGGTTCCGGTCGTTGGCGACCCGATTCTGTTCATCCCTCGTTTGGAAGCGCCACGGGTCGTTGCCGGCGACTTCGAGATGCTGGCTTGGGATGAGACCGAGAATCCCGTCGCCCTGGTCGCCAAGGCTGCCTCCGGCGCGGAGCGGGCCCTGATCGGGGATCACACCTGGTCGGTTTTCCTTCTCGGGCTCCAGAAGGAGCTGCCCGAGATCTCCTGGGCGCCGGCCTCGATGGTGACCAAGCAGCTCCGGATGCGCAAGGATCAAGCCGAGATCGAAGCCCTTCGCTCGGCCGCTCATGGGGTGGACCGGGTGTTGGCCCGGGTGCCGGGGGAGGTCGCATTCGCCGGACAAACTGAGGTCGAGGTGGCCAACGATCTGCGTCGGATGACCGTCGAGGAAGGTCACGAGATGGCGGCTTTCGCCATCGTCGCCTCGGGGCCCAACGGGGCTTCACCTCACCACGAGCCAGAGCAACGGGTGATCGAGCCGGGGGACCTGGTGATCTGTGACTTCGGCGGCCGGTACGGGGGCTATTACTCCGATGTGACCCGGACCTTCTCGGTGGGAGACCCGACCCAGGAGCAGGTCGAGATTCATTCGGTGGTGGCCGCCGCCAATGCTGCCGGGCAGTCGGCGGTGGGCCCGGGAGTGCCTTGCCAGGAGGTGGACCGAGCGACCCGCTACGTCGTGGTAGAGGCTGGATACGGGGAGTACTTCATCCATCGCACCGGGCACGGGATCGGGCTCGAAGTCCACGAGCACCCATACCTGGTCGAGGGGAACGATCTGGCACTGGAGGCCGGAATGGCCTTTTCCATCGAGCCGGGGATCTACCTTCCGGGCCAACTCGGGGTCCGCATCGAGGACATCGCTGTCTGCGCCGATAGCGGGATCGATTCGCTGAACCGTGCGGATCGGGGCCTGGTGGTTGTGGGCTAGCTAGCCTGCCTCGGCTGAGGCGTGCTCCGCCAAGAAACTCTGATAGGTCTGCCGTATTCCGTCGCCGAGGTCGATCGAGGCTCGCCATCCGAGTGCCTCGAGACGCGAAACGTCGAGTAGTTTGCGGGGAGTGCCGTCTGGCATCGACTCATCGAGGACGATGTCGCCGTCCCAGCCAACGACCTCAGCAATGAGTTCGGCCAGTCCCAGGATCGGGATGTCTTCTCCGGTGCCCACGTTGAGATGCTCCTCACCCGAGTACCAGCGCGTCGCATGGAGAGTGGCATCGGCCAGGTCATCGACATGAAGAAACTCGCGACGAGGTTTGCCCGAGCCCCAAATCTCGATGGTGGCTGAGTTGTTCACCTTTGCCTCATGTGTCTTCCGGATCATGGCAGGGAGCACATGTGAAGTCTCCAGGTCGTAGTTGTCACCAGGCCCGTAGAGATTGGTCGGCATGAGCGAGACGACGTCTGTCCCGTATTGGCGTCTCTGCATCTTTCCCAGTTCCAAAGCCGCGATCTTGGCGATGGCGTAGCCCTCGTTGGTCGGCTCCAACGGGCCCGTCAGCAAGTAATCCTCCCGAATCGGTTGAGGAGACTCCCTGGGGTAGATGCAGGACGAACCAAGGACCACCACCTTGTCCACTCCGGCCAATCGGCATGCATTGAGGCAGTTGGCCGCGATCATGACATTGTCGTAGAGGAAGTCGGCCTGGGCGGTGCGGTTGGCGTGAATCCCACCAACCTTGGCCGCGGCGATGATGGCCACCTCAGGCTTCACATCGTTGACGAATCCTTCTGTTTCGGACTGTCTTCGTAGGTCGACCTCCGATGAGGTCGCCGTGATCAGCTCGCCGATCGGCTCCTGTGCCAGTCGGCGCACCACAGCGCTCCCAACCATCCCTCGATGACCCGCTACCCAGACCCTCTTTGCCGCAAGGTCGAACAGTGGCTGGCTCATGTGCTCAATCTCTGGGTCTCACTGAACCCTTCCGCGCGGTCTCGAGCTGTGTCGACGTCGAGCCCGACCTCGGCCAGGTCGTGGGTCACCATCAACGTCACGAGCTCTTCGAAGCTCGTCTCGGGCTTCCATCCCAGCTTGGCCCCGGCCTTGCTCGCATCGGCGCGTAGCGACTCGACCTCGGTAGGTCTGAAATAGGCAGGGTCGACCTTGGTGAAGGCACTCCAATCCAAGCCGACCAGGCCAAACGCCATCTGGCAGAACTCTCGAACGGTGTGCGAGTCGCCGGTGCCCACTACATAGTCGTCAGGCTCGTCTTGTTGCAGCATGAGCCAGATCGCTTTCACGAAGTCCTTCGCATAACCCCAGTCGCGCAATGCGTCCAGATTCCCGAGATAGAGGTCGTGTTGGGTGCCGTTGACGATGCGGGCCACGGCCCGTGTGATCTTGCGGGTTACGAATGTCTCGCCGCGCCGTTCTCCTTCGTGGTTGAACAGGATCCCGTTGGTGGCGTAGATTCCGTATGCCTCGCGATAGTTGGCGACGAGCCAGTGGGCGTAGGCCTTGGCGGCGGCATACGGGGAGCGTGGTCGGAATTCAGTGGTCTCATTCTGTGGTGGCGGAGAGTTTCCAAACATCTCCGATGTGCCGGCCTGATAGAGCCTCACATCAATTTCGGCATCCCGGATCGCCTCGAGCAATCGCACAACGCCGAGGGCATCTACATCTCCGGTGTACTCGGGCTGATGGAATGAGACCGCTACGTGGGACTGGGCGCCAAGGTTGTAGATCTCGTCGGGCTGAACGGTTCTGATAACCCGTGCGATCTGAGAGCCGTCAGTCAAGTCTCCGTAGTGGAGCAGCATCTTCGCCTCGGGATCGTGGGGGTCGCGGTAGAGATGGTCTATCCGGCCCGTGTTGAAACTCGAGGCCCTGCGGATGATGCCGTGGACCTCGTACCCTTTGTCGATCAACAGATCGGCCAGATGTGATCCGTCCTGGCCGGTGATCCCGGTGATCAGCGCCTTTTTCATCGGTTACTCAGTTTGGTTGCGGCCAGCACGAGAAGAAAAGGCTAGTGGGGAAAGGGTCAGTGGCCAGAGCACTAGCTAGCCGAGATCCTGGCCGTCGTCCTCTGGACCAGGCCGCCATTCCACCACCACTCACCGACCAGGACGTGATTCCCACTGGGGAGAACCAGCGGCGTGTTCCATCGGCGCAAGACCTGTGTCGATGATGGGGAGAGGGGAAGCTGTGTCGTCGCCACGATGCTGCCGTTCAGGGTGAGGGTGAAACTGGTGCCCGGTGCGGTGAATTGGGCCTCCTCCTCACCCTGGTAGGGCAGACGTTGGAAGAAGCCCTCTTCGACGAAGTGGGTTCGCCGGCTCGAGGTTTCGATGGTGACGGTGCAGACCTTGCCGTCCCTGTTGCATCGAATTGGGCTCCAGTTGGATAGAGGGATGCGGTAGGGGTTGTGGGGGAGGCTCAAAGCCCGGGTGAGCAGGGTTGCCGTCTCCCCCCGGGTCAGGGGTCGGTTGGGGCAGAAGCGGTTATTGGTCGGGGGATTGCATCCGACGGTGATCCCGGCGTCGGCGATCCGGTTGATCGACGCCTCGAGGACATGCCCGTTGTCGTCGACAAATCGGTCCACGTTGCTCTGGGGCAAGTCGAGGCCACGTGCGACAAAAGCGGCGAACTCGGCTCTGGTCAGACTGCGGTCGGGACAGAAGCGGTCATTGGCCGGCGGGTTGCAACCGTTGGTGATCCCCGCGGCGGCCAGTTTGTTGATACCGCCTTCCAGCACATGGCCGTTGTCGTCGACGAAGTGATCGACTCCATCGTTCGGAAGAACGAGAGCCCGGGCCAGGAACGTCGCCGCTTCGGCGCGGGTGACACTGCGGGAGGGGCAATACCGGTTGTTGGTCGGAGGGTTGCAACCCAGGCTGATCCCGGCGAGGGCGACGGCCTCGATCCCGTTCTCGTGCACGTTCCCGTTGTCATCGACAAAGGTTCCGTCGATAGGCACCGCATCGACATCGTCGGGCCAGGCGACGACGACCGCCGCGGTGACCAACACCAGCACGACCGATACGGCTGTCCACCGCTTTCTCACTCGATTTCCAGAGAGTCGAGGACGGCATTCACCTGGGGGAGGAGATCGGCCCGATCGATGTGTGACCCGAGCACCACGTAGAGACAGAAAGCCCGCCCCCGGTGGGTGAAGAATTGCTGCAACCCGCTCTGGCCGGGCAAGGCCCGTTGCAGTGCGTTGCGATCAAACTGGCGGGCCTGGAGACTGCGGGGTATGCCTTCGGACTCGAAGAGGGCGGTGCCCACGCTGTCGGCCCCGTATTCGAAGAGCACCATGAACACGTCTTGGTTGCTCATCAGCTCGACCGCACCAGAGCCGAACGAGCCGCGCTCCACCGGGAGGGGGAACGAGCCGAGGTGCATCACGGTGGGCTCGCTGGCGCCATCGTCGAGAAGCCGGAAGTCACCACCGGCGATCGAGCCCTCCCATCCGGGCGGGATCTCCACGCCTATCCCGGCCCGGGTCAGCCGGCTCACAGGATGGCTCCGATCGTCCCCAGAACCCCGGCGACGGCGAGGCTGAGAGCCGCGCCGCGACGCACCGGCGGCCCGAGGTCGGCCATCCGACGGTGAAAGTCGGTGAGAATCGAAGGCCGATCGATGCGTCTCGCCATGAGCAGCGCCAGGGAGCGGCCGAACCCGAAGACGCCCCCGACCACCGCACCCCTCCACGGCGAGGCGGAGAGCAGCTGTGCCCCGTAAGTGGCGTATACACCCCAGGTGACCACGAACGTCATCACGCCGAGACCCAGCTCGGCACCGAAGGCCCCTCCATAGACCCAGCCCCGGTAGTGCCCGATCCAGGCCTCGTTCACCTGACGCTCCGGACCAGGTGGCCGGACACGGGTGAGGTCGAGGGCACCGGCGGTCAGGGCGACGACCGCGGTCCCGAGAAGAAGGGCGGTCTCTTCGATCGAGCCGACCAGGAGGGAGCCGACCCAGCCCAGGCCGGCGCCGACGGTGGCTCCAGTCGTTGTCGAGGCGACGGTGAAGGCGCCCACCGTGAGCCCCCATCTGTTGTTACGTGCCCGCTCACCGAGCGGGTGGATGCTGGACAACATCGACTCCCCTCAAGGCGACCAGTTGGATCGGACGGCGGCGGCGAGGGCAACGACCATGGCCAGTACCAGTTGTGCACTCATTGCTTGTCCAGCGGGTTCTCATAGAGGGACGGATCGCCGGGCTCTATCCCGGCGTGTCGCAGTTGGGTGTCGGTGAACTCACGCCGGCCCTCGGTGTCGAGATGGATGGGATCGGCGCTGTCGGCGGCGGATTGGCGGAGCAGGCCCAGCAGGTGACTCCAACTCGATGCGGCCCCTTCGCCGACGACCATCCCGCCCCCGTCGACCAAGAGGAAGTATGGGGTCATCGGCACCCGGAAGGTGTCCCACATGTCATCTGACATCAGTAGCGGGATGCGTGCTGGTGCCAGGTCGCGCACCTTGGACGTCGACTCGGATTCGGGCCCTTTTGTGACGATCACGGTTCGGGTATCGGGGGTGGGAAGGTCGAATTCGCCACGGAACTCGTCCCAAAACGTCTGACAGCTGAGACAACCCGAGGAGAGAAAGGCGAGCAACGTGTTGCCCCGCCCGTGCTCGAGGCTGACACTCAGCGAGCTGCCGGCCAGGTCGACCCCGGTCAGTGTGCTCGCTGGCGCCTTTTCGAACCCGGTGGACTTGGGCCGGGTGTGAACGGACCCCACACTGACCGAGCCATCCTCGGATGCTCCCAGGGCGTGAAGCTGTCGCAGGATCTCGGCGTGGCTCTTGAGCAGACCCCCAACCAGGACGGCGAGCAGGACGATCACCAGGCCCTCGATGATGATCACCGCGGTCATCAGGCGTTCCTCCCCCAAGTGACCGGGATGCCGTTGGGGTTTCCGAAGTTGAAACTCAGTTCGTTGCCGCCCGATGAGAGTGCGTTCTTGATCGTCCAGTTCCCGGCGTTGAACCATCCGACCCCGGTCACTCCTTTGCCGTCCCAGTCGCCGGTAACGGGGTACCCCGGGCCCCCGCCGAAGGTGAAGTCGAAGTGGGGATTGCCTGCGGACACCGAGCTTCGAAGCATCCAGCGGTTGCCTCGAACCATGCCGATCCAGGTCCGCCCGGCTCCGTTCCAGTCGCCGACCACCGGAATGTCGCCGGGCTGTCCGAAAACGAAGTCGTAGTCGGGAGAGCCGGCCCGATTCGAGTTTCTCAGGAGCCAACGATTGCCCCGGACCACGCCGATGGTGTGCACTCCGTTGCCGTTCCAGTCGCCGACCACCGGGATGTCACCAGGCTCACCGAAGTCGATCGCCACTTCGGGGTCACCCGGCCCTTCGACCTGGCGCAGGTACCACTTGAGGCGGGTGGCTCCGGCTACACCGTGACGGCTGTTCCTCACCACGCCCACGGTGCGTACTCCTGAGTTGGAGAAATCGCCCATCACCGGCCAGTCGCCGGCCGCCCCGAATTCGAAGATCTGCGTCGGGGCACCACTGGTGAGCGAGGTGCGTAGCTGCCATGTAGCTCCGGCGAGCACCGCCGGCCGGGCCGGGTAAGGCCCCTTTGCCGTGATATCGGGGAGCAGCCCGGAGGCATTGTGGCGGTAGGTCGCCTGGGATCGGGCGTCGGTGGTGGTGCAGGATGAGTCCCATTCCCAGGGCGGCACGCAGGTGACCACCCGGCAGGTGATCGGGCCCACGCAGCGACGGTGCCGGTTGCACTGGCCATAGCGGAAACGAGTGCAGCACACCTTGCGCTCGGCGCACCGGTCGTGGTTGCAGTGGCAATGACACGACACGCAGGAGTCACTGCAGGTGCCCGACCCGCCGCAGCTGCACCCCCCGCAGCTCGCCGTGTTGCAGTCCATGTAGTAGCGGCTCTTGCCCCCACAAAAGGTGTTGCCTTCGGCTCTCCACCAGCCGGCGACCACGTTGCCCGGGGGGCAGGTATTCACCCCATGGATGTTGCAACAGAAGTCGGTCCAGCCGTCGTTGCACCTCGATCCCGACCCGCACTGGCTGGGCACGACGGCGGCATAAGCACTCCCGGGCCGGAGGACATATGTGGCGGGGGCGACGACGAGAGCGGTGCCGACCATGGCTGCCCGTCGCAGAAATCCGCGGCGCGAGGTATGTGTGTCCAGGGCGCGACTGGCGGCTGCTACCAGCTTGCTGCTCACTGGCTACTCGTCATCTGCAGGGTTCGAGGGAGCTGTGAGAGGAGCAGGTAGGCGAGATAGGCGCCCAATACTGCGAAGACCAAGAAGAGGGCAAGTTCGGTGTTCGAGCCCGACCAGGGAGCGGCGAGTCCATTCACGGCGACGAGATACCACAGGGCGGTGGCGGCAAAACCATTGAAGATCACATGGAGCACGGTGGGTGGTGTGTCCTCTCGCCCGAAGCAGCCACAACTCTGGATCGGGAGCCGCCGCGATACCGCGACGACGGTGAAGACGGAGAACCCCAGGTAGAGGAGGGCGGCGAAGGCCAGCCAGCGGCCACCCACGGCGAGACCGACGACGGCGGCGATCCCCTCGAAGAGCCCCAGGCAACGGGCCACGAATCTGGAGGAGGGGAGTCGGGCAGCGGCCAAGGCTCCTTTGGTTGGATCGGGATCGAGCACCTTGAACACCCCGCTGGCCGCAAGGAGAACCAGCGACAAGGCTGACACGGCTTGGGCAACCACCTCCGGCAGCGTACTTTGGGTCAACGGCCGGACAAAGATGAAGTGGGTCTTGGCGATTGGCAGGCCATACAATCAACCCTCGTGGCCGTTTCGCCCCCAACCGGAATCTTCTATAACGCACGCCGGCTACGGACCTACTTCACTGATCTGTGGAATCGTCGGGAGTTTGCCTGGTTTCTCGCCATGGGCAATCTCAAGGCGCGTAACGCCTCGACTGCCCTCGGGCTGTTCTGGTGGGTGCTCAACCCTCTACTGCTCGGTCTCGTCTATTACCTGGTGTTCGGGATCTTCTTCGGTGGGTCGAGACCTGACGGCTATATCGCTTACCTGCTTTCAGGGATGTTCGTCTTTCATTACACCGGCCAATCGATGACCGGGGGAGCCAATGCCATCCTCCAGAACGCCAAGCTGCTGGCCAATCTCAAATTCCCCCGGTTGGTGCTGCTGATCTCCAGCCTGATCGAGTCGAGCGTCGGATTTCTGGCGTCGCTGTTGGTGTTCTACGCCATTGCCTGGCCCACCGTCGGGGTTCATCCCTCCCGATACCTGATTCTCTTGATTGCGGCGATACCGATCCACGTCCTTTTCAACCTGGGTCTCAGCGCGGTGGTGGCCCGTCTGGCGGTGCCGTTTCGCGACATCAACAACTTCATTCCCTATGTGAACCGGCTCTGGTTGTATCTGTCACCGATCATCTGGCCGCTCAGCTTTCTCGAGAACGCAGGTCCCACCCTCAAGCGGCTGGTGGAGCTGAATCCGATGTTTCATCTCATCGAGCTCTACCGATCCGCGCTGATCGGGGCCCCCGACTACCCATTCGAGTTTGGCGATCTGCTGATCTCGCTTGCCTGGGCGGTGGCTGTCTTTGTCCTCGGGGTGGCCGGGTTCATCCGCTATGAGACCCGAATGGTTCGATATCTATGAAGAAGGGCATTGCGGTCAACGCCGAAGGTGTCACGGTCGCGTTTCGACCGTTTGTGGAGCGCAAGCCCACTCTTCGCAAGACCCTGGCCAACTTCCGGAGCCGGGAACGGGAAACCGTGATCGCTCTGGACAATGTCAGCTTCGAGGTGAAGCGGGGTGAGGCATTTGGGATCGTGGGAAGCAACGGCGCCGGCAAGAGCACCCTGATGCGGGTGGTGGCCGGGACCCTTCGACCGGACGAGGGTCGGGTGGTGACCACAGGCAGGACATCCACCTTGCTCCAGTTGGGTGTTGGATTCAACGCCGAGCTGTCGGGTACCAGGAACATCTACCTGGGCGGGCTGGCGGCCGGTCTGCGACGGGCCACAATCGATGAGATCCTCGATGACATCGTCAAGTACGCAGAGCTGGAAGAGGCGATTGACCGGCCGATCAAGACCTACTCGTCGGGCATGCTGTCACGCCTCGCCTTCTCGATCGGGATGCACCTCGAGCCCGACATCTTGTTGCTCGACGAGATCCTCAGTGTCGGCGATGAGGCGTTTCGCACCAAGAGCGAGCAAGCGATGCAGGATCTGCTCGATAGGTCCGGCACCATCGTGTTTGTCTCCCACAACCTGAGCAAGGTGGCCGAGTTCTGTGGTCGAGCGATGTGGCTGGAGAAGGGCGTGGTCAGGGAACGGGGACCAGCCGAAGAGGTGGTCGAGTTGTATCGCGAGGCAGTGGCCTCAGGCAGGTGAGACGAGACATGGAGCAAACACCAAGGGCCTCGGTCGTCATTCGTTGCTACAACGAGGCCGAGCACATCGGGAAGCTGCTGGCGGAGCTGAAGCGTCAGTCGTTCACCGACTACGAGGTCATCGTGGTCGACTCGGGGTCCGACGACGGCACGCTCGACATCGTCGGGAGCGAGGATGTCATCCTCGAGCACATCCGCAAGGAGGACTTCAGCTTTGGCCGCTCACTCAACATCGGGTGCCGAGCAGCCAGGGGTGAGTTCCTGGTATTCATCTCGGCCCACTGTTATCCCGAGCACGAGGATTGGCTGGTCAACTTGCTCGCAGGCTTCGACGACGAGAAGGTGGCGGTGGTGTACGGGAAGCAGCGGGGTATCCCGGATTCGCATTTCTCGGAGCGTCAGATCTTCAAGAGGTGGTTTCCCGAGGAGTCGATCGCCCGTCAGGAGGGACCGTTCTCCAACAACGCCAACGCTGCGGTCCGCCGGTCACTATGGGAGCTGAACCCCTATGACGAGTCTCTGACCGGGTTGGAGGACGTTGCGTGGGCGCAGCAAGTGATGCGCGACGGCTGGTGGGTCAGCTATCGGGCCGATGCCGGTGTGATCCACGTTCACAACGAGACTCCAAGCCAGATTCGGAACCGTTACCGTCGTGAGGCGATCACTTTTCAGAAGGTGTTCCCCGGAGAGCACTTCAGCACCTGGGACTTTCTTCGGCTCTCGACCCGCAATGTCATCGCGGACACCCGGGCCGCTCGCGACCACGGAAGAGCATGGAGGGATCTCCTGCCGATCCTTCGTTTCAGGGTCTCCCAGTTTGCCGGGACTTATCAGGGCTTCAACATGCGCCGACCACCTTCGAGCGATCTCAAACAGCGCTTCTACTACCCGGAGGACCCGGGATGAGCGTGGTCGGGCTGATCCCGATGAAAGGACACTCCGAGCGAGTCCCCGGCAAGAACCTCCGGGTGATCGCGGGTCGGCCGTTGTTTCACTGGATCGCCGAGACCCTGCTGAAAGCCGACTCGATCGACGAGGTGATCGTCGACACCGACAGTGACGAGATCGAGCACGCCGTTCGGGAAGCGTTTCCTTCGATCTCGATCCATCGCCGTCCCGATCATCTTCACGGCGACCTGGTGCCGATGCATGACGTGGTGGCCGAGGTGGCCAGGTCGGTTAGCCACGACCACCTCCTGCAGACCCACGCCACCAATCCGCTCCTGCGGCCGGCCACCGTCGACCTGGCGATCTCCGCGTTCCTCGAGCCGGGATCACACGACTCGCTGATGTCGGTGACCGCGCTCCAGACACGGTTCTACTTCGCCGACGGCCGGCCGGTGAACCACGACCCCGAGGTGTTGGCAAGGACCCAGGACCTGGATCCGATCTACGAGGAGAACTCGAACATCTACATCTCTCCCCGGCAACAGATAATCGACACCGGTCGCCGAATCGGTTCGATACCCAAGCTGTTTCCGATGCCACGTGATGAGGCGATCGACATCGATGAGGAGCTCGACTTTCTGGTGGCCGAGTTCCTGTTGAGTCGGGCATGACCGAACCAAATCGGGTCCTCATCTCATGCCAACACGTCTGGGCTGCGGCCGAAGAGGTGATCCCCAAACTCGAGAGGGTCGGGCTCGAGGTCGACATGCCTCGTTTCGCCGGGCAACAACTCGAAGAAGCCGACCTGCTCCCGATCATCGATCGGTATGTCGGGATACTGGCCGGCGACGATCATCTGACCCGCCCGGTCCTCGAGGCCGGTAGGAACCTTCGTGTGATCTCCAAGTGGGGGATTGGTGTCGACGCCATCGATCTCGTCGCCGCCGAGGAGCTGGGGATCAGTGTGCTCAACACTCCCCGTGTCTTTGGTGAAGAGCTTGCCGACTACGCAATGGGATACCTCCATCTGCTGGCCAGACGCCAGCACGAAGTGAACCAGCAGGTCAAGAGCGGCACCTGGCACAAGGTGCAGGGGTCGTCGCTGGCCGGCAAGACCATCGGGATAGTGGGACTGGGTAGCTCGGGCCGCGCCCTGGCCCGACGGGCGGTGGCAGCGTCGATGCGGGTGCTCGGCTTTGATGTGATCGAAGTGCCCGAAAACCCCGGCTACGAGCGTGTCGACCTGGCCGATCTCCTGGCCGGCTCCGACGTGGTTTCGCTTCATCTCCCGGCAACTCCGGATACCCGGCACCTGATCGACGGGGCAGCATTGGGGTTGATGAAACCAGGTGCCTGGTTGATCAACATCTCCCGGGGCGCGTTGGTGGACGAGGCTGCCCTGGTTGTAGCGTTGCGAGAGGGAAGAATCGGGGGAGCCGCTTTGGACGTTTTCGAGGAGGAGCCGGTGGCGGCAGACAATCCATTGCTCGGGTTTGACAATGTCGTCGTCGGCTCGCACAACGGATCAAACACCAGGGAGGCAGTCGAGCGCACCACAGCCCTGGCAGTCGAGAATCTGATTCAAGCTCTCGGCTCGGAGACGACCTCGTGATCGAGAGAGTGGTCGTGACCGGAGCCTCGGGCGGCGTGGGAGGAGCGTGCGTCGACGCCTTCCGGAAATTGGGTGCGGAGGTGGTGGGCATCGACATCCGTCCCGGCAGCAGAGCGGACGATCACCTGACGATCGACATCGCTGAACCCGATAGCGGCCACCTACTGTTGGATCATCTCGGTGGCAGGTCGGTGGACGTTCTGGTCAACAACGCCGCCGTCGGCCACGTCCAGCCTGCCGTGGACACCAGCGGCGAAGACTTCGACGCCATCGTGGCAGTCAACCTGCGGGCGCCGTTCCTTCTTGCCTCAGCGCTTCTTCCCACGCTGCGTGAGCGCGCCGGCTCGGTGGTCAATGTCTCATCTGTGCACGCAGTGGCCACCTCGAGCCCGGTGAGCGTGTACGCCGCTTCGAAGGGTGGGTTACAGGCGATGACTCGGGCGCTTGCTCTTGAGTGGGGGCCCGAAGTGAGGGTCAATTGTGTTCTTCCAGGTGCGGTCAACACCGAGATGCTCTCGGAAGGGTTGAAGCGAGCAGGGGCGGACCTCGAGACCTTTGAGTCTTCGCTGGCGTTGGGACGGGTGGGTGAGCCGGAGGA
>DATKEA010000063.1:0-4307 GCA_035544615.1 Acidimicrobiia bacterium | reverse complement strand
ATCGCGCCTGGACATGCCGGGTCCTCGATGTCGCAGCTCCGCCAGGCCATCGCAGCAATACCGCGCTCTGAGTAGACCCTCCCTCCGAGCCGGGCGTTGAGGGCTTGAGTGCAGCAGCGAACGAGCTGGCTCGAGACGGCGATCATCGCCACTCTGACCCCGAGTCGGTGCAACTCATCGACCGCCTCTTTCGACTCGGGTCTAATCTCGTCCTCCATCGAGACCGCGCCGATGACCCGGTCGTCTTCGAATACATACAGGACGGCGGCCCCTCTCTGTTTCCACCCGGTCGCCGCGTCCTCGACCTCGGCTGGTACGAGAACGCCTCGCTCGGAGAGCAGGGCCGGCCCACCGACCGCAATACTTCGCCCTTCGATGTCGGCTTCGACTCCCCGGCCACTCATCGACTTGAAGCCCCTGGCGGTCGGAACCGGGCCGCGCTCTTTGGCCGCGCTGACGATGGCCCGGGCCAAGGGGTGCTCGGAGTCGGATTCGACCGCAACGGCAACTGCCACCAACTGATCCTCGTCGACGTCGCCAGCTGCCGCGACACCGGTGAGCTTGTGGCTGCCCTTGGTGAGAGTGCCGGTCTTGTCGAAGAGGCCCATGTCGACCAGGCGCATCCGCTCGAGAGCAAGACGGTCCTTGACCAGGATCCCGTTGCGGGCCGCCATCGAAGTGGAGATGGCGATGACCAGAGGGTCACATTTGACCTGGATCGAAAGGCCTTTCGGCCCTACCTACCCCTCCCGGGGTGGGGTTGGCTGGGCGATGAGGTGAATCACATGTGGTTTTGGCACGGTATGGGTCCCTGGGGGTGGCTGATGATGGTCGCCTTCTGGGCGGTGGTTGTTTTCCTGATCGTCTGGGCGGTCCGCTCAACAGCGACGCCTGGGCAACGGGAGGGGGACACTCCTTTCCGAATACTCGATGAACGGCTCGCCCGGGGAGAAATCGACCGGGACGACTATGAGGAGCGCCGCCAGGTTCTCGAGAACCGCCGATGAGAGCCGCTACGAAGGCTGTTGAGTTCAGACTTCGCTCGGCTGGTGGCCATCTCGACGGGGTGATCCGCATGGTGGAGGACGACCGTTACTGCATCGACGTCCTCCACCAGCTGACCGCGGTGCAAGGTGCCTTGGATCGGGTCCGCCGTGACATTCTGGAAGCGCATCTGCGTGGATGCGTTCCGGAGGCGGTCGCCGAGGGCCGAGTCGACGACATCGTGGATGAGTTGCTCGCGGCAACATTCGACACTGCTCCCGGTTCGAGGTCTGAACATCATTGTCAGCACGCCGAGGTGACACCTTCAGTGGCGGCGGGTTCTTGAGATGCCACAGCCAATCGGTGTGTTGGTGGTCACCAGCCCTAGCTGTCACTTCTGCGACGACGCCCTCAGGTTGCTGGAAGAGTTGGCCGAGACCACTCCACTGCAGATAGAGACGGTGCCTCTGTCCTCCGAACACGGTAGGGCGCTCCTAATCCGACACCGTGTCCCCTTTCCGCCGATCGTGTTGGTCGACGGCGAGCTCTTCGGCTACGGGCGGATCTCTCGTCGAAAACTAGAAGCACACCTGATGAGCCTGATGGCCAGCGAACGGGCCGACTGAGATGGAGGGACTGTTCTTGGGCGGTTCGCTGCTGGCAGCGTTCATTGCCGGTTCTGTCGCCCTGTTTGCCCCGTGCTGCATCGTGGTCATGTTCCTGTCTTTCCTGGCGGCGTCGGTACGTAACCATCGGTGGCGACTGGTCCCCCTGGCCTTTTTGTTCGCCGCCGGAGTAGCCACAGTGATACTGCCGGTGACCCTGGGGCTGAGCCTGCTCACCGAGAGCCTGCTCCGCTTCCACACCGTGGTCTATGGCGTCGGGGCACTCCTACTTTTCGGTCTCGCCGTGATCTCCCTGGGCGGTGGAACGTGGTCGCTGCCCTTCATGCGCAGCTCGCCTGACATCTCCCGGACCGACTCCGCCGGGGTTTACGCCCTCGGGGTGTTTTCGGGCGCGGCCAGTGCCTGTTGTGCCCCGGTTCTGGCCGGGGTGCTGACCCTCTCCGCGGTGTCCCCCGGTCTGCTTTCTGGTGTCGGCATCAGCCTGGCCTACGTGTTCGGCATGGTCTTCCCCCTGGTGATCATGACGGTGCTCTGGGATCGGCTAGGCCCCGAGCAGACCACCTTCGGGAACAGACAGGTCTCGCTCCTAGTCGGCCCATTCAGGGTGTCGACTACGACTGCAGGATTGGTGGCATCAGTCATGTTCCTGGTCATGGGAGTGGTACTTGCTGTGGTCGCGGTCACCGGGTCCTCGCTGTCACCGGCGTTCACCGCCTCCCTGGGAACCCGGATCGAAGGTCTCCTGACGCCCATCCTCAACGGGTTGTCATGGATTCCCGACCCGGTCATCGGCCTGCTGCTCATTCTCGCCGCCGCCGGCGCCATATGGATATCCGCCAGACCGCGCAATCGAAATCAAGAGACACAAGAACACGAAGAACGGAGTTGCCATGAGCACCACCAAGACGCCACCCCGGTCGGCTAAGCGTCCTTCGCCACGAAAGACCTCGGGGTGGCGTTGGGCAGGATTCATCGCCATCCCCTTGGCCCTGGCGATCCTGGTGGCGGTTTCCACCCTCTCCGAGAACGGAGACACCGGGCTCGAAGAAGCCATCCAGTTCGAGCTTCCTACCACTGCGGGGGAAACCGTAGCGTTGGACGAGACCCTCGCCGAAGAGGACACCCTCCTCTACTTCTCGATGGGTGTGGGCTGCGACGGCTGCTTCGCCCAGATCCCCGAGATCGAAACCGCCCTCGCCGAACGCGGGCTGAGCCTGCTGTCCATCATGGTCGATCCCGCCCCGATGGTCGCCGCCGAGGCGGCCCGTTTCGGCATTGAGACTCCGATCCTCATCGACAGCGGCGCCCAAGTGTCCCGGGACTACGGAATGGTCGGAGTCTACGGCCACGCCGACCGGCCCAGCCACAGCTTCGCCCTGGTCCGCCAAGACGGCAGCATCGGATGGGTGCGCCACTACGCCGAGATGTTCGTCCCGGCAGATGCGTTGCTCGCCGAGCTGGACGCCGCACTCGAGTCGTGACCTCCACGGTTGCACCTGGCAAGCTCCCACCGGTCAATGCGCTTCGTCACGGTGTTTCCGTGGCATGGGGTGCGGTGACCGGTGTGGCTCCCCACGTGCTTCATCACGTCGGCCCCCTGGCCGGCGCTGCGCTTCTCGCCGGAGCCGCCGGTCGGATCCTCTTCTTCCTTCTCGGGCTACTGGCAGCGACCCCGATGCTGGTCCGCCTCTACCGGCGATTCCGATCGTGGGCGGCTCCCGTCGTCGCCATCTCCCTCTTCGCCCTCACTTACACCGTATCCTCGCTGTACATCGGCCCCCTCTTCACCGAGTCAGAGTCGACACCTGGTCCGCCTGAGCCATCAGTCACCACGACAACCCACCCCCATGACCACTGAACACAGGAACGGCCAATGCTCCACGGGTACCAGGCATGGCAACTGACGCCGCATCTTCCGTGGTTGCGGTAGACGTCGTGAGCCAGAACCGTGCCTCACGGGCGGTGACCGGCGGGCGCCTCGTGGAGATGACGGCCCGGCTTGGTGATCCCATCATCGGAACCTGGAGCGTGGCTGATCGTCTGACAGCGGTTGGGGTCGACGCAGGCAGCTGGGTCGAGACTTCGGGCCTGTGCGGTGAGCGAGTCCAGCTTCTTCCGAGTTGCGCGGAGAGACTTGATGTGGCGGTCGAGGGCCGTCATGTGCCGTTCCAGCAGGTCGATGACGTGATGGCAGGTGGACTCCCCATGGCTGCGCAGGTCGAGGATGGAGGCGATCTCGGTGAGGGTCAGTCCGGTGGCCTGGGCGTCTCGGATGAACTCGAGCCGGTCGACGGCCTCCTCCGAGTAGTCGCGGTAATCGTTGTGATCCCGGACGGGTTCGGGGAGGAGACCGATGTCCTCGTAGTAGCGGATCGTCTTAGTGGTGGTCCCGGTTTGATGGGCCAGTTCTCCGATTCTCATGGCTTCAGTGTACCGACTTGACATTCCAGTCGACTGGAAGGTGTACGTTGGCAAAGGAGCTGAGAAACAGGAATCGTGACGCGAAAGGAAACGTCGTGAAGACAGCATACGGACTGAAGACGCGGACACGACTCGGCATGGCCGAAGCCGAGGCCAAGGTGCGTGAGCTCTTGGCCGGCGAAGGATTCGGGATACTCACCGAAATCGACGTTGCCGCCACTCTCGAAGAGAAGCTGGGTTTGACACGGGATCCCTACCGCATCTTGGGGGCATGCA
>DATKEA010000062.1:0-34780 GCA_035544615.1 Acidimicrobiia bacterium | reverse complement strand
GGCGCCAGTCGCGACGAGGCCACCGAGCAGGTACACCAGGAGGTACCCGAGGTGGCCGTAGGCCTCCTCCACGTTGTTGCCGAAGATCCAGAGAAACCACATGTTGAACAGGACATGGCCGATGCTCCCGTGGAGGAACATCGAAGTGACCAGGGCCAGTAACACGTTCTTGTCGGGGAATACCGGGTCCTGGGAGCCGGCGAGACACACCCCGGAAGCTCTCTCTTCGAGACTGAGAGGCGATCCGGTTGTGACCTCACAAGAGATGGCAGCCCTTTCGTAGACCAGAGCCTGCTGCTCGTCGGGCGTCCCTCGCCCCTGTATCAGAAAGAACACGACCAGGTTGACCACCACCAGGATCAGGGTGACGACCGGTGTAATCCGGGTTGGGTTGAGGTCACGCAACGGGAACACGGTCTGGCGATCGTATTCGGTGTCGGGACAACCGGTAGGGTGTGGTGATGGGTGACACACACGTCGTCCTCAACCAGACGCCTCCCCTCGTCGATTACGACATGGCATCGGCCGACCCAGTTCTGACCAAAGGTCTGTCCAGAGAGGGTGCCGCTTGGTCCCTCGATTCCGTCGAGGAGTACGGGCGCCGCATGTCCTCGGCCGAGATTTATGAGTGGGGATTCCTCGCCAATCGCAACAGCCCGACACTCCACACTCACGATCGGTACGGGCATCGGGCCGACCAAGTCGAGTTCCATCCTGCTTGGCATTCATTGCTCGACCTGGCCGTCTCGCACGGGCTCCACTCCCTTCCCTGGGAGCATGAGCCGGGGGACGGCGGCTATCCAGCCCGAGCCGCTCTGACCTTTCTCGCCTCCCAAGTCGAGGCCGGTCATTTCTGTCCCATCTCGATGTCGACCTCGGTGATCCCAACCTTGCGTCGTCAGCCTGAGGTGGCCGCCGAGTGGGAGCCGCTTCAATTGAGCCGGGTCTACGACTCCTCCTTCCAACCGGGCTCGAAGAAGTCTGGTGTGCTGATGGGAATGGGGATGACCGAGAAGCAAGGTGGCTCCGACGTGAGGGCGAACACCACTGTGGCCAACCCGATCAATGGAGGAGGGCCGGGAGCGGAGCATCTGCTCACCGGGCACAAATGGTTCATGTCGGCGCCGATGAGCGACGCCTTCGTTGTGCTGGCAAACGCGCCCGGGGGCCTCTCCTGTTTCCTTCTCCCGAGATTCACACCGGATGGCGAGGTAAACCGAATTCACATCCTGCGGCTAAAGGACAAGCTGGGCAACAGGTCCAATGCATCGTCGGAAGTGGAGCTGGACCAGGCCTGGGGACGAATGGTCGGGGACGAGGGCCGGGGAGTGGCCACCATCATCGAGATGGTCGCCGGCACCCGGCTCGACTGCATCACCGGCTCGGCGGCGTTGATGCGCCAAGCGGTGAGCCAGGCGATCCACCACAGCGCCCACCGCCGTGCGTTTGGCTCGTCTCTGATCGAAAAGCCCCTGATGCTCAACGTTCTGGCCGATCTGGAGATCGAGACCGAGGCGGCGGTGTTGCTGATGATGCGTGTCGCCGGCTCATTCGATCGAGCTCCATTGGAGGAGCACGAGTCCTTGATCAGGCGGATCCTGACCCCGGTCGCCAAGTACTGGGTGAGCAAGCGTTGCAGCGAGGTGGTGCGAGAGGCGATCGAGTGTCTCGGGGGCAACGGCTATGTCGAGGACTCGATCATGCCCCGTCTCTATCGGGAGTCGCCGGTGAACGCCATCTGGGAGGGGTCGGGCAATGTCATCGCCCTCGATCTGGTCAGGGCAATCGCCCGGGAGCCAGGTTCGGTCGACGCCCTCCAGAAGGAGCTGGAGGCAGCCAAAGGAACCGATCGCCGCCTAGACGCCGCGATCGACTCGGCGCTCGACGCGGTGAGGAGCCCACTCGACGCCGAGTACGAGGCAAGACGACTGGTCGAGGCACTGGCACTGGCGACGAGCGGAGCTCTCCTCGCCAGACACGCCAGCCCTGAGGTGTGGGAGGGGTTCGCCGCCGGTCGCCTCGTTGGGGATTGGGGGCACCTCTATGGGACTCTCCCGGTCGGGATCGACACCAAAGCAATCATCGACCCGGCCATACCCAGGACCTGAGTCATCCTGACGGAAATGAATGTGAGCTAACCCTCCTCAATCTGGGGGTGGTTAACTCTCCGTGATGGAAGCCATCGGGACTCTGGTCGGATCCGGGTGGGCCTCGGGGATCAATCTCTATCTGGTCACTCTGCTGCTCGGCCTGTCGGGTCGTCTCGGTTGGGCTGACATCCCGGAGGTGCTCACCCGGCTCGATGTGATGATCGTGGCCGGGGTGCTGTTCGCGGTCGAGTTTGTGGTCGACAAGATCCCCTATCTCGACAGTGTCTGGGATGCGATCCATACCGTGATCCGGCCCCTGGGAGCGGCAGCCATCGGTGCGGTGATCGCAGGGGATTCGGCCAGCATCGGCGCCGCCGTAGGCGCTGTGGTGGCCGGGGCCTTGGCTTTCGACGCCCACGCCGCCAAGGCATCGACCCGGGTGGTGGTCAACACCTCTCCGGAACCGGTGAGCAATGTCGCCCTCTCCTTTGCCGAGGACATCGGCGTGGCCGGTCTCGTCGTCCTCGCAGTCACCTACCCGGTGGTGACGATCGTTGTCGTGGCCATCCTGGTGGTTGCGGCGACTGCGCTCACCGTCTGGCTGTGGCGAGTCGCCCGCCGCTCATGGAAGAAGGTCGGTGCCTGGTTGGAGGCGAAGACAGGCTCGTCGGCCTCGCCGTAATTGGGTTGGGTGGGTCCGGATATGACCCCGGGCAGGCCCGGGGCGGCTTCGCTTCTAAGTCGGTGTGGCGCCAGGAGTTCCCCCTCCCCGGCCACGCCGGTACTCCCCCCTTCGGGGGGAGAAACGGCGCCAGGTACCTCAGGTAAGGGTCGAGGGTCCTTACGGTCAGACGTAGGAGGTGGACGCCATGAGCAGGCCGCGCAGTGGGATTTCGACCCAGTCGGGTCGGTTGTTCAACTCGTAACCGAGCTCGTAGGCCGCCTTGTCCAACTGGTATGCGTCGAGCATCCACCTCAGCTGGCGTTCGTTCTCCGGGACCAGCAGATGCCCGTCGACCGTGTCGAGGTACCCCCGCAGGAACGAGGCGGCCAGCCATCGGTTGATGGTGTCGGCCCAGTCCGCCAGCAAGGCGGCATGTTCAGCTTCTTCGACCCCGGTCTCGATGGCAGTCCGGAGCGCCATCAATGTCGTGTACTGGTAGGACCTGAGCATCCCGGCCACATCCCGAAGCGCGATGCGCTTGATGCGACGCTCCGACAACGGCCGCTGCGGTTCGCCTTCGAAGTCGATCATCACGAAGTCGTTTCCGGTGAAGAGAACCTGGCCCAAGTGGTAGTCACCATGGATCCGAATTCGCCAGGCTTCGATCCTCTCGGTGGTGAGCGACCCGAGTTGGTGAAGCAACTCCTGTTCCCGCGCCAGAACCTCATCGGCGAGCTCTCCCACGGCTGGGGTCAATGTCGAGCGCTGACGGCGTAGGAGGCTGAAGCTGGTGCGGATGGATGCCCGTGTCGATTGGTACAACGCCCGCTGATAGAGCGTCGTCATCCGCTCTGGCGCGAACACCGGATCGTCGGGCTCCGAGGCGAGTGCGATGTGCATCTCCCCCGTCCTCTGACCGAGCAGCGTCGTCTCGATCAGCGTCACCCCCATCAGGTTGTGGGCCGCTTCCAGCTCCTCGTCGCTGATGTCCAACGGGTGCTGCATCATCGGCGGGGGGCCGAGCTCGTCGCGTCGCGCCGCCACCTGTTCCAAAATGAGACCCATGGAGTCGAGCATGTGCGACCAGGCGTCGCCCTGATTTGGCACGTAGCTCTGAATCAGGGCAAAGGCTGCCTGCTGGCCATCGATTTCGGCGCCGATCACCCCACGGGTGGATGGCGTGTTGTGGAAGCCGGCACGCTCGGTCAGGAATTGGCCCACCTCGACGTCCGGGTTCGACCCGGTCTCGACCTTGCGAAACAGCTTCATGATCAGCCGCTCGCCGAAGATCACCGAAGTGTTGGTTTGCTCGACGGCGCCAACCTTGACCGGCTCGTCAACTATCTCGGCAGGCAGCGTGCGACAGCCCGCAATGCGGGCGGGAGAAAGGCTCACGCTGCGCCCCTTCAGTTTCCTCCGGGTAGCAGCCAGGTCGATCAAGGCGTGAGGAAACGAGGGATCGAAGGTGGCGTCGTACAAGACGCCGGTCTCCGAGCTCGCATGTACTTCGGCAATGACCGAAGCAGGCTCGTCCTGGACGATGCGCTCGGCATCGACCCCGGTAGCGAGAGCGATCGGCATCACATAGATGTCTCGGTCCCGTTCCACATACTCCAGCTCCAGAAAGGCGACAACGGCATCGGTGCCAGGTAGCTCCAGCCGATCTACCAGGTGCCCGTTCCGGATGGTCTGGGTCTTGCTTCGATACCAACGACGACTCTGGATGTCGGCCACGAGAGCTCGTTCCAATTGAACCCGAGCCCGGAACACACCTTCGATCTCGCCCCGGACACTGATTCTGGGCAGACCCGGTGCCTCCTCGGCGGCCGTGCCGCTCTTGGTCAGGCCAAACCAGTAGAAGTCATGGGGACCGACGGCGAGCAGGTAGGGAGTCGACGCGACGGCGGGGAACCGGGTCCGACCGAACAACTCCACCGGCTCCGACCCTTCGAAGCCGGTCAGGTCGATCTCGACCGGTTGGGTGTGACGGGACAGGTTGGCCACCACCAGAACCGAACGGTCCCCAAGGGTCCTCAGGTAGGTCAACACCTTGGGGTTCTCGCTGTGAAGGAACTCGATCTCACCTCGGGACAGCTCGGGCATGCTCTTGCGCAACGAAAGGGCTCGCTTCACCCACCACCAAAGCGAGTTGGGGTTGTCCCGCAGCACCTCGACATTGACCGACTCGTAGTGGTACTCGGGGTCGGTGACCACCGGGAAGTAGAGACTCTGAGGGTTGGCGACCGAGAAACCGGCGTTGCGGTCACCCGACCACTGCATCGGGGTTCTCACCCCGTTGCGGTCACCGAGATAGACGTTGTCTCCCATGCCGATCTCGTCCCCGTAGTACAGGACAGGTGTGCCGGGCAGGGAGAGTAGGAGGGCGTTCATCAGCTCGATCTCACGACGGTTGTTGCCGAGGAGCGGGGCGAGCCGGCGTCTGATCCCGACGTTGATCCTCGCCTGAGGATCACTGGCATACACCCGGTACATGTAGTCACGCTCCTCGTCGGTGACCATCTCCAAGGTGAGCTCGTCGTGGTTGCGCAAGAAGATCGCCCATGCCGACGACTCGGGAATCGGTGGCGTCTGCTCCAGGATGTCGATGATCGGAAAGCGGTTCTCCATGCGCAGGGCCATGAACAGCCGCGGCATCAGCGGGAAGTGAAAGCACATATGGCATTCGTCG
Source organism: Acidimicrobiia bacterium (assembly GCA_035544615.1). Classification (GTDB taxonomy): domain Bacteria; phylum Actinomycetota; class Acidimicrobiia; order Spongiisociales; family ZC4RG35; genus JARDZU01. The sequence goes on along the minus strand of DATKEA010000062.1, from coordinate 29,337 downwards.
CCCTGGCCGAAGTACGCCGCGGAATCCTCGGGCCATTGATTGGCCTCCGCAAGCAGCATTCGATCCTGGTATTTCGAGTCGACCCGAGCTCGGAGCTTCTTGAGGAACTCGTGTGTCTCGGGCAGGTTCTCACACATGGTCCCCTCCCGCTCGTAGAGGTAAGGGACTGCATCGAGACGGAGACCGTCGACACCGGCTTCGAGCCAGAAGTCGAGAGCATCGAACAGCGCTTCGTGAACTGCCGGATTGTCGAAATTGAGGTCGGGCTGGTGGGAGAAGAAACGATGCCAGTAGTAGGCGTTCGCCACCGGATCCCAGGCCCAGTTCGAAGTCTCGGTGTCTTGAAAGATGATCCTGGCGTCCCGGTAGCGCTCGGGATCGTCGGACCAGACGTAGAAATCTCGTTCGGGGCTGCCGGGTGGTGCTTTCCGCGCCGTCTGAAACCAGGGGTGCTGGTCGGATGTGTGATTGATCACCAACTCGGTGATGACCTTCAAGTCCCTTCTGTGCGCCTCTCTCAGGAACTGGCGAAAGTCGGTCATCGTCCCGTAAGAGGGGTTGATCGCCTTGTAGTCGGCGATGTCGTAACCGTCATCGCGGAGGGGCGATGGATAGAAGGGCAGCAACCACAAAGCAGTTACCCCGAGATCCCGGAGATAGTCCAGCTTCGAGGTGAGACCCTTGAAGTCACCGATCCCGTCGCTGTTGGCATCGGCAAACGCCCGGACGTGCACCTCGTAAATGACCGCGTCGTGGTACCAGGCGTCGATACCGCCTGGGTCATGGGAGTCAGCGGAAAGAGTCAAGGCTCTCCTCGGAGCGGACTCTTCTCCGCACTGCAAACAGGTGGGCGGGCACTCCTTCTGGGTCGAGTTGCACGAAATTGCGGACGCCCTCCCACACATAGCGGCGATCGGTGAGGAGGTCGTGCACCTGGAACTGGTGGTTGGGGTCGACGCCGATCGCGCCGGAGTCGAGATCGACCCACGCAGATTGCACATGGTCGGGGTCGAGATTGACTACGACGAGAACGACGTCGCCCACTGCCCGCTTGGAGTAGCAGAGGATCTTGTCGTTGTCCGTGGGGTGAAAGGTGAGATTGTCGTTGCGCTGGAGAGCGCGGTGGTCGTGTCTCGCCTTGTTGACCTGGGTGATCACCGGTGTCAGCGAATCGGGGCTGTCGAGGTCCCAGGTGCGGATCTGGTACTTCTCCGAGTCTCGGTACTCCTCCGATCCCGGGGTCAGCGGGATGTGGTCCATCATCTCGAAGGCAGGACCGTATATCCCGCAATTCGAGCTCAGAGTTGCGGCCAGGATATATCGGGCGATGAACATGGGACGCCCACCGGTCTGGAGCTGCTGGGTGAGGATGTCGGGAGTGTTCGGCCAGAAGCTGGGCCGGAAGAAGCCGCCCAGCCGGTCGAGTTCGGTCATGTACTCGATGAGCTCGTGACCCGTGTTGCGCCAGGCAAAATAGGTATACGACTGGGTGAATCCAACCTTGGCCAGCCGGTACATGAGCTTGGGTCTGGTGAACGCCTCGGCGAGGAGGATCACGTCCGGGTGTTCCTTGCGGAGCTCGGCAATCACCCACTCCCAGAATGGGAAGCTCTTGGTGTGGGGATTGTCGACCCTGAAGATACGGATCTCCTCGTCGATCCAATGGTCGAAGACTCCTTTCAGGGCCAACCACAGCCCGCGCGGATCCGAGGTCTCAAAGTCGATAGGGAAGATGTCCTGGTACTTCTTGGGAGGGTTCTCGGCGTATTGCACCGTGCCATCGGGGCGAGACCGGAACCACTCGGGATGTTCGGTGAGCCAGGGGTGATCGGGTGAGCATTGGAAAGCGATATCCAGGGCCAGCTCCAACCCCCGCTCCTTGGCGGCGTCACGAAGAACCCTGAAGTCCTCGATCGTGCCCAGGTCGGGATCGATCGCGGTGTGCCCGCCAAGCTCGGAGCCGATCGCCCAGGGCACTCCCGGTTCGTCGGGACCGGCTCGCAACCGGTTGTTGGCGCCTTTGCGAGCGGTGCTGCCGATGGGGTGGATCGGTGGCAGGTAGAGAACGTCGAAGCCCATGTCGGCGATGTAACCCAGTTGCTTGGCGACATCGACGAAGGTGCCATGCTTGCCGGCATCGATGGACCAGGATCGAGGGAAGAGCTCATACCAGGTGGAGAATGCAGCCCGCTCCCGGTCCACGATCACTTCGCTTCTCCGCTCGGAGCGAGTAGAAGTGGATCGATCGGGATGCTCGTTCATCGAGGAGCGGAGCTCGTCGGAGAAAGCGACCTCCAACTGCTCGGTCAAATCGAGGCTGGTGTCAGCGAGTGTCGCGGCATGTTTCCTCAGTGTCCTCGCCGGTTTCCCCCTGGCTCTGCTCGCGGCGGCGGAGACCAGGGCGGCGCCGATGAGCAGATCGACCGTCACCTCGACCCCGGCGGCCACCTTCTTGTCCAGGCCGTCGGACCAGGTGGCGAAGTGATCCGGCCAGCCTTCGATCTCGAACTGCCACATGCCCAGGTCATCCGGGGTGAAGTCGGCCATCCACCTGTCGTTCCCGATCGCGACCATCGGAGTCTCCAGCCACCGCCTGGCACCCGCCCTGCGGTATCGGAGCACCGCTGCTATCGCATCGTGACCATCACAGAAGACATCGGCCTCGACCGCCACCGGCTCCCCGACGATGGTCTTGACGGGGAAGCGGCCGCCGTCGATCCGCGGCGATTCCGATTCGATGACCACCCGGCCGGTCGTCGCTGGGATCCTTGCCATGTGCTTCGAATCTAACCGGTCACAGGTTTCGCGCCGCCATGAAAGGACTCACCTCACGCTGGTAGACGTCCCGCCCGGTGATCCCCTCCAAGTTGGATGGCACCGACCCGAGTCGGACAAGAAGATCGGGCTCGAGGTCGTTTCCCAGCACCTCACGCGCCAACTCGGTGATCCGGCCCGCGTGGCGCAACACGAACACGACCTCCAGGCCCGAGACGTCATCGAAGAACCAGCCACACGAGGTGTACATCAGCATCGATCGATGCTGCATCTCGAGGAGTCCCATCGCCATGGATCGTTGCTGAGGAGAGAGCCCGCTCTTGGCGTAGGAACCCAAGAAGGTGTCCTCCGCCCCTCCCAGCACCACGTCGATATAGGCATCCCGTGCCGCCCATGGATCGTGGAACAGATCGGCTCCGAGGACCTCGAAAGGGCCGATCAACTCATCTCGAAGCCAGTCGAGCGTGTCACGTAGCGGCCCGCGCCATTGCTGGTTCCAGTCCGGGTGCTGCCCGGTGGAACATCCACAGTCGGCGCGCCATCGCTCCACACCATGGGCGCAACTCCATGAGCTGGCCTCGATGATCCGCGCCGTGCGGATAGCCGGGCTGATCGACAGGAACTCCGCATAGTTGGTGAGGCGCGCATCGGGCGCCCCGTCGATCATGTCCAGCGCCACGGCGAGCGCCATCTCCCCGTGCTTGTGATGATGGCCGTAACTCTCCCCATCCGTGGCCACATGGACCAGATGAGGCTCATCGTCGCCCCCACCGCCTGCTTCGATCAAACGCCCTGCCATAGCCCTGCCGTCATTGAGGAGCCCATTGAAGGCGATCTCTTGTGAGAGTGGGCCGTCGTAGAAGAACACCGAGATCCGGCGCCCTTCCGGCAGGTCGATGAGATAAGGGATGCGTGTGTCGATCACTCCGCCGTTCACATCGTGCCAGGTGCCATCGTCGCCCTGAACCGAGGCCGCCTGGTAGGGCGATAGGACCGTGAACACGACGCCTTCGCGGGCAAGCACGTCCAGGGTTTCGGTGTCGGCAGCCGTCTCGGGGAGCCACAACCCTTCGGGACGGCGCCCGAATCGGTGCTCGAAGTCGGCAATCCCCCACCGCACCTGGGTCACCTTGTCCCGATGGTTGGTCAGGGGAAGGATGGTGTGGTTGTAAGCCTGAGCCATCGCCGATCCGTGACCGCCGAAATTCAACGAGGAGGCGGCATCGGCCCCGATGATCGCCTGGTACGTCTCGGGGGCGCTGTCTTCGAGCCAGCTGAGCAAGGTAGGGCCAAAGTCGAAGCTGATTCGCTGGTAGTTGTTGACCGTGCGTATCACCGCGCCGGTGTCATCGAGGATGTCCGCCCTGGTGTTGGCGGCGTAGCACTCCTCTGTGATCCGCTCGTTCCAATCGTGCCACGGAGCAGCGGTGGGCTGTTCGGCCACGATTCCCGTGAACGGGTTCTCCCGTGGCGGCTGATAGAAGTGCCCATGGACACAGACGTAGTTGCTCAAAGCGGGACAAAGGTAGGCGGAATTTTGTTCCTATCCGGTCTCTTCGGGCCCCGGCTCGTATTTGAGGATCACAACGGCGAGAGGTGGCAACGTCACATCAATGCTGTGGGGGCGACCGTGATGGGGAACTGCCAGCGGGCCCGTGTCCACCCCCCCGAGGTTTCCCTGGCCGCCGCCGCCGTAGCTCTCCGCGTCGGTGTTCAGGATCTCTGTCCATCTTCCCGGACCTGGTACCCCGATTCGATACTCATGGCGCGGCACTGGCGTCAGATTGATCGCCACCAGCGTCGACCCTCCTCTCGCATTCCTACGGAAGTAGGCCATCACGCTGTTGGCCGAGTCATTGGGAATCGCCCACTCGAAGCCACGGGGGTCGCAATCGAGCTCGTGGAGAGAAGACTCCCGGGCGTAGACCCGGTTGAGATCGGCGGTCAGGAGGCTTATCCCTTGATGTGATCGCTGCTCGCCGAGATGCCACTCGAGCTGGCCGTCGTGGGACCACTCCGAGCGCTGTGCGATCTCGGCCCCCATGAACACCAGCTTCTTCCCGGGTTGGGTGTACATGTAGGCGAGCAGGAGGCGAAGAGTGGCGAACTTTTGCCAATCGTCGCCAGGGAACTTCTCGAGCAGTGACCGTTTCCCGTAGACCACCTCGTCATGTGAAAGAGGAAGGATGAAGTTCTCGCTGAAGGCGTAGACAGCCCGGAAGGTCAGCTCGTGGTGGTGGTAGGTGCGATGGACCGGCTCGCGGGCGAGATGAACCAGCGTGTCATGCATCCAACCCATGTCCCACTTCAACCCGAAACCCAAGCCTCCGAGAGAGGTCGGTCGAGACACCATCGGCCAGGAGGTGGACTCCTCCGCCATGGTTTGAGTATCGGGGTAGTTCAGATAGACCACCTCGTTGAGCCGTCTGAGAAAAGCGATCGCCTCGAGATTCTCCCGCCCACCATGGACATTTGGGATCCACTCGCCTACCTGCCGGGAGTAGTCGAGGTAGATCATCGACGCCACCGCGTCCACTCGCAGCCCGTCGACGTGATACCGGTGGAGCCAGAAGACGGCGTTGCTGATCAAGAAAGCGGGCACTTCGGCTCGCCCGTAGTTGTAGATGTAGGTGTTCCAGTCGGGATGGAACCCGAGTCGGGGGTCCGAGTGTTCGTAGAGATGGGTGCCGTCGAAGAAGCCCAGCCCGTGCTCGTCCTCGGGGAAATGAGAGGGGACCCAATCGAGTATGACCCCGATCCCTTCCTGATGCAGAGCGTCGATCAGCCCCATGAAATCTTGTGGAGTGCCGAAGCGGCTGGTGGGAGCGAAGTACCCGGTGGTCTGGTATCCCCAAGAGCCGTAGAAGGGATGTTCCATCACCGGCATGAACTCGACATGGGTGAAACCCAGCCCGCTGAGATAGGGAGGAAGCTGTTCGGCAAGCTCCCGATAGGTCAGGTGGCGATTGCCCTCGCCCCGTCGCCAGGAGCCGAGATGAACCTCGTAGACGCTGATTGGGGCGTCCAGGGCGTTGCGGGCACCACGGGTCCCCATCCAGCCGGCATCACCCCACTCGTAATCGAGGTCCCACACCTTGGAAGCGGTTTGAGGCGGTGTCTCGTGATGAAAGCCAAACGGGTCGGCTTTCTCCGCGACGAAATCGCCATTGCTGATCCGGTACTTGTAGGTGGCGGCGGGTCCCACCCCGGCCACAAAGCCCTCCCAGATCCCTGAGACTCCGAGTGGGGTCAGCTGGTTGGTGTCCGGGTCCCAGCCGTTCCAGTCACCGATCACCGACACGGTGTCGGCGTTGGGGGCCCAGACCGCAAAGTAGGTGCCGTCGGCAACCGGATGCGCGCCCAGCTTCTCGTACAAGCGGTAGTGGGTGCCCTCGTTCCACAGATGGAGATCCTCCTCGGTGAGGAGACTGGTTGTTTCAGAGGCGCGCCGGGGCAAGCTCTCTTCCTGGCCGATGGCCAACAAGTGTATCTCAACCATTTCTCCCCCCAGCGAACGAAGTGAGCGTTGGGGGGAGTACCCCGAAGGGGGGAGAGGGGGGGTCTTGGGGGTGCCCGGCACAGCCAACGAAGTGAGCCGTTTCTCCCCCCAGCGACCGAAGTGAGCGTTGGGGGGAGTACCCCGAAGGGGGGAGGGGGGTCTTGGGGGGAGTACCCCGAAGGGGGGAGGGGGGCGTTGGGGGGAGTACCCCGAAGGGTGGAGGGGGGTCTTGGGGGGGAGTACCGGGCCAGGCGGGGAGGGGTCCTGGCGCGGTTGGGTCGTCCGACCCAGACCGAGCCGGTCGATATGGTCAATGGTCGAAAAGCCCTTGGGTCTATTGACCTATTCGATGACTAGTCACTGTGTCGATGCCAAGGACGGTCCTGTCTCGGGCACCACCGGGGGCCGATGTAATAGGGGACGAACCGACCGACACGAAAGGGTTCACATCATGGCATACGCCACAGAGACCTCCGACCGGCGACGCAGACGGGCTCTCCGGGCCGGCACCCCACTCGCCGCTCTTCTGGTGGCAGCGCTCCTCATCTGGCAAGGCAGCAACGCTGCCTTCAGTGCGACCACGGACAACACCAATGATGCGTGGGCGACCGGCAACCTCGCCCTTACCAACAATGGCGGTGGCACCTCCTACTCGGGCACCACTGCAGCGCTCTTCACCGAGGCCAACCTCAAGCCAGGCGATGCCGGTGCCAAGTGCATCACGGTTCAGTCGGGAGGCACCCTGGCAGGCGACCTCAAGCTCTACCGCGGCGCGGTCAGTGGCACCAACAGCGCGGCGCTGGCCGGAGTCCTCGACGTGACAGTCGACGCGGTATCCGTCGGCACCACCACCAACGTGCAGGCCAACTGCGTCGGGTATACCGGTGGGACAGCAGGTGCGGTCTACAACGGGACCCTCGACGGCATGCCTTCGACCTACGCAGCCGCCTCTGGCACTGCGGTGGCCGCCGGCACCCAGCGGGTTGTCTACCGCATCGCCTGGACGGTCAACCCGGCCGCGGACAACAGTGTCCAGAGCTCATCGGCGCAGGCCGACCTGATCTGGGAGATCAACTGACAAGCGATCCGCAATAGATCTGAGCAGGCCGGCGAAGGTCCACCCTCAATGACTGCCATCACAGAGCCCATCCGCAGCGAAGTCCACATCCACGAGCCGTATTCACGATTGCGTCTCGGCGCCGGAATCATCGGGCGCTCCTGGCTGTGGCTTCTCGGCGCCTGTGTGCTGGTGACCCTTATCCCGCTCCTCTTTGGGTGGCAGCCCTACGTGATCATCACCGGCTCGATGGAGCCAGGAATGGATGCGGGCGACGTGGTTCTGGTATCACCCGATCCTGACCCAGCCACGCTGGTCGGCAGGGTGATCAGCTTCGAGGATCCCGCCAGGAGCGACCACACCCTCACCCACCGGGTGGTATCGATCAACCAGGACGGCAGCTTGGTCACCAAGGGTGACGCCAACCCGACGGTCGACAGTGTCCCGGTTCCGGCCGAAGCGGTGACCGGTCTGGGACGCCTCCTCGTTCAGTTCGTGGGACTGCCCATTGTCTGGGCGCGGACCGCCAACTGGGTGCCTCTTCTGTTTCACCTGGCGCTGCTCGTCGCGGCGGTCACCGCGACTGTTCTCGACTACGAGCCGAACCGGCGGCCGTCTCGAGCCTGGCAGAGCCGTATTCGCCAGCATCAGCCCGCCGATCCGAGGAGGCTTCTCGGGCGTGCCGCCCCGTCGGTCACACCGCTTCTCATCCTGATGCTCGCGGCTGCCCTCGGTTCCCAGACCACAGCCATCCCCACCAGCGCCGCCGCTTTCACCGCATCCACCCTGAGCACTTCAGACACCTGGACGGTTCCCAACTGGGCGTATACCAGTGAGCTCAATGCTCTTGCCCCATATCTCTATTGGAAGCTCGACGAGACCGGGTCCGCCGCCATCGCCGCCGACTCATCCGGAAACGGCCGAACCGGCTCTTACAACCCCAACGGCTCCAGCTCGAACTTCACTCGACTCAGTGACGGGGCTCTGATCAGTGACAGCCCCGACCGGGCGGTGCAGCTGGGCGCCAACGCCTGTATCAACACCACCTCGACCAGCTCAATCAACGCTCCCCAGGTGTTCACTGTCGTCGCCTGGTTCAGAGCGCCATCCTCTTACACCAACGGGGGAAAACTGATCGGATTCGAGAGACCGCAGACCGGAGTCGCCGCCCCCGCCACCGGTGCCTACGACCGCCACCTCTACATGGACGGGCAAGGACGAATCTGGTTCGGCGTCTACAACAACGACCACGTCGCGCTCAGCTCGAACTCTGGCCTGAACGACAACCAGTGGCACATGGCGGTGGGCACCCAGAGCTCGGCCGGAATGCGGCTCTATATCGACGGTGTCCAGGTGGGCTCGAACAGCAACACCGTTGCCGAAACCCAGGCCGGGTGGTGGCGAGCGGGCTGTGGCAACCTCGCCGGATGGGGAGCTCAATGGGGAGGCAACAACAACCCCGGGACCAACTCGGGGACAACCCAGAACCGAACCTTCGCTGCCTCGCTCGACGAGCTTTCCGTGTTTTCAGGAACGGCTCTCAGTTCCGAGCAGGTTGCCTGGCTCTACTGGGTGCGCTGAGGCTCCTCCGCTGACGCCAATGCGACGACCCCGGCCGTGAGCCAGCCAGGGTCGTCACAATCGAAACGGCCGATCAACCGGTCTGGAATACCCTGGTATTGATCACGTTCGGATATTCGGCCTCGGTGATCTGACTCCCGAGCGGCCCGGCCAAGAAGTTGAGCATGGACTGCTCGTAGGTCACACCGAGTGTGGTGAACGGGAGACCACCAAAGTCGTACCCGTCCCCTCCACGGGCCAGGAAGTCGATGGTGGTCACGTTGAACGTGGTGTCCACCGGCACCTGATACCCGGAAAGAGTCGCGTCATAGACCACGGTCGAGCCCACGGTGATCTTCCTAACCCGATCGATGTTGGGGGTCCCGGTCGAGTCCCACTCGAACGTCATCCCGGCCACGTGGGCAAACCTGCCATCGACGAACTCCACCCGGGAAACAGCATTCTCGAGAATCGCTTTGAGCTGGGTGACCGGCACGTTCTCCACTATCGAGACGAAGTTGGGGAACGGGAACAGGTTGTTGATGTCCAACCTGGTCACGTTCGCCGGTGACCCTGGCGTTGCTTCCGCGAAGAGCAACGAGTCGGGCAGACGTATGCCTCCACCATTCTGGAATGCGACATCGGGAGCTCCCACACCGAAGTCCGCGGCTACCTCCGCTGCCTGCCACAGCATCGAGTCGGCGGCGAGATTGCCCAGGTTGGTATTGGACACCCTTTCGCCGGGGTTGGTCACAACGATTGGAATCACCGGCGCCGGCGGGTCACCCGCCGTTTGAATGGTGCCCCTAGCCGAATTGAGCGGCACCTGAGTCTGAGCCACCACGGTGGTGGCAAGGGCTTCGACATAGTCCTCAACCGGTTCAACGACACGTCTCATTATCCGTCGATCGGCCTTGACCGCATCGTCAAAGTCTCCGGTGGTGACACGAACCGGGCCGCTGTCGTCACTGATCTCGATCACGTTGCCCTGCTTGTCGAAACCCACCACGAGCCGACCGACATAGCGGTAGCTGCCGTTCGTGGTGACGACAGGCACGTCAGTCCCATCGACGTCCGTCGCGATGATCGGGTAGGGCCCGAACACCGCTGCCAGGTCGCCGGGGACCAGCAGATCGCCTTCGTTGGCGAGAAGCTCGTCACCACCGCCGGCGACCATGATGTCGATGTCGTCGAGCATCGAGGCGAGCTCGAGATCCTCGAGAATGCTCTGAAGATGCGAGATCAGGATGATCTTGTTGACACCTTTCCTCTTCAGCTTCTGGATTTCGGCCTCAACCGCTGGCAACACGTCGTTGACGATGACATCGCGCGGGCTGGAGATGATGGGAAGGAAGTCGGTGGTCGCGCCGATAATCCCGAACCTCTCCCCTTCCTCCCTGACGATCACACTGGCGGCGATACGCCCACGGCGGACCAGCCTGTCGAAGACCGGCTCGTTGCTGAAGTCGAGGTTGGCGCTGAGGAACGGGGTCTTGGACTTGAAGCTCGAAACGAAGTTGGCAAAGACTTCAGGGCCGAAGTCGAACTCGTGATTCCCGATCGCAACCGCGTCGTATCCGATCAGGTCCATCGCCATGGCGTCGTAGTAAGGCACACCCTTGTCGAGACTGGCTTGGAATTGAGCGCTGGCCAGGTAGTTGTCACCTGACGAGACGAGCAGAGACACCTTGTCCCGACCTCGGTCTCCCTCCTTGCGAAGCTGACCGACCAGCGTCGCAAACGGTGCGACTCCCCCGAACGGCTGGCCTTCGACCACAGACTCCAGCAAGGCCGACTCGCCGTCGTTGTTGTGGAGCAAAGTCAACTGCACATCGGCCTTGGGCTCGGTTTTGTGAGTGGCGTCGGCTGTGTCGGCGACTCCCAAAGTGGCTACCAACAGGGCAACCACCGTGACAATCAGCAGGTACGACCTGCGCAACGTGTTTTCTCCAACGATCATTGAGGAACCCCCTTCGAGGCTTGGTCCGGCTTCACGAACCGTTCGGATGGTTCACCACCCCGTCGACACATCGGTTACCGGAAGGTGACGGTCTGAGGGCGATATCTGGTCCATCGGTGGCGATCAGTCGGACCATTCCCCAACACAAGCGGTTCGAAACCCTAAATCCTCGAGCACAGAGGCGAAGGAACGATCAGCTGTTCACCGGGCCGAGCCAGTCTCAGCGATAGAGCTCGGGCTGGAACGGATTGACCCCACCACCGAGAGGTGGGTTACCGCGCAACCCGGAAGGCAGGGTGGCGTCGGGAACCACCAACCCGGAGAGCTGGATGAGGCTCCTATTGCCACCGCTGAACGAACCGGGTTCGCCGGGATGGAACACCGTGACCGTTCCGCCCTTCTTCCACCAGGTGGCCTGAATCCACGCCGCCTTGAATGTCTTGACGTGAAGCCACTCGTTTCCTGACCCGAAACTGTCCTCGTGGAAGAGAGGAACGTATCCGAAACGAGGGGAATCCTCGAGGGTGTCGAGGAACAGTGGTACCGAATAGCCCCCGGCCACGTACTCGGTGAGACAGGTACTGAGATGCTCCCATGAGTTGGGCTCATCGTCGGCACCGTCACCATCCCAGTCCTGGGGGACATTGGTGCCGACCGTCGGATCGAAGGTCTGCGCTTGGCAGCTGGCAGGGATGTTATTCGGCGGCGGGGTGGACGCGCTGAGCGAAGGATTGATGTAGTCCCAGAGAGGCTTGTCGTCCAGTGGGTACCCGTGAACATTGCGCTTGGTATTGCTTCCCTTCTGAAGGAGAGGATCGGCGATCCCACCAGGGATCGGCCCGGTAGCCAGGCCTTCCGGGACACCGCTGGAGAGACCGGTGAATGTGTTCATGGTGTCCGGGGTCAATCCATTGTCCATGTTGGCGCAGGTATCACGCACTTCGTTCGCCGCCAGCCCGTCGAGGTCGGGGATGATGCGATGGTCGATTCCGAAGGCGATGTTGACCGCGACCAGGTCCTTTTTCGGGCTCCCGGTGCAATTGCGGCTTGGCCCGTCTGGGTTGGTCCCGTAGTGGGGCGACTCCAAGGCCCCGAAGTTGCCGGCGTCGGGGCCGTCGCAGGGCTCTTCGGCGAGACCTCCGGAGCCGTCGCGAAGACAGGCGTGTTGACCGTCGAAAGTCGTGTTCAGGAGAGCGAAGGGAAGAATTCCTCCTCCGCCCCGATTGGCAATTCTCGCCACTGCATCGGCGTTGGTCTCCAACTCACTCAAGCCCATCAATTGCCCGAAGGTCGTCTCGAACTCCAACTGGGGGAGGTTGACCCGCACGTAGCCACCGGCGTCGAACGAGATGCAGTCGAGTCTCCCGCTCGCGGTGGTCCACCCGGCCGGAAGCGCCGCCGGCTGGAATTTGAAGCCGTCTCCGTTGAGGTCGAGGCGTTCGGGGTCCAGGCATCCCTCCCAACGCGCTTGCCAGTCGGCACTGGAGTAGGTAGCAATCACATTGCGGCGGGTGAAGTCCAGAATCAGATCCCGAATCTTGGTATTGGGTCCAAGGGTCTCGATGGTGCCCGCCATGACTCCGATATCGGCAGCGGTCTGGTCTTGGCGTCGCTCGTTGAACCCGAGGCCGAGATCGACGGCGAGCGCGGCGAAGCCGAACAGCACAAAGAGCGATATGGCGATGAGCAGAGCGGTCGCTCCGCTCTCGCCACGATCACGGCTCAACATGGGACGGGCCCGGCGTCGTCGGACCAGAGGTCGGAGTCTTGCTCGAGGCGGAACTCCACGGTCGATTCCAGGGTGTTCGGCAGGAACACCTCGATCAGCGCCAGACCGGACAACGACTGGGGACTTGCTACCACGTGGACTTCAGCCGTGTCGCCGAGGTCTCCCGGCGAGCCATCGGTGAACCTGACCGTGACGTTGGTGGTCAGGTCCATAGCGTCACAAGTAGTGTCGTGGAGAAATGCATTGTTGCCTGCGTTGACCGCCGCAGCTCTGGCTCCCTCCCGGGCACCGTGGCGAACATCGTTGAATTCACCGAACAGGTAGCCGAACTCGATCACGCCCAGCAGGAGCAGGATCAGAAACGGAGCTATCAGTGCGAATTCGACAAGACTGGCGCCATTCTCGCCACGCCTCTTCAAACGCGACCCATTGGCCGTGGCACTGGGAGCTAAGAACTTCATATGGGTGTAATCGGCGGCGGAGCCGGCTTGGGTACGAAAAAGTGATGGGTCTAACGAATCATTGCAGTAACCAGGGGGCGGCTGCCGATAACACTCTGATGACTGTTCTGACCCATCGGAGCTTGTGGCGGTCTCGCCCGATGACTAAACCGAAGATGCAGCTGAACCAAGAAGTGTTATGCCCTTAGGCCCCGACTTCGATAGCGTCCTTGGTGCGGCCAAAGCAGGTGCAGACTGGGCCTGGGCACTCCTCTATCGAGACCTGGCCGGTCCGATAACCGGGTACCTCGCGTCGCGGCGCGCACCTAGTCCCGAAGACGTCGCCGCCGAGACTTTTCTCCAGGTAGCCCGTGGGATCCACGGCTTCGAGGGAGACGAGGCTGCCTTCAGGTCATGGGTGTTCGTGATCGCGCATCGACGTCTCATCGACGCGCGGCGGAAGGTGATGCGAGAGCCCAACCTCGTGGCACTCCCCATCGATGAATCCGGTTATCAGGGCGGGAACGTAGAGACGGAGGCGATGGACCGGCTGGTGACGGCGGAGCTGGAGCAAGCGCTCGGAGCTCTGACTGACGACCAGCATGATGTCCTGGCACTGCGCGTCATCGCCAACCTGACACTGGAGGAGACGGCCGATGCGGTCGGCAAACGGGTGGGAGCGGTCAAGGCACTGCAGCGGCGGGGCTTGACCGCCCTGCGGACGCATCTCGATCAGGGCCGAGTATCCCCATGAGCCGTTTCGACGATTACCCGGGTGATATGTTCGCAACAACTGTCACCGACGAGGACATCGAGCTGCTGCTCGCTGGTTCGGCACCGGCCAACCAGGAGCTCGCCGAGCTGGCTGCCTTCGTGGACCTGATCCGGGCTACCTCCGTTCAGATGCCGTCCGAGAGCCAAATCGTCGAAGTGGCCTCCCAGGCGGCCACGATCGCTCGTTCCACGGCGCCCTCCACCGGTGCGCGCCGGAGGGTTCGGAGCCGGGCAAGGGTTTGGTGGAGATGGCGTCCTCAAGTTGCGCTGACCCTGGGCGCGGTGCTCGTGACATTCACCTTCGCAGGTGTGGCCACCGCTTCGAACAATGCCGCACCGGGGGACGCCCTCTACGCAATAGACCTCGCTCTGGAGAGAATCGGCATCGGGGCCGGACATGTCGAAGAGCGTCTCGACGAGGCGAACGCACTTCTTTCCTCCGGCAAGACAGATCTGGCCTTGGCCCATGCCGCCCAGGCCATCGACCTGTCCACAGCGGACTCCGACGAGGTTGCTGCTCTGGAAGAGGCGAAGGCTGCCCTGATCGAGGCAGCCGAGCTGATCGACGCGGGGCCGGGCACAGACGCTTTGCTGATGCACGAGAACGTCTCAGCGCTCCTCGTATTCATCCACGAGAACCACCAAATGACCGGCGTCGACAAGAAGGAGTTCGGTCAGCGCGTCGCCGCTCTGGCTCGTGAGATTTCTACCCAACAAGACACAACCGGACCACCCGACGAAGTCGAAGTCGACGAACCAGAAGACCCTGGGAGAGCAGGGGACGTCGGGGAGCCTGCGAAGAGTGAACCGGGACCACCGGTGAATGTGCCAAGGGGCGAGAGCCCACCGGCCAACAATGCCGGCAACGGCAACCCTGAACCAGAGAATCGTGGCGAGACCGGCAATCCCACCGCGACCACCAGTCCGGGTAGCAACCAGGGAGGGGGTTCTGCCGGCACCGGCGGACCTCCGGCCGGATCCCCCTCAGAGACGGCTCCGGGGGGTAGTCCGCCGGCCGGATCCCCGTCAGAGACGGCTCCCGGGAAAGGCAAGCCCTAACTTTCCAGGGAGCGAAGCACAGCCTGACCGCGCGGCGACAACCGATAGCCCCGTTCCAGACTCTCGGTCAGCCCCAGCTCCTTGAGCTTGCGCACATCCAACTTGAACGGCATCTTCTCCCGCCCCAGCGACCGGGCGAGGTCTTCGGCGCGCACCTCGGGGCGATCGCCGATCAGACGAAGCGTTTCTCGAGTCCACGCACCGTGACCGCTGGCGGCGTCCAGACGATCGAGTCTTCGCCGGATGTCGACCAACTCCGACCCGCCGGGAATCGTGTTGCGGAGTGTCGCCCGTGGGTCCGCTCCGGCGTGTCTCACACCGACCCGGTACATGAGCCGCCCGCGGTTCCCGGCGGCGACGATGAGATCCGGTACCGACTCAAACCCTGCGGCGGCAGCGTCCTCCCGATTCAGCTTCTCCTGATCGACCCGGTCGACGGAAACCACTTCGATCAGCCCTACCGCGGTCCGCAGACGCGAACCGGTCTTGACTCTGGCCGTATCCCACTTGCGGTACACGGCCTCGACCCGACCCGACTCGATCGCTCGCAAAACGTCGTGCTTCAAAAGCATCCTCGTGGACGATAGAGGCAGAAGTCCCAGGCAGAGCCGCTCCTTGGGGGTACTCCCCCCCAAGACCCCCCTCCCCCCTCCGGGGTACTCCCCCCAACGCTCACTTCGTTCGCTGGGGGGAGAAATGGCTCACTTCGTTCGCTGGGGGGAGAGACGGCGCACTTGGTTCGCCGGGGGGACAAACAGCCGGAGACCGCGGGCTGGCGCACGGGCGAGACGACGTCTCGACGCTGCGGCGACCAGCGCCCTCCGGTGGTCGTCGACAACTGCCTGGTTGAGGTTGGGGTTGTACTGACTCATCATCGGTGCCTTCTCATGTTCCGGTCAGTCTGACGGAGAGGGAGTCGACGACTCAGGAAGGGTCACGGAAGACCCGGCGCTGCAGTCGTCACGGTTGTCGAGTTGCGGCAAGCCGAGAAAGGGAATATCGCCTCTGGCAGTTGTCGTCACTTCGTCACATCCTGGAAGCAGGAGGATGTGTCGATGAAAACGATCTCCACGTATGAACGACCTCTTTCGCTCAGGGCGATAGGCGGTGGGCTGGCCGGAGCAACACTTGGTTTCGGGGTGGGGTACCTGATCTACGGCTGGCTCAACCCCCTACTCGAGGCCAGGGATGATTGGCTCGAGGAATTCCAGGGCGCCCTGTTCAACATCGTCCCCCTGTGCATCGTGGTCGGTGCTGCCGCAGGCTGGCTGCTGGTCAGGCGACTCGGTCGCCGGTGAGGGTTGAGTCAATTGGTCGAGAGCGAGAAGCGGCGAGCGCGACCCGATCTTCCGACCACGAACCGCTCTTCGTGCCTGCCGAGCTTGGTCAGATTCGAGATGAGCATCCCTCCAAGCACCGCCAATGCCAACGTTGAGAAGGTGAGTGATGCCAGCCAGGGCCAGGGCATGCCGGCGGCGTCGAGCTCGGTCTCGTGGGCTGATGCCATCACGTTCAATCGCTCCAGCTTCTCAGAAGCTAGGTCCTGATCCAACCCAGCCGGAGCGACGGGAGCGACAACGGCGTCAACCTGGGGGGGCAGCGGCTCGGGGAAGATCGTGAGCCTGCTCCGATGCTTTGGGTACCCGTAGCCGAGCATCATGTCTGTTTCCGAAATGTCATCTACAACCACCCTCACTCCCAGATGACGTCTATCGGCAAATGAGTGATCGATAGCGTCGAAGTCGAGCCGGGACTCGACCCAGGTTTCCCCGAAACTCGCCTGAACGGTTGCCTGGGAGGAGCCGATCTCGACACAGGCACCGCCGTGTGCGTCGCAGTCGAGCAGATAGATCGAGAGGACTCCTGTCTTGACGGTGTCGAAGCCGGCCGGCGCACTCCAGATGACCACCGACGGATAACCGGTGAGCCGTCTCTTCGTCATATCGCCCTGCCACTGCTGAAACCTGGTTCCGTCGGTCTCTGCCAGGCCAAGCGCTGACCTTTCCAGGGACAACCCGGGGTAGATGTCCCGACCAAGGTCGAAGTTGGGCATCTCGCCCCCACTTGGAGAGGACACCAGTGAGCCGTTGGGGAACCCATCAGGCCCCAAGTAGAACGTCTCCTGCCCCGAGGCGGAGGCGACCGGGACAAGAACCACCACGAGCAGGGCGATCATGACACCCCGAGCTGCCGCAAGACCCCACATCCTTCAACGCACCCCGGCTTCCATTGGCATCCCCAAGGGAGCAGAATCGTCGACCTCGCCGGCGAGAGGGAGCGAGACAGAGAAGTGGCTCCAACTCGGATCTCTCCTGTAGCTGATTTGCCCACCCATCAGGTCACTGAGCGTGCGCGCGACCGGTAGACCGGTGCCAGTGGGGCGGGACCGCCGGCTGTGTTCCAGTAGGTCGAGGTAACGCTCGAAGACCATTGCACCGATCTCGGGGGAAAGACCTGACCCATCGTCAGAGACCGTGAGTCGAACGGAGTGCTCATCGCGAGCAGCCCAGACGGCTACTCGATTCCCGCCATGGCGGATGGCATTGCTCACCAGGGCATGGAGCACCTGTCGCAGCGCGTGGGGGTCGGTGACGACTGCGATGTCGGGTACCGCCACCTTCAATTCAGGCCGCACACGGCGGTAGTCCGCGGCCACCGCGAGTGCCTCCGCCCTCAGGTTGCACCGCCGGGGATGGATGGTGATCTCAGGTGAGACGCCCACCAGGAACTCACCGGCTGCCCGGTTGGCCACCTTCTCCAGTTCGATCGCAGCATCGAATTCTGCCTCCCGCGCCAATAGCCGGGCCCTGGCCAATCGCCAGAAGACAACCATCATCACGGCAGGGACAATCAGTGTGAGCAGGACTTGGGCTGCGGGGAGGACCCCCAAGAGCAGAGACAGCAACCCGGCGAGCAGAGTCAATCCGATCAGCGAAAGGCCGACGGCAACCGCCCGCACCCGGTCGGCCGCGACCTGCTTGATCCTCCTTGACAACGTGGCCATGCTCTGTTTATCGACCGTTTGTGGCCCGTCTATAGGGTTCGACGGTCGTTTACACGTTCCGAAGGAAGACAATCGCGTCGTGAGCATGCTCTTCGCATTCGTCAGGCTCAGTCGGCCCGTTTCCTGATCTGAGCCGCCCTGATGTCGCGCTCGGCGGCTGCCGCCCGTCGCAGGAAAACTGGCGCTGACTCTCGGAGATGCTCTCGCCCTATTTCAACGCCAGACAACTAGGATCGGGCCTCTTGGCCACCACATCGTCCTCCGTGATCGCAAGCCGCCCAGCGCCTGTATAGAGGCCGGCCCATCATGACCAGTTGGGGGGACAAGCTGGCGGCCTCGGCCCGGGAACGACTGAGCTCGGTGGTCGTCGCTACCGCTCTGGCCGCCCTGATAGTCCTGGGTGTGCTCGCCGTGCTGGTTTTCACCGTGAGAGGGTTGCAGACCGCGTCCTCGACGGCAGCCATGACCGTCGCGGTAGTCGAAGTGACCGAGGATGCGCTCGCCACCACCGCTGCGCTCCAGGAGGAGCGAGCGTTGGGCTCGATCATGAGCCACGACTTTGCCACCTACCGCGCCTTGTACGAGGAGGCGATCACCCGCACCGAACTGGCGTTTCAGGATCTTCGGGTGGCCTGGTCACGGCACCGAACACAGGTCCCCTCCACGGCAACGCCGCCTATCAGCGACGTTCTTGCCGCTCAAGTCTCCCTGACCGGCTTCCGCGAGGCCACCCTGACCCCCAACGACGAGTCCACCTTTTCCCTGTACACCGAAGTCGTCGGCCTCTCCCTTGCCGCCACTCTGGATCTGATGAAACAAACCGACGACCCGGCGCTGAGTGATCGGGCCCGGATCCTCGCCGCCCTGCTCAATGTCTCCGAGGCCCTGCATACCCGGCGATTCATGATCCAGGAGGCGTTGGCCGCCAACGAAGCGATGTCCGAGGAGTCTCTTCTGCAATTCGACGTCGTGACCAGCAACCTGAGGCAAGGCCTCTTTCAGGCCAGGTCACTCGCCGAGGGCAGCGACCTCGAGGCCGTCGAGGAGATCATGTCCGGGCCGGTGGCGGAATTCTCCGAGGACCTGGTGCAGGTCGTGACCTCGAGCGACGACATCGATCACGGAATCGGTGTCGAGGCGTGGTTCGACGCCGCTTCAGGGCGTATCGACCTGGTCAACGACCTCATCCCGCGAATCCATGCCGACGTGGCTGGGGTGGCATACGACACTCTCAATCGTGCCGAGCGTGACCTTTGGAGCCGCTCCATCCTGCTCAGCGCCCTATTCATCCTGGCGATCCTGGTGGCCAGCAATGCGGTGTTCGCCACCAGGGAACGGGGTGAGGCTTTGGCGGAGTACGGACAGCTCACCGACGGGCTACGTGCCTGGTTCGTGGCCGCATCATTTCCCGATGCCGACAACGTCGAGATCGCCGCGCGCTACGTCCCAGCTTCGGTCCGAACCATGTCCGGCGGCGACTGGTATGACGTCTACCAGGTCGGCGACGACCTCGCCGTGGTGATCGGTGATGTTGCAGGGCACGGTGCCGAGGCGACTGCCCAGATGGCGCAGGTGAGAAACATTCTCCGCGGTCAATCCACCGCGCTCACTCTGGAGCCTGCAGATCAGATAGACCTGCTCAGCCGTGCAATATTCGAGTCGGGCATCGTGGCAACGCTGACCTATGGGTTGCTTGACCCGGTCACAGGGGAGTTCATCTACACCCGGGCGGGGCACATCCCCCTTCTCATTCGGACAGCGTCGGGTGGGGTGCGCATCGAAGAGGAGGCTCCCGGACCACCGGTGGGTGCCGGCATCGACCTGGAAAGAGAGCAGAAAGTCACCCGGCTCGAGCCCGGGGATACCCTGATCCTGATCACAGACGGTTTGGTCGAGGGTCTCAATCGGGACATCGACCTCGCCCTCGATCAGATCGCCAAGATCCTCGCCCAAACGGAGATCTCGTCCGAAGAGCTTCTCGATGAGCTGTTTTCGATGAACACCGAGACACCAATCGACGACGCCGCGGCCTTGCTCATCACCTGGAACCCACTCCATTCGGCTCAGGTGATTCCTGAGACTTCGTCTCCTTCCACGTGACGCTCGTTCCATTGAACGCCGCGAGAGCAATGTGTTGGGAGCCACACCGGCGATTGCCGCCAAGATGCCGACCAGGGCATAGACCACGCCACTTGTCTCGTTCACACCAAGCGCCTCAGACTTACCCCCGAGGAGGCGGGTCAAACCGATCCCGAAGCGGAAGTGAGTCGGGTTCGGAGGGTGTCGAGGGCGCGCGTAATCAGACGCGACACTTGCATTTGTGACACACCGACTACTTCGGCGATGTCCGATTGCGTCATGTCCTCGAAGAAACGGAGAAACAGCACTTCCTGCTCTTGCGAATTCAGGTCCGAGATCAGAGGCTCGATCGAGTGCCAGATGTCGGCGAGGTCGAAATTCTCGTCGTCACTGCCCATGATGCGCAGCAGGTTGGTCTCTTCGAGCTCGGAAACCGGCGCGTCCAACGACTTGGCGTTGTAGGACAGTGCCACGTCAATGGCGGCCTCGATCTCGTCGACGGGACGACCCATCTCCTCGGCCAGCTCAACAGCGTGGGGGGCTCGTCCCAGTTTCTGCTCCAGCTCGGCCCTGACCCGATTGACCTCGACCATTGAGTCGCTGAGTGACCTGGGGACCCGAACCGACCAGGTCGTGTCCCGCAAGTAGCGTTTCAGAGTCCCGATGATCGTCTTGCGGGCATAGGTCGTGAACTTGACACCGAACCCAGGGTCGAAGCGATCGATCGCGTTTACCAACGCTATCGACGCCGCCTGACCCACATCGTCGAAGTGAGCTCCCCGACGTCGGTAGCGATTGGCGACAGATGTGGCCCAGCCCGCATAGCGGGAGAAGATCTCGTCGCGTGCGTCTCGGTCGGAGGCGACCAAGGCAAAAAGCTCCTCGTCCGGCAGATGGGCAAGGGTCTGACGGCGGACAGTTTCTATCTCGAACCAAAGCCCTGTGCCGTCGTGGCTCCACTCATCCGACAAGCGATCGAGGAGCTTGGCCGCGATCTGGTCGCCGGTCGGGTCGACCGCTCCCGTTGTGCCCGTGGTCACGCGTACCCGGCGTCCGATCTCTTCGACACGCACGAGCAGCGATGCCTCCTCGTCATAAAGGAGGGTCACGACCTCACTTACCAGCAGGGTCGCATCAACCGCCCGGCTCGATGGTGCGTCCGCGAGCAGAGCCCCGACCACCCTGCGGGCCACAAATGGAGCGCGGGGGCCGTCGGGCAGGTGGACTTCCGCGACCAGGTGGGGATTCGGATCGCCGTCCACCATCACTCGTCGATCGTTTGGCTGATCAAGAAGGCGTCGCTGACGCTGGTCAGTTCCAGAAGACGCATCACAGCCCCCTCACCCAAAACGAGCCGGAGAGTCCCCCCCGAGTCATCGAGTCTCGATCTCTGGCTGAGCAATACCTTGAGCCCGGCCGAATCCATGAACTCGACTCCTCGCAAATCGAGTACGACCTCCTGGCCCGAGAAGTCCGCGATCGCAGCCTCAACCCGTGGGGCAGAGGCGAGGTCGATCTCGCCGGTGACGACAATCACGTCATGTGGTCCTATGCGCGTTGTCTCGAGGTCGAGTGGCGGTCCTACCCCCATCCCGGCTCTCTTTCTTCCTCGACCATCGGCGGAGGTTACCCTCCGTTTAGATTCGCCTTGAGGGAGCCAACCTCGAACCAGGCCGTCACTTCGCTCCCGTCGCTATCGACCCCCCAACGATCAGCGATCTGGTCAACGATGGCGAGACCTCTGCTCGCTTCCGGATCGCGAGAAGGTTTCGGCAATGGATCGACCCTGAAGGGAGCCCCGATGTGCTGAACGGTGAGACGCATACCGTGGGCCTCAGAGGCGATCGTCAACGTGATCTGCTCTCCGTCTCTCAAGCCGCCGTGAATCACCGCGTTGTTCACCAGCTCGGTAACCGCCAGCAAGGCATCATCGAGACGTGGGTGATCCCCCAACCACGCCGCGATGACACGCCGCGCCTTCGCCCCGGCGTCGGGGCGCGCCGGAATCGTGACATGGTTCATCGGCGTTGGCGGGTTGCCTGGCATGTCCATCATTCCGCGATTGAATTCATGCGGAATCCTCCCATTGAACATCCCCGTTACGGGTCGGTTTCAAACCCAATCCCGGCGGGAATCATCTTTCTGGCTCGTGTGAATGGTATTGCCTTCGGGGCAAGAGACAGTGGGAATCATCAGGAGGTGGTTGATCGCATGGCCAAGAAACACGGATCGAGCATCAAGGACGACGAGCGCTACGAGGCCCTTCGCAACGAGGGTATGAGCAAAGAGAAGGCGGCGCGCATCGCCAACACTCCCCCCCCCCCACCAGATGGGACCCCGAGGCGGTTCGGGTGCATCGTACGAGGACTGGACCTGGGAGGAGTTGTACGAGAAGGCCCGGGAAGTCGGAATCGAGGGGCGATCTGATATGAGCAAGGAAGAGCTCATCGACGCCCTGCGTCGCTGAGTCGGGCTCGTGCCGGACAACGACCAGCAAAATCCGCCTGGGTCGTCCTCGACCAGTCCCGGCGATGACGCCAACACCGATGTCGATGATCAGTTCAGGGCGATCCTGGAGGGGTTGCGTACCACTCTGCCGGGGGTCCAGGTCTTGTTCGCGTTTCTGTTGACCCTTCCACTCCAATCGGCCTTCGACGGCATCCGCGACATGGAGAGATACGCATACTACGTGGCCTTCTTCGGCTCCGCCGTGTCGTCAGTCCTCTTCATCGCCCCGAGCGCTCATCAGCGTCTCAGGGCCCCGATTACCGGTGTGGGGCGGAGGTCGGAACGGCATCTTCAGACGACGGTCAAGCTGACCATCGCCGGTACGGCCATCTTTGCCATCTCGTTGACCGCGTCGGTGTTCCTGATCTCTACGTTGGTCCTCACCGACAGTTCTGCAGTTGCCGCTGCCGTCGCAGTCGCCGCCCTCATCGTCTGGTCCTGGTTCTTCATCCCTCTGGTCACTTTCCAACGAACCTGAAGGGAATTGCATCCTCACGACACGGGCGCGTTTAGCCGACCTTTGGACCGGGGCAACTCTGACCAATGCCACCAGACCGGGAAACTGGAGCAACTCCAGTGGTTTGTCAGGGCCCACCTCGAGAACACGTCGGGCCGGGTGCCGTCGTCCGAGGAGTCGGATCAGCTCGAGGCGGCCGCTGTCGCTGCAGCCAGTGACCCTCGGGCATGCCCCAAGTTTGGTGTCCTCTCCTTCGGGGAAAGAATCACCAAGCGATGTCTTGGAGGACACGATGACCAACCAACCACGGCAGGCCGCCCGCCCACGGGTCGGTGGTGCAGAGCGTGACCTATCGTCCGTTCGCGAACGCTTCGGCAAGGCCGACATTCTCGCTTCCATCCTGGGCACATTCACCGCTCTTGGGGTATTCGTATTTCTGGGTGCGTTGTTCGCCGCTGGCGCCGCCAATGTCGAGCTTCAGACCAATCTCCTCAACCCTGAGGGTGGGCTCAACGAGTTGGAGATAGTCGGCGCTGTGACCGCAGTCGCTGTCATCTTTCTCTCGTTCTTGGTCGGTGGGATCGCTGCCGGTCGAATGGCGCGGTACGACGGCGGGCTGAACGGGATTGGAACCGCACTGTGGATGCTGTTCCTCGTAGCAGTGTTCGCCGCTCTCGGCGCCTTCGTCGGAGCCGAGTACAACGCATTCGGCAATGCGGACCTCCCCAACTGGATCGCCCAGGTCGATGCCGAAGACGTGACTGCAGCTGCGATCGGCATGACCGTCGTGGCCGTGGTTGCGATGTTCGGCGGGGGCTACCTCGGCGGTCGGATCGGTGAGACCTATCACCGGAAGGTCGATGCCGCCATCGTCGATGAGGCTCTCCGATGAGCAGACGGCAAAGTCAACAGATATCTGGAGGTGAATGATGTACATCAGTATCGGAGGCTTGATCCTGCTGATCCTCATCCTCATTCTGATCTTCTGAGCGGATCAACCCAGTTGATCAAAGCCACAGACTTCAACTAGTAACAGTCATATCAACAGAGAAAGTAGAGACAGATCATGCAAACAAGAGTCCTGAGCTCAACCACGATGATCGGCGACAAGGTTCGCAACAGCGAGGGTGACGAACTGGGAACGGTCGAAGAGATCGTCGTCGACCTCGACGAGGGAGAGGTCGCCTACGTCGTATTGGCGGCCGGAGGCTTCCTCGGGATGGGTGAGAAGTTCTTCGCACTCCCCTGGGACGCTGTCACCGTCGACACCGACTCCCACGAGTTCATAGCGCCGTTCTCCAAGGAGACCTTGGAGAACGCGCCGGGGTTCGACAAGGACAACTGGCCGGACTTTGCCGACCGCGAGTATTCGGCCCTGATCTACCGGCACTACGGGTTCGAGCCCCGCTGGTAAGACCCCGGCACACCGGATACGAGCGAGGGAGCCGACATCACGCCGGCTCCCTCTGACGTTGATCAGGGACCCAGACCCCCTAAGCCAGCGAGGCGTTGATGCTTATCGGCACGTTGCCCTTCAGCGCTTGCGACACCGGGCAATTCTCCTTGGCCGTCTCTGCCGCACCTACGAAGTCCTCCTCACTAATCCCTTCGACGGTGCCGCGCACGGTCAGCTCCATCGAGGTGATCCCCTCGCCGGGCACGAAGGTGGCGGTGGCGCTGGTCTCCAGGGTGGTAGGCGGGGTTCCCGCCTTGGCCAGAATGCTGGAGAAAGCCATCGAATAGCAGGAGGCATGGGCCGCTGCAATCAGCTCCTCGGGGCTGGTCAGGCCACCGTGCTCCTCGGTGCGAGCCTTCCAGGTGACCTGCATCGGCCCCGCAGCGCCGCTCTCGAGGCTTGTGATGCCACTCCCACTCACCAAGTCGCCGTCCCAGTGGGTGCTAGCGGTGCTTCTCAATGCCATGCGTCGATCCTTTGTTCGGCTTGTCGCGACAATACCCAATGCCAGGAACCGTGGGCCTTGTCGAGTTTGGTGCCATCGGGCTCGGCCGACTCACGACAGTGTCCGATCGGCCGATACCATCTGCCGGGATGCCCACCACCTCTGTTAGAAACGTCGCGCTCGTAGCCCACGTCGATCATGGCAAGACCACATTGGTCGACTCGATGCTGGGTGCGACCGGGGTGTTCGAATCGCATGAGGTCCGGGTCGATCGGGTCATGGACTCCACCGACCAGGAGCGGGAACGTGGGATCACAATCCTGGCCAAGGCGGCATCGATCCAATGGGGCGACACCAAGATCAACCTGGTCGACACACCAGGTCACGCCGACTTCGGGGGTGAAGTGGAACGGGCCCTGGCCATGGTCGACGGGATACTCCTCCTGGTGGACGCAGCCGATGGGCCTATGCCTCAGACCAGATACGTCCTCTCAAAAGCGCTCGAGCGTCACCTACCGGCGGTGGTAGTGATCAACAAGGTCGACCGGACCGATGCCCGACCGGACGAGGTCGCCGATCAGGTCTACCAGCTGTTCTTCGACCTCGACGCACAAGATCAGCACATCGAGTTCCCGATAGTCTCAACCGTGGCCCGGAGGGGCCGATCCATGTTGGGAATCGGTGTCCCCGGGGACGAAACCGACCTAGCCCCACTCCTCGATTCGATCGTGAGCACCATTCCGGCGCCGGCGGGCGACCCGGCAGCACCGCTCCAGGCCCTCGTCACCAATCTCGATGCTTCGGATTATCTGGGGAGATTGGCGATCGGTCGGGTAATCGAAGGCAGCCTGACTCGAGGCAGCCAGGTCGTCCTGTGTCATGCCAATGACGAG
Organism: Acidimicrobiia bacterium; assembly: GCA_035544615.1. Lineage (GTDB taxonomy): Bacteria > Actinomycetota > Acidimicrobiia > Spongiisociales > ZC4RG35 > JARDZU01. Next base: position 3,642 of record DATKEA010000062.1, on the reverse strand, counting down.
GAGCCGCCCTTGAAGCGGCGACTCACCCAGTTGATGGGCTTCCATGGCCTGGACCGGATCGAGGTCGAGCGAATCGAGGCAGGCGATCTGTTCGTGGTCGCCGGCTTTCCCGAGGTGGAGATCGGCGACACCCTGGCCGACCCGCTCGACCCCCGCCCGCTGCCCCGTCTCTCGGTCGACGAGCCGGTTCTCAAGATGACTTTCGGTGTCAACACCTCGCCCCTCTCGGGCAAAGACGGCAGATTCCTCACCTCGCGCCAGATCCAGGATCGGTTGAAGCGAGAAGTCCTCGGAAACGTCTCCATCCGACTCGGTCCCACCTCGTCTCCCGAGATCGTCGAGGTCGCCGGTCGGGGAGAGCTACAGCTCGCGGTCCTCATCGAGTCGATGCGGCGGGAGGGTTTTGAGCTCCAAGTCAGCCGTCCGGAAGTGGTGATCAAGGAAATCGACGGGCGCCCTCACGAGCCGGTCGAGAGAGCGGTGATCGACGTCCCCGACGAGTACGTCGGCTCGATCACTCAGGCGGTGGCACCGAGAAGAGGGACCATTGATGGTCTGGTACCCGGTGATCCCGGGCGCACGGTGATCACACTCACCGCTCCGGCAAGGGGACTGCTCGGATTTCGCTCGTTGCTGATGACAACCACCCGGGGCACCGCGTTGATCCACCAACACCACGAGGGGTGGATGCCCTGGGTTGGGGAGCTCCCCCATCGGGTCGGAGGTGCGATGATCTCCGACCGGTCGGGCACCAGCACCGGCTTCGCCCTGGACAACCTCCAGAAAAGAGGAGAGCTCTTCATCGGTGTCGGGGAGCAGGTCTACCAAGGCATGATCATCGGCGAGGCCTCGCGCCCAGGTGAGATGGTGGTCAATCCGGCGCGACCGAAACAACTGACCAATATCAGGACTCACGCCTCAGACGAGGCGATCAATCTCAAGCCGGCCAGGGAAATGACGCTGGAAACCGCCATTGAGTGGATCGCCGACGACGAGTTGGTCGAGGTGACACCAATTGCGATCAGGGTGCGCAAACGCTATCTGAGTGAACCGGATCGAAAACGCTACGGGAAGAAGACGCCGGAAACCGTGGCTGCAGGCTGAGGCACGAGTCAGGCGGCGTCACCGATGTGAACACTCACCCTCACCGGGGATCGGGCTCCCGTGAGCATCTCGGCCATGCCACCACATAGGCACCGGTAGCGCACGATGATCCCGTGCCCGGTGTTGTTCAGGCCGGCCACATCGGAGGGCCAAATGAGAACCTCCCGCGCCAGAGTGTCACAGCGCGCCCGAAACACGAGTGCCCTCCTTGGCAAGAGTCGCCGGATTGCCGGCCCGGGCCGAGCGCGGTGCCCGGAGGGCCTTTGCTTGCCGATAGTTCTCTGCTTCCTTGCGTCGCTCGTCGAGCTGGTCGAACGCCAGCACGTATGCGAGTGCCAGATTACCGTTCACAGAAAGCTCCTCTCTTCACGTAATAGGTGTATCGCTCTATGCACCTTACTCTAGCTCCTCACCATGTAACGAGTCAAGTGGGTTTATCTCATTACAGAGGAAGGGGGACGGAACTGGCCGATCACGAGCCGACCTTGGTAGATTCGGTGGCGACCGCCGGACTACTCCTCCCGGGCTCAGACCCACAATCAAAGCCGAGACGAGACGATGCCCACATCATCAGTACCCGAGACGACACCGATCTGGTGGCGAATTCACGACGTCGTCGTCGGGTTTCTCTCCGGGTTCGGTGTGGGAACCGTCGCCGGCTTGTTCCTAAACCGGTTGTTCGAGGAAAACGTGGTGGTCCTCATCACCGCGGTTGTCGGGGCCGTGATCGCCATATACATCTTGATCCAGAATCATCGGGGAGCGAGACGGTTCCTCAACGGGGTGGTCGTGGTCAGTTGGGTGCTAATGGTGCTCTCGGCGGGGTTCCTCGCCCTGCTGGTGTGGGCAGTCGTCAACTTCGAATAGCAGGCTCAGCGATCCGTTGGCCCTCCCAGGGCATAGTCAACCGCCTGGTCGATGCTCATAGCCCGTCCCTCGCGATAGGGAATGGCGGCCTCTCCGGTGAGCGCCTCGAGGGTCTCGAACTCGAGCCCTTCGACTGCGTTCAGGTCACTTCTGACAATCTCGGTGCCGGACGTGATGCGCAGCCCGTGGAAGGCACCGCCGAGGCGCTGGGCACGGGTGACGTCACCGAGATCGAGGGCCAGCCCGGCCGCCGAGGCCAGGGCGAGGACCACACCGCTCACGTCACGGTGCTCGGCGAACAGTCCTAACCCACGTTGGACGTAGGGCCAGGCGTGCTCGTAGTCGCCTATGCGACGAGCCATCTCCCCCACCTCGAATAGTCCCCAGCCCATGCCGAACTCGTTGCCGGCCTGCTGGTAGTACTCGATGCTTCGCTCCATGTGCTCGATGGCGCCGGGCAGGTCGTCGAACCCGTAGGCGGTCACGTTGCCTCTGGCCCACTCCACGTCACCGAGGCCGCCCACGCTGTCCAGCCCTCGGTAGAGGCTCTCTGCCTCGTCCAGAGCGGCCGCCGCGGCCTCGGGGTCCTGGGCATCACCGAACACCTCGACCAGGGAGCAGTTGTAGAGGCCGTTGGCTATCTCGGACAGGTCGCCCAGGGTCTTCTGGATCTCCAGAGTCTCCTTGTAGATCCTGGCCGCGGCACCCATGTCGTCCTGCCACCAGAGGATGCCGCCGAGGGCTTCCATAGCCTTGGCCCGGAGCTTCAGATGCCCTCCCTCCAGAGCAAGGACACGATCGAGCCATCGGCGGGCCTCGTGGAGATGCCCACGCGCCTGCCAAAACCTCCATGCGGCGGCGGTGAGACGGTAAGCGAGATCCACCTCGCCGGCCGAGACGGCCCGATCGAGGGCATTACGGATGTTGTCGTGGTCGTGCTCGAGCAAATCGAGCCACTCCTTGCGGTCCTTTCGCAGCAGCTCAGGGGCCGCCATCTCTACATACTCGGTGTAGGCGTCGAGATGCCGACGAGCCAAGTCGTCTGCCTCGCCCGACTCCTCCAGACGCTCCGCGGCGTACTCCCGGATCACGTGCAGCATCCGGAGCCGGGGATGACCGTCGGTGTCGACCCTTCTGATCAGGCTGTGATCGACGAGCCGGGAGAGGACGTTGATCAGGTCGTCGCCAAGGTCCTCCGAGGGCCCGCACACGACTTCGACCTGTTCCAGTCTCGCCCCACCGGAGAACACCGAGAAACGGGCGAACAGCTTCCGCTCCGGCTCGGTGAGCAGGTCGTGGCTCCAGGAGATGGCGCCGTGGATAGTCCGTTGCCGCTCGGGCAGATCTACCGAGCCCGAGCTCAGCAGGCGGGCATCGAGGCGGTCGAGGATCTGCTCGACCGGCAGCAGCCGCAGTCTCGACGCCACCAACTCTATGGCCAAGGGAAGACCGTCGAGCCGACGCACCAGCTCGGCTACGACGGAGACGATTTGCTCGGTGATCCGAAAGTCAGGGAGGACCGACATCGCTCGGTCGGCGAACAGGCGAACAGCCTCTGACTCGGCGGCGTCGAGCCCGCTCGTCTCACCTGGCTCGACCAGGCCCAATGGAGGGATTGGCATCTCTTGTTCTCCGCTGATGCGGAGAGGCGCCCGCGAGGTCACCAGGACC
>DATKEA010000061.1:0-17243 GCA_035544615.1 Acidimicrobiia bacterium | reverse complement strand
GAGCAAGGCGTTCACCGCGGCGGTGCCGATGCCCTCGGCGGGTTGGGCTTGGAAGTAGAAGATGTTCTCGAACCCTCTTTCCCAAATCCGCTGGGCGCCACCCGACGGGACCGGGTACACCATGCCGTTCTGCTCGGCGATCGCCGAAGTCGGGCCGGTGAGGAGGCTGGAGAACGTCCCAAACAAGATGTCCGCCTCAGCCACCATGCGCTCGTACTGGGTCACGGCGATCTCCTGGTCGGACTGGTTGTCTTCGAACTCCAACTCCATCGGCCGACCCAGGATCCCACCTCGGTCGTTGATCACATTGACGCAAAGCTGGTAACCATCGAGATGCTTCTGTGCCGGGATCGAGAAGTCACCAGTCAACGGCAATGAGGTTGCGGCCACGATGGGCTCGCCTTCCGCCTCAGCCATCGTCGTCTCGGTGTCTCCTCCGACCGTGGTATCGGTCGCCGGCTCGGTGGTGCCACCTCCATCGGCGGTTGTAGTGGTATCCCCCGCCTCGTCTCCACACGCTGCCACCAGCATGGCCAAGACGGTGAGGATCGTGGCCAATTTCTTCCACGCTTTCATTCCTGCTCCTCCTCGTGTTGCAGGTCCCCGCACTGTTTGCGGGGGCAACCGGTTGCTGTTCATCTTCTTCATCGCGGGCCCCGACCGTCTTGATCGGTGCCCTTGTCACGGCAACGTTATCGTCTCCGCCAATCGTTTGTAGCCGAGAGTGGAGAGGTTCGCCGACAAACGTAGCCTGTTGGGTTTCCCTCCCGTCTCGAATATGGGATGACGACCATACCGTCATTCCCTGTCCGGAAGGGCCGATTCGATCCTAGGGCCGGGATCGGGTGGCAACCAAACAGCGATCGAGCCAGCGGCGCCGGCAACCACGAAGCCGACCGGCGCTAGGCTGGGGCTGCAATCGATTGTTGGGTGCGAAGAGGCGCTGATACAGGAGGAGACATGTCGACCGAGATCATCTCAGACGCCAGTTCCGCAGAACCGCTGCTGCGTCGCAAGACGCTCACCGCGATCAATCACGGGGACATGCGCACCGACATCGACTGTGGAGAGTTCGGTTTTCTGACCACGGACGAGCCGGTGGCCCACGGTGGCACCGGGGAGGGCCCGTCTCCGCTACAGACGGTGCTGGGGGCGCTGTGCGGTTGTGAGTCGGTGACATTCCATCGGACCGCGACCGAGCTCGGCTTCAGCTATGAGTCGATCACCTTCGCTGGTGAGTTCACAATCGATATCAGGGGACGTCTCGGCAATCGCGCCGTGAGACCCCATTTCCAGACGGTACGCCTCGAGGCAACAGTCACAACCGAGGAGTCGGAGGAGCGACTTCGCGAGGTCGTCGAGGAGACCGAGGCACGTTGTCCCGTCTACAACCTGATCAGCGATGCCGGCGTCAAACTCGAGGCCAGATGGATCCGACAGCTTCCTGACTGAGCATTCATCGGCTCTCAGGTTCGACCGACCGCACGTCGGCCGGTCGAGTACAAAAACGATGCGAATGTGGAGGAACCACCGATCATGACCGGAGAAAAAGTCGGCTGGATAGGGGCCGGGAGGATGGGCTCGGCCCTGGTCAAACGTCTCCTCGAGGCCGGCACAGAGGTATCGGTCCACAACCGGACCCGGGCCAAGGCCGAGGCCCTTGCCGAATATGGGGCCACAGTCGTGGACACGCCGGCCGATCTCGCCGACCTCGATCTGATCTTCATCATGGTCGGCGGCCCCGAAGACGTCCTCGATGTCACCGTCGGCCCCGAGGGTGTTCTCTCCCGTCCCGACGCCCGGCCGGCCGTCATCGTCGATTCGACGACCATCGACCCGGAGACGTCCAAGACGTTGCGCTCCAAGGCGGCCGAGGTGGGCACCGAAGTGCTCGCAGCTCCGGTGAGCGGCAACCCCAAGGTCGTGGCCGCGGGCAAGCTCACGGTCGTTGCCTCCGGGCCTGAGACTGCATTCGCCAAGGCCCTGCCATACCTCGAGGAATTCGGCCGCAAGGTGACCTACGTCGGCACCGAGGACGAGGCGCGGCTGGTGAAGATCTGTCACAACCTGCTGCTCGGGATCGTCGCGCAATCGATGGCGGAGATCTCGGTGCTGGCCGAGGCGTCGGGCGTGTCGCGGGCAGACCTGTTCGAGTTCCTCAATGACTCGGTCGTCGGCTCGACCTTCACCAGGTACAAGACCCCCGCATACGTCAACCTCGACTACTCGCCGACCTTCACATGGCACCTGCTCCGCAAGGACTTCGAGTTGGGGCTGACCACTGCCACCGCGCTCAATGTGCCCGTGCCGACGGCGGCATTGGTCCACGCCATCATCGTCGAGGGCATCGGTCTCGGCTACGGCGACCAGGACTTCGCCGCGCTGCTCACCAAGGAAGCTCACGCCGCGGGTCGAGAGGTCGAGTCGGAGAACCGTGAGGTCTCGGACGGACTGTCCTGAACCGGCCGGCTGACCGCTGACACCACCGTGCGATGACGCTCGAACACTCGCGTCAGGCGGGTGGAGCGGTTGACTCTCTGACCGACAGAACCGGCGTGAGACGGATCGAGATCGGGCGCCCCGCAGGCGACCCCGACGCCATCATCTCCAAGAGAGCGTTCGCCGCCTCCACCCCCATCTGGCGGTAGGGCACACGCACCGACGTCATCGGCGGCTGCATCAAGTCGAGAAGGGGGATGTCGTTGTATCCGGTTATCGAGACGTCGACACCCACCTCCCGGCCCGACTCGCGAACCGCTCGGTAGCAGCCCAGGGCGATGAGGTCGTTGGCGGCCACGATGGCAGTGAGGTCAGGGCGTCGTTCCAGCAGGGTCCGCGCCGCCTTGAATCCGGGGTCGACCTGGTACCAGGTCGACTCCTCGACCGCCGACGAATCGATCGCCAGGTTGAGGCTCTGCATCCGGGTGAGAAACGCCTGATGACGTCCCAAACCGGTGGACAGGTGCTGGGGGCCTGCGACATGCCCGATTCGAGTGTGCCCGAGCTGTACGAGATGATCGACAGCCAGCGCGATCCCGGTGAGGTCGTCCGCGAGGATGGCGGGCACCGGAATCCCCTCGGTAGATCGGTTGACCAGCACCATGTGGACACCGCGCTCGGCGAGATCCCGGATCACATCGTCCGACCGCGAGGCGGTCGCCAGGATGATCCCGTCGACACGGCGCTCCAGGAGCGCCTCCACGACGGCGCTGGTCTGGCTCTCGCTGATGTCGGTGTTGGTGATCAGCAGCGAGTAGCCCTCGCCGCCGAGGACTTGCTCCGCACCGGCGATTACTGGGCCGAACAGGGGGTTCTCGATATCCGGGATGACCATGCCGACTGACATCGTGCGGTTGGTGCGAAGACCCTGTGCCAGCGGGTGGGGGCGGTACTCGAGCCTGGCCGCGGTCTCGAGAACTCGCTCCACGGTGTCGCGGTTGACGATCGCCCGTGTCTTCGGGTTGAGCGCGCGCGACGCAGTCGAAATGTGAACGTCCGCCTCACGGGCGACGTCCCGAAGTGTCACCCGTTTTGTCATGTGTGCCTTGGGCTTGTCCCTGTTCGCTGTTCGCAGCTTACCGCCCGCAACGCCTGCGCCCCCCGAGGACGGCCCAATTGCTGCCGGCATGCCCGCGATCTGCTACAAACGATTGCGTGCACGGCGAGGAGACCTCCGGCCTCCGCCTCGTCGGAACCTCCGATCTCGGTGGTTATGGCGACGGCATGCAGGTGATGCGTCAAGGGGACGCCCTATTCGTCGCCCACTTCGGGCCGAGCGGAATGGGGACGAGCATTCTCGACATCTCCGATCGAACATCGCCTGGCCTCGTTCATCAGGTGGAGGCACCACCCGGTGCCCACACCCACAAGGTGCAGACGGCAGACGGTTTGCTGCTGGTGAATCACGAGGCTTTCAGGGGGGGACAACCCGACCGTGTCGGTGTGGCTGTCCTCGATCTGACAGACCCCTTCGATCCGAGGGAGATCGGTTTCTGGGACTCCACCGGCCAGGGAGTCCATCGCATCGTCTGGGAGGGCGGCCGCTTTGCGTACGTGTCGGCGACTCCGGAGGGCTTCACCGAGCGAATCTGGGTGGTGGTCGACCTCGCCAATCCAGAGCGACCGGTAGAACGCGCCCGTTGGTCGTGGCCCGGTATGGCCAAAGGCGAGCAGAGGACCTGGCCCGACACCGAGAAAAGGTCTGTGCACCACGCCCTGGTATCAGGGGACCGCGCCTATCTCGGATTCTGGGACTCGGGCATGGTCATCCTCGACATCTCCGACCTGGACAACATCGAGGTTGTCTCCCATCTCAACTGGGTCGTCGGCGGGCACACACACACCTGTCTTCCCCTCCCGTCGCGCGGCCTTGTGGTCGTGACCGACGAGCCCACCTTCAACGACTGCCAGGGCCCTCCCCACATGATCCGGATCGTCGACGTCGCCGACGAGGCCCATCCGGAGGTCAAATCGATATGCCCGACCCCGGGTGAGGAGTTCTGTCTCCGCGGACTGCGTTACGGAGCCCACTGCCTCCACGAGAACCGGCCCGCCAGCTACCGCAGCGATACCCTGATCTTCGCCACCTACTTCAACGCGGGGCTGCGGGTCTACGACATCGCGAACCCCGACGAGCCGAGAGAAGTCGCCTATTACATCCCGCGCTGCCCTCCCGACCAGCAGGCGATCCAGATCAACGACCTGTTCGTCGACGAAGACCTCAACTTCTTCGTCACCGACCGGGTCAACGGCGGCGTGTACATCCTCGAGCCCGAGGAGAGCCTGCGGGTCGCCATGATTCGAGCTCGGCGCTGAGCCGGCGAAAGGAGCACTGATGACAGAGTTGGGGTTCACCCCTTCCGAGGACCCGTTCGTCGTCGAGCACGGCGGGTTCTATCGCCGCTGGCTCTCGATGATCGACGACGTCGACGAGCTTCGCGAGACGGTTGCCCGGCTCGAGGGAACGACCCAGGACCTCTGGGTGCCCGTGTGGCAAAGCGTCGGCGAGAAGCATGAGGAGGAGGGCGACCGGCTGGAGGGCTCGGGTGACCACGAAGCGGCACGCCGCTCTTATCTCATGGCCAAGACCTATTACGCCATCGGGAGGTTCCCGGGAGAGATCACCGACGTCAAGGCCGAGATCAGCGAGGCGTGTGCCCGCGCCTACCGCAAGGCCTGCATCCATCTCGACCCTTCGCTCGAAGTGGTGGACGTGCCCCACGAAGGTCAGACCGTCAGGGTTCACTTTCGCGCTCCGGCCAAACCCGACGGGGCGGTGCCCGGCGTCCTCGTGATGTGTGGCGCCGACGTCTTCAAAGAGGACCGCGGTTGGGCTGCCGAGCTGGCACTCGACAACGGTCTCGCCTCGGTGGTCATGGATGGGCCCGCCACCGGCGAGAACCCCTTCCCGTGGTCGCCCGACTCGGTGACGGCCTGGGAGGCCGCGATCGACTATCTGGCATCGCGTCCCGAGGTCAACGGCGATCGCATCGGCGCCTTCGGGATCAGCCGTGGCGGCTACTCGGTCATGCAGCTCGCCGGCACAGTCCCCGAGAAGGTGAGTGCGGTGGTCGCCAACGCCGGTCACCCCTTCGGCTACCGGATGACTGATGAAGAGATGGACGAATTCGTCGCCCACGCCAACCGGAGGGCGGAATGGCGGTTCGGGGAGCCGGACGGCCCGCCTTCGTTCAGCCCGACCACCCGGGAGCTGGAGGAGGAGCGATTCAAGACATGGGCGTTGTCGGAGCTCGGCCTCGTCGACCGCATCACCCAGCCGGTCCTGATGATCAACGGCAAGCACGACCATCTGGCGCCGATCGGGAACATCTACTTCATGCTGGAGAGCGGGCCGGTCACCAGCCGGACGGCGCGGATCTACGCCGACGCGGGCCACTGCGCCTTCAAATACCAATCGGACTGGGGACCGGCCAGCTTCCGCTGGCTGAAAGAGAAGCTGACGGCCGACTCGAGACACGAGTGAATCCTTGATCGGAGTTTTCTTCGGACTCCTCACCGGGGCGCTCTTCGCCATCGGGTCGGTGCTCGCCCGGGTCGGGCAGAGACACCGTCCCCAAGACGACGGCGTGCTGATGACGATCCTGGTCAACGTGATCGTCCTGGGGCTCGTCTCGTTGACCGTGACCGCACCGCGATGGAACACGGCCGGCGTCATCGGCCTCGCTGTGGGTGGGGTGCTCGGCTCGCTGATGGGCCGCTTCGCCAACCTGCGAGCCGTGCGTTTGGTGGGGGCAACCCGAAGCAGCGCGTTCATGACGGGCACTCCGCTGGTGGCTGCGCTCGCCGGTTGGCTCGTCCTCGATGAGAAAGTCGGCTTGCTCGACGCTGTGGGCGGGATGATCATCATCGCCGGTCTCCTCGCTCTGGTCCTTGCCCGCGCCATACCGACCTCGGTTCTCGACGGGGTGGCGGCTCCAGCCGACGCCCGCTCTCTGCGGCTGGGATTCCTCTTTGCCGCGGCGGCCCCTGTCTGTTTCGGTCTCGGCTTCGTCGTCAAGAAGTGGGGGCTGTCCCGGTACGACGACGCAGTGCTCGGCGCCCTGATCGGTACCGCGGCGGCTCTCGCCGTCGTGATCCTCATCGACAGTATCTCTGGCCGCATCGGACGCCGAGTCAGCGAGAACCTCCGTCATGTCCCCTGGTGGTTCGTGGCTTCCGGCGTTGCCATGAGCGGAGCGCTGATCACACAGTTCGCTGCCTTCTCCTATCTCGAAGCGTGGCTGGTCGGTGCGCTGCAAGGGACGCAAGGGATCTGGGCCCTCATCCTGGGGTGGCTGTTCATCCGGCACGAGGAGCGCATCGACCGGTGGGTGGCCCTGAGCGTCGTCCTCGTCGCCGGAGGCGTCATCCTCATCGGTCTGCAGCGTTGAGCTGTCATAACTGCTTTCCCACTATCGATTGCTCTTGCACAATCGATTGCTCTTGGAGATTCCCCTAGACTCAGATCTGCGAGCTTTGGAAGGAGCCACCCATGGGCAGCAAACAACGAATCGCCTACGTACCTCTCGACGACATGACCCCCGAGATGCGGTCCGAGATGGAGCGTTGCGCCCGGGAGGGAACCCCCCGCCCCGAGAGCTCGGCGATTCGCGCCCACGTCCCCGCCGCCTTCTGGTTCTTCGCCGACAGTTGGAAGAACCTGTTCCGTGAGGGGATCGTCGATCATCCGATCAAAGAGCTTTGTCGGGTATACGTATCGCGATCGGTGAAGTGCGAGTACTGCGGAAATCAACGGTCTGAACAGGGTAGGAAGCTGGGTCTGAGCGAGGGCAAGTACGACGACCTGCTCAACTTCGAGACGTCCACCGAGTACAACGACAAGCAGAAAGCCGCTCTCGCCTATGCCGAGGCGATCGCCTGGCATCTCGAGACCGACGATGTGTTCTGGGAGCGACTCTACGAACACTTCACCGAAGCCGAGCTGGTCGAGTTGGGGTGCTTCATCGGTCTGACCATGGGTCAGCAGAGCTGGCTCCGCTTGCTCAACATCGAGCACCACGAGGTTCTCGCCGGAACTGACGCCTCGATGGCCCCTGGATTCGAGACTGCGGAGGCGCTCACCGAGTCCAAGACGTCCGGCGACTACTGGGCGAAGGTCTAGTGGTCTGCCACCGAGTCGATCTCACGGTTGGCTCCAAGCCGACCCGTTAGTCACTGCGCGCGAGGCGCTCCTCGACGTGAACCCGGAGACGAGAAGAGTCCGCGTCGCCTTCCAAACCGGGCCCGAGGTCGAGATGACGATGCCGGGGCGGGGCCACGTCGCGGCATGTGTGCTCGACAGAATGCCGGCACTGGACTGACGGAAACCATATGACCTTCGACGTCCACGCCCATTGCATCCCACCTACGTTCCGTGCCTGGCTGGAACGATCGGCGTCCGGTCATGGGGCCGACCTGCTGGACACGCCCAAAGGGACCTGTGTCCAATTCAACGGCGGATTCACCACCGCTCCCATGCGCGACAGCCTCGGCGACCTCAAACAGCGAATCGGGGACATGGACCGGATGGGGGTGGACGTCCAGCTCCTCGCCCCTTGGATCGACCTGACCGGCTACGACCTCGCCCGCCCGGAAGGCCTCTCGTTCTCCCGGGCGCAGAACGACTGTCTCGCCGAGGAGGCGGCGCAGGAGCCGTCCCGTCTCCGCGCCGTCGCCACGATCCCCCTGCAGGACCCGACGGCGGCCGCCAAAGAGCTGGAAAGGGCGATCAGCGATTTGGGGATGGTCGGCGTGCAGATCGCCACCACCGTCGGGCCCGACTGGCTCGACCGGGCCGGGCTTGACGGGGTCTGGGAGGCAGCCGAGGCCTTGGGCGCTTTCGTCATCCTCCACCCGATGGCGCCGCTGAGCGGCGTGACCCTCGACCGCTACTTCATGGACAACTCGGTGGGCCGTCCCGCCGAGACAACCATCGCCCTCGCCGGGCTGATGTACTCCGGTGTCTTCGACCGATTCCCCGGCCTCCAGATGTGCGCGGTGCACGGGGGCGGTTTCGTCCCCTTCCAGATCGGACGTCTCGACCGTGGCTACGAGGCGAAGCCGGAGTTGACCGCCAAGCAGGCCGGCCGTCTGCCCAGCGAGTATCTGAGCAGCCTCTACGTCGACACAGTGGTGCACAGCCCCGGAGTCCTCCGCTTCCTGATCGACTCGATGGGGGCAGACCACGTGCTGGTGGGGACCGACTATCCGTTCGAGATGGGTGACGACGACCCGGTGGCTCTGGTCGATTCGGTGCCGGGGCTCGAGCCGTCGCAACGTGAGGCGATCCTCGCCGGCAACGCACGCCGTCTGTTCGGATGATCGAGCTCGGCGACTCGCCGCTGCGGCTGGAGGACGGGCCCCTCCTCACGGGCTCGGGGGCATATGTGGCTGACCTGGTGGATGCCAACACGTTGCACTGCGCGTTCGTGAGGAGCCCGATCGCCCACGGCACGTTCGAGCCGCCCGCACTCGACGAAGCCTTGGCGATGCCCGGGGTGGTCGCCGCGTACCGAGCGGACAACCTCGGGGTCCCCGACCTCCCCTCTGAACAGGGCCCGGGAGCTCCCGAGGCGAGGGGCATGGGCCAGCCCGCCCTGGCGCGGGAGCGTGTGCGTCACGTTGGCGATCCGATAGCGGTGGTGGTGGCGAAGACGGCTGCGCAGGCGGTGGATGCCGCCGAGCAGATCTGGGTCGACATCGACCCGTTGGCCGCCGTGACCGATGTCACGTCGGCTCTAGGCGACCGGGTCCTGCTCTTCCCGGAATCGGGTACCAACCTGGTCCTCGACGAGACCGTCGGGAGCACCGGCCCTCGACCCGAGGTGGCCCGGCAGACGTCGGTGGAGATCGAGATCCCCCGGCTGTCCCCCGTGACCATCGAACCGCTCGCCATCCTCGTGAGACCCGCCGGCGACGGCTGGGAGGTCTGGTGCGGCCATCAGGCGCCTTGGAGGCTCCCACGGCTCCTCGGGCCTCTCCTCGGCATCGCACCCGGAAAGATCAGGGCGCGGGTGCCCGAGGTCGGCGGCGCGTTCGGGACGAAGGGCCCGTTCTACGCCGAGTACGCGGTGGTAGCCGCGATAGCCCTCGACTTGGGCCGGCCGGTCGTCTGGCTGCAGGGGCGGCGAGAACAGCTCCAATCCGGGACACATGGCCGGGGTCAGACGGTCCGGGTGGACATCGGAGGCGACGAAGACGGGACTATCCGTTTCGTGTCCTCGGACATCCTCGGCGATGTCGGGGCGTATCCGGCCAGTGGAGACCGGGTCCCCACCTTCTCCCAGCTCGTGGCGCAGGGCCCCTACGACATCGAGCATCTCCAGGTTCGGGTGCGCGTCGCCGTCACCAACAAGGCTCCCACCGGCCCTTACCGGGGGGCGGGCCGGCCCGAGGCCGCCATCGCCATCGAGCGGGCGGTGGACGCCTTCGCCGCCGAGTTGGGAATGCTGCCGGAGGTGGTGCGCGCCAGGAATCTCATCCCGGCCACCGATCTCCCCTACACCAGCCACACCGGAGCGATCTACGACTCGGGCGACTACGCGGCAGCCCTCGATCTCGCCTTGGAGACCTTGGACGTCGACCGCTGGCGGGAGGAACAGCGGGTCAGACGTGACGCCGCGGCAGACCCCATCGGCATCGGCATCGCCTGTTTCATCGAGCGAGCCGGTGGGGCCGTCGACTCCGGGGAATGGGGCAAGGTCGAGCTGCTCGCAGACGGTTCGGTGGTGGTCCGAACCGGCTCCACGCCCGCAGGGCAGGCGCATCGCACCGTCTGGTCCCAGATCGCGGCATCGGTTTTCTCCGTGCCGCTCGACCGCATCGTCTTCTACGCCGGTGACACTGCCGAGGTGTCAGACGGGGTCGGGTCGTTCGGCAGCCGGTCTCTGCAGGTGGGCGGGTCGGCGGTGCTCCGGACTGCAACCGAGGTGAGAGAACGGGCCGTCCGCGCAGCAGCCGATCTGATGGAGGCCGCCGCGGCAGATGTCGAACTGGTCGAAGGCGCGTTCAGAGTGGTGGGCTCGCCCGGCTCTGAAGTCACCATCGCCGAGGTTGTGGCACATGCCGAGTCCCTCGGCATCGATCTGTGGTCCGAGGAGATGTTCGCCCCTGGGGCCCAGACCTTCCCGTACGGCACTCATGCTGCCGTCGTCGAGGTCGAGTTGGACACCGGACAGGTGAACCTGCTCCAACTGGTGGTAGTGGACGACTGCGGGAATGTGATCCACCCCATGGTGGTCGAGGGCCAGGTGCACGGCTCTGTGATGCAGGGCATCGGCGAGGCATTGCTCGAGTGTGTGGTCTACGACGACGACGGGCAACTCCTCACCGCCAACATGATGAGCTATCTCATCCCGAACGCCACCCAGCCGATGCCCCTGACGACACGTCGTCTGGTCCACCCTGCTCCCTCCAACCCACTGGGAGCGAAAGGGACCGGTGAAACCGGCTGCATCGGCGTGCCCCCGGCCATCCTCAACGCGGTCCACGATGCCCTTCGACCGCATGGGGTGCTTTCTCTGAGCTTCCCGCTCAACGCAGCGCGGGTGTGGCAGGCGATCCAGAGCGCTGGGCGCTAGTGGCCCGTCGCAGAAACACTGGCGGTGTCTCTCCGGCCCTCGACGCCCCTGGCTGCGTCCAAAATGCTCGCCGCAGCTCCGGCTGCGACTGCGCTTTTCTCCTTGCCAGATCACGCCGATGACTCGGAGACACCCTCGCCCTATTTCAACGACAGACCACTAGACCCGCACCGAAATCGGAGCGAGCGGGGCCAGCTCGAAGGAGATCTCATTCCCGGGTTGCACGGGCAACGGAGGCGTCACCGATCCCATGATGACCACCTCACCGGCGCGTAATGTCTCTCCCGCTGCGCCGAGCAGGGCGACGGCATGACCCAGAATCGTGACAATGCCACCGGTCAACGCTTCGATATCGGTGGTGTCGGCCACCTCCGTTCCGTCCCTCGTCACCCGTGCCCGCAGACCGCCGATGTCGCCTCCGGCCCGATCTGGGTCGGGCTCTCCGAGTATCACGGCCCGGTGGAATATGTTCCCGGCGAGCACGTCTCCAATGTCTTCCGGCGGAGCGTCGATGTCGGCGAGCTCGATCGCCGCCCCCAGCCCCGAAATCGCCTCGGCGGCCCGCGCCGGGTCGTCGACGTCCCGGCCCAGGTGAACCGCTATCTCGGGCTCGGCGACCGCCTTGACCCACCCCTGGCAGGAAACGGTTGCTCCCGGATGATGTTGTCTCGACTCGGGGAGGAATCCGACGAGAGGGCCAGTGAGTCCCAGTTTTTCCAGCCAGACCGGCGCTCCGAAGCCGAGCTTCCAGCCGATGGTTCTCTCACCCCTGTCGAGATACTCGGATCGATGCTCCAACATGCGGCGCATCCCGTCGCGCACGGCCGGATCGTCCCACCCGGACCACGTCGATCCCGTCACGAGAGCTCCCCGGTCTCGTAGCCGGTGTCCTCCAGCGCACCGGCCCCGCTCCAGCCCCAGACCAGGACCACGTCTTCGTCGCCGGTGTTGTCGAACCCGTGCCAGTGGCCACGCGGGGTGAAGACGACGTCTCCCTTCCCGGCCGGCTCGCTCTCTTGGTCGGTGTAGATCATCCCCGAGCCCTGTAGCACGATGAAGAACTCATCGGCCTCGTGGTGGCGATGGCGGTCGTGTCTCGCCCCCGGTGGGAGAACGGTCCAACCGAGGAGGAAGTCATCTGAGCCTGCGGCGTGCTTGTCGACCAGGAACTGGACCTGCATGTCCACCCAACCCTCGTCCCTGCGCAGGCCAGGGACCAGGGGCACATCGTCGAGCCTGGTTCGGTACGGCTCCATCACGACATCCCGCTGAGCAGGTGGTACACGTCGAAGACCGTCACGAAGTCGCGATGGTCGATCCCCCGCCCCCGGCACGCGTTGAGCAGCTCGTTGGCCACCGCCGCGAGTGGTGCGGGTGATCCCTGACGCCGGGCGACCTCGAGGGCGAGGATCATGTCCTTCTGTTGCAGGCCGACGTCGGCAAGCGGCTTGTCCGGCATATTCCCCTCGAGGATGAAAGGCCCCCGATATCCCATCACCGGCGAGGCCACGACGCTCTTCAACATGGCGTCGACGGCGACTTCGCGGGCTACACCGCCCTTCTCCGCCAGGGCCACCGACTCACAGAACGCCACCATCTCCACGATGAGGGTGAGGTTGATGGCGATCTTCATCTGGACCGCAGCTCCTCTGTCACCGATGTAGCTCACCTTGGAGCCGATGTCGTGGAGCACCGGCTCGACCCGCTCGAACGCGGCGCGGTCTCCGCCGACCATGGTGGACGCGGTTCCCTGCTCCAAAGTGATAGGACTGCCCGAGATGGGTGCGTCGAGCATCGTGAGACCCGCGGCAGCGAATCGGGAGCTGATGTCCCGACTGGCTTCCGGGTCGATGGTGCTCATGTCTAGATACACCGACCCGGCGTCCAGGCCCGCAATCACGCCATCGTCACCGAGGGCGACCGACCGAACGGCTGCGGCGTCGGTCACTATCGAGAACACGATCTCCGTCTTCCCGGCAACGTCACGGGGGGTGTCGGCCCACACCATTCCAAGCTCGATGAGCGACTCGGCCTTGGCTGCGGTCCGATTCCAGCCGGTGACGTGGTGACCAGCGGCCAGCAGCCTGGGGACGATCCCTCGACCCATGTCACCCAGACCTATGAAACCGATCTCCAAGACGCCTCTCTCCTGCCGGGCACCCGACAATACCTGTCGTGGTCCCTGCTCGACCCGGCGTGACGGCGCTCGGGCGATCCGAAGTCAAAACCAGGAAAGAAGCTCTGGCAGCGTTGACACGACGAATCGGGGAGGGAGGGCACGGCCGTCCCTCCCCGATTCAAAGTCCTCGACGCCTGTCAGGGCGAGAACGTCCTCCATCCCATGGCCCGGACGAAGAACGAAGCAGCCTGCTGCCGGGTCACGGTGTCGTTAGGGCAGAACAGGTCGTTGTCGGGGGGGTTGCACCCGAGGGTGATGCCCGCCGTGGCCAGACGGTCGATGTTGGCCTCGTGGACGCTGGAATCGTCGTCGGTGAACAAGTTGTCGCCTCCACCGGCCGTCAGCCCCAGGGCTCTCACCATGAACGTTGCCCACTCTGCCCGAGTGGTGCCGTCAACCGGGCAGAACTCGTCGTTGTCGGGTGGGTTGCATCCTTGCGTTATGCCCACTTGGGCAATGGCATTGATGCTGTCCTCAAAGACCGAGCCCGCGTCGTCAGTGAAGAAGTCGTCCGCACTGGGTCGCAGGTTGAGCGCACGACGGAAGAACGCCGCCCCTTGGCCCCTCGTCAGCTGATCGGTGGGGCAGAACTCGTCGTTGGCGGGAGGGTTACAACCCACCGTTATCCCGGCAGCGGCGATGACTTCGATACCCCCTTGGTGAACACTCGCGTCATCGTCGATGAAGCGGGCACCGGAAATACCACGCTCGTGCCCTTCGACCGTACCGCGGACCTCCCCTGCGGGGTTGGCAACGGTGTGGACGTTCACATACGCAGTACCCGACCGAAGATGGTCTATCAAAGTGGCCATCGTTCCGTCGAACACGCCAGCTGTGGAGATCAAGTCTGCTTCGGTGATCGTCCCCTGAGCAAGGATGCCGTCGGAGGTGACGGGCGGAGCGGCCGGGCCGAACAGGAATGCCGCCACCGGTCCGTTCACATCCGGTGCTCCGATGTGGATATGGGCCTGAGCCACATCCACCAGGCCATAGGTGAGAAGTGTGTAGTTAATGGCCGTCTGCCCCGCGTTGCTGCTGAGAGCGGCGAAGCCCGTGCCACTTGTTGGCACTGCCGGAACCTCGCTGGAACCAGACAGCCCGGCCCCAAAGTTGAACGAGGCCAGCTCGAGCTGTCCTCTGATCTCACCGGCAGGAAGGGTCTCGGTGTGAACGTTCACGTACGTCTCGCCGCCCTCCATGAGCTGGATGAGCTGGGCCATGGAGCCGTCGAAGACCCCGGCGGTGGCGATCAAGTCTGCTTCGGTGATGGTGCCTTCGGCGATGAGGCCATCTGCCGCCACCCCCGGATTCTCCGGTCCGAACAGGAAAGCTGCCACCGGGCCATTCTCGTCGGGGCCACCGACGTGTATGTGGGCCATGGTGACGTCGTCGAGGTCGTTCACATAGAGCCGGAAGTCCAGGGCAGTCCCGTCCTCAGACACTGTCACCGAGCCGAAGCCGGAGCCCGCGCTGGCGTTGGCCGGCACTTCGTTCGCACCAGACAGGCCAGTCGTAAAGACAGAACTCGGGAAGTGTGAGTCGGCCCCCGCCGGAACGGAGACCACCCCCATCAGTGCGGCCAGAACGGCCAAGAGAATGAGCAGTCGGCGGGTCATGCTGCCTCCGTGGATCGCTTCACCCGTCTTCGGGTGTCAGAGTCAATACGGACGGGAAACCCTTGCGGTTCGCGGTCGTTCGGGATCTCGGCCGACAAGATGCCGTCGGTCACGGTGCCAGCAGGACCACGTCGGGTGGCGCATGGATCTCCGGCGGAGCGTCAGGCCAATTCGATCAGCCGATTCTCGGTCCGCCCGACGAGTCTTCGTTCTCGAGTGTGGTCTCCAGGCTCAGCCGAACTTGGAAGCGAACCTATGGGATGCACCTGACAGGATCGGCTTTCCGTGCCCGAACACTGCAGCCTCGAAATCGAGGCGAGCCAGCTTGGCCAGGCTGGCCTTGCCCGCCTCGATGTCGTCGTAGCCGAGGCTGTAGCCGAGCCCCATCAGATTCGCTGCGGCATCGCCGGTGATGAGAAGCCCACGGTCTCTTTTCCACCTCAGAGACACGTGGCCGAAGGTGTGGCCGGGAGTGTGTATTACCTCGATGCCTCCTGCGATGTCGATCGTGTCACCGTCGTTGAGCTCGACGTCTGGTTCAAAGCTCGCGAATTCGGCGGGTTTCTTCCCGATGAACAAACGAAACAAGATGCCGTTGAGCAGACCCGGCGTCGCTGTCATGGTCTGGTAGACGATCCCGGCCCGGGCGATCTCCCAGTCGGCGGGGTGCAGACTGATAGGGGTGGTCCCACCGGACAGGCGCTCGGCGTTCCCGAGGTGGTCGGGGTGGGCATGGGTGATGAGGATGGCAGTGAGATCGGAGAGCTCACGCCCAATCGAATGGATGTCCTTCTCGAGCGCTTCGGCGTGTTTGGGGAACCCAGAGTCGATGAGGATGAGGCCGTTGCTCGCATCGTCGACGAGGAACGCGTTGATCCCCTGGTTACTGAGCTGATAGAGGCCAGGGACGACCTGCTTTGCTGTCACTCCGTTCCCCTCCGATCGGGAGACGAGTCTCGCATGAATCCGGCGACGACGTCGTTCCAGAGTCGGGGACGTTCGAAATACGGAGAGTGACCGCTGTTCTCGATGATGGCCACCGTGCTTCCCTCGATGAATCCGGCGGCGCTTTCGATTAGTGGGGGAGGAAAGATCGGGTCGTGCTCCCCGACGACGAAGAGCGTTGGAGCCCTCACCTCGCCCGCCCGCTCGGTGTGATCGGTTGTCATTAGCAGCGGGATGACAGCCATCGGTCCGGGCGGATCGGTGAGACTGCCCAACTGGCTGTAGAGAAAGGATTGGGCCAGGTCCTCGCCGAGTAGCTGCGACCCGACAGCCGGATGGTGCCCAAGAGCCAGCTGCTCCGGTGGCGGTCCCCCGGCAATCTCCCTTCCGTAGTCGGCGAGCGTCTGGCGGATCCGTGGCGTGAAGATCCCGGCGGTCGTGTCGGCCAGAACGAGCGACATGGTTCTGTCGGGATGATCGATGGCGAAACCGAGCGCGGACCAGCCACCCATCGACTGTCCGACGACATGACCCATGTCGATCTCGAGATGATCGAGCAGACGCACCATGTCGTCCACGGATGGAACCGGCCCGATGTCTCCGCTGATGCTCGTCGACCGTCCGAATCCACGCTGGTCCCATGTGACCACCCGATATCGGGATGCCAGGTAGGCGACCTGCTGGTACCAGACCGCATGATTCCCGCCCATGCCATGCCCCAGGATCACCGTCTCGCCGCCGTCGCCCCAATACTCGAAATAGATCCGTTCAGTGTCGGAGTCGATGAAGCCTCGCATGTGATTTGGCCAGAGAGTAGTTGAGGGGCCTGACTCGGACTCTGGCTCAATCGCCCGCCAGAGGCGACCAGTTGCCTGCCAATAGATGAACCCCGCTGCCTATAGATCGATTCGCCGGGTAGTAGCCAGCGCCGCATCGTTTGAGCCATTTGATCGGCGCCGCGTCGTCGGCGCCACCCTAGAGTTTTCGCACCCCTGTCGAGCCAGTGTCGGCAACCCTTTCAGCCCGGTGACCGTGGGGCCTCGGCCAAAGGGGGCGGGGAGCGCCTAATGCCGGTTCCCGGACGGGTGATCCGCGTTATTTCGCGGTTTGACGGCGCGCGCTATGCGCTGTGAGAGTTCGGCGTGATCGACCTCTTACACGCTGGCTGCTCGTCCGTCGGCAATACAGATTCGTCGGAGTCGGAGCAGCCCGCCAGGATTGCGACGCTACAGATGAGGTTACCCCCGAACCCGGCGCATTACTCGCGAGGGCGCTCGGCGAGGCCATCGTCCGCCACCTGTGACGTCAGGAGTCCACAACGGCAACCAATGCCTCGGCGTCCTCGATGGTCCAACCGAGTGGCGGGAGGATCAGCGACCACGCTTCGGCCTGAGCCGGTCCGAACTTGTGACCGTGGCCGACGGG
>DATKEA010000060.1:0-5053 GCA_035544615.1 Acidimicrobiia bacterium | reverse complement strand
ACCCGATGAGTGGCTCCTTGCGCTGGCATTACCCAGACTCAAGTGATACCGGTCGTTCCACTCACTAGTGGGACTCTCAGCCGACTAACAGTCAGCTCCCGAGCACCCTTCGGGTTCTTCAAGACGAACCATGCCACATCCCGCCCGGCCCGTCCAACCAGATCAGTCACATCTTTTCGCGATCTCGGTTTTCGGAGGCGTTTCGGCCCATATATGGGCCGTACTACCTGAGGTTCCGTGTTGGTACGGTTACGACGATGAGCAGGAAACAGCAAGCCGACGAGACATTCGAGAAGGTCGAGGAGGAGCTCAGGGAGATCTCAAGGTGGATGTACGAGAACCCCGAACTGGGATACAAGGAGTACGAGTCGTCGCGGCGTCTCGGCGAGTTCCTCGGCGAGCATGGGTTCAACGTCACCTACCCCGCCTATGGGCTGGACACCTCGTTCGAGGCCACAGTCGGCGAGCAGGGCCCGCGCGTCGTCATCTGCTGTGAGTACGACGCCCTCCCCGAGGTCGGTCATGCCTGCGGTCACAACATCATCGCCACTTCCGCCCTCGGCGCCGGGGTGGCGATGGCCGACCTGGTCGATGACCTCGGCATCAGGGTGACCGTGCTGGGAACCCCCGCCGAGGAAGGGGGTGGGGGCAAAGTGGAACTGATCAACGCCGGCGCCTTTGCCGACGCCGCGGCGTCGATGATGATCCACCCCAGTCCCCGGGACATGCTCGACCCCTCGTTCCAGGCCCGCGAGAGCTTCGCCGTCGAGTACCACGGCAAGGAGTCCCACGCCGCCTTTGCCCCTGAGGAAGGGATCAACGCCCTGGATGCCTTCGTCCTCGCCTACGTCAACGTGTCGGCGCTGCGTCAGTCGCTGCTCGCCCAGGACCGGGTCCACGTCATCATCGACCACGGTGGAGACGCCTCCAACATCATTGCCAAGTACACCAAGTCGACCTGGGGCATCCGTTCCGGGGACATGGAGCGCCTCGCCCAGCTCATCCCCAAGGTGAGAGTCTGCTTCGAGGCCGCGGCCAATGCCACCGGCTGCCGGGTGGAGATCAACCCGATGGACCACCCCTACGACAACATGGTGAACAACCCCTTGATGACCGGGCTCTTCGCCGCCAACTCGGCGGCTCTGGGCCGACCGCTGCCCACCGAGGAAGAGGTGGGCAGGTCCGGAGGGTCCTCCGACATGGGCAACGTGAGCCAGGTGGTTCCCTCCATCCATCCCATGATCGGGCTCGATTCCGGCGGTGCGGTCAACCACCAGGCCGACTTCGCCGCGTGCACCATCACCCCCACCGGGGAGAAGGCGCTGCGCGAAGGGGCGCTGGCCATGGCCCACACCATCATCGACATGGCGGAACAGGACGTCTGGGACCGGCTCTGACCCCCGGCCTTGTCCCCCTCTCGAGGGGGGACCGGCCGAGCGCAGCGAGGACGAGGGGGTTGCCCCCTCCGTCTCGGCCTTGCCCCCCTCCCCCGGCTACGCCGGGTACTCCCCCCGCTTCGCAGGGGGAGAAGGGCCGAGCCACCTGCCCCGTTCCGCTTCGCTTCACAGGGGAGGAAGCCCCCGCTGCGCGGGGGGAGCAGGGGCGTTACCCTCCTCCCACCCAATGATTAACGAAGCGCTCATGAGTGACGAGGCAGAGGTTCTGGAGCGGCCGATCGTCCTCGACGTCGACGACCTCCACACCCAGTTCGACACCCAGGACGGCACGGTCTACGCGGTCAACGGAGTCAGCTTCGATCTCCACCACGGCGAGTTCCTGGGCATCGTCGGCGAGAGCGGGTCGGGCAAGAGCGTGACCATGATGTCGCTACTTCGTCTCATCCCGATGCCTCCCGGCGAGATCGTCTCCGGCACCGCCATATTCGATGGGGAGGACCTTCTCACCTTGCCCGCCGATGAGCTTCGCCAGGTGCGCGGGGGGAAGATCGGATTCATCTTCCAGGACCCGATGACCTCGCTGAACCCGGTGCTGAGGGTGGGCGTCCAGATCGTCGAATCGCTGCGGATCCATCAAAAGATGAAAGAGGAGGCCGCGGAGCGCCGCGCCGAGGAACTGCTCTCGATGGTCGGCATCCCCGACCCCAAGCGGAGGCTGGACTCTTACCCGTTCGAGCTCTCCGGCGGGATGCGGCAGCGGGTCATGATCGCCATGGCCCTCGCTTGCTCACCTCGGGTGATCATCGCCGACGAGCCCACGACGGCGCTCGACGTCACCATCCAGGCCCAGATCATCCAGATCATCAGGGACCTCCGGGCGGAGTTCGGGACGGCCGTCATCTGGATCACACACGACCTGGCGGTGGTGGCCGGCCTGGCCGACCGAGTTCTCGTGATGTATGGGGGCGAGATCGTGGAGGAGGCCCCGGTCTCCCAGCTCTACTCCAATCCACAGCATCCCTACACTGAGGGCCTGCTCGGCTCCCTTCCCCGCGTCGACCTCAAGGGAGACGAGCTGGTCAACATCAAGGGCACGCCCCCCAGCCTCTACGAGTTCCCCGACCATTGCTCCTTCGCCCCCCGCTGCCCCTATGTCTTGGACAAGTGCTGGGCGGAGAACCCGCCGCTGATCCAGATCGCGGAGCACCGCAAGACCGCATGCTGGTGGGACATGGAGAACGACAGGCCCCGCTATGACCGTTAGCGCCCAGGAGTCGGTTGGCGGGGTGGCAACGCCGGAGCGGGAGATCCTGGTCTCGGTGAGAGACCTCAAGAAGCACTTCCCCATCATGCAGGGACTGTTCCGCCGTCAAGTGGGAGCTGTGCGGGCAGTCGACGGGGTCAGCTTCGACATATACAGGGGTGAGACCCTTGGTCTCGTCGGAGAGAGCGGGTCGGGCAAGTCGACAGTGGGCAAGGTGCTCCTCCAGCTCGAGAAAGTCACCGAAGGGGTGGTCACCTTCGAAGGACAGGATCTCACCCAGATCAAGCGGGAGGAGCTGCGCAAGCTTCGTACTCGCATGCAGATGATCTTCCAGGACCCCCACGCCTCGCTGAACCCGAGGATGACGGTGGGATCAATCATCTCCGAGCCACTGGTCGAGCACAACAAGGCGGACGGCAAGGAACGACGGGCCCGGGTCGCAGAGCTGCTCAGCCTGGTAGGCCTGGAACCGAAGCACGGCAACCGCTACCCCCACGAGTTCTCCGGCGGGCAGCGTCAGCGGATCGGAATCGCCCGCGCCATCGCCCTCAACCCCGATTTCATAGTCGCCGACGAGCCCATCGCCGCCCTCGACGTCTCCATCCAGGCCCAGGTGGTGAATCTCATGGAGAACCTGCAAGACGTGCTGGGCCTCACCTACCTCTTCATCAGCCACGACCTATCCATGATCCGTCACATCGCCAACCGGGTGGCGGTGATGTACCTCGGCAAGCTCATGGAACTGGCCGACGCCGACCAGCTCTACACCGATCCGCAGCACCCCTACACCCGGGCGTTGCTCTCGGCGGTGCCGGTGCCCGATCCGGAGATCGAGAGCACGCGACGGCGGATAATCCTCGAGGGAGACATCCCCAGCCCGGCCAACCCCCCTCCCGGATGCGTCTTCAACACCAGGTGCCCGATTGCCCAGGAACGGTGTGTTGCCGAGGTCCCCGAGTGGCGGGAGCTGCGCCCCGGTCACTGGGTGGCATGCCACTTCCCGGGTCAGGCGCCGGCGGACACCGCCCTTCTCCGCGCCGCCGCCGACTCTTTGGGCAGATGACCCCCTGACATTTCTGTGACTCATGGATGGTTTTTTGTTACCGTCAGGTTCACTGCCGGTCGATCGCACCGGCTCACGGAGGAAAACCCTATGAAAGTAACCAAACTGCTGGCTTTGCTCGCCGTATTGGCCATGGTGGTCGCGGCGTGTGGACCCAGCGAGGCTGTGGACACCACAGCCGCACCTGACGGCGCCACCACCACGGCGGCCACGGATACCACCGAGCCCGCCACCGGGGGTGAAGCCGGCGCGGGTGGTGAGTTGATCCTGCAGCAGTGGCAGGCTCCCTCAGGTCTCAACCCGTACCTATCGGGTGGAACCAAGGAGCTGCTGGCCTCCTCGCTGGTACTCGAGCCCCTGGCCGAGTTCAGCCCGGAAGGAGAGCTCGTTGCCGCGATGGCGGAAGATGTTCCCACAGTGGAGAACGGTGGAATCGCCGAAGATCTGCTCTCGATCACCTGGACCCTCAAGGAAGGTCTGATGTGGTCGGACGGGTCGGCGGTGACGGCCGAGGACGTGGTATTCACCTATGAGTACTGCACCGGCACCACAGACTGCACACAGTCGTCGTTCTTCGGCGGCATCGTCTCGGTCGTCGCAGACGACGAGAGGAACGTGACGGTCACGTTCGAGGACCCGCAGCCGTTCCCCTACACCGCGTTCGTGACCTATCAGTCGCCAATCCTCCAGCAGGCCCAGTTCGCTGACTGCATGGCTGAGGCGGCAACCGCTTGTACCGAGCAGAACTTCGGGCCAATCGGCACAGGTCCCTACGTCGTGGACGAGTTCAGGACCAATGACACCGCCGTCTACTCGTTGAACCCGAACTACCGGGGCATCGCCGACGGGAAGCCGTTCTTCGGCTCGGTGACCATCATCGGTGGCGGCGACGCCGAGGCTTCGGCACGGGCAGTGCTGCAGACCGGGGAAGCCGACTACGGATGGAACCTCCAGGTCTCACCCACCGTGCTCCAGTCGATGGAGGCTGAGGGCAACGGTGTGGTCAAGGCCGGATTCGCCTCCAACGTCGAGCGTCTCATGGTCAACCAGACCGACGCTGATCCCGCCCTCGGGGATCAGCGGTCCGAGCCCGGCACCGAGCATCCGTTCCTGACGGATCCCGCGGTGTACAACGCACTGAGCAAGGCGATCGACCGCCAGATACTGGTCGACGTTGGCTACGGGGCCGGTGGCGAGCCCACCTGCAACGTGTGGCCGATCGAGACCGCCACCGGCGGCCAGTCCACCAACAACGATGACTGTCTCACGCAGGACATCGAGGCGGCCGCCGCCATGCTGGAAGAGGGCGGATACGTGGACAGCGACGGT
>DATKEA010000059.1:0-6633 GCA_035544615.1 Acidimicrobiia bacterium | reverse complement strand
TGGGCGCGGTCCGCCGCAGCCTTCTCCGTCGCTTCGACCTCTCTGCGCGCTTCTACGTGACCGCCTTTGCCAGTGGAGTTGTCGGTGTCACTCTCGGTGCAATTCTCGGAAGCGGATCGGCGGGCGATCAGGTCGTCTCGGTCCGTCTGGTGCACTCCCATCTCAACTTCCTCGGCCTCGTCGGGCTGACCATCATCGGGACCATCCCCACGTTTCTGCCCACCACGGCGCATCACCGCGCGGTCAGCGGACGCGAGGCGGTCGTGGCATGGTGGTTGGCGCTGGCCGGAGTCATCGCCATTGGGGCGGGGCTGTCGACACGAGCCGCCATCGTGGGCATTGGCAACCTCCTCGTCGCCGGGTCGGCCCTACTGGTGCTCGTCGGGATCCTGGCCCGGCTGTGGGAGAAAGGGTTGGGGCGCCTTCCCTTCGTCCAAGTGAGCCTTGGCGTCGCATGGCTCACTGCCTGGGCCATCTTCGACGGCGTCAGTATCTTGCGGTCGGGAGCCAGCCCCGTTTTCGGGGGGTGGGCGGGCGCTGCCGTGCTCGCCGGCGTCGGCCAGGTGCTCGCCGGCTCGCTCGCTTACATCGTGCCCGTCCTCCTTGGCCCGCCTCTGGAACCGGCGGGGTCGATCCTGACCCGACGACACTTGATTCCACTGATCCTCATCAACCTCGGAGGATTGGCTCTCGGAATGGGGTGGGATCAGGTCGCAGTGACCTCGGTCGGTTTGTGGGTCCTCGACATGCTCCTCCGCGTGGTAACACTGATGAGATCGCGGCACGACGAGCCGCCGGCCGCCGGCTGAGCTGTCAGGGAAACGAGCGCAGTCGCGACTGACGAGGTCGTATGGCGCGGGCCACCACTCGGCCCAATCCAAAGGGGGAACTTCAATGCAGGAACTGATAGGGGGCTACGTGCTGGGTTTCGACGAGATCGACCAGACCCAGGTCGCGGTCGTTGGCGGCAAGGGTGCGCACCTGGGAGAGCTTTCGCGGATCGAAGGAGTCCGCGTGCCGCCGGGCTTCTGCGTGACGACGGACGCCTTCCGGAGGATCATGGCGGAAGCGCCGTCGATCGACGACCGGCTCGATCAGTTGTCTCGCCTCAACCCGGACGACCGGGAGGCGATCCGCTCGCTCAGCGCGGAGATCCGGCGGATCCTCAAGGGGATTGCCATCCCTAACGATCTGGCTACGGCGATCACCCGCCCGCTTGCTCGCCTCGGCGAACAAGCCGCCTACGCCGTCCGATCGAGCGCGACGGCGGAGGACTTGCCGGCGGCCTCCTTCGCTGGACAGCAGGACACATACCTGAACGTCGTGGGGCCGGCGGCGATCCTCCAGCACGTCAGTCGGTGCTGGGCCTCTCTCTTCACCGAGCGGGCCGTGACCTACCGTCTGCGGAACGGCTTCGACCACCGGAAGGTCCACATGGCCGTGGTCGTGCAGCAGATGGTCTTTCCGCAGGCAGCCGGCATCCTGTTCACCGCCGACCCGGTCACGTCCGACCGGAAGGTTTCCTCCGTGGAGGCCAGCTTCGGCCTCGGCGAGGCTCTCGTCTCCGGCATGGTGAACGCGGACGTCTACAAGGTGCGGGACGGCGAGGTCGTCGACAAGACGGTCGCCACCAAGCAGGTTGTCATCCACGCCTCGCCGGCTGGCAGGACGCAGGAACAGGCAGTCGACTCGGAGCGGCAGGACCAGCCGGCGCTGACGGATCAGCAGGTGGTGCAGCTCGCCCAGCTGGGCCGGCGAATCGAAGCGCACTTCGGCCGCCCCCAGGACATCGAGTGGTGCCTCGTCGACGATGGCTTCCAGATCGTCCAGAGCCGGCCGATCATCACGCTGTTCCCCATCCCCGCGGCCGGCGACGGGGAGAACCACGTCTACGTCTCCGTCGGTCATGGGCAGATGATGACCGACGCCATGAAGCCCTTGGGGATCTCCATGTGGCAGCTGACGGCCCTCGCGCCGATGTACGAGGCCGGTGGGAGGCTGTTCGTTGACGTCACCCGGGGCCTGGCGTCGACGTCGAGCCGCGCCGGCCTACTGGAGGTCATGGGGAGAGGCGATCCGCTGATCAGAGACGCGTTGGAGACCATCCTCGACCGCGGAGACTTCATCCCGTCGCTCCCGGACCAGGGTCCAGCAGGGACGCCCGCCGGCGGCGCGCCCGCCCCGATCGAGACCGATCCGGCCATCGTCACCGACCTGATCGAACGCAGCCAGGCGTCCATCGCCACTTTGCAACGCGACATCCGGACGAAATCCGGGCCGGCGCGGTTCGACTTCCTCTTGGCGGCCTTCGAGGAGCACAAGCGAGTCCTGGGCGATCCGCGGAGCATGCAGGTGATCATGGCGGGGATAGAGGCCACGTGGTGGCTCAACGAGCAGCCGCAGGAGTGGCTCGGCGAGAAGAACGCGGCCGACACCCTCACGTTGTCCGCCCCCAACAACGTCACGTCGGAGATGGGGCTGGCGCTCCTGGACGTCGCCGACGTCATCCGCCCGCACCCGCAGGTGGTGGCCTTCCTGCAGGACGTCGAGGACGAGGGCTTTCTGGACGACCTGGCCAAGCTCCCGGGCGGGCAGGTAGCGCGCGACGCCATTCGGGCTTACCTCGAAAGATACGGCATGCGCTGCGTCGGCGAGATCGACATCTCCAGGCCTCGCTGGAGCGAAAGCCCCACCACGCTCGTGCCCGTGATCCTCGACAACATCAGGAACTTCGAGCCGGGTGCTCGCAAGCGGCGCTTCGAGCAAGGGCGCCAAGAGGCGGAGAAGAAGGAACAGGATGTCCTGGAGCGCTTGCGGGCCCTGCCGGACGGGGAGCGGAAAGCCGAAGAAGCCAAGCGGATGATCGACCGGGTCCGGACCTTCATCGGGTACCGGGAGTATCCGAAGTACGCCATCGTCAGCCGCTACTTCGTCTACAAGCAGGCTCTGCTGGAAGAAGCCGAGCGACTGGTGCAAACCCACGTGCTTCGTGAGACCGAAGACATCTTCTATCTCACGTTCCAGGAGCTCCACGACGTAGTGCGCACCAACCAAGTGGGTGACCAGCTCATCCGCGAGCGCAAGGACGCGTTCAGGTCCTATCAAGCGCTCACGCCGCCCCGGGTGCTCACATCGGACGGCGAGGTCATCGCCGGGGCCTACCGACGCGACGACGTGCCGGCCGGCGCCCTGGTCGGCTTACCTGTTTCCGCCGGGACCGTCGAAGGGCGGGCCCGCGTCATCCTGGACATGGCGGAGGCCGATCTCGAGGCGGACGACATCCTGGTCACGGCCTATACCGACCCCAGCTGGACGCCGCTGTTCGTCGCGATCAAGGGCCTCGTGACCGAAGTGGGGGGCCTGCTGACCCATGGCGCGGTGATCGCACGGGAGTACGGCTTGCCGACCGTCGTGGGGGTGGAGCACGCCACCCGGCTGATCCGGGATGGGCAGCGGATCCGCGTGCATGGAACGGACGGGTACGTCGAGATCCTGCCCTAGCCGGGTCAGCCCGACAGGTGGCCTCTTGATGTGGCATCGGCGCCACCATGAAGCAACACCGCCCCAAGCCTTACCCTTTCGGGCGTTCGAGCTTGACGTCTTGCGGTTCAGAAACGACGAGACCTCTAGTTGAAGTGGCGCGCCTCGTCCCAGATATCGGACAACTGCCCATGCGGGTCGAGACAGAGAAGCAACGGTTTGCCGACGACCTCATTCTCCACACCGTATGGATTGCCGAGGGTGGCGACCTCCTCGAGGTCGGGACAGATCGAGTCAAGGAGGGGCGCGACAGAACCGACCCCGATGATCGGACCATGAGAGTCAGGTGGGCCCCAGAGCCAGTAGTTGTTATGACCACTCGCCGCCGCCGGAAGGCCCTGAGCTCGACCCAGCACATCCACGGCTCCGGCCTCTCCATAGGAGTCGGTGAATACAACTGCACCGTCCCTCTCCCCGGGCGGTATCGAGTCATAGGCAGACCTGATGTCGTCGATGAGCAAGGTCCACCCGACGGTCTCCCCGACTTCCCCGGTTGCGTCAAGAGTTCCCGATTGCTCGATGGGCAGGACCGGTAAAGCAACCAGTATCGAACCGATGGCGCCGAGGGCGGCCACAGCCATCATGCCGCGCCGCCAACCAGCGGACAGACGCTGAAACCAGACGGCGCCAGCCGCGTGGAGAACAGAGAACATCGGGCCCAGGTAATAGGCCTTGCCACCCGTTGCCAGGAAGGTGAGGACGAGGAGCCCATATGCAATCGGGATTGGTCGCCATCTTCGGGAATCATCAGAGCGGGCCAGCCACCAGAGTCCCGCCCCCGCCGGAATCGCCAGAGGTGGGGAAGCCAAGAGCGGCTGTGACAAAACAAACGACAACGGGCCGTCACTACGCGCCCGCAATGCGTCCGCCATCTCGACTTGTGGCCAACCGCTGGTGACCTGCCAGACGAGATTTGGGAGGGCGATTACCGTGGCAATGGCGACACCAAGCCACGGAAGAGGAGAAGCCAATAGGTGCCTTTGATCGCTGGCGAGAAGCCCCACCAGGAGGGCCACAGCGAAGAACCCGATCGTGTACTTGTTTTGCATCCCTACACCGACGGCTGCGCCAAGCGCCAACCACCACCGAGGATCGGCTCCATCGAGGATCAACACCAGGAAGCAGAGGCCAAGCGTCCACAATGCATAGTCGAATGCGGCAGTGCTGAGAAGATGACCCACACCGAGGAGAACTCCAGTGAACCCGCTTGCAAAAGCGGCGAACACCTGGCCCGCTCGATCGGCGCCGAACCGCCTCGCCATGACCGCTGAGACGACCGACACCACGCCCACCGTCAATGCGGGGAGAATTCTGATAGCTGTCGGCGAAAGCCCGAAGATTGATTCGGAGACTCGTGCCACCAGCGGCGTCAGCGGAGGCTGGTCGATGAATCCCCAGTCGAGTCGTCGCCCGGCGACGATGAAGTACAACTCGTCTCGGTGAAAGCCATATCTGCCGGAGACGGCGAGAAGGAGGGCCACGGCCGCCGCCGCGCTGATCCACACCCCGCGCGGGATCCGTCCGAGTCGAGATTCCCCAATCGTCCCCGACATGAGCCAACACTAGGCATCGCAGGGCCGGTCGACTTGGCGGCACCAGAACCACTGCGGCTGCGGCCCGAAGTCGGTGCGGTGGACGGAGCGGAGCCGTCGACGAAGACGACCCCCACAACCGGTTGCGCTTTGGGCTCAGGCAGTTCGATCACTGAGGCGACACGCCGCTCCGCGACGACGAAGGATGTCTCGATCCTGCTGGGGCACGACGGGAGCCTGCCCGCCTGACGGGTCTAGGCGTCTTGTGGAACGAAGACGAACGCCTCTCCCTGCTCGCTCTGCTGGACGTCCATCACGACGTCGGATAGGGGTTCGGCGATCTGAGGATCCACGTGGACCTGGATGCCTGCCTGCTCGACGACCTGGTCGTCCTCGGGCACCAACTCGACGAATTCGAGGCGCACGGCGAGGTCACCAGTGGGCTGTGGTTGACCGGTCAGTCGGGTGCCGTGGTCCTCGGGGATGCCCTCGATCTCACGAAGGCTCTCGAGTGCCGCGGCCGCCCGCGGGGACAGTTCCAGCATGAGGTTTTCCTTTCGTTGGCCTCGTGTCCGACCTTAGGCCAGCCTCGGCGTTGTGCAGCCGCTCGGGGTTCTGGATCCCTCGTGCTGGAAATGTGCCCGACGACTCGTCAGTCGGAATCAGCCGTGGGCAGCCAGCTCCAAGGCAATCATTTGACGTATGGTGGCCGCCCACCGCTACCTTGTCTAAACAAGGAACCATGGCGATGGACAGTACCAAGTTCGCGATGTTGCGCAGAGGGCTTCTCCAGTTCTTGATCCTGGCGATCGTGTCCTCGAAGAAGGTCTACGTCGCGGAGCTGTTGCGGACGCTGAGTGATACCGACTTTGCCACCCAGGAGGGCACGTTGTATCCGTTATTGAGCAAGATGCGGCGCGAGGGGCTTCTGGACTACGAATGGCGCGAGTCCGACATGGGACCTCCGCGCAAGTACTACAAGCTCACGAGGAACGGGCGAAAGCAGCTTGCTGAGTTTCGTCTGTATTGGGGAACCGTGACCGCGTTGATCGACGAATTGAGTGGTGAGTGACATGGAGAGATCGATTTCGGTCAGACTGACCGGACACGAGGACGCGCTTGTTCTCGAAGAAGAGGCCTAGACGTGTCCTGGGTGAGGACGATCTTTGTCCTGTTGGCAATCTTCACCGGCGGAGTCTTCATCCTCGTCTATGTGGCCATGATCTTCATTTTTCCCCTTGTTCCAACACATGCCGATTACCTCACCCTCCGCGAGATAAGGGCCCGCGGACAGACGGGTGAGCCGGAGTAAAGGCAGCGACGACATGTATCGAAACCCGGTACCCGCATCGTCACCCTCCAGCGATGCCGGTAACGTGGCGGGTCGAAAAGGGACCCACCAAGAGGAGATGACGTTGACTGATCGCCCCCCTTTTAGCGCCGACCATGTTGGGAGCTTTCTCCGGCCGAACACTGTGGTCGACGCTCGCGCTCGACGCGCCGCGGGAGAGATTGGGTCCGAAGAGCTCAGGGAGGTCGAGGACGCGGCCATCGCCGAGGT
>DATKEA010000058.1:0-2330 GCA_035544615.1 Acidimicrobiia bacterium | reverse complement strand
GGTGATGACGGTGACATCCCACGCCAGCGGTGAGCTGCGGATCGTCTGCCCGAGATTGGGCAGGATGCTGCTCACGATCCGGTCGGGCCGGCCGACATGGAGGATGATGTAGAGCCCGGCGTTCGCCAGCGCGGCCAGGGTGAGCAACTCCGCCAGGCGAGCCACCGGTCTCAGCGAGTCGAGCTTGAACAGCCGTACCGCCGCTGAGACGACGATGCCTCCGTGGGCGATGCCCACCCACCAGATGAACGACCCCACGTAAAGCCCCCAGGGCACCCCACCACCCGTGCCCCAGTCGCTGAGCCCGGTGACGACGAGACCATTACGAAGCTGGAACGCCCAGGCCTGGGCGAACCAGATGAGGCCGATCACCGCGATGCCGGCTACGACCAGATACCGGATCGACGGACGACCCAGCGGCTGCAGGATGACCATGTCACGATCCAGCGGTGCCCGATCAGGAGCTCCCGACCGCTCCTCCGTCACGAGAAGTTCGGTGCTCACGCCTGACCTCCTATCCGTTGGAACCACGGTTTCGGCCCCTCCAAGACGGTGCGCCGGTCCTCGACCAGCCCCCAATCCTGGTAGGAGACCGGTCCCTCGACGAGCTCGGCCCGTGACGACGGAGGCGTCCCAATGTAGATCACGTTCGGTTCGGTACCCAGATCCTCGAGAAGTCGGAACGTGGGCAGATTGCCTCCGTTCTCCTCGCGCCGCCGGGCGAGATAGCGGTTCGGCTCACTGTCGGGATCGTTCATGTCGCCGACGTGGATGGCATCCATGGGACATGCCTGGGCACACGCGGTAGTCCCCTTCTGCTTGGGATCGTCCTGGCGCAGCGGGCAGTAGTTGCACTTTCCCATCACCCCACGTGGCGGGTCGCCGGCCACCGCGATACCCCGGGTATCTCTGCGCTCGCCCTGGAAGGTTCCCCCATAGGTAGCTGGGTCGCCCCATTGGAAGTAGTTGACCCCGTAGGGACATGCCACCTCGCAATAGCGACAGCCGATGCACACGTCATAATCGGTGAGCACCAGCCCGTCTGCGGGCCGCCTGTGTCGCGCCGCGGTGGGGCAGACCATGATGCAGGGCGCCTGGGTGCACTGCTGGCAGACTCGGACGAGGAACTGTGCCTCCTCGTTCTGTGGTTCCTTGTAAGCGAAGACGTAGGGCCACAGGACCCCGTCGGCCAGCCCGTTCTCGGTTCGGCAAGCGTCGACACAGAACAGACAGCCGTCACAGCGCTCCAAGTCGATGACCATGCCGTACTGGACGGGTGTCGCCTCGATTGCGCCGTTGCCTCCTGCCGAAGTTGCACCCGTCGCCGCGGATTCGGCGAGTGCTCCGCTGCGGTAGAGCTCACCGAGAAAGAGGACCCCCACGGCAGCGCCACCGAGGGCGCCAAGCGCTTCCCGCCGGGAGAGGAGACGCGGCTTGTCGGCCCTGTCGCTGTCGCCGGCAGCAGGAGAGTCGGGGCGGTCGTCACGACCGAACTCCCTCAGATAGGCATCGTGGTAGCGGCGTCCGAATTCCTCGGCGGACAGGTCGCCGGCGACCACCCTCTGGGCGTCACGGGCCACCTGTCCACCCAAATCGACGTCGAATCCGGACCCCTCGAGGAGAGCGCGAGCCCTGTCCCTCCACACCGACTCCTGGTCGGCTGAGTCAAACGATCCTCGGCTCATCTCGTTCTCCTCGGGGGTCCGGCTCACCATGCGCTCTAGGCCTTCACATTGATACTGGCGACCTGGCCCTGCTCGTAGTGGCCGGTGATGTGGCAGGCCATGTACCAGGTGCCCGACTCATCGATCACGACCTCCAGGTCCTGGGTCTCACCCGGGAGCACGGTGACCGCCATGAGATCACCATGATGTCCATCCTGGGGGTCGTGTCCCCCGTTCTGGCCGGCCGCCGCCCACTCCTCCTGCATGTGGCCGTCACCGACCATCGCCTCGTGCTCCAGCTTGCCGGTGTTGGTGAACCGGAGGATGACCGGCACTCCGGGCTGGAGATCGATGGCTTCCGGCGTGTAGCCGAAGTCGAACATTTCGATCTCGATCACCTCTGCCACCTGATTCCCGGAATCGGCGGTGGGCTCGGCCACCGGTGTGCCGGCCAGCCAGGCGTAGACACCGTTGGAGAGGTCGTGTTGGCTGCCGTGAACCGATTCGAGACCACTGCGGACCCCTTCCAGGTCTCCGGCTTCCAACGCCTCGTGGAGTCCTGCCACGTCGCCCCGGAAGACCGTGGCCGTCTCGGTCAGCTCGGCGGGCCAGTCCACCGCGTCCACCGCGGTCAGCACCTTGGCCACCTGGCCAGCATCACGTTCC
>DATKEA010000057.1:0-2250 GCA_035544615.1 Acidimicrobiia bacterium | reverse complement strand
GGACGTCCTCGAGAAGATGGTCGCGGCGATACCCATGGCGCGCATGGGCTCGCCGGAGGAGATCGCCGAGGTGGTCTGGTTCCTGCTCACCCCGCTCTCCTCGTATGTCACCGGCCACGTCCTGGTGGCGGGTGGGGGGCGGAGTCTGGCCTGACGCCAAGCGTGAGCGGATGGGGCTGCTCTTCGAAATCGTATGCTCACGCTTGGATCGTGGGCCTGCTCAGCCGGCCCACTCCTCGCGGAGCAGCCCATAGAGAGCGGTGTCCACCAACTCCCCGTACTTGCGGTACGCCGTACGGATCACGCCCTCCCTATTCATGCCGACACTCTCCACCAGTCTGATCCCGCGCTCGTTGTGGGTGTGCACGTCGGCCTCCATCTTGTAGTAATCCAGCTCGTTGAAACCCAGTTCGATCAGTGCTCTCAGCGCCTCACCCATCACGCCCTTGCCCCAGTAGGGGCGGCCCAACCAGTAACCGACATCGGCGCGTCCCGGGTTGTCCCGCGGCCGCGTGCCGATGGCGCCCAGAGCTTGCCCACTGGCGCCGGAGAGGCTGCCCTCCCGGTCCCGGATCACCCAGTGGTAGCCGAAGTCCTCGAAGGAAAGCGTGTTCGCCTTCTCGATCCACTCCCTGGTCTCGTAGATCTCCTCGGGGCCGTCCCAGATCAGGGTGGCGCAGATCTCCCGACGATGTGGCCCACCCACCAAGCCAAATAGCACTTCGGCGTCGGACTCATTCGGAAGCTCGACGAGGAGACGCTCGGTCTCGAAGGAATGGGTATTGCGGCTCTCCGGCGGCGGCCCGGTGTTCGACATCTCAGTAGTAGAGCCGGGTCAGCGTCTCGGCGACCATGGCGGGCTTGTCGCCGCCCTCGATCTCCATGGTCACCGTGCGCTTCATGTGGATGCCACCCGGCACCTCGTCGACCGCGTCCAGGGCGACCCGGGCCCTGATCCGTGAGCCCACAGGCACCGGAGCGGGGAACCTCACGCGGTCGAGCCCGTAGTTGATGCCCATCCGGGGACTCCCCACGTCCATCTCCACCTGGGCGGCCAGCGGCACCACCAGGGACAGCGTGAGATACCCGTGAGCGACTGTTCCCCCGAACGGGGTCTGAGCGGCGAGCTCGGGGTCGACATGGATGAACTGGTGGTCGTCGGTGGCGTCGGCAAAGGCGTTCACCCTCTCCTGGGTCACCTCAATCCAGTCGCTGACCCCGAGCTCGGCCCCGACTCGGTCCCTGAGACCCTGCAATACTTCTTCCATTGTTTCGATTGTGCCACGCCTTGGGTAGTGCCTGATGCCGTCTAATTTGTGAGTAACGACCTAGCGAGTTGGTGAAATGGCTGAAGCGACGAAGTTGATGGTCTGGATCGACCAGGACCTCTGCACCGGTGACGGGATCTGCGAGGAGATCACACCTGATGTCTTCGTCGGCCGCGACGACGGCCTCTGGGTGGTCAAGGAAGAGGCGAAGCACTTCGGCCGCACCGTGGTCTTCGACGGCGAGCAAGCACCCGACGGCGCCCGAGGAATGGCGAGGGTCCCGGATGAGCTCATCGAAGACACGATCGAGTCCGCTGAGGAGTGCCCGGGCGAGTGCATCATGATCGAGCCGTACCAGGAATCCGCCCTCCACAACGACTGATCGGCACACCTCCCGCCCACTAGCCTCCGGCCCATGCAGGCCCTTCCCACGCGTCTCGACACGCGCTCAGAGGAGTACCAGGCCAACCGGGCTGCCATGCTCGACA
The DNA here is from genome assembly GCA_035544615.1 of Acidimicrobiia bacterium. Classification (GTDB taxonomy): domain Bacteria; phylum Actinomycetota; class Acidimicrobiia; order Spongiisociales; family ZC4RG35; genus JARDZU01. The sequence goes on along the minus strand of DATKEA010000057.1, from coordinate 494 downwards.
AGCTGGCGGAGTTCGAGAAGTTGCAATCCCAGGCTCGCCAGGGGGGCGGCGAGAAGTACATCGAGCGTCATCGCGAGCGTGGCAAGCTCCTCGCCCGGGAGCGCATCGAGCTCCTCGTCGACCAAGACTCGCCTTTCCTCGAGCTCTCCACGCTGGCCGCCTGGGGGTCGGAAAAGCCGCTAGGGGGGAACGTGGTCACCGGGATCGGGATGGTCAACGGTGTCGAATGCGCAATCCTGGCCAATGATCCCACCAGCCAGGCCGGGGTCTTCAACCGTTACACCCTGGCCAAGTCGCTCCGGATCATGGACATCGCCATGGAGAATCGGCTGCCCCTGATCAACCTGGTGGAATCAGGCGGGGCCGACCTCCCCGACCAAGCGGAGGTGTTCCTCGTCGGCGGCAAGTGGTTCCGAAACCTGACCCGTCTCTCCAAGCAGGGCATCCCCACCATCTCACTTGTGTTCGGCAGTTCCACCGCCGGCGGGGCGTAC
>DATKEA010000056.1:0-2760 GCA_035544615.1 Acidimicrobiia bacterium | reverse complement strand
TCCGCCCGGGTCGACGGCTATCTGAGCGCCAACGGCTCACGCTCGGTCGACTGGTTCCACAAGGAGCTCGGGAAGATCATGATCGAGCACTGCGGCATGGCTCGTAACGAGTCGGGTCTGTCGAAGGCCCTCTCCGACATTCCGGCCCTCCACGAGGAGTACAAGACCGACATGCGGGTGCTGGGGTCGAACGAGACCCTCAACCAGGGTCTGGAGCGGGCAGGCCGTGTCGATGACTTCTTCGAGCTGGCCCAGGTTATGTGTCTCGACGCACTGGAGCGCGAGGAGTCCTGCGGCGGCCACTTCCGCGAGGAGCATCAGACCGAAGACGGGGAGGCGCTCCGCGACGACGAGAACTACGCCCATGTGGCGGCCTGGTTGTGGAGCGGCGACCCCGACAAGCCCGAGCTGGTGAAAGAGCCCCTCGAGTTCGACAACGTCGCACTGACCGCGAGAAGCTACAAGTGAACATCACCCTGCAGGTGTGGCGACAGGCGGGGCCCGACGCCCCCGGTGGGTTCAAGACCTATCAGGTCGGCGGGATCACCCCAGAGATGTCGTTCCTCGAGATGCTCGACGTCCTCAACGAGCGGCTGGGCAGCCAGGGCGAGGAGCCGGTGGCCTTCGACCATGACTGCCGCGAGGGGATATGCGGCAGTTGCGGAGTCATGATCAACGGTCGGGCCCATGGTCCCCAGTTGGGCACGGCCACCTGTCAGCTCCACATGAGGAAGTTCGAGGACGGGGCGACGATCGTGGTCGAGCCCTGGCGGGCGTCGGGGTTCCCGTTGATCCGCGACCTGGTAGTCGATCGGTCCGCCTTCGATCGGATCGTCGAGGCCGGCGGCTACATCTCGGTGGACACCGGCTCAGCCCCGGACGCCAACTTGATCCCGATCCCCAAGGTGGTGGCCGACACCGCATTCGACGCGGCGGCCTGCATCGGGTGCGGGGCGTGTGTGGCGGCCTGTCCCAACGGGGCGGCGAACCTGTTCACTGCGGCCAAGATCTCCCACCTCAACCTGCTCCCCCAGGGCCAGGCCGAGCGGTGGACCCGCACCGAGAACATGGTCGAGGTGATGGAGGAGTACTTCGGCTCGTGCACCAACCACGGCGAATGTGAGGCGGCGTGCCCCAAGCTGATCTCGATCGACTTCATCGCCATGATGAACGCCGACTACATCAGGGCCAAGTTCAACAACCGCCGGCTGGTGTCCCAGATCTGAGCCTTTAGGCCTGGCGACCCATCGACGGCCAATTTGCGCATTGCCCCCCCGCCACTCAGGGTGATATCCTGTCTCTGCTAGGGAGGCAATATCACGAAATCCGATTCCCGGATTTTGACTGGGGCAAACAGTTCTTTTCGAAGAAGCAGAGGGGTGCGAGACCGGGGGGCGGCCATGGTGGAGCTCGCTTTCGTCCTGGTGCTGCTGGTCATGCTGCTGGTGGGGATAGTGAGCGCCGCCGTCGGTTTCGGGAGAAGCAACTCGATCCAGAATGCGGCCCGGGAAGCCAGCCGTTTCGGAGCCACCCTGCCTGACGCAGCCGACGTCGCCTGGCTGGACCAGGTCAGGGATGTGGCCCGTGCAGCCGCCAGCGGCGACCTCGACCTTGCTGTTCCTGGCTCATTCATCTGCGTGGCATACATCGATTCCGACGACAATCCCTTGAGCATTGATAACGACAGTGGGATTACCGCCGTCGCTCCATGTTTCACCGACGACCGCCCAGGAGAGGCAAAGGTGCAAATAGCGGTGCAGCGGGATACAGATTTCCAAGCCATTGTCTTCTCCACGGACATCACGCTCTCGGCGGACGCTGCAGCGAGGTACGAGCGATGACCCAGTCTTCTAGACGATCTGCATCGTCCGACCGAGGAGCGTCAATGATGCTCGTCGCAGTGTCCTTGTTCCTTCTGATGGGCTCCGCTGCCATCGCCGTCGATCTTGCCGCCATGCGCCTCGACCGCAGCGCAGATCAGAAAGTCACGGACAGCGCCGCTTCGGCAGGCGCTCTCGCCGTGTATGACGGCACTGGCCAGGATGGCTGCGAGGCCGCCCTTGCCTATGCGGCAATAAATGCACAGGAGATAGGGGCCCTCGATCCTTCAGGATGTGCAACGAGGTTCTCGGCAGATTGCACACCCGGCGAGTTTTACACGGTCCCTTCGGGGCGATTCACGGTCACCGTGACATATCCAGTAGCCGATTCCGACCCCCTCATGACGTCAAGCGCACTCGGAGCTTCGGCGCAAACACCTGTCGCTGAGGACGGTGATCCGTGCGAACGAATCGGGGTGCAAATGAGTGCCGTTCATGAGGGCTTGTTTGCCAGGATGCTTGGGTTTCAACAAGGAACCACGACTGTTCATTCGGTGGCTCGGGCGTTCCTGCCTCCCCCTGACGGGCCGCCCATCAATCTGCTCTTGCTAGACCGCTTCGGATGTGGGGTGATGAAGGCATCGGGCTCCTCGAACGCGGGCATCATCGTCGACGAGATCGTGGATCCGGCTACCGGCGAAGTGTTCCCGGGGGAAGGTGCCGTGGACTCGGACGCAAGCGTTACTGGAGGATGCCCTACCGATACGGGAACCATCGACATCGATGGCAGCAACGCGAGCATCAGGGCCGATGGACCGCCCAATTGTGGCAACCCCTTGGAAGATCCGCCTGGTTCGGGCCAGGGGTGTGGGTTCCTCAAGACGTTGGCTCCCGGAGCCACGGGGGCAGGGTGCAACTGGCCGGCTTGTACCGGCGGCGG
>DATKEA010000055.1:0-5451 GCA_035544615.1 Acidimicrobiia bacterium | reverse complement strand
ATCACCGAGGCCCTGTCACCGTTCGATGTGCAGTGGAGCGCAGCGTCAGACGCCGGTGTGCTCTCGGTTCTCAGCACGAGGGGGGAGGACGCCTACGGGATCAACCGGGGTCCGGAAACGGTGAGTGTGCTCGCCGAGCTGGGCTACGTCTCCAACCCGCCCGAAGCCGAGCTGTTCGCCACCGACGAGTACGTCGAGACTGCCGCGGAGGCTTTGGCCAACGCGGTCGTGGACTTCCTGACCACTCAGGACGCCGGTGCCGGCTACGTGTCCGAGCCCAGGGTCTTCAACCCACAACCCGGGATCGGTGCCGGCGCCTGCGTGGACCCCGTCCTGGAATGATGGTCGACGTCAAGCACGGGCGCACGGATCTAAACCGAATCTAACTTGACATAACGTGGATTATGGGCGTAGGACCGAATGGCACCATCCGAACGTCAGCAGGGAACAAACACTCCCCGGCACGCGTTGGACACGCACAGACGTACCTAGTGAAAGGCTTCAGCATGGCCACAGTGGCCCTAACCAAAGAGAACTTCGATCAGACGATCAAGGACAACGACACCGTTCTGATCGATTTCTGGGCCGAATGGTGTGGCCCGTGCCGCAGTTTCGCTCCAACCTATGAGGCTTCGTCCGAGTCGCACCCCGACATCGTGTTCGCCAAGGTCGACACCGAGGATCAGCCCGAATTGGCCGGTTCCTTCGGAATCCGCTCCATACCCACCTTGATGGTGTTCAGGGACCAGATCGTGCTCTACGCCCAGCCAGGAGCGCTTCCGGGCAACATGCTCGAGGACCTCATCAAGCAGGTCAAGGACCTCGACATGGACGACGTCCGGGCTCAGATCGCCTCCCACGACCATGATTCAGAGCACGAGCACGATTCGGAGCACGACCACGCTCATTGACGGCTATTCGCCCGACAGGCAAGTAACGCCGAGCGTCTCCAGGTTTCCCGCCGGCAGCGTTTCAACCTTCACGTCGATCTGACAGTTCGAATACGGCCCCGAAGCGGCCCGGTAACGCCCCCTGTCCACCTCCCTGGATTGAAGGGGGCGTTCCTCGTAGGCGAATTCTTCCGGTACTCGTGGCCCACCACTCCCCCGGCAATGACGGTTCTCCGGTCCACCCGTGGCGCGTTCCACCAAACGGCCACCGACACTAAACACCCGACGACTAGCGCCGCCCATCCGAGACGGACCCAAGTGCGCGACGAGGTGTCGTCTGCGGTGAGCCCGATCACCGCAATCGCCCCGAACACAGCAAATGCGGTTATGAACATCCTGATCGTGTTGGCTCGTCCGTTCTCAGCGACGACACCCCGAACACCAAGACCGCGGCCGACACTCCCAGGATGATCCATTCCAGGACAACCGATCCGGCCGGGGACAGGATCATCACGATCGCCCAACCCAGAACGCCGAGGGCGGAGAGCGCCATCAGAAGCGCCGGCAGCCGTTGGGCACTCATCGTCTTTAGATGGGCTTTCGGTAGACCGAAACGTGCTGCAAGGATTGCTCGGTGAACGGACGACGGTCATACCAGCCCCAGCGTTTCTCGAGGTCGAGTCCGGCCAGACGTGCCATCAGATCCATCTCGGCGGCCCAGGCGTAGCGAATGGTGACGGGCAGCACCACCGTCGAGCCGTCATCGAGGCGGCGGACGTGATGCGAGACAACGCTCTGATCCAATGGATTGTGAATGGACAGCTCGTAGGCATGGGCTTCGTTGGACGAGATGCTGGAAACCCCGACCCGGGTGCCGAGATGGTCGTAGCGACGTAAGTCGGGGACGAAGGTGTCGAGTACGAATCGCCCGCCCGGGTCGAGGGCCCGTGCCACATTCCGGAAGCAATCCACTTGCCGCTGCTGGCTGGTGAGCGCGAACAGGGTGTTGAAGGGGAGGTATACGAGCCGAAAGGTGTCCTCGACCTCGACATCGGCGAAATCGCCTTTGATGACTTTGATATCACTGCCGCCAGGCTTTGAGCGAAGCAAGGCGATCATGTCATCGGAGATCTCGATGCCGGTGACCTCCACGCCTGCCTCCTTCATGGGCAGGGCCACCCGGCCCGAGCCGATCGCCAACTCGAGGGCACGCGGCGGTGTGCCGGCCAGCGGGAACAGGAAGGCCACCTCGGACTCGTGGGATCGGAATATGTCGTCGTAGTGAGGTGCCCAGAAGGAGCCGTATGAACCGATGTCGTACTCGCTCATTGGCTGCACTTTCGCATACCTCGCCGGTTTATTCAGCCAATTACCTAGGCTGTCGCCGATGCCAGCCGCACAGTCAGTCTTGGAGTCGATGAGCTCACGTGGGATCCGGTACGAGGAAATGGACTGTGACCCTGCGCTGGCCGACACGGCTCAGTTTTGTGAGGCCTACGGAGTTGCTCTCGACCGCTCGGCCAACACCATCCTCGTGGCCTCGCGTAAGCCACCAGGTGTCATGGTGGCCTGTCTAGTCCTGGCGACGACTCGGCTGGATGTCAATGGGGTGGTGCGACGCAAAATGGAAGTGAGAAAGGCGAGCTTCGCAGACGCCGATCAGACCAAGTCCAAGACCGGAATGGAGATCGGTGGCGTCACCATTTTCGGGTTGCCCCCGGACCTGCCGGTGTGGGTCGACCCTCGGGTGATGGAACCCGACTGGATTGTCATCGGCGCCGGGTCACGGAGTGCCAAGATCCGGCTCGATCCGGGACAGCTAACCGGTCTGCAGGGTTTCGAGGTGGTCGAGGATTTGGCCACGGACATCTCAGCCTGAGCGTTTGGCGAACCGTCTGATGATCATCAGATAGCCGACGACGCCGATCACCGTGAAGGCAAACCATTGGATGGCATATGCCAGATGAGAGCCTTCGGCCTCGAATCCCGGTGGCGGCACCAGGATCGGGCGTCCCTCTTCCTGCTCTCCCAACATCGAGATGTAGACCGGATCGAGCTCGAAGGGCACTTGTTGTTGGACACGGCCGACGTCGACCCGGTTCATAGCGACCAGACGACCGTCATCGGGGTCGGCCGGGCCCGCCCCACGCCGTTGCTGAGAGGGTCGAATCCAGCCGCCTACCGTCGCTTCCCCCTCCGGTGGAGGTGCCTCGCTCACCGGCACCTCGTCCAGCCCCAGTGGTATCCAGCCCCGGTTGACCAGCAAGGCAGAGCCGTCCGCCCGCTGCAACGGGGTGATGACGTGGAACCCGGCCACTCCCTGATGGACCTGACTCCTGATCAGGACCTCGTGCTCCGGTTGGAACACCCCGGTGGCCGTGGCCCGACGGAACTCGAGACTGTCGATGTCGTCGCCCGCCCCAACGAGAAGCTCTTCGATCACTACCGGGGCCGCTTCGAACCTCGACTCCCCCACTGCGTTGGTCAGTCGCCGCTCGTCGAGACGGCGAAGTTGCCAGAAGCCGAGGTTCACGAATACCACGGCCAGGATGAGCACCACCACGTGGGCAACCACCCACCGCGGGTTCAGCAACCACCTCACCGGCTAGGCGGCTAAGGGGATCTCGCCGTCGTCGACCAGAGCCTCCGCCGCCGTCTCGAGGGTCGGCTCCTCTCGGCGGATCCCGATCGGGATCGACATCAGAGGACCGGCTACATCCGCGCTGATCCGATCGGCTTCCATTAGCGCACGGGCGATGTCATCGGTCCAGTACCAGGGCACGGGCAACCTCCGGGATGAGAGTGAGCGGACAGGGACCAGCCCACTGTACCGCCGGTGTCAATCCCCCAATTCGTCAATGAATACCGGGCTATACCGAAACTGGCTCCAGCTCATCGACCTCCTTGACGTTGACCTGCTCGGCCACGACCTCGAGTCTCGATCGGCGCCCGTCGGGGGACTCCCAGAACCTTCGTTGAACCGAGCCGCAGACCCATACCCGCCGCCCCTTCAGTGGCGGGTCGGCGAGGAACTCCTCGGGTGGGTCCCACAAGGTGACCGGCACCACATCGACTCGACGGCGCGGCTCGTCGCTGCGCACTGTCACCAGAAGCCGAGCCAGCTGGGCGCCCGAATCGAATGCCCGCAGCTCGGGGTCGGTTGCAAGCCGACCACAGAGAACAACCAGATTGAGATCCATGACACTCTCCCCTTGTCATCATCGGGGAAGTGCAGTTGGGATAAGCCTGTCGGCCGGCAGTGACAGAATTCAGAGGAGAGCCGTGCGGAGCTCGTCGACACCCTCGAAGTCAGGGTCGTGTTCATCGAGGGCAGCCACCAGACGGCGAGCAGCATCCTTGTCGCCGGCAGCGACCGCAACTTTGGCCGCCACGTACCAGCGGCGCAGCTCACCCGGCGATGGAGAGACGACGAGACGGCCCGGCCTGACGATCTCCCATGCCTCGCGCGGCTTTCCCTCGTCGAGCAGGAACGATGCATAGACCACTCTGGCCTCGTGGGACACGGTGGCCGAGGTGTCAAGACTCTGCAGCAGCTCCCATGTCTTGGTGACGTCTGCCTTGCGTCCCAGGGCACGTAGGGAGTCCATTTCCATCGGCATGTGGATCAGGTCACCGGTGAGTCGACGGAAGGTGCGTAGTTCGGAGAGAGCTTCCTCCCAGGCACCGGTGTGATAGGCGGAGAGACCGAGCATCTCCCGGACCGTGGCGGACCGGGGGGAAAGGTTCTTGGCCTTGCGCAGCTCGGGCAGCGCCGCACCGTATCGCTCATCGGCGAACTGATTGAGCGCCTTGGCCAGGTGATTCAGCGCCGGGTCCCGGCGCGCCTTGGGGGTGGAGCGCTGGATCTCCTCACGGACCCACTTCGGGAGTTGGCCCGAGCTCACCGAGGTCACAGTCCGGTGCTCGCGCCGTGGGGTGCTGCCTTGGCCGTCGCGGCGGTGTCGGCCGCCGCCGCCTTTGTCTTTGGGTTGGTAATTCTTGGCGCGGTCGTTCACCGAGTCTCCCTCGAGTCCAAGAAGGGCCGCCAACGCTAGTCGGCGACCCTTCGACATTTAATGCCCGGCGGTGACCTACTCTCCCAGGGGGTTGCCCCCCAAGTACCATCGGCGCTGGCGGGTTTCACTTCCGTGTTCGGAATGGGAACGGGTGGTTCCCCGCCGCTGTAGCCACCGGACAAATCTTTGAGTCCCGGCAACCCGAGGACTCCATAGCGAGCACAAACATCGAGGATTCATTCCAAGCCCTCGGCCTATTAGTACCGGTCCGCTGAACACATTGCTGTGCTTACACGTCCGGCCTATCAACCTGGTCTTCTACCAGGGGCCTTAACCGGTTAATCCGGTGGGAAGTCTCATCTTGAGGTGGGCTTCGCACTTAGATGCCTTCAGCGCTTATCCCGTCCGTACATAGCCAACGAGCCGTGCACTTGGCAGTACAACTCGCACACCAGAGGTACGTCCACCCCGGTCCTCTCGTACTAGGGGCAGCTCCTCTCAAACTTCCTGCGCCTGCGGCGGATAGGGACCGAACTGTCTCACGA
>DATKEA010000054.1:0-4452 GCA_035544615.1 Acidimicrobiia bacterium | reverse complement strand
CTTCGAATGGACGATTCGGTCGCGGTCTCGCTCGTACGCGGTGCGAAACTCGTCGTCTTCCTCGTTCTCGGCGCGTCCCAGTGTGCGGTCGGCCTTGGACGCGGCCGGGGCGAGCAACTCGTGCTCGAGACGCTCCCGTTCCTCTCTGGTTCGGCGCAGCAACTCAGTCATGATCTCTTTCTATATCGCCCAGAGCCGGTATACCGGCTCCACTGCCTTAGGAAGCGGTTAGGTGAAGCGCTCGCGGAGACGGCTCGAGATGTAGTCCATCGTGGCCACGACGATGGCGATGGCGAGCATCTGGGCGGCGGCGGCTCGGTAGTTGAGCAGGCCGATGTTCTGTTGGAGCAGGAAGCCGATGCCACCGCCCCCGACGAAGCCGATGATCGTCGACATGCGGACGTTGATGTCCCAGCGGTACATCGTGAATGAGATGTATGGGGCGACGATCTGAGGGACGACACCGTAGACCACGGTCTGCAGTCTCGTTGCTCCGGTCGCCCTGATCGCCTCCAGGGGTCCCTGGTTGATGCTCTCCACCTGTTCCGAGTACAGCTTGGCCAGAGCTGCGACGGTGTGCAGACCCAGCGCAAGGGAACCGGCGAAAGGCCCCAGACCCACCCAGATCACGAAGACGATGGCCATCACCAGCGGCTCGATCGAGCGGAGGGTGTTGAAAACGGTCCTCGAGATGTAATAGATGCTGAGGCCCGCTCCGACTTGGCGCTTAACCATTCCTCGCCAGCCGATGAGTGCCCCGACGACTGCACCGACGATCATTGGGATCCACACCGTGGTCCCGGTGTCGATGATCTGGTAGAGCCACGCGATGACCCGCCCGAATCCAAGTGCGACGAGGGCCCCGGCCACCGCCATCGACAAGACGGTGAACACATTGACCAGGGCCGCCGGCGCCCTTCCACCGATCAAGTATCCGAGTCGGCTTCCCAGCATCGCGATGATCCCGGCCCCGGTGAGGGCGGCGAGGATGGTGAACATCGTGGCCAGAATGTCGCCGTTCGTGGCCACGAACCTCCCCAGAAAGGCCAATCCGCTTGGCACGTTGTTGGCGAACGAGGCGCCCCCGACCTCGGCGAATCGGGCCAGGCTCTGGCCGGCGACCAGAATCAAGATGCCTGCCATCGTCCCGGAGGCGATGCGAAGGGTGCGGCTGCTGGGTGAGCCAGGCATCGGCACCGACATCCGGAGGAGTCGAACTATCAACCAGCTGAGAACCAAAGTGGTGGCCCCGTATAGAAGTGCGGAATCGGGTAGCGCGGCGACCAAATCGCCCGTGAGGTTGGAGGCGATCACTCCGATGAGTATCCCAATCGGGATGCCGACGATCGCCAGACCTACCTGAAGTGCCGGGATCGTTACGTCACGCATCAGGTTCTTGGCGGCTATGAAGGAGAGCGGGATGGCGATGAGGGTGCCCGCCGTGGTGGCGAGCAGGGCCAGGAACACGGTCTCGATGATCTTGTCGAGGGTCTCGATGGCATTGGAGTGCCAGCGAGGAGATCGGACCTGGAGTCCTGCCTCGCGCAGCTCGGCTTCCGTCAATTGACCATCGCCAAGGGCTTCTGCGGCCGGTCCTTCCGGATCTCTGAGGACGCTGTCCTCGGGCAGTTGGGCTAGCTCGCCCGAGTCGATCACATCATCGTCGAGGAACTCTGAAACCGCATCGGCCGTGTCATCATCGACGTCCTCAGACGGCACGTATACGGGATTGAACACAGAGCCGACGTCTTGGCGGCTCAATACGCGGACGGTCTGCACTTCCTCATCCGGTCGGTTGGGAAGACGGACTACCTCTTCGAAACTGCCATCCGCGCTGGTGCGGACCTGGGCCAACCTCAGCTCGATGCTATTGGGAGGGACGAAGTAGATGTTGACATCGGTGTTGCCTCTGAATCCCGATCCGCTGACGGTGACCTCGTCTCCGGGGTCTGCGCATGGGGGATCTACCGACAGCGTGCCGCCGCCCTCGCCCCGCACCGGACCGGGACTGAAGCCATCTGCGGGACACGGCACCATGTAGTCGAGGTCCGTGTCGGTGTCGATTGCCGCGTAGTCGAAGAGCAGTGGGTTGCCGAGCGCACGGATCACCCGGAACAGGCTCTCCTGTCGGGTCTCGTCGGTGATGGTGTCGAGGCTCACCTCGGTGGTCTCGAAGGCGTAGGCATAAATGACGAATCCGGCCAGGATCGCGATGACGATCCAGAGGATGCTGCGCCAGCCACGGCCCGGGGTGCCTTTCTTGGGCTCCGGGGGCGGCTGGCCAGTGTGGGCCGCCTCCAGCTTGCGCTCTTTCGTGTCAGCCAACCCGCTCGGCCTCCTGGCCGTAGATGTCCTTGAACATCGCGTCGTCGATCTCCGACGGCAGGCCCTCGAAGACCACTTTGCCTTCGTTGAGGGCGATCACCCGCTGGCCGTAGCGGTGGACCAGGTCGAGGAAGTGAAGACTGCAGAGGACCGTCATCTGGTCCTCTTTATTGATCTTTTCCAGGTACTGCATGATGGAATGCGCCAGGACCGGATCGAGGCTGGCCACCGGCTCGTCGGCCAGAATCATCTCCGGTTCTTGCATCATCGCCCGGGCGATACCCACGCGCTGTTGCTGGCCACCACTCAGCTCCTCAGCGCGGTTATTGGCTTTTGTCTCCAGTCCCACACGTTCCAACTGCCTTTTCGCCATCTCACGGTCGGCCTTGGAGAAGCGATTCACGATCGCCAAGACGGGACTCGTGTAGCCGAGCCTTCCCGCCAGGACATTCGTGATGACCTTGGATCGGCTGACCAGGTTGAAGTGCTGGAACACCATGCCGATGCGACGGCGGATTCTCCGCATGTCCTCGTGAGTGGCCGCAGTGATGTCCTCGTCGTTCCAGAGGATCTGCCCCTCGGTGGGGTCGATCAGACGATTGATGCATCGCAACAATGTGGACTTGCCCGAGCCGGAGAGACCGATGATCGCCAGGAACTCTCCGTCGGGAACTTCGAAGGAGACGTCGTTCAGGGCGACGGTTCCGTCGTCATATACCTTGGTCAGATGCTCGACACGGAGCATGGCTCTTCCTGAGTCATTGAATGGGTGGAGGGCGATGAATCGCCCTCCACCCACTTATTCTCGCACGTCTCGGTCTACAGGTCGTCCAGCTCGATGCCTGCCGTGTCGACCACTTCACGAAGCGGGTCGTACTCGGCATCGGTGGCCGGCTCGATACCGGTCCAGCCATAGAAGTCCTGGTTGCCGATCGACTGGTTCCAGGCGCAGTTCTCGTCGGTCTCACACTCGGCTGCGAAGTCGACGAGGGCTTGCTCGATCTGAGCCCTCACGTCCTCAGGGAATTCCGGACCGAAGGACAGCGTGTCGTTCGGGATCTCCGGGGAGATCTCGAGGATCCGGGTTGCCTGGATGATGTCCGGGGCGTCCGTGATGGCGCTGGCCCGTGCGTCCAGGACCCTGTAGTTGTCACCACAGAAGAGATCGGGGTCGTCCTCATCTGTGGGAGCGCACAGTTCAACGAGGTCCTCGGGGACCTGGGGCGGATCGCCGATCTCCCATGGGTCGCCTTCGAGAATCAGTGGTGGGCTGAAGAACGTGGTGGCGAAGTCCACCTCACCGCGGTAGAGAGCGAGAGCAGCGTTGGGATGACCGCCGGTCTCGACGACCTCGCCCGGCTCGACGCCTGCGTTCTCGAGCTGTACCAGCGGCACCAGGTAACCCGATGTGGATCCGAGGTCGACGACTCCCCAGTCGAGGCCATCGAGATCTTCGAGGGACTGGATGTCACTGTCACGCGGTACGAGGATCTGCGACCAGTAGACGCCGTAGCCGAAGCGGATCGCCTTGAAGGCGACGTCGACCCCACAGAGATTCGATGCCAGTACGTATCCGAAACCGGGGATGAACCCCATGGTGTCGGCCGGTGCAGCGCACATTTCCTCGATGGTGGCGGCGTATGAGGTGGGGACGCTCACGTCGAACTCGAGGCCCGTCGCCTCGGTGAGGGCTTGGTCCATGATCTCCCCACCGGAGACGATCACCTGTGCGTCGACGGATGGCACGAACAGAACCTGCACCGGTCGCTCGGCCGATCCGAGCTCAGCTTCCGTCTCGGTTCCACCGTCTTCACCACAGGCTGCTACGACGAGAGCGAGCACCGCGAGCAGTACCCAGAGTCTTCTCTTCATGTGTGTTTCCTCCTGATGTTTTCGATCGATCGATTCCCCCGGGGCCAGGTCGGTGTGACATCGCTCCCGGGCGCGATCAAACGATCGGGGCGAGGCTAGCTAGCTGGCGTGTCATACCGCCACACGATCGACGATCTCGCGAAATTCGTCGAAGTCGTGGACATCGACGGCTCCGGGCAGTGGCCGGTTCCAGGGACGGACATATCGGCACACGGTGGCCTCGGGGCGATGCTCCACCAGACCCGGGAGGATGTG
>DATKEA010000053.1:0-36072 GCA_035544615.1 Acidimicrobiia bacterium | reverse complement strand
GTTTGAACAGGTTGGAATCGATGACCCTCCCTCGCAAGGCGTGAGGGTCCGACCAGTCATAGCGCAGCCGCTCCCAGACGTATCCGATGGGCCACGGATTCCCCTCAGTCACCTCCGCATAGTTCTCACCGGTCTCATGTACCTGTAAGTACTCGACATGAACGTCCGGCCACATCTCAGCTCGCCGATCTGAAAAGTCTCGCGCTGCGACCAGAACGACGTCCGGAGGCAGTTCGCTGTGTTCGCTCACACAGACACTTGGCATCACACCGACAGTAGATCAGTGCACCCCTCCTGCCGTGGCCAGCAGGTCATGCGGGCCGAGAAGTCCACTCGATACGTGCCGATCGGGTGCACACTTACAGCGGGGTGTTATGCGCCGATATCAGCTGATCGGCGTGGACTATCGGAGCAGCTCTTCGACCCTGTGAGCCCTGTGACTCCTCCTTGAAAAGGTACCTGCGTCAGGTGCGGGAACCGCCGGCCGGGCCAGTTCGGCCCAGCCGATTGCACCTGGTACCGGGTAGGTCCGTGGTCAGTTGGCATCTCCCGGTTGGATGAGTCCGGTCTCGTAGGCGAGGACGATGGCTTGGGCTCGGTCGCGGAGGTCGAGTTTGGTGAGGATGTGGCTGAGGTGGGTCTTTATGGTGGCTTCTCCGAGGTATAGGTGGTCGGCGATCTCTTGGTTTGTGTGTCCCCGGGCGAGGAGGCGGAACACGTCGAGCTCTCGTTCGGTGAGGGCCTCGAGCCGGAACGGAACTCCGGTGGTCGGCGGCGGCCTTTAGACGAATTCCTCTATCAACCTACGTGTGATGGCGGGTGCAACGAGGGCGTCGCCTTCGGCGACGGTCCGGACTGCTTCGATGAGCTGTCGTCGGCGAACGTCTTTGAGCATGAACCCGCTGGCTCCGGCTTTCATTGCCTGGTAGACGTATTCGTCGAGGTCGAATGTGGTGAGGATCAGCACTCTCGTGGTGTGTCGGGTGGCGCCGCCGAGGATCTGTCGGGTGGCTTCAAGACCGTCCATCTCGGGCATGCGGATGTCCATCAGCACCAGATCGGGTTCGAGCAGCCGGGCCTGTTTGACCGCTTCGGTGCCGGTGGCGGCTTCCCCCACCACGGCGATGTCGTCTTGGGCGTCGAGGATCATCCGGAACCCTTCCCGGACCAGGGCCTGGTCGTCGGCGAGGAGCACCCGGATCATTCGGCTGGTTCGGTGGGGAGAACTGCCCGTACCGAGAATCCGTCGGCAACCGGTCCCGCCTTGAAGGTGCCTCCATAGGAGGCGACCCGTTCGCGCATGCCGATCACACCATGGCCATTGGGCGGGGCCTTGGCGCCCGTCGTGGTGCCGTTGTCGGTGACCTGGATCTCGACCTGATATGACCCATATTGGATCTCGACAGTCGCACTGGTCGCCTGGCCGTGTTTGCGCACGTTGGTGAGGGCCTCTTGGACGATCCGGTAGACGGACAGCTCGACACCGGCGGATAGGGGACGCTCCTCTCCTTTGATGGTGAGTTTGACCTCGAGACCGATGTCGGTGACCTGGTCCACCAGGGTGGGAAGGTCGGCGAGGGACGGTTGGGGATTGATGGGCTGGTCGTCGGTGTCTCGGCGAAGAACACCCAGCAGATGGCGGAGCTCGGTGAGCGCCTGCCGGCCGCTGGTTTGGATCTGTTGGAGGGCTCTCCCTGCCCGTTCGGGGTTGGTGGTCAGGATCTCCTCGGCTGCCTCGGCCTGCACCACCATCATCCCCACCCCGTGGGCGATCACATCGTGCAACTCCCGGGCGATCCGGGCTCGCTCCTCCGCGGCAGCCAGCCGACCCCGGTCCTCATTCTCCCGCTCCAAATGCAAGCTCAGCTGACGAAGCGTCCGATTCCGCTCGTCGCGGCGGCGAGCTGCCCGCCCCAGCAGCCACGCACCACCGAAGTAGAACAGCGGGTACACCCAATCGTTGGCCACCCCTGGCTGGCGGTCGGTGAGCGCTTGCACCGTCACCACCAGCGCAGACACGGCCGCTCCGACCATCGCCGTGGCCAGGTTGCCGTAAGCGGCCACCGCATACACGGCCAGGATCATGGAGAGGAAACTGGTGAAGGTGACTACCGGACCGACCGCCAGTCCCCACAGCATGACCGCTCCGGCGATCGCTCCGATCACGGCCAGCGGGTGGCGACGCCGCCAGCCGAGCGGAAGCACCGTGGCGACCGTGAACGCTCCCGCCAGCACCGGTGACACATCGGAGTCCACCCCCGATTCGGCCACATTGGGGTCGATCTGGCTGAGAAGGAGCAGGGCGGCGACCGGCAGCCAGTCGACCCACAGACGATCGACCCGCCTCCACGCATCTCGGAGTCTGCGGAGCCGTTCCACACCGCGAATGTAACCCCGGCGGCGGCGCCCGGCCTCCCCCTGAGGGTGGAACCGGATCCGTCGGGCGAAGGACACCAAACCGACCCGGGGGCGACGAAACCTCTACCGCTCATCCAATACGTTGTGGCTAGGGCGACCACAACCGTGGCGCCACAAGCAAAGAGAGGAACATCCAATGGACCGCTTCATCAGGACCGCCCGATACATCGCCATGGCCGGCGGACCGCTAGCTGTGACAACCGGGGACGTTGTCCTTGGCGTAGTGGTGTGAATGATTGAGCCCTCCGAATGAGACTGTGGGAGTTCACACATCTCACAGCTCAAAAGGAGGGCTCGTGGTTCACGCTAGATCCCAGCATCCCAATGCGCCGCTCACGCCGGTGGGTCGCCGTCGGATGGTCGACTGTGTTCTGGTCCGGGGTTGGTCGGTGGAGGCGACTGCGGAGCGGTTCCAGGTCGACGCGAAAACGGTTCGTAAATGGCGTGACCGGTTCCTCGCTGAGGGCGAGGCCGGGCTTTTTGACCGGTCGTCACGACCGTATTCGTCTCCGAATCGGACGCCCCGTCAGCTGCGCCGTCGGGTTATCGGGCTGCGTTGTAAACGTCGTTGGGGTGCTGATCGGATCGGCTTCGAGGTCGGATTGGCAGCTTCGACAGTCCAGAAGATCCTCAACCAGGAGGGTATGGGCCGTCTCGACCGTGGCGACCGGGCAACCGCTTCGAAACCGGTCATCCGCTACCAGTGGGAGGAGCCTGGTGATCTGATCCATGTCGACATCAAGAAACTGGCTGCGATCCCTCCCGGTGGCGGATGGCACACCCGAGGACACGGCTATGAAGGAGAACAAGCCCGAGATCGGAAAGGTCACATCGGCTACCGGTACATCCACTCTGCGGTCGACGACCGGAGCCGTCTCGTCTACTCAGAAATCCTCGGAGACGAAAAGGCAGCAACAGCAGCCGGATTCTGGATGAGAGCAGCAGCCTGGTTCACCGCTCACGGTGTCACCCCGAAACGGGTGATCACCGACAACGGCTCCTGCTACCGGTCCGGACTCTGGCATCGAGCATGCGCCGCCACCCGCACCACCGTCAAGAAGACCAGACCCCGCCGGCCCCAGACCAACGGCAAAGTCGAACGATTCCATCGGATACTCCTCGAAGAATGGGCCTACATCCGCCACTGGAACTCAGAGACCCAACGCCACCAGGCCTACACCGGCTTCATCCACTTCTACAATCACCACCGACCCCACGGATCACTCGGATGGGCCACCCCCACCAGCATCCTCGGGGACAACCTCCCCGCGGAGCACAGCTAGCTGTCGCATCGATCGTCACCGAGTTCAGCACAGGAGGCTCACCCGAGGCGATGGCTTCCACCACCGGAATCGTCGCCGCCGTCCTGGCGCTGGCGGCCGTCATCTCGCTGCTGATCGGTCTCATCGCTCTCCACGCCCGACAGGCCGACCGGCTCCCTGGCCCGGGGTTGACCGGGTTCATCCTGGCAACGGTTGGAGCCGTAATGACCGCTGGGGGAGTGTGGAGCGCCGTGTTCGTTGTGCCCGGTCTGGCCACAGTGGCACCCGACGTGTTGGAGACCGGGATCCCCTCCGTCGTGGGAGGGTTCATCTTCTCCTACACCCTGCTGGGAATCGGCGGCCTTCTGTACGGGATCGCCACCCTCCGGGCGGGCGTCTTTCCAAGAGGCTTGGCCATCCTGCTGATCGTCGGAGGGGTCATCTGCCTCGCCCCGCTACCCGCCCGCTACTTTCTCCTCGCCATCGCCATCAGCCTCATCGCCCGCCGTCTCGCACCGGCCCCCACCGCCCCCACAGCCCAAACCGTGACTGCGTAGCAGCAGCAACCCGCCACCGGCACCCAAGCCGCCGCCCCAACACCCCGGGCGGCGGCTTTCCTCAGCCACCTCCTACTCAGAGCCCACCGGCGTCCACCGGCACCCGATCAGGACCACACGCATCGAGGAACAGGATCCCAGAACCGACATTCGGCTCGACGCGGGTGTGGGGTCGTACCACACGCCGAGGTGCCGATGGCGCGCACTTTGACGATGGGCTGCTCGTGCCCCCCCTCCGATCACGGGTGACCCGACCTGGTGACGGCCGCCAAGCCTACGCCCACTTCCACACCACGGGACGAAGTACACTCAGCGGGACACCGCACGATGGGGTTTTGATGCGTCGCCGCTCCACTCTTCTCATCGCCGGGGGAGCCCTGGCATTACTGATCGCCGCCAAGTTCCTTTTTCTGCTGGCAGACAACGACTTCGACATTTCTCAAGCTCCAGTTGCCTTCCTCCTGCCCATATTGGTCCTGATCATTGGGGTTGTCTTGGCGGCTGCGGGCCGCCGAAGCGGCGTCGTCATGGTCGGATTGGTTGCATTGCTCTTGTTGCCAGTCTTTGTCAATGCTGTAATCCAACGGGGGCTCGCCCAACAGAACGCAGCCGACACGGTGATGGTCTTTGCCGGCATCCCCTTGGCTATCGTGGCGCTGGTTGCATCCTTCGCTTTGATGACCGGTACCACGAAAAGAGGCGGCTCTTCGTCCCACACGTAGTTAGGCAGCGCGCACATATCGTGTACTTCGTCGCCTAGGAGTGGTCGAAGCCGGGCGCTCGATAACCGGCATTCTTCCCTCCCCGGCCCCCTGTTGCCGAGGTCCCATGTCACCGAGCTGACAGGGTGGTGATACTGAGACGGAGGGGTGCGAGAAGTCAAAGGCGGCCCAGACACGATCCTTCGTCGCTCTTCAACTCAGGCACTTGTTCAAAGGCGCCCGATCCCCGCCACCTGGAAGGCTTGCCGACTCGTCGGTCACATGACTGTCATCTTCGGCCGTCGGGCGGGGTCGCGGTTGTAGAGCGTCTTCGCCCAGAGGTAGCAGACCACGGTGATGCCGACGCACCAGGCGACGGCGACGAGGGCGCTGTTGCCGATCGGGGTGCCCACCAGCAGCCCCCGCACTGTCTCGATGAAGGGGGTGAAGGGCTGGTACTCGGCGAACCACCTCAGCCCGGTCGGCATCGAGTCAGTTGGGACGAACCCGCTGCCGAGGAAGGGCAGGAGCATCAGGGGCATGGGGAGGTTGCTCGCGGTCTCAACACTCTTGGCCATCAGGCCGCATGCGACCGAGAACCAGGTGACAGCGACTGTGATCAAGGCGAGGACACCGGCCGCCGCGGTCCACTCGACCGGGCCGGCGCTGGGCCGGAACCCTACGAGCAGGGCCACACCGATGACGACCGCCATGCCGAGCATCGTCTGAACCACGTTGCCTAGCACGTGTCCGGTCAGCACCGAGACCCGGGCGATTGCCATGGTGCGGAACCGGGCGATGATGCCTTGGCTCATGTCCATGGAGACCGATACCGCGGCGCCCGTAGCGGCGCCGGCCACGGCCATCAAGAGGATGCCAGGGACTACATACCTGAGGTACTCGGCGCGGTCCCCTGAGACCTCGCCGACACCGCTGCCAAGTCCAGCACCCAGCGTGCCGCCGAAGACGTAGACGAACAGCAGCAGGAAGACGACCGGGATGACCACCACCACGAACATCGTGATCGGATAGCGCAGCATGTGATGAAGCTGCCGCCGGAGCATCGTTGTCGAATCTCGCAAGGCGTAGGAGCGTGTACTCATGATGTGGTCTCCAAGTCTGTTGTGGGGCGGCCGGTGAGGGCGAGGAAAACGTCGTCGAGATCCGGGGTGTGCACGGTCAGGGCCTCGACTCCGATGGACTGATGGTCGAGTCGGTCGAGCACTGCCCGCAGCGACTCGACTCCGCCGTCACTCGGCACCTGCAGGGTGAGCTCGTCGTCGTTACGACCGACCTCGCCGAAAACGAGGGCGGCGGAGGCGAGCTCTCCCGGGTCGGTGAAGCGCAGACTGATGTGCCCGCCCGGGGCAAGTCGTTTCAGCTCGGCGGCGGTGCCTTCCGCAGCCAGCTTCCCCCGGTCCAGCACAGCGATCCGGTCGGCCAGCTTGTCCGCCTCGTCGAGGTACTGCGTCGTGAGGAAGATCGTGACTCCGCCAGCGACCAGGTCGCGGATTATCTGCCACATGGTGTAGCGGCCGCGCGGGTCGAGACCGGTCGTCGGCTCGTCGAGAAAGACAATCCGCGGGGCGGCGACCAGGCCCATCGCCAGGTCGAGTCTGCGTCGCATGCCGCCGGAATAGTTGACCGGTGTCTTGTTGGCATCGTCCACCAGATCGAATTGCTCGAGCAACTCGGCGGCGCGCCGTTGGCCATCCCGCTTGCTCAGGTGGTTCAGGTCTGCCATCAGCATCAGGTTCTCCTCAGCGGTGAGCATGTTGTCCACCGCCGAGAACTGACCGGTGACACCGATCGCGGCGCGAACAGCATCGGGATCCTGGGTGAGATGGTGACCGTTGATCCACGCCTCGCCGCCGTCGGCGGTGAGCAATGTGGACAGGATGTTGACCATGGTCGTCTTGCCGGCACCGTTTGGGCCGAGCAAGGCAAAGACGGTTCCCTCGGGCACATGGAGGTCGATCCCGTCGAGCACGACCTTGTCGCCGTAGGACTTGCGCAGGCCCCTTGCGACTATGGCTCCGGGTGTTGGTGCGGTCTGCATGGTTCTCCTTCTTGGTTCCGAATGGTCACGAACGGTGGATGACGATGTCGCCGAACGAGGTGCGGGCGTGGATCTCGACCGTCTCCTGCGATGTTTCAGGGCCGTCGACACTCTCCAAAGCGTTGTGCACGCGGCCGAACCGGGTCCTCGCATCCACAAAGGCGACAGTGCCCGTGCCGATGCCAACATCGAGTCCGCCCGAGCCGGTTTCGAGCACGATCGAGCCCCGGACTACTTCGCCGATCCGAATGCTGCCGTTGGCGGTCTTGACCGCCACCTCGGCCTGAGCCCGGTCGATCGTGATGTCACCGTTGGCAGACTTGACCCTCACGCCGCCGGTGACCTCGCCCACCCAGGTCTTGCCGTTCATATTCTTGATCTCCGCCTCGCCATCGATCTCACCGATGCGCATTTCCCCAGCGCCCGTGATCTCGGTGCGGCCCGTCGTACGGTTCACCGTGACACTTCCGGCTCCAGTGGCCAGGTGCGACTGCCCGGTTTCGTCGAGCCGAATATCGCCGGCTCCGCTCTCGATTCGCGTGTCTCCGATCCGCCCATCGACGCGAAGGTCGGCAAACCCTGTTTCCGCCGCGATGGGCGAGCCCTCGGGCAATTCGATTGTGATGTCGACGGAACCGGGCCTGCCGACGCCGATGTAGTTGCCGAGCCCGCGCGGCTTCGGTGTCTTGACCAGCAGCCTGCCGCCGGAGAAATCAACCTGCGTCTTCTCCGCCGCCTCCACGTCGAGACTCCGGGAACGATCGCTGGGATTGACCACGACGACGGTGTCGGAGCGTTCGGCGGCGATGAGATGCACATCGCCGAGCGGGACTTCGATCATGACAGTGATTGGTTCGGGGGTGTCAAAAGTCGGCATGAAGGCTCCTGTGGGTCGGGGGCTGTCGGTCGGCGTGGGCCGGGCGAGCCGTGAACGGTCGTCGTGCCTGGGCATGTCAGCGCACCCAGCCGGTGTAGCGCTGACCGCCACGTGGTCCACGTGGTTGCGATTGGCTCGTGTCGCTGTCTGGCCGCAACGCGGCAGCAGCGGCGCGGACCAGCCATGCGTTGAGCGAGAGCCCTTCCAGGCGAGCTGCCTCCTCGATCCGAGTCTTGAGCGAGTCGGAGAGTCGGAGATTGAGCCGAGACATCCCGCCGTCGTCATCCTCGGTCGTACGGCCGACTGGGGATTTCGGTCCGCCGAGCCCGGGGTCGACTCCAACCTCGTCGAACACGTCTTCACCGGGAGGTGGCGTCACCACGAAGTCTGGGTCTCGTCCCCGCAGGCGGATCTCGACCGTGCCCGGCGCCAATTCGCGGGTGATCTCGTCTGCGGCCGCCGACAACGCCTCTAGAAGGACGAGCCGGGCGGCTGACTCGAGGGGGGCGGTGAGCCGCTCGGCCAGAGCGCGGGCGTCGTCACCACCGGCTTCGGCGGCAACCGCCAGCTGATGGCGGAGGCTGTCCACATACATCGAGAGATTCATGACGCCAGTGTGGCACAACTCTGGCACCGGTCAAGTGCCATTCTGGCTCTGGCGGCGAGAGCACGAGAAAACGGCCCTAACGACCGGGTCAGCGGGAGAGGCTGGTGACGATCAACCCTTCGTGCCGGGGGCGCCGGCCAGCTCCAGCAAGCGTTTGTCGTACTCGGGCCCCATCTCATCCCAGGAGAACCGGGACATCGACTCCGGAAGCCCGGGGGGAGTCGCTGGCTCATCGAGGGCAGCCTTCAGGGCCTCAACCAATCCGCCGTCCGGATACAGAACCTCATCGCGATAGCGGCTGGGGATGAGCCAAGGGTAGGAGAGTCGGTGGGGGAGAACCGGTCGGCACCCGGCGGCAATGGCCTCCACGATGGAGATGCCGAAGAACTCCTGCCGGGAGGTGGAGACCACGATGTCGCAGCCTGAGACGAGCTCGCGGTAGATGGGGAGCGGGGCCTCCCCGTCGTGGATGATGCGCTCACCGGCGAGATCCCGGATGCGAGCCAGTGCGGCCGGAACCCGCGGTGGTCTCGCCCCGAGCAATACCAGGTCGAAGTCGGATTCCGCTCCGATCAGCGCCTCGATGGCGTCGGCGAAGCTGTCGGGGTCTTTGTCATGCTCCCAGCGATGATTCCACAGAAGACGGGGCCGATCGCCTGGGCTCGTTCTCGGGGTGACCCATCCCAGGTCGACGCCCACCGGGAGAACCTCACTTCGGGCGGCAACATCTCTGATCAGGTGCCGATGAGTGTGATCGGGGAAACCGTCGAGCAAACCCGGCAGGGAGTCGAAGAACACGTCGAGGTGATAGCCGGAATTGAACAGCGTCGCGTCGGCAGCCACCGCGGAGAGCCAATTGGTCAACGCATAGGAAGGGTCGTGGCTGGTCTGGGGCAATGTGGGATAGGTGAGTTGGGATTCGTGGAAGTAGAGAACCGTTGGCACCTCACCGAGCTGTCTCCGGGAAAAGGTGCGGAACTGGGCCAGATCGATCATGTCAGAGACGACCATGACATCGGGTACCCATCCGTCGAGTGAATCGAGGTCGGCGGCCAGGGTCACGGCAGATCCCCTCATCCGCCACTTCCACCATCTCCCGGAATGGGTCAACAACCGAACTTCATGCTTGGAGTGGGCGAGGTAGCCCTCGGCCCAAGCCCGGTGAGACCCGGTGAAGTAGGGCTCTACTAGGAGGACTCTCACCGACCGGTCATGTGGTCAGAAGCTGACGGGGATGTCGTCCAACTCTTCCCACAGTTGGTTGAGACGGGCATAGCGTCGTTTGGAGAGACTGGAGAGCACAGCCAAGACCTCCGGGCGGGTTTCGCCCTTGGTGGCGGTGGCGAGGATCTCGTCACGGTCGGCACCTCCCCGTGCGAAGGCGGTTTGCACCGCTTCGGCGATCTCCATCCTGGTGACTCCGTCGCTCAATCTGCTGGCTCCGTTCAACTCTTCGTTTACGTTAGGGTAGAGTGTACCAGTGTCCGCGCCTTCCCGACGCGCCGTTCAGCGCACGCCGACACTCCTTCTATTCAGGAAACAATGACTGACGAACATCATCAAATAGGAACTGTGGCCGATCGCGTCGATCTGTCACTGAGGACTATCCGCTACTACGAGGAGATCGGCCTGGTCATCCCGTCCGGTCGTACCGAAGGCGGATTCCGGCTCTATACCGAGTCGGATATCGAGCGTTTGCTCCTGGTGAAGAGCCTCAAGCCGCTGGGTATGCCATTGGAGATGATCAGCGAACTGTTGGATTGCGCGGATCAAATCAACAGAACTGACGCAGACGAGGACCCGGGTGAAGCCGAACATCGGCTGGAGTCTGTTCTGGCCGCGGCGCTCACTCGATGCGATGAGCTCGAGCAGATGCTGGCCGGCGCCCGGGAGTCGCTGCAGAGCCTGAGTTTGCTGACAGCGAGGGGATCGCGGTGAGCACTTCGATCCACAGCGAGGCCATGCGCCGCCGCACCTTCGCCATCATCTCCCACCCGGATGCGGGCAAGACCACACTGACCGAGAAGCTTCTCCTCTACTCGGGGGCCATAGAAGAGGCCGGGGCGGTGCGGGCTCGAGCAGGTCGCCAGCGCGACGTCACCTCCGACTGGATGGACCTCGAGCGCGAGCGCGGGATCTCGATCACGTCGACAGTCCTCCAGTTTCAGCATGGGGACCGGCTGTTCAATCTCCTCGACACGCCGGGTCACCGTGACTTCTCGGAGGACACCTACCGGGTTCTCTCGGCGGTGGATGCTGCGGTGATCGTTCTCGACGCGGCTCGGGGCATCGAAGCCCAGACGTTGAAACTGTTCCAGGTGGCCCAGACCAGGGGCATCCCGCTGATCACCTTTGTCAACAAGTGTGACCGACCCGGGCTGGCGCCACTCGAGTTGATCGACGATATCGAGAGCAAGCTTGGCATCACCGCAACACCGATCACCTGGCCGGTCGGCATCGGGCCCGAGCTGGAAGGGGTGGTCGATCGGCGGGATGAGTCAATCTGGCGGTTCGACCGGACCCCGGGTGGGGTGCACATCGGGGCCGAGCATCGCGACCGGTTTGGGTCGGTCGATGAGTCGAGAGCAAGACACGCCGCCATGCAGGAGTTGGGTCTGCTCGAGGCCGTCGAGGCGAACCATGACCAGAAGAGATTCCTCGCCGGCGAGACGACCCCTGTCTTCTTCGGCTCGGCTTTGTGGAACTTCGGAGTTCGGTTGCTGCTCGACGCAGTCGACGCCATGGCCCCCTCGCCGGAATCCCGTGTCGATACCGGAGGCCGGCCCAGACCCCTCGACAGCGAGTTGTCCGGATTCGTGTTCAAGATCCAGGCGAACCTCGACGCCCGACATCGAGACCGCATCGCCTACCTGCGTATCTGCTCGGGCAGATTCGACCGGGGGATGACCTTGACCAACCACCGAACTGGG
Source organism: Acidimicrobiia bacterium (assembly GCA_035544615.1). Taxonomy (GTDB): domain Bacteria; phylum Actinomycetota; class Acidimicrobiia; order Spongiisociales; family ZC4RG35; genus JARDZU01. The sequence goes on along the minus strand of DATKEA010000053.1, from coordinate 24,661 downwards.
CGAACACTCTCGACGAAATACGCTCATCAGCTGTTCGGTCGGGAGCGGGGCACGGTCGAAACCGCATTCCCCGGCGACATCGTCGGGTTGGTCAATGCGACCGACATCAAGATCGGCGACAGTCTCAGTGTCGACGGGAAGGTCGCGTTCCCCCCGATCCCGACCTTTGCCCCGGAGCATTTCCAGATTGCTCGCAACCTCGACACCACTCGCTACAAGCAGTTCCGCAAGGGGATCGCCCAACTCGACGACGAAGGTGTGATCCAGGTGCTTCATACGATGGAGAGGGGCGAGCGCGAGCCACTGCTCGCAGCGGTCGGCCTGATGCAGTTCGAGGTGGCAACCTACCGGCTCGAGACCGAGTTCGGTGCCCGGGTCCAACTCGAGCCGACCCCATTCACCGTAGCCCGGCGCACCGACAGCAACGGCAGGGATGTCCTGTCCAATCAGCGAGGGATCGAGGTGGCCAAACGCCGCGACGGCACCACCCTGGCCCTATTCACCAGTGAGCATCGGCTCGAGGCCACCCGGCGCGACCATCCCGAGCTCACCCTTGACTCAATCATCGGCCTCTAGGAGGGCAATGAAATACCGACACCAACACAAATCACAAAACGACAACCAGAATTCGCCGATCACCGTCGAGTCGGTGGTCGAGATACCGGCCAAGACCTCGATAGTTTTCGCCTATCTGGCCAATCTCGAGAACAACCCGCTCTGGAACTGGGCGGTGACCGAGACCCGTCCCCTGGACGGCGCACCCCGAATCGGGTCGCGCTACATGCAATCCCATTCTTCGCCAAAGAGAAGCAAAGAGATTCTCGAGATCACTTCATACCGCGAGGGCGAGCATCTCGAGGTCACCAGCAAGGTTGACGCCGCAGTGATCCTCTACCGATATGACCTGTCGGCTACGTCCGAGGATGGGACCCGGCTCCGACTGGCTGTCGATCTGCACTCGGCCGATCGCGTGAGCAGACCCGATCTCTTCTCTGCGCGTCTTGTCTCGGTCCTCGACATGAACCTCCAGAACCTGAGAGCCGCCATCCTCGAAAGTGAGGAGTCTTCCACCCGGAGCGGCGCTGCGTGAGCGATCCGGCGCCGGCGGATCGCCTGGTTCTCTCGTATCTGGGTGAGGCTCACTACCACCGAAGGCATCTCGACGACGAAGACCGACCCCTTTGCCAGCCGAAGCGAATACGGGGTGTCCTCACTAACAGAATGAAGGTCGAACGCGAGGGCCAGCTCCCCTGCCCGGACTGCTGGCCAGAAGAAGGTCCCTAGTGGCCCGTCGCAGAAATGCTGGCGGTTTCTCTCCGGCCCTCGACTCCCCTGGCTGCGTCCAAAATGCTCGCCGCAGCTTCCGGCTGCGACTGCGCTTTTCTCCTGGCCAGAGGACGCCGATGACTCGGAGACACCCTCGCCCTATTTCAACGACAGACCACTAGTGGCGATCGACATCGCATGCCCGGCATGCGGGGAAAGCGAGGATCTGACCGGGGAGCGATCCGACGAGCACGTTGTCATCAACTGCGGCGCTTGCGGGCAATCCTGGGAACGACCGACCTCGCCGACGTGTCCCACCTGTGGGTCGAATGAGCTTCAGCCGGTCCCGCTCGCAATTGTCGAGCGGTCGCGCGGTACCCAACTCTCTGTGGTGGGGATTCGCAATGTGAATCTCTGCCCGGTCTGCGATGCCGACGCCATTGGCCGTTGGCAACAGAACCGCCCCAACCCGCTGATGCCCGATGAGCTCCCATCTGTCGGCAAGGTCGACAGATAACGGGGATTGTTGGCCATCACTCCACTGCTGGCGGCGCCAAGGCCTCGATGTCGGTGACGACATCGAGGATCACCGGACGGTCGGCTGACAGCGCCCGGTCGAAGGCCGGGGCCAGATCGGATGGTTTCTCGACTCTGATCCCGATCGCCCCGATGTCCTCGGCGAGACGGGCGAAGTCGACTTCGGTGAACACCCACATCTCCCTGGCCTTCTCAGACTGCTTGCCACCGTATACGCGGTCAAAGCCCCGCTTCGACTGGTTGCCCGAGTGGTTGTTGTTGACCACGGTGATGCTGTTGATCCCCCAGCGGACCGCGGTCTCGATCTCGGCAATGTGATACCAGAAACCGGAGTCGCCGGTGAAGCAGACCACCGGGCGGTCGGGTTGGGCGCACTTGGCTCCAAGTGAGGCCGGGAAGGCCCAGCCGAGGTGACCGGCACTCCTCAGATATGACTGGGTCGTCGCCCTCAGGTCGTACATCCCGCCCATCCACATTCCGGCATGACCGGTGTCCACGACCACGATCCCGTCGTCGGGGACCAGGTCGGTGAGCTCCGCACAGAGACGTTCCGGTCGCATCGGCACCTGGTCCGACTCGAGTAGCGGGGCATATTCCAGCCGCCAGTCGACGACGTGGCCGGCGGCGGTGTCGACCCACTCCTGGTGACCGCCCGGCTGGTCGGCCAGCTCCAACATCCGGTCGAGGGCGGCGCGGGCGTCGGCGTTGATCGCAACCTCCGGCGGGTAGTTCCGTCCCAGGGCTTCGGGCTCGATGTCGAGATGAATGGCCCTCGTCCCCAGGGGTGGCACCTTCCAGAAGTGGGTGGTCATCCCGCCGGTCTCGGTGCCGACGAAGAAGACCAGATCGGCCTCCAGCACAACCCGGTTGGCCGAGCCCCGGGAGTAGGTGCCCACCACCCCAACCGAGAGAGGATGGGTGCCGGGGATGATGTCCTTGCCGTTCAGCGAGGTGGCCACGGGGATCCCGAGCCTCTCGGCGAAGGCGACCAAGGCCGGTCCGCCGCCGCTTGACCGGACTCCGCCCCCGGCCACGATCACCGGTCGCTCCGCAACGTCGAGCAACTGGAGGGCTCGGATCAGGTCGTCGTCTGGCGGGGCGGGTCGAAAAGGTGGCACCGAGGTGAACTGCTCCTCGCAGTGGACATCCATCTCTGCCTCTTCGGCGTCGATCTGACCCTCGTTGCCCTGAAACTGGAGATGGACCGGGCCGGGAGCGCCGGTGGTGGCGACCCGGAACGCCTGGCGGAGCATGTCGGGTATGCGCTCGACGGCGTCGACGGTGGCGTTCATCTTGGTCACGGTGTCGAAAGCGGGGACATCGTCGACCTCCTGGTACACCTTGCGGAACTTGGTGTGAGGGTCACGGCCACCGGTGAAGGCGATGACGGGGGAATGGGCGAGATAGGCGTCGCGCAGACCGGCGGCCAGATTGTGAGCTCCGACCACCTGAGCGGCACAGATCCCGGGGCGGCCGGAGGCGCGGGCATAGCCATCGGCCATGTAGGCGGCAGGCTTCTCCCCGTGGGGCCGGAGCCGCTTGATCGAGGTGTGTGCCTCGATCTCGACCATGGTCCGGCGGAGCACGGCCGGAACGTGGAAGAGATGGGTGACCCCGTAGCCGTCGAGCATCTCGGCCAGGACCCTGGCTCCGGTGGTCATTTCTCCCCCCGTAGGAGGGGAATTGCCCCCTCCGGCCCTTCGGGCCACCTCCCCCAACGTCGCTGCGCTCCTGGGGGAGGAAACGGGCGGGGAGGGGGGCTCATTTCTCCCCTCGCAGGGGAGACTTCTCGAACCTGGCCTTTCCTGTGGTGGTCACGGTGCCGTCGGGCTTGCGGGCCCACAGCTCGACCTCGACCCCGTCGTCGTTGGCAGCGGTGACCGAACCCCCGCACTCAAGGGTGTCGCCCAGGTAGGCAGGGGCAAGGTGGCGGTAGCTGATGGAACGGAGACGGGTCGCTTCGCCGAGCCACGACTCCGCGGTTTGCACCAGGTACACGCCCTGGAGCGGACCGTGGATGAGCAGACCGGGATGCCCGTCGTGTTCGGTGGTGAACGGGGTGTCGTAGTGGATCCGGTGGAGCAGCCAGGCGGAGGCGCTGAACATGAACAGGTCGAGGGCGCTCGGAGTCCGGGTCTGGACCGGGGCTTCGGTGCCAACCTCGGGGAGGGCGCTCATCGGTAGATCCTGGTGAAGTTCTCCCGGGCCACCAGTTCTCCTCGCTGGTTGGTGAAGGTGAACTCCATCTCCACGAACACCAGTGGCCCGCTCCGACCCTCCTTCTCGTACATCTGGGCGAGACGCTTCTCGACGGAGATCACGTCCCCGGCCACCACCCGCTCCCCGAACTCGACCGAGGTCTCCCCGGCCATGGCACGGCGGGTGGGCAGAGGCGGGACATCGGCACTGGGGGAGCCGTCGGCCTCGAGCTGCTCGGGCGAGACCAACGCCGAGGCGTGCATCCGAACCACATATGGGAACAGGGTCGGCGCCACGACTTCCGGATACCCGGCGGCGATTGCCGCCTCCCGGTCGAAATGGATCGGATCTGTCTCCCCGGTAGCGTGGGCGAACTTTGCGATGTCGGTAGCGGTCACCTGCATCTCGAACTTGGGATACTTCCGATCGGCCCAACGACGTGCCTCCTCCGTGATCACCGGCATCGGGTTACAGCCCCATCGTCTTGGCGATGATGTTGCGCTGGATATCGGAGGTCCCGGCCCCGATCACGCCTAGCCTCGACTCACGGAAGTGACGTTGCAGGTCGTACTCCATGGTGTACCCGTAGCCGCCGAGGACCTGGAGCCCCATGTCGGCCACCTGCTTGTAGGCCTCACAGGCGTAGAGCTTGAGGATGGCCGCGTCCCGGGTCGTGGCCAGGCCCCGGTCGAGCCGCGAGGCGTAGCGGTAGACCAGCATCTGGGAGATCTCGACCATGGTCTGCATGTCGGCGAGACGATGCGACACCGCTTGGAACTCCGAGATCGGCCTCCCGAACTGCTCCCGCTCCTTGGCGTATGCCACCGAGTCGGCCAGTGCCGCCGCCGCCGCCCCGGTCCGCGCCGCGGACAGGCAAAGCCGCTCGTAGCGGAGATAGACCCCCAGGTCGCTCCACCCCTCGTGAAGCGTGCCCAACATCCGGCTCTTGGGGACCCGCACGTCGGTGAAGTAGAGCATTGCCGTTCCCAGTGGCCAGTGACCCAGAGTCTCGATCGGCTGCCACTCCAACCCGGTGCTGTCGGTGTCGACGATGAAGTTGGTGATCCCGTGGTGCTTCTTCCCGTCAGACGAGGTGCGGGTGGCCACGACGTCGAGATCGCTGGCCTTGAACCCGGAGGTGAACACCTTCTGCCCGTTCAGGATGTAGTCCTCGCCGTCCTCGACCGCAGAGAGGCTGATCGCAGCCGCATCCGACCCGGCGTCAGGCTCAGTCAGCGAGAAACAGACCGTCAGCTCACCGGAGGCGACTCCGGGTAGCAGCTCCGTCTTCTGCTCCGGGGTTCCGTCCCGGCCAATGGCGAGACCGCCCCAGGTGACCGCGCGGAACACCCAGAAGGAGAGGTCGAGGAAGGCCCGGCCCAGCTCCTCGAGCAGGATCGCCACCTCCACCGCCCCCGCACCGGCGCCGCCGTGCTCCTCGGGGATGTTGATCCCAAGCCAACCCTGGTCGCCCAGCTTGTCGTAGAGGTCGCGGGGAGGCTTGCGCTCCCGATCGCACTCCCTGACGTACTCCCGGGTGATCTCCTTCTCGCAGAACTCCCGGACGGTGGCTCGGAACAGTTCCTGCTCCGGAGTGAGTTCGTGGTCCATCTGGGGTGAGTCAGCTCCTTTGGGTGAAGACCGGTCGGATCATATATCGTGCATCCTGCACAACCGACTCCAAGCAGTGAGGGACTGTGAGCGCCAGCATCGAGACCGTCCGTGAACTGAGCCAAAGGCACAGCAATTGGGGTCGATGGGGCCCGGACGACGAAAGGGGCACCCTCAACCTGGTGACTCCGGAGATGGTGGCGGCGGCCGCCGGTTTGGTCCGTCAGGGCAAGACCATCTCCATGGCCCTTCCCTATGACGAAGACGGGCCCCAGACCGGGAGTCTGGGCCGGTTCAACCCGATCCATCTCATGATCCGGGATGGGGCCGACGCCATCGCCGGCACCTCGATCCGGGACTTCTACGGTGGAGTGGACAAGCACTTCCGGGGCACCGACGACATCATCATCATGCCTCTCCAATCCGGCACCCAATGGGACGCCTTCGGCCATGTCATCTTCGAGGACAAGATCTACAACGGCTACGGGGCGGAAATGGTCTCCAGCAAAGGCGCCCTCAAGGGTGACGTGGCCAATGCCGCCAGCGGCATGGTGGGACGTGGCGTCCTGCTCGACCTGCCCCGAGCGCTTGGGGTCGATTGGCTCGAGCCCGGTCACGCCATCGGGACCGGAGACCTCGAGCGGGCCGAAGAACATGCCGGGGTGAGTGTTGGTGCCGGCGACTTCGTCTTCGTCCGCACCGGGGCGATGGCATCGGCACGCGCCGCCGGTACCTGGGGCGATTACGCCGGTGGCGAAGCTCCCGGTCTTGGTCTGGACAGTGTGGGGTGGGTGGCGAGCCGCGACATCGCCGCTTTGGCCGCCGACACTTGGGGTCTGGAAGTCCGACCCAACGAGACCCCCGACGTGGCCCAGCCACTCCACATCGTGTTCATCGTCCACATGGGGCTCTGGCTCGGCGAGATCTTCGATCTCGACCCGATCGCCGATGACTGCGCGGCCGACGGTGTCTACGAGTTCATGTTCTGCGGGCCGCCGCTTCCCTTCACCCGGGCAGTTGGCTCACCGCTCAACCCGATGGCGATCAAATGATGCAACCGGTTCGATCCATGCTGTTCACTCCGGGCAACCGTCTCGACATGCTGGCCAAGGCGGTTCACTCCGGCACCGACGCCGTCATCGTCGACCTCGAGGACTCGGTCTCGGTCGACAACAAGGCGGAGGCCCGGGACAACCTGCAACAGCTGCCCGAGTCCCCGGTGCCCTATTACGTCCGCACCAACGCGGTCGAGTCCGGGCTGCTCTGGGACGACGTCGTCGCAGCGGGGCAGTCCCCGGCGGTGGGGGTGATCATCCCCAAGGCGGAAGATCCCAAGGTGATCAGCCAGATCGATGGCGCACTGACCGCCCTGGAGATGACCACCGGCAAGGAGGTCGACTCGATCACGGTCATCCCTCTCATCGAGTCGGCGCTGGGGGTGCGGCTCACCTATGAGATGGCCAGGGCCTCGGACCGGGTGGAGTGCGTCATGTTCGGTGGCGGGGAGCAGGGCGACCTGGTGGCCGACCTCGGGGTGGAGTGGACCCCGGAAGGCACCGGTCTGATGCAGGCTCGGTCCCAAACCCTGCTCAGCGCGCGCGCCGCCGGGGTGCCCTATCCGATGGAGGCGGTGTTCATGGATTTCCGCAACCCCGAAGGGCTGCGGGTCGAGTGTGAGCTGGCTCGCACCCTGGGTTATGTCGGGAAGGTGGCAATCCACCCGGCTCAGGTAGAGGTGATCAACGACGTCTTCACCCCCTCCCCCGAGGTGGTCGAGTACCAGAAGAAGGTGCTGGCCGCCTTCGAGGAGGCGGAGGCGGAGGGCAAGGCATCGATCGCGGTGGACGGGAAGATGGTGGACTACGCAGTGGCCCGGGTGGCGAGGACCGTCATCGCCCGCGCCGAGGCCGCGGCCCGGGCGGGCAAGGAGGCCAAGTGAGCAGGAGTCGATTCATCGCCGACGGAGTAGGTGTGGCCGTGGTTGGCAGCGGGTCGATTGGCAGTCTCCGCGCCGAGATCGCACATCGGCATCCTTCGGTGGACTTTCTTGCCGTTTGCGATACCGTCGAGGACCGGGCCGGCCGCCTCGCCGCTTCCTGTGAGGCCGACACTTGGACCACCGAGGCCACCGAGATCGTGACCAGGGACGAGGTGGACGCAGTGATCATTGCCTCCACCGAGGACTCCCACTTCGAGCCGGCCATGGCCGCGGTGCAAGCGGGCAAGACGGTGCTGGTGGAGAAGCCATTCACCATCCTCGCCGACGAGGGTCACAAACTGATCGCTGCCGCCGAGGAGTACGGGGTTTCCATCTACACCGGGTTCACTCAGCGGTTTCGGCGGCGTTATCTCGCCATCAAAGAGCATGTCCTGAAGGGATACGTGGGAGAAGTGACCTCGGCCAAGGCCACCATCTATCTCACTCAGGCTGTGGCTCGCTCGGTGATCTCCCGGGCAGGGACCACGACCCCATCGGTCAACACTATGACCTATCTCTTCGACCTGCTCGCCTGGTACCTGGGCGGCACGTTGCCCGCCACTGCCTACGCCGCCGGGTCGAACAAGGGTCGGATCCACGAGGAGTACGGGGCGCTCGACTCCACCTGGTGTGTTCTCACCTACCAAGACGGGATGGTGGCCAATCTGGGGGTGAGTTGGGAGTTGCCCGACTTCTGGCCGGCGTATGTGGCGAGTATGGACTTCGAGCTGTTCGGGCGGGACGGGGTGATCTCGGTCAAGGACGATCATCGTGATGTGCTGATGGCTTCACACAAGCCGATCCCCTCCCCTTACACCCCCGATACCTCGATGAACGTGGCCATGCTCGGTTCCTACATGCCCGGTGACTGGGCCCTCGGCGAGCACTTCGGCGCCATGCAAGAGGAGACCCATGCCTTCATCAACAGTGTCGGGACCGGTCGGCCCGACCCAATCCTGGCCACCGGGAGCGATGGGATGGACGTCCTGCTCGTGTCACGGGCCGTTGACAAGTCGGCCCGGACCGGGCAGGTGGTCCCGATGACATGGGCCGGGTGAGAGGTACTTGACCGGCGGAATGCTCTCCGGAATCACCGTCCTCGAGCTCGGTCAGGTGATCGCGGGCAACTTCGGCGGGGTCATCCTCGCCGATCTCGGCGCCGAAGTGATCAAGATCGAGCCCAAGACGGGTGATACCGCCCGCAACGCCACCATCGCCCCACTCCACGACGAGAGCGCAATCCATCTGTTCATGAACCGGGGGAAGAAGAGCGTGGTCCTCGATCTAAAGGACCCCAGGGGCCTCGACATGTTCTACCGGCTGGTGGAGCAGGCCGATGTGGTCATCGACAACTTCCGCCCCGGGGTCATGGCCCGCCTCGGCATCGACCACGACTCGTTGAAGACGCGAAACCCGGACATCATCACCTCGTCGGTGACGGGGTTCGGGGAGTACGGGCCGGCCAGGGACAAAGCCGCCTTCGATCTGGTGGTCCAGGCCTACAGCGGCCACGTCGACATCACCGGCCCCGCCGACGGTGACCCGGCCCGAGTTGGGATCCCGATCGCAGACATCGCCGGGGGCATCTACTCCTGCATCTCGGTCCTGGCTGCTCTGGTGGGGCGTGAGTTGCACGGGAACGGCCAGCACGCCGATGTGGCGATGCTCGACACCCTGGTCTCTTTGCTCTCCTATGACGCTCTCGATCATCTCAACTCGGGGCGGAAGCTGACCCGTCTCGGCACCGCCCACGCCCACATGGTCCCCTGGCAGGCATTCCGGACCAGTGACGGATACGTGGTGGTCGCCGCCCGGGACGAGAAGTTCTGGCAGAACCTCTGTGACGCCATCGGACGGCCCGATCTCAAAGACGACCCGCGATCGGCCAACAACTCCCAACGGGTGGCCAACCGCGACTACGTGGTCGGGGTCCTGTCCGAGGTGTTCCGCACCAGGACCAACAGCGAGTGGCTTTCCGTGCTCGACCGATACGACATCCCCAACGCCCCGGTCAACGACATGGAGCAGGTGTTCACCGATCCCCAGGTGGTGGCGCGGGGCATGATCGGCGTCTACCAACACGCCACCCTGGGCGACATCCGCTATCCGCCCAGCCCGATCAAGTTCAGCGAGTGGCAGAGCCCCAACCTCCCGGCGCCGATGCTGGGGCAGCACACGATGGAGGTGCTCAACGGCAGACTGGGAATCGCGGAGACCGAGGTGAAGTCACTGGCCGAAGAAGGTGTGGTCAAGTTGTGGCCAGAGTCGAGCTGACAGGGAGAGCAATGCGTTTCGGGACATTTGCGCCGCAGGGATGGAAAGGCGACCAGGACGGGGTCCCGGTCGAAGACCAATGGGATCGAGTCGTGGATGTGGCCGGGCTCATCGAGGACGCCGGATACGACTCGATCTGGGTGTACGACCACTTCCACACCCATCCGGTGGTGAAACAGGAGACCACCTTCGAAGCTTGGACACTGATGGCGGCGCTGGCCGCGGTGACCACCAAGGTTCGCCTCGGCCAGATGTGCACCTGTGCCCTGTATCGGCCGCCGGCAATGCTGGCCAAGATCGCCTCGTCGATCGACGTGATCTCAGGTGGCCGGCTCGACGTGGGGATCGGCGCCGGTTGGTCGAAACGAGAGTTCGAGGCATACGGCTACCGCTACCCCTCAGATGGGGAGCGTCTCGACATGCTGGAGGAGTCGGTCCAGGTGTTGCTGGCGATGTGGACCCAGGACGAGGCGAGTTTCCAGGGTGTGCACTACACCGTGGACGGCGCCATCAATCGGCCCCGGGCGGTCCAGAAGCCCCACCCCCCGCTGTGGATCGCCGGCGGCGGAGAGAAGCGCACGCTTCGCATCGTGGCCAGGTACGGGGACTTCGCCAACTTCGGGGATGGGATCGAGGTGTTTCGTCACAAGTCGGAGGTGTTGGCTGCCCACTGTGAGGCAGTGGGACGGCCATTCGAGGAGATCGGGCGTACCGAGCACATGATGTCGGTCATCGGGCGCGACGAGGACGACTTGCGTCACAAGCTCGAGATAGCAGCTCATCGGCGCAACTGCTCACCCGAGGAGTTCCAGGAGGAGCACTTCGCGGTGACCGTTCCCCAGGCGGTGGACATGATGGGTCAGTTCATCTCCGAGGGTTGCACCGACATGCTCCTCTATTTCTATGACATGGGAGAGGCCGACAGCCTGGAGCTGTTCGCGTCCGATGTGATCCCTCAGCTGGGATGAGCGATCTGGGTCGACTTCTCGATCCGGCCAGCATCGCCATCGTCGGTCTGTCCGCCGACCCGGCCAAACATGGGGGTCGAGTGCTCGGCCATCTGAGACGACTCGGGTATACCGGCGAGGTCTTTGGCGTCAACCCCCGTCGTCCGTCGGTCGACGGGGTGGTGATGTTCGAGACCGTGTCTGACCTGCCCCAGCCACCTGACCTGGTGGTGTGTGCCATCCCGGCCGGGTCGGTGGGCGAGGTGGCGGAGCAGTCGGCCGGGGCTGGGAGCTTGGTTGTCTTCGCCGGAGGTTTCTCCGAGTCCGGCTCTGGTGGCCGCGATCTGGAAGGAAAGCTTGCCTGGCGTGCCGATGCGGCGGGGGTGAGAGTGCTCGGCCCGAACAGTGGGGGCGTGATCCGACCCGGCCGGGGCCTGGCGGCCAGCTTTCTCACCTGTCTCGATCGTCCCGCGAGCCAGATTCGGTCTGGCCCGGTGGGTGTCGTCACCCAAAGCGGTGGCACCGGGAGCTATCTGCACAATCTGGCCGCGGCTCGGGGGAGCGGTCTGGCTGTGTCGGTCTCCACCGGTAACGAAGTGGACATCAAACTGGGCGAGGCCATCGAAGCAGTGTCAGCGCTGGATGAGGTGAGAGTCGTCCTGGCCTTGATCGAGACAGTGCGGGACGGCCCGGTGTTCATCGATGCGGTTCGGGGCTCTCTGGCTCGGGGCAAACCGGTCGTGGCTTGTCGGATCGGCACCGGCAGCCGTGGCAAGACCCTGATGACCACCCACACCGGCGCCATGGCAGTGCCGGAGGCGATCCTCGAGGGTGTGCTCGTCTCGCTCGGTGTGGTGATCGCCGAGACGCCCGGCGAGGCCTACGACATCGCGGAGTTCATGTCCCGCGCCCCCGTCCCGGGAGGCAATCGCGCTGCCATCGTCACCCACTCCGGTGGGATCGCCATCCACCTCGCCGACTTGGCTGAACGCCACCGGGTGAATCTGCCCGCACCGGGGCCTGAGCTACGAGCTCGACTCGACCCCCTCCTCGACCATGGTGTGGCCAACAACCCGTTGGACATGGGCGGGATCATCGGCGGGCCGGGACGGTTTGCCGAGGTGGTGGAGACATTCGCCAGATCCGGTGAATACGACATCGTCCTGGCGGTCTCCACGGCCCACCCTCCGGCCCACACCGAGGAGAGGGTACGAAGTCTTGTCCCCCTGCTGAGCGAGGGGGAACACGAGGTTGTCCCCCTGCGAGGCGGGGAGACCGACGCCAGTGAGCGAAGCGAGCGCGTCGAGGGGGGCGTGCCCGTCCTCCACCTCTGGATGGCCGGCGACCAAGCCGCTCACGGTCTCGCCCGGTTGCGGGGGGCCGGTATCCCGGTCACCGAGGAGCCCAGGGCGGCGATCCGTGGATTGGCCGGTCTGGCCGGGCTGAGTCAGATTCCCACGGGGGCACCGGTCGAGCCTCTTGGCGGGGCTTTCGAGGATTGGGGCATTCCCCTGGTCGAAGGTGAGGTGGTCAGCAGTTCGGGGCAGGCGGTGACCGCGGCCGAGCAACTCGGCTATCCGGTGGTGGTAAAGGTCGTCGCACCTGGTCTGGCCCACAAGACCGAGCTGGGTGGGGTGAAACTGAACCTGCGCGATCCGCAGGCGGTGATCGAGGCGTTCGACCGGGTGGTGGCGTCGGCCACAGCTGCGGGCCTTCGGATCGAGGGAGCGCGTGTGGAGAGATTCCGGCCCGGTCTGGAGATGATCGTGGGTGGTTTGAGCGATCTGGTGTTCGGGCCTGTGGTGTCGGTGGGGATGGGCGGTGTTCTCACCGAGGTCCTGGGTGACGTGGCCTTCGCCCCGGCCCCGGTCGACGAAGCCGGTGCCCGGAAGATGATCGACCGGATACGTGCCCGACCGCTGCTCGACGGTTACCGGGGTGACCCTCCCGCTGATGTCGACGGGTTGGCCCGGATGGTGAGTCTGGTCAGCCGTGGATTGGTCGGCGCCGGGCTGAGCGAGGTCGAGCTGAACCCGGTGGTGTGGGATGGAGCCGAGTGGGTGACGCTGGACCTGCTGATCGGCCAGGTGCCTGGTTCCATCGACTGATCGCAGCGACCAATCTCGAAGTGACGGTGGGGGGCCGGGAAGGGCCCCCCACCGTCATCCACCGGTCGTGCCAAACCCCGTTTGGGGTTCAGTGGTCACATGTCCGTTGACCGTTGGAACCAACACCATTTCCTCAGAACGAAACTCGTTAGTTGTGGCGCAACGCGGACATGTCCGTGATGGAATGGGTACCGCTGCCGCCGATTGGATGGGTATGAGCGCGACGCCGGACAACGACGACCGGTTCCGGCTCCTCTACGAGACCCATGTCGATGACCTGGGGGCTTACTGCAGGAGGAGATTGGGAGCGGATGAAGCAGAGGATGCACTGGCCGACGTGTTCGCCGTCGCGTGGCGGAGAGTCGAGGACGTGCCGTTGGGGCATGAGGCACGTCTCTGGCTCTATGGAGTGGCGAGAAACGTGGTCCGGAACTCTGAGAGAAGGGCCCGTCGGCGCCGTCGTCTGAACGCGCGGCTGATTGGCAGCAGCGATCCACCGGAGTCCGGGCCCGCCGAGACGCTGATCACCATGTCGGAGCACGAAGATGTCCTTGAAGCCCTGGTCGGCTTGAAGCCAAGCGATCAGGAGTTGTTGCGTCTTCGTGCCTGGGAGGAGCTCTCCCGAGATGACATTGCCCGGGTCCTCGGCATCTCGGTCGCAGCAGTCGACATGAGGCTGCATCGGGCCATCGCCAGGATGAGCCGGGCCCTCAAATCCGATGCAGTGGAGATTTCCAGAGATTCCACCCGACGTGCCGACAAGAGAGGAGGCGAGTCGTGACCAGGCGGATCGATCCCCGGCAGGAAGACATCTTGATGTCCCGGCTCCGGTCCGCCAACCCGGTAACCGGGGGCAGGCGGCGGACGCCCGACCAGGTCGAGTCTCTCCTCTTCGAGGTAATGGAAAGGACCGACATGGTTCAGGACATTTCGAAAAGGACCGAGGACAGAGAGAAAGCGCCACGCACCGGGCGACGCCAGCTGGGGCCCTGGTTGGGTTTCGCCGCGGGGTTTGCCCTTGCCGCGCTGATCGCGATCCCTGTCCTGTTGCTCGGTGGGGAGTCCACCGATCCGGTAGTCGGCGATCCGGCGGTGGAGGAGTTGCCCGCGATGCAATCGGACTTGGTCTCCCAAGTCGTGAATGCCATCAATGAGGAGGACTTCGACGCCTTCAGATCGTGGTTCGCCGCCGACGGCGCTGTCGGATTCGAGACCGGGTTGCTTCGGCCCTACCACCAGGGGGTGGAAGGGGGACAACGGATCCCGATGACCGATCCCGAGGGCTTCGAAGCCGACTTCCTCTGGGGAGCTGCCCTGGACCGGCGAATCGCACTCAGGAGCTGCATGTCCCAGAGTGCCCGCATTCTCAGCTGCGAAATCGAATTTGCCCTTGAGGCGCTGCGGCTTGGAGGCGTGGAGACGATGGCTATGGCACTCAACGAGGCCGGCGAGATAGCGCTTCTCGCCACCGAGCCGACCTTCGACGCGGCGACCGGGGAGCGCAAGCAGCCCTTGACGGTTCAAGACTTCTCTGGATTCGAGACGTGGCTGGAAGAGGCACATCCCGAGGACTTTCGCCGCCTAGTGCGGCCGGGCACGCCGGGATCGATCAACGGAGTCGAGCTTCAAAACTCATTTGCTCCGATGAACCCAGAGCTCGTGCCGGCGATGACGGCGCTCATCGATGAATACCTGGCTAGCCGATAGGCGCACCGATGTGGGTCGAGCATCGGTCGACTCCCGGGCAGCTGCGGGTGGACCCCTGAGAACTTGACACCTGGCGTCAGACTCAATAGTTTACCAAAAGGTTAACTATGAGGACGAGTGAGGAAACAGAACTCGATGGGGTGTTCGATGCTCTCGCCAACGTGCACCGGCGATCCATCATGCAGGCCCTAAGTCTGCAGCCACATTCGATCTCGCAGTTGGCCGCGATGGAGGAGATGTCTCTCCCCGCAATCCACAAACATATCCGGGCACTCGAGGACGCCGATCTGGTGATCCGAAGAAAGGTCGGCCGCACCAGCTACCTCGCGCTTCACCGGAAGCCCCTCCGGGACCTCCAGGAGTGGGTTGGGGAGTTCAACCCCCACTGGGGGAACGAGCGAGAGACACTCGAAAACTATGCCCAATATCTGGGCGGAACCCACCCCGACGGAAAGGACAACCGATGAGCAAGTTCGTGTTCCTCTACAAGGGTCTTTGGCCAAAGCCGACACCCGAGGTCACCGAAGCATGGTCTAGCTGGTTCGCCGAGATCGGAGAGAGCATCGTCGACAGTGGCAACCCGTTCGGCTCGGGCCGCGAGGTGAGCCACAGCCAATCCACCGAGGTTCCGCCAGGGTCACAATCCATCACCGGTTACACGATTGTGAATGCAGACAACATGGACGAAGCCGAGAAGCTGTTGGCCAACTGTCCGATTGTCACCAGCGTCCTGGTCTACGAGGCAATGGCCATGTGACCGTCATTACCCGTCGTCGAGAGGTGCAAGCCACATGTCGATGTCTGGCGCCGGCGGTGGTCCCGTCCCCACGTACGGATATACATAGGTAGCAATGATCACACCGCTCTCCGTCACGAGGAGTTTGCCGATCACACGATCCTCGCCGACGATGCGGCCCATTTCCTGAACACTCCACTCCAAGCCATTCTGAGTAAATAGCAGGATCTGACGCTCTCTCGTCTCGGCACTTCCATACGCGGCCATCTCTGCCTGTTCGACCTCCTCGAAGGTGAAGGTCACGAGAGTCTGGTTGGTTTCGGGGTCGAGGAAGGTGATCATCTGCGTCTCGAAGTCGACGGTCACCCCCTTCTGCACCTGCTGCGAGTACAGGGTGAGCTGCACTACGACGGAGTCATCTCTCTCCAGCACGAGAGTGTTACCCGGGTTGTCTCTCGTCAGCGTGTAACCCTCTTTCTCGAGGATGACAGCCTCCCCGAAACTCTCCGCGGATGAGTCAAAACTACGGGCCACGACGGCTGCACCGGTCCCACCGGCGGAGGGTTGGTCAAGGAACCAGGAGAGGTTGTTCGCCAGCAGTTGATCGACACCGAATGACTCCCACTCCTCCCCGTTCTCCGAGTGAACGAGATCGGGGTTGCTACCCGAATACCGGGTCCCGATAAAGCCACCGTTCCAGGGAACCATGATGTCGGGCATCCCGATCGAGACACGACGCTCCCAATCGATGCCATGGCTCGAAGTCCAGGTCGCCGGCCCACCGCCCGTCCCGTAGCCGATCATCGTCAAACCCCCGCTTGGGTCCGGTGTCACAACGTTCACGTAACTGGCTTCCAACTCGGACCTTGCCCAGGTCTCGCCGTCTGTTGAGCTCCACATCGTTGCCGGGGTCTCGATCCCAGGTCCTTCCAGAAGCTCGATCTGCTCTTGCGTCAAGCCGAGCTCTTCTGCCGTGGCGGAGAAGGCCGGTATCCCAAGAGGCCCCTGTATGGTGACCTGGAACGGATTTCCGCCCCAATCCATTCCATATCGATAGCCACCGACCGCGGGACGAAGAGTCTCCGGGAGCGCATCGACAATGATCTGTTGCAAGTCAACAGCTGTGCTGCCAACCACCAACAGCAGCTC
Source organism: Acidimicrobiia bacterium (assembly GCA_035544615.1). Classification (GTDB taxonomy): domain Bacteria; phylum Actinomycetota; class Acidimicrobiia; order Spongiisociales; family ZC4RG35; genus JARDZU01. The sequence continues at coordinate 8,149 of DATKEA010000053.1, read as the reverse complement.
GTCTCCCGCCCAAGCCGTGTGAAGGTAGGTCCGAAAGCCGGCGGGTGCGTACGAAACGGCGGTCGGAAGCTCCAACTCGGACCAGACACGGGCATCCGATGACATCCACACCCGGGGCGAGCCATCTCCACCATTCGACCCGATCGCCATCAGGCCGCGAGATGTCGAGATCACCGACTGCACCAGGTGTGGAGACTCGATGACCCTGCCTCGGGGCTCCCATGTGCTGCCATCATCGGACACCCAAGCATCGAGCCCGTTCCCGACCCTCGACCCGAAATCAATGCCCTCAGTCGTGAATAGATAGAGCATTCCCTCATGCTCTACGATCGCGAGGGGCCACGCGTCCTCGATATTGCCTGCCGGCTGCCAGCGGAGGGGCTCGCCGACCCGGAGAATCGGGTCGCTGTCCATCTCAGAGGTCGACGTGGACAGCGTCGTCGTGGTAGTTGTCACCGCGACCGCATCGGCTTCTGAGGGCGCACTACCACCCGTCGACCAAACCACGGCAAGTATCGCAATCAGACCGAGGCCGACAACCGGCAGACGGATCCCACGAGATGACGACAGTGAGTCCTCATCACTGTCGGCGATGACTCGCCGCTGATCCCGACTCATCGGGTCAGCGTATTCCCCTGGGCGGTTCTAACGCCCGACATACCTTTCGGTCGACCGCGTCAAGGGGCGCTCAGCGCGGCCGCTCTAGTCGGGTGGGGCGCGTTCGGGTCTTTTGAAGCGGAGCGTCCGTGGTCGGGGTTCGCGCCCGAGGCGATGAGCTCGGTCGGCGGAGCACTGGCGGTGTTCGGGATCGCGGCGGCCGTCATCGTGATCATCCTTGCGGCGGAAAGGGCGCTGAATCTTGACAAGCGCTCGAGAACCCGTCGAATCAACGCGCGCCGTCGACCGGTCAGGAGCTGACGGGGCCCGGCGAGGGGTCGAGCAAGGCCGACAGGGTGGCCAGATCATTCGAGGTCGGCTCCCACTCCGCAGCAGCCGCGTTGGCGACCACCTGCTCCGGGCTGGTGGCACCAGCGGTCAGAGCCGGGACCGCCTTCTGGCCGAGTAGCCAGCCCAGTGCGACCTGGACCATGGTGACCCCACGATCGGTTGCAAAACGCTCGAGCCCCTCGACCAGATCGAAGTTCTCCTCCGTGAGGAACTCCTGATAGCGATCCATCTTCAATCGACCCTGAGGCTCGGCGCCACGTCGGGTCTTGCCGGTCAACAACCCGCTGGCCAGCGGGTAGTAGGGGAGCAGGGCCACCCCGGTATCGACGCACATGTCGGCGAGACCGTTGGCCTCCGGTTCCCGGTGCACCATGCTGTAGTGCACCTGATCGCATACGAAGGCCGGCCATCCGTTTGCTTTCGACACTTCGAGTGCCTCGGTGAGCTGGGCCGGGTCGAAGTTGGAGCAACCGATCTCGCGGGCCTTGCCCTCCTCGACCAGGTCGGCGAGCACCTCCAAGGTGTCCTCGGTAGGGGTCTTCGGGTCGGGGAAGTGGATCATGTAGACGTCGACATGGTCCGTGCCCAACGCGGTGAGACTCCGCTCCAGGACCTGACGGATATACTCGGGGCTGGCCCCTCCGCTGCCCGCCCACCCGGGGATGGCAACCCCGACCTTGGTCGCGATCACGACCTCGTCACGCCGGTCGCCCAACGCCGCCCCCAGAAACGACTCCGATTGACCTTCCCCGTAGTTGCTGGCCGTGTCGAAGTGGTTGATCCCGACTTCCAGAGCGGCTTGGACCACCGAAGCCGACTGCCCGGCGTCGAGGGCACGGCCGAAGTTGTTACAGCCCAGCCCGATCACCGAGACCTCGAGGCTCCCGATGTGCGTCGTCCTCATCGGTCGTCCTGATCCAACGGGCGTAGGAACCGGTTGGCGTTCTCGTCCAGCACCAAAGAGCGCTCGTCGTCTCCCAGTCCCACTGCTTCCAACCCCGCCACCGGATCGGTCGAGGCCATGTCGAAGGGGTAGTCGCTCCCCAGGACCACATGATCCCAGCCCACCCGGCGGCCCAACATCTCCAGGGAGAGCGCATCGTGGGTGAGACTGTCGAAGAACATGGTCCCGAAGAAATGTCGGGGGCCTTGCTCGGTGATGTGCACCTTGGCCTCTGGCCGAACGGTCCAACCGTGCTCCCAACGCCCGATTTGATAGGGGGAGAACCCACCACCGTGGGTGAACCCGAATCTGAGGTCCGGGTGCCGATCAAGGACTCCACCAAAGATGAGCTTGGCTGCGGCAATGGTCGATTCGAGCGGGATCCCGATCAGGTTCTGCAGGTAGTAGGTCTTGAGGCGATCGGCGCCTGCGATCGAACGTTGATCGGCGTGGAACCACACCGGCAGGTTCCTTCGTTCCAGCTCGGCCCACACCGGCTCAAATGACGGATCGTCGACGTCGGTGCCATCGATGTTGGACCCGATCTGCACTCCACGCACCCGGGGGAACCGGGCCACACGGGCGATCTCATCCATCGAAGCCCCGATGTCCTGGAGGGGGAGAGTGGCAAAGACGTGGAACCGGTCGGGCATGGTGTCACTGAGGGCGATCATGGCGTCGTTCTGGATTCGGGCGAAGTCGGCGCCGACCTCGGGGGGGACGTGATAGTGGAAGTTGGGCGGGGGGATGGCGATCACCTGGAGGTCGACCCGTTGGCGGTCCATGTCGGCCAACCGGATCTCCGGCTCGAAGATGGCCTCGGGCAAGGGGCCGAGTCGCTCCCGTCCCGGATAGAGGAGATAGCGACGTCCGTCGTCCTCAACCAGGGTGGGGCCATGGTCGGGATGGGTGGAGGCCATCGTCGCCAGGGCTTCGGGGACGATGGCGTGGGCGTGGATGTCGATCGTCAACTCGTTCCTTTCTCATATGTTCCAAATGACCCGTATCCCGGGTGGTCGAACTGGTTGGGGATCTCGATGAGGGTCGGACCCTCGGCGTCGAGCACCGATGCCAGCGTCTCCCCGACTCGGCTCAGGTCCTCGACCCGGATCCCTCTCGCCCCGAAGGCGTGGGCCAGGGCGACGAAATCGGGCGGGCGCACGTCGACGCCGCTTCGCCTCCCATAGAGATGGTCCTGATGTCTCCGCTCCACTCCATAGCCCTCGTCGTTGAAGACCAGGACGATGGCGGGCACGTTCTCCTGCACCGCAGTCATCAGGTCCTGGATGGTGAACATGACCCCGGCGTCACCGATGATGGCCACACTCGGAATCTCGGGCCGAGCCAGTCGCGCCCCGATCGAGGCAGGCAGCGCGAACCCAAGCGTCCCAAACCCGGAGGGCACGATCCAGGTGCGAGGGCGGTCGGTCTTCCACAGTGAGCGAGCCCAGAAGGCGATGGTGGTCGGGTCGTTGAAGACCAGGGCGTCCGGTGGGAGGGCCGCCCTGATCTGTTCCAGCACGTCTGCCTCGACAGGGGTGCCCACGGAGGCGGTGATCCGGCTCAGCAGGTCAGCTACCTCGTCGTCCCGCCAGGGCAATGGCGTGTGGCCGATGCGATCGAGCTCCGATTCGAGGCCTCCGAGGACCCGGCCGGCATCGCCGACCACACCCGCCTCCACCTGGTAGTTGCGGCCGATCTCTGCTGGGTCGAGGTCGATCTGCACGATGCGTTCCGGGAGTCGGAGTGACCAGCCACCAGTGGGGAAATAGGAGAACCTGGTGCCTACTGCCAGCAACACGTCGCAGTCGGCGATGAGGTCCCGGGTGGGCTGCTCGTTGGCCCAGTTCCCGATGTGGAGCGGGTGCTCGCCGTTCATCGCCCCCTTGCCCTTCTGGGTGGTGATCATCGGCGCACCGAGCCGCTCCGCGATCCGGGTGAGCAAAGCTGAAGACTCGGGTGTGGCGATACCCCCTCCGGCCCAGACCAAGGGTCGCTCGGCCTCAGCCAGGATCTGGGCGGCCCGGGCCAGTTTGTCCGGGTCGATCGGGGGCGAGAGTCGTTCCGCCGGAGGGAGCGGCGATGCCGAAGATGTGGTGGTGAAGGCCTCGTTGGCGAACTCGACGAGAGCCGGTCGGGGTCGTCGGTTGCGGAGGGCGAAGAAGGCTGTGTTCACCGCGGCCGGGATCTCGTCGGCCAGGGCAACCTGGGCCGCATGCCCTGAGACCGGTCGGAAGATCCCGAACTGATCGGAGATGTCGTGGAAGTGGCCCTTCCCCTTGCGACGCACCTCGGGCGGGTTCTCGCTGACCAGATGGAGGATGGGGACGCTGTCGTTGTGGGCGGTGGCCATGGCGGTCACCGTGTTGAGGGCGCCGGGGCCGTTGGAGGTGAAAGCCACCCCGACCCGGCCCGAAGCCCGGGCGTAGCCGTCGGCCATGAACACCGCCGACTGCTCATGCCGGACCTCGATGTGTCGCAACTCGGGATGGTCGACGAAGGCGTCGTACACGGCCAACGTCCCCACCCCAGGGATCCCGAAGAGGAGATCGACGTCTTCGGCGAGGAGCGACTCGACCAGGATGTGGGCCCCGATGCGTGCCGTCGTCAACAGGCGCCGTTCCCGCCGGTGACGGCGCCGCGCCATACCGCGGGGTAGGCGGTGCGATCGACGATGAGGATGTGCTCGGTGGTGACCGCGCTATCGCTCCCCGATACGGGCGAAGGCAGCGGTAGCCAGCAGAGCCCGTCCAATGAGGTCCACCCAACGGTGCCCGAGCCCTGGCTATCCCGGCCCAGGATCACCCAGCCGGCAGGACCAGCGTCCACCGTGTAGAGGTCGGCATCTGCGACGGCGGCAAAGATGCTGATCGGCTCCCAGTCGATCCCGTTGGTCGAGGTCCATACCGCCGGGGTGCCGATCTCGAAACCGCCGACCGCGGTGAAGCGGCCTTGCCGCCAAGCGATGTTGTACACATAGGCGCCATCTCCGAGGATGGCTCCTGAGCCGGTCCATGTGCTCCCGTCTTCCGAGAACCAGACCTCGGGCTCGCAGACCGGCCAGATCCCGAAGGGCTCGGCCGGGTTGCTCGACACCAGGGCCGCCAGACCAGACTCGGTCTCGACCATTGGGGGCACATCGGGAGAGATACGGGAGGGCGGGCGGCAAACGGAGTCGAAGGCAAGGTCGACTTCGCTGCCCGAGCCCCAGGCGGGGTCCGCGACCACCAGGTCGAATATTGCCCCATCCTGTGACCACCACACATCGCCGTACAGCGACAGGGCGACCAGCCCATGTCGTGTGTCGACCAGGCTCGGTCTGCCCGAGCCCTGTCGTGACCGGACCTCGTCGGGAAAGACCAGGTTGTCCTCCGCCTCCATCCATTGGTCGCCGACGGATTCGAGCGTCCGCCCGATGCGGACGCTGTATGCCAGCAGTCCGTTGTCGAACGGAGCCAGCTGGGATGGTGCCCCCTGGAGAGTTTGTGGGCTCCAGGATGAGCCGTCATTTGACCACCAGAGAACCACTCCCTCCGCGGTCATGCCCGACAGCAAGGCAAACCCATCATCCGTGCCGACCAGACTGTCGATGTTGACCGAGCCTGACGGTCCGAGCTGGCGTGTCCATTCCAACGGCGGGATCCGGGGCTCGGTGATCGAGACGATGACGAAGAGCCCGGCGAGAGAGGCGATGAGCATCAGCACCAAGGCCAACACGTGGGTGTTCACAGGGGAAACCTCCGGTGGCGGGATCTCCACAAGGGTTTCCGATGAAGGTGTCATCACTTCCCGGTTCGGCGGGTCGGTTTGCGGTTCGAGCGATCGTGCATCCTATATGATCCGTTGGGAGTGATGGAGACAGCAGGGACACCACCGGACCCGGCCCGGATTCCGGCCGACATCGCCCGAAGGTTCGTGGCAGACCTGTTCGGTGCCATGGAGGTACCGGCAGCCGACGCCGAGCTGGTGGCTGAAGTGCTGGTCAGTGCCGATCTCAGGGGGATAAGGAGTCATGGCCTGGCCCGCATCCCCTACTTCCTCGTTCGTCTCGAGCGTGGCGTGATCCTGCCTCGCCCGGTCTTCGAGTTCACCGCCAACACTGCCACCACCGGTCTTCTCGATGCGGGCAACGGCATCGGGATCGTTGCCGCCGAGCGTGCGATGGGAGAAGCGATGCGGATGGCATCCGAGCACGGCACGGGTTTCGTCGTCGTCAAGGACAGCAGCCATTTCGGGTATGCCGGATTCTGGGCGGACCGGGCGAAGCGATCGGGACTGATCGGAATCAGCATGTCTAACAGCGGTGGTCGGGTGGCGCCGACCTTCGGCGCCGAGCCGCTTCTCGGCACCAACCCGTTGGCGGTATCGATTCCCGGTGGTCGCGACGGCACCGACTTCGCTCTCGACATGGCAACCTCGGCCGTCGCGGTGGGCAAAGTGGAGACAGCTCTCAGGGAAGGCCGTGAGCTGTCACCGGGCTGGGTCGCCTCGACCCAAACGCCCTCCCTCGACGGCGATGGGGTGCTCTCGTTCGACGCGCCCCTGCTCCCGCTCGGTGGGGAGGGAACTGAGAGCGGCGGCCACAAGGGATACGGACTGGGCCTACTGGTCGAGCTGCTGTGTGGTGCGCTCGGTGGCACCGACTTTGGTGCCCGGATCGCAGGTGCTTCCGGTGAGTCACCTCCTGCCATGGGACACCTGATGGGAGCCCTTCGGATCGACGGGTTCCGTCCCGTCGACGAGGTCCAGGCCGACATGGAGGCAGCATTCGACCGAATCCGCGCTTCGGACAAGGCGCCCGGCCACGATCGCATCCACATCCACGGCGAGCCGGAGGCCATGGCCGAGAAGCGCCATCTCGAGGAGGGAATCCCGGTTTCACACGCGGTCGTGCGACAGCTCGAGATATGGGGCGATCGGCTGGGTGTTGCCCTGGTGTGGCCATGAGTGCCAGCGCAACACGAACGGTGTCGGTCCTCAAGGGCCTCGGTTTCACTGACGCGATATCGATCCCGGACGGGGAGAGCCGGTACCTGTATCAGGCTCTGGTCGACGATTCGGACATCGAGGTCTATCTGCCGACCAGGGAAGGAGAGGGGATCGCTATCGCCGCCGGGCTCTGGGTGGGCGGGCGCCGGCCGGTCGTGGTCCTTCAGAACACGGGCCTGATGGAGGCGGGCGACGCGCTACGTGGTTGCGGAATCGGACCCAGCATCCCGCTGCTTCTTCTCGTGGGGTGGCGGGGGTATCCGGGAGCGATGGCCGGAACCCTCCCTGTCGACTCCGCCTACATCTACACAGAGCCACTTCTCCAAGCCTGGGGACTACCTCATCGCACGTTGATGAGAGATGACGATCTCGGGGTGATCGAGGAGATGGCGATGCTGGCCGCGGGGAGCTCGAAGCCAGCCGCCGTTGTCTACGGCCACCCTTTCAGCCCGTGAGCATGGAGCGTCTCGACCTGTTCCGTGCTCTCGCTGCCCGGCGCAGCGACGAGATCGTGGTGACGACCATGACCGCCACCCTCCAGTGGCCGCTGGTTTCGACCCATCCCCTCGACTTCGATTTCCTGGCGTTCGGCATGGGTCACGCCTCTGATTTCGGTCTCGGGCTGGCCCTGGCCCGGCCCGAGCGGAAAGTGATCGTCCTCAAAGGAGATGGCGGTCTTCTCATGAGTCTGGGCTCTCTGGTCACCATGGGACGGCACGGGCCACCCAATCTCCTCGTCCTCCTCCTGGAGAACCGTGGCTATGAGATGACCGGGGGTCAGGCATTCTCCAACAAGGTGGACTTCGTCACTCTGGCCCGGGGCGCCGGTATCGAGAAGGTGGAGCGCATCGAGGAGTTGACCGTGCTCGAAGCCGAGCTTCCCAGGCTTCTCGACGAGCCGGGCCCACACTTCGTGGTGCTCCCCGTCACCAATTCGGAGCCGCTACCTCCGGTCGCTCACACCGACCACACATCGCGGGTACGGGACCTTCGAAGAGCGCTCGGCGTCGACGGCGCTTAGACCGAACCCCCCTCGCCCTCACTGCGTTCGGGCGGTCCCCCCTTGGAAGGGGGGACAACAGAAGACCGCTAGCTGGCGACCAGGTCGAGCTCTTCGAACTTGCGCACTACCTGTGCCTTGGCCACGGCGACGTTCTCGTCGGCCGGGTCCCGGGGGAAGGGGAGGTCGATCTGGAGGTCGTCCTCCAATCTGCCGCCTTTGGCGAAGACCAGGATGCGGTTGGACAGTTCGACCGCCTCACCGACGTC
>DATKEA010000052.1:0-2062 GCA_035544615.1 Acidimicrobiia bacterium | reverse complement strand
GAGAGGTCACAGGTCTTCGGGGGAAGCATGACCGAGCACCACACTCATCGTCAGTTCGGGTCGGCCGTCGAGAGCCTCACCGGAGTGGTCCGAGCCTTGCCTTCACCGGACGCTTCGCGGCCCCGCCGAACGTTCCAGGCGATTGCCGGGCTCCCCCGAGCAGCTCGGTTCAAGGGCAGACACTTCGCAGCGCTATGCGAAGTTGCGGGAATGCTCGCCGAACGTCTTGGCGTGCCCCAGTCGGTTCACGAGATGTTCCCGTTGCTCACCGAGCGTTGGGACGGAGCGAGTGTCTTGAAACGCGCCAATGGCGACGAGATCCCTCTGCCTCTCCGCATCATCCACGTGGGGAGGGACGCCACATACCAGCGTCTCATCGGCGACGACGACTATGTGACCAATGTGATCGCGTCTCGGGCAGGACAAGCCTTCGACCCTGAGGTGGCTGCCGTGTTTCTCGACAACGCCGCAGACGTTCTCGGACCGCGTGAGCCTTCTGAGACGATGTGGGAGGATGTGCTCGCGTCGGAGCCCCGACCCTGGCTAACTTTGGAGGGCCCGGCCATCGACCAGGCCCTCGGCGCCATCGGAGCGTTTTCAGACCTGGTCTCGCCACACCTCACCGGCCACTGCTCAGGAGTCGCCCAACTGGCCGCGGCGGCAGCAGATCTACAAGGGTTCGGGCCTGCGGAAGTCGAGACGATAAGACGGGCTGCTCTCGTGCACGACGTGGGGAGGACGGCGGTCGGTTCCCGGATCTGGAGCAAACCGGGCCCGTTGACCGCCGACGAGCGCGAACAGGTGAGGCTCCATCCCTATCACACCGAAAGAGTGTTGGCCCCTTCGCCCTTCCTCTCCGAACTGGCCTCTATCGCCATGGCACATCACGAGCGTCTCGACGGGTCGGGCTATCACCGGGGTCTCGACAGTTCCTCGCTCTCCCGTGCCGCGAGGCTGCTTGCCGTAGCGGACGCCTTCCAATCCAAGACCGAGCCGCGACCCTATCGGGAGCCGCTGTCGCCGAAGGAGGCGACCGAGATGCTGGTAGGGAAGGCGCGGGAAGGTGTGTTTGACCCGGTCATGGTCATGGCCATTGCCGAGGCGGCAGGTGAGGCTCGTCCGGCAATCGATCGCCCAGCGGGGCTGACGGAACGGGAAGTCGAGGTGGTCGGCCTGCTGGCCCGCGGCTTGCAGACGAAGCAGATCGCCAGGGAGCTCGACATCTCAGCCAAGACCGTCGATCGGCACATTCAGAACAGCTACCGCAAGATCGGCGTGTCCTCGCGCGCCGCTGCCACTCTGTTCGCCACGGAGAACGGACTGGTCCCCAGATAACTCTTCCCCCTGTATGGGGAGTTTTCCGTATTCCCGGCGTCGGGCTGTGCCCTTAGCTTCGCACCATGAGAAGGCACACCATCCAGAATCGGCTGCGCATCCGGCGCAGCCTCACGGGTGGGTTGGTCGCTTCCCTCGGCTTGTCGATCGCAGTGGTCGTCTCCTCGGCTCGGGATGAGTCCGCTCTGGGCGCTCCCGCTCTGTGGCCCTGGCTGCTCACCGGGCTGCAAGTGCTCTCCCTCTGGGCGGCCGGTCGCCGCCACTGGTGGGCGTGGCTCCTCGGGGGATCGGTGCAACTTCCCTGGATCGCCTATGCCGTCATGACCGATCAGGTCGGGTTCATCCCCGGTTGTGCCATCTCCGCTTCGGTGCAGATCTACAGCTTTCTCCACAACTCAACTCGAACGACCCGATCGGAGGCTTTGGCATGAGGACACAAGAACGAACTGACACCCTGGTCATCGGTGGAGGCCAGGCCGGGTTGGCTGTCGGCTACCACCTGTCGAGGGCGGGAGTGCCTTTCCTGATCGTCGATGCCAATCAGAGGACAGGCGATTCATGGCGTCGCCGCTGGGACTCGCTGAAATTGTTCACCCCCAACCGGTTCAACAGCCTGCCGGGATTGCAGATCCCCGGAGAGGACTGGGGCTTTCCCACCAAAGACGAGCTCGCCGACTACCTCGAGTCATACGCCTCGCATTTCGAGCTTCCGATCCACCACGGGGTG
>DATKEA010000051.1:0-80598 GCA_035544615.1 Acidimicrobiia bacterium | reverse complement strand
CATGTCCCGCCGGCCCTCGACGCCCCTGGCTGCGTCCTCGTCCTCAACGCACCGCACCGGGTGCGCCTTCGTCCTGCGTCCTTGCCAGGAACGCCGATGGCTCGGCGCTACACGCACGGAACTTACGACCCGGAGCACTAGGAGGCCCGTTGAAAGTCGTCTCCTACTTGCACCTGCTCGGTGCCGCGGTCTGGGTGGGAGGGCTCATCCTGCTGGCGGCCACAATGCCAGCCATCCGCAACGTGACCGACGATCGCCAGGTAATCGGCGCCATCGCCCGTAGGTTCGCCGCTTTGTCCTGGATCGCCCTGGCGGTTCTGGTCGCGACAGGTTTGATCCAGGCCACCGAATACGGATGGACGGGATTGTTGATGGTCAAGGTCTCCCTGGTGCTGGCAGCGTTGATCCTCATCATCTGGCACACGTTGGGGGCGCGAACCCAGTTGCCGGCGATCAGAGGAATGATCCAGGGATCGATCTTGATCCTGGGTCTGGTCATCCTGGGCCTGGCCGTGGCCCTTTAACAGCCTGGGTCATGTGAAAGGACCGGCTGCTGCCGGTCCTTCACGAAGTCACTTCCGCTTGTGGCGATTCGCCTTCAGACGTTTGCGGTACTTGTGCTTCGACATCTTCTTGCGACGTTTCTTGACCAACGATCCCATGCAAAAACCTCAAATCCGTGGTGGGAGAGGTCAATTGTCGTGCCGATCGTGAGCTAAATCAAACCGGGTCGCGGGTCAGGAAGCGATCGGCTCGACCGACTCGGCGATGCGAAGCGTCTCCTCGAGCCCAACCGCGGTTTCGATGCGGTGGGTTACATCATCGCTCTCCCACATGAGTACGTTCCCGGCCAGGCGCAGGGTCTCCTCGATCCGACGCCCCGATTCGTCTTCGACGGAGATGACATGGTCACCCTCGATCCACAAGCCGCTCGCGCCGGCCACCTCGACGGCGACGACGGTGGTCTCCGATCCCACTCCTTTGACGAACCTGACGCCACCACTCTCGGATGGGAATTGGGTGTAGAGAAGGCCGACACCGGTATCGCCGCCCGCTGGCAGGCTCTCCCCACCCACCCACACCATGTTCACCTGATCTTCGGAGAGGTAGACCGCGTCCGGTTCGCCTGCGAGGGCCGGCACCGAGACTGCGAAGCCGGCCGACTCGACCACATCTCCAATCGCCACCTCCCGGCCTAGGTCGAGGCCGGCCCCGACCGGTTCCTCCAACTCCGGCCGCAGCTCGATCTCGATCCCGGCCACCCCGAGGAGGTCGGCCACAGCCTCACGGGCCTGTGGTGAGAGGACGAGCAATGCCGCAACCAGAACGACCAGCGTGGCCGTGACCGGGATCCACCGACGTCGCCGCGGGGGCTCCGGTTGGGATTCGGCCAACCGCCCCGGTACGCGATCCAGGACCGGCGCGTGCGGCCATTCGATGTGATCGGCCAGGTCGGCAAGAATGGTCTCCACGGTTCGGAGAGGACTATTCACGATCCAGCCCTTCAATGACACCGGACAGCGCCCGCTCCAGACGTGCCAGGGCACGGGCAGTCCGAGACTTCACCGTCCCCGCGGGAATCCCAAGAGCGGCGGCGGTCTCGGCCTCTGATAGACCGAGCAGATAGCGATGGGCCACGACCTGGCGATAACGAGTGGGCAGCGCGTTCACTGCGTCGAGGACCGCCTGACGATCGGCTCCGATGATGACCGTCGTCTCGGGAGATGGGGCCGCACCCCCCGAGACGGGGTCGTTGGCCAGACGCAGGCTGAGCCGCTCCTGGCGTCCATGACGACGTCGCTGGTTCAAGGCTTCGTTGCGAACGATGCGCAACAACCATGGACGGAATGGGCTCTCTTGTCGGAATCGGCTCAGGGCGTGATAGGCCTTCACGAACGCCTCCTGGGCGACGTCGTCGGCTGCGTCCCGGTCACCGACCACGAGGAAGGCAACCCGCACTGCGATCTGCTGGTGGATACGTACCAACTCTTCGAACGCCTCGACGTCGCCACGCTTCGCTTTCCGGATCAGGTCTTGCTCGATCAGTGGGCGGCCCTCCACCGACATTTGTCACAAGTGATACACCGCTCAGGTTTCTTCGGTTCCCCGTGTGGAACCAATCCTCCCGGTGTGGTGTAGGGACAGGTGAACACGAGTCCAGGAGTTCCGCACATGAGACGCACCATCGACATTGTGACCCTTGCAGCTGCTCTCCTCTGGTGCCTGGCGGCCGCGGCCGGTGCTGGGATGATCGCGATTGTCACCTTCGACGAGGTCCCTTCCAGCTTCGAGGCCGGCACCACATATCAGCTCGGCTACTCGATCATGGCCCCCAGCCAGGATCCAATCGAGTTCGGAGCGACTTCCTTGCGGTTCCATGGGCGAGAAGGGGAGACTCTGGTCTTCGCCGGAGCCGCCGTGAGCAAAGGCGAATGGACCGCCGATGTCATCCTCCCCGCCGCCGGTGAGTGGCGGTGGGAGGTCACCGTGGACAACCACGTTCTTCAGTCGCTGGGCACGCTGTCGGTGGAGCCGTCGTCCCCCGGCCAGGCCTCGGCCAGCCTGCTGACATCACTTCGCATCGGGTTGCCAGTAGCCGCCTTGCTCGCTCTGTTGTTGCTCATTGGTCAGATCCTCCCCCGGGTCCGGATAGAACGACCGGCCCAGGTCACCGATGTGGTCTGAACAGACACGGATCCTCCTGACGGCCGCCATCGTCGTTCTGCTGGGCGCGGCGACGGTGGCGGTGTACACGATCGAGATTCAGCCCGAGCGGGAACCGGCAGAAGCGATCGATGGCCGGACGGTGTTCCTGACCACAGGTTGCACCAGCTGTCACCGCATCGAGGGTGTGGTCGACGGGAGACAGATCGGGCCCAGTCTGCTCGGCCTTTCCGATCGCGCCGCCGACCGAATCGAAGGGCTGGGAGCCGAGGACTACATAGTCCAGTCGGTGCTCGACCCTGAGGCATTCATCGTCGAGGGTTTCAGCCCCCTCATGCCGACCTTTCCTCTCAACACCGAGGAACTGGGCGCCCTGGTGGAATTCCTTTTGAGCGAGACGTAACCGGGTTCGCGTCGGAGGTCGACCTCAGGGGCCGGCCCGCAGCAGCCCGACCAGGATCCCCTCGCTCAAAGCCTGCCAGGAGGCCTCGATGATGTTCTGGTGGACACCGACCGTGCCCCAGGTCGTCTCACCGTTGCTGGTCTCGATCAGCACCCGGACCCGGGCGGCGGTGCCGTCCGAGGAATCCAGGTCGCGCACCTTGAAGTCGGTGAGTCTCAGCCGCGTGACCTCGGGGTAGGTATTGCCCAGTGCCTTGCGAACGGCCTGGTCGATGGCGTTGACCGGGCCGTCGCCCTCAGCCGACACCTCGATCAACTGATCCCCTACCTTCAGTGTCAGGTTGGCCTTCGCTGTCACTTCACCGTTGGCCTGGATGTGCACCGCGAGCGACTCCAACTCGAAGAGCTCCTGATAGCCCTCGGTAGCCCTTCGCACCAGCATCTCGAACGAGCCGTCGGCGGCCTCGAACTGGTAGCCGGCGTGCTCGAGATCCTTGACCTTGGCCACGAGCCCCTGAGCAATCTCCGGGTCCATGGTCCAGCCCTTCTCGTTGGCCACCGACATCACCGTGGCCCTGCCCATCAGCTCACTGAACAACATTCGGGCCGAGTTGCCCACCGCGCTGGGATCGATGTGCTCATAGGCGCCCTCCAGCCGGGAAAGACCCGAGGTGTGAAGACCTCCCTTGTGGGCGAATGCCGAAGTGCCTACATAGGGCCGCTTCGAGTCGATGGGAGCACCGAGGATGTCGGCGATCTGCTGTGCGATCGGATAGAGGCGGGCGAGCGACTCCTCGGGGATGGTCTCCACCCCTGACTTGAGACTGAGGTTGGGGATCACCGAGCAGAGATCGGCGTTCCCGGTCCTCTCCCCGTACCCGTTGATGCACCCTTGAACCTGATGGACCCCAAGGGAGAGGGCGGTCATCGAGTTGGCCACCGCACAGTCCGAGTCGTTGTGGAAATGGACCCCGAGGACGGAGTCGATCCGGTTGGAGACGGCATCGATGGCTGGGGCGATGTCCGACGGAAGAGCGCCGCCGTTGGTGTCACACAACACGACCCGCTCCGCTCCGGCCCGGGATGCAGCATCGAGAACCGAGAGGGCATAATCGGGGTTCTTCCGGAAGCCGTCGAAGAAGTGCTCGGCGTCGAAAAAGACCCGCTTCCCTCGCTCCCGGAGAAACTCGATCGACTCTCCCACCATCTCCAGTCCCTCATCCAGCGTGGTGTTGAGCGCTTCGGTCACATGACGATCCCAGGACTTGCCGACGATGCAGATGTAGTCGGTGTCGGCGGCGAGCAACGCCTGGAGCTGGGGATCCTTACCGACCTCGCCCCGCGGCCGTCGCGTGGAGCCAAACGCAACCAGCTTCGCTCGTTCCAAATCGAGCTCGCCTTTCGCCCGGGCAAAGAACTCGTCGTCCTTGGGATTGGCGCCGGGCCAGCCACCCTCGATGAAGTGGACCCCCAACTCGTCGAGAAGCCGCACCACCCGCAGCTTCTCGCCCACGGTGGGTGACAGCCCTTCGGCCTGGGTGCCGTCCCGAAGAGTGGTGTCGTAGATCTCGGCATTCGGTCTCATGGTTATCCGCCTGCATAGAAAAGACCCCCGCAGTCTGCGGAGGTCCGGTGCAGGGGCAGCGCCTATCTGAGGCGCCGGCCCCTAAGGAATGATGATGCGTGCGCTCGGCTGGAACGTCCTTCTCATTCGGATCAGCAGTATGGGAGGGGTCTTCGAGTTCGTCAAGACGCGGAAGAGGAGAGACCCTCACCGGTCTCTCCTCTTCCCTCTTCGCAGCGGAGGCTCAGCTGCCGAAAGCCTCCTCGAAGGCTGAGCGCAACTCAGGCGTGCTCGGTCCGCTGAACCCGCAATAGTTGACGTTGCCGTCGGTGGCGGTGATCAGGTATTGCTCCCCCAACTCGAGGGGGAAGCTGGCGATCAAGGCCTCCAGCCCTTGTGGAGCATTGATCACCACCTGGCTCGCATCGCCACCCTTGAACCAGTGGTCCGCGGTCAGGGTCACCCTGTCGCCTTCGACCTCTGTCACAGTGCCTTCGAAGGCAACGGGCATCGGAGCGAGAAATTCGACGTCGAACACTATGCACATCGCCATCGAGTCGTTGGTGCCGGCGTTCAACACGAGTGGTGGGCCGGCAGCGACGGTGGGATCGGCCGACCCCCCATTGGTGAGAGCCAACGCTCCTCCCACCGCCACCACCAAAGTGGCGGCCGCGGCAACGCCGAGCATCCACTGGCTCTTCTTTGGGGTAGGCCCGGTTTCGGGTTGTTCGATCACAGGTGTGCTCATGATGTCCTCCAGGAGCTGGCGGGACGACGGGGTCGTCACTGATTCGGTCGGCACCTCGGAGTGCATCGGATCGAGACGGGCTACGCGTTCACGAAGTTCGTCTGTCATCGTCGTTGCTCCTCGGCGTGTCGATCCCCTTTGTGTCCGGGAGAGGGGGGACTCTGTCGGGACATGGTCTCGGCAAGCTTCTTCTTGGCTCTGCTCAGCCGGAGACTCACCGCGTTGGCCGTGCTGCCCAGGGTCTCGGCAATCTCTCTCGGCTCGAGCTGCTCCCAGGCCCAAAGACGAATGATCTCCTGGTCCGCGGCGGGAAGCGCGCTGAGCGCGGCGGCGAGATCGTCGTCCTCGAGCCCCTCGGCGGGATCGAGGAGCATTGCTGACGGCGGCTCCGACTCGAGCCGCTCCACCAAGCGCAGCCGGCGGCGTATCCCACGTCGGTGATTGGACAGCGTGCGCCGGGCCACGCTGTAGCACCATGGAAGCGGAGATTCGCTGGGAACGTCATCGACCCTCCTCCAGATGGTGAGCAGCACGTCTCCCAGCAGATCACCTGCATCATCCGGAGACGCCCGGCGTCGTAGATAGCGTTGGAGCGGGTCGTACACCTCGGCGGCAATCGCCTCGAAGCGTTGACGCCGCGACAAATCGGAGCTCACGTGCCTCTTCTGTCCGGCAACGAGGTGATTCTGTCACTCATCGTGGCCGAAACTCGGCCGCCCCGAAGGGTGGCACGTAGTCGTTGTACTCTGGCAGCTGATATTCAGTCTGGAGTGCATTGTGGAAACGGACCGGGAGAAGGCAGACCGCCATGAGCGGGAGCGCAAGGAAGAAGGCGAGCGCTACGAGCGGGAGCGCAAAGAGTCCCATGCCAAGGACGAAGAGGAGCGCAAGGAAGAGGGCGAACGTCACGAGCGCGATCGGCACGACTCCTGAGCACTGAGACGACATAGGGACCGGGTCGGCCGACCCAGGCGAATGGGGGTCGTAAGACCTATGAAGATTCGGTGAGCACGGGCCGATTCAGATTGCAGCAGCAAGGCCAAGTGCCAAGCAAACGATCGGCCTCCCCGATCGAGCCTCCCTGAGAAGCAGGTGCGTTCCCACCATCCGCACCTGCTTCTCATTTGGTCCGGGTCGTAGCCTGGGCCGGTCATGGCCGGCCGCATCCTCGACACCCGCACCCTGAATCGGGCCTTACTGGCACGTCAGCTGCTCCTCGAACGCCGCAACCGCTCGATTACCCGCGCCGTCGAGATGGTGGGAGGCCTCCAGACGCAGTACGCCCCTTCGGCCTACATCGGGCTCTGGTCCCGTCTCGACGGTTTCTCGCGACCCCAACTGACCTGGGCGCTCGAGCAGGGCGTGGTCATTCAGGGAACACTGATGCGGGTCACCATCCACATGGTCTCCGCTCACGATTACCCGCTGCTGACCGAGGCGGTGCGGCGCTCGCGACAGGAATGGTGGCTCCGGGTCGCCCGCGGCCGAGCTCTCGACCCTGCTGGTCACATCGAAGTGGCTTCGATCTTGCGCGAGGCCCTCCTGGACGGCCCGAAGACCAGAGCCCAGCTAGTCGAGATCCTCGTCGGCAACGGTTTCAGTAAAGAGTTCTGGGAGGGGGCAGGGCTCTGGATCGACATGATCCGGGTTACTCCCTCCGGCACCTGGGAACGCAGGCGCGCCGACCTCTACGGGTGGCGCCGTCCGGGTCGGTGAGCGAGGCGGAAGGTCTCGAGCACCTCGTGCGTCGTTACCTGGGCGGATTCGGACCGGCCAAAATCAATGACGTCTCGCTTTGGGCCGGCGTGCCGATCACCACGTTGAAACCGGTGATCGAGGCCATGGGTCTCCGCCGATTCCGCGACCGCGAAGACGAGGTGTTGCTCGACCTCCCCCGTCAACCCATCCCCGAGGCGGGGGTCCCGGCTCCGGTACGGTTTCTGCCCACCTGGGACGCCACCCTGCTGGTTCATGCCCGCCGCACCCAGATCCTTCCGGAGGAGTACCGGAGCGCGGTCTTCAACACCAAGAACCCACACTCGGTGCCGACCTTCCTCGTCGACGGCGCGGTGGCCGGTAGCTGGCGCCACGAAGGAGGCAATGTGCGACTCCATCCCTTCACGCCATTGCCACGTGGGATCCGGCGCGAGCTCGAGGAAGAGGGAAGACGACTGGCCGTCTTTCTGTCTGGCTAGTGCTGCTACACGAGGCCGGTGGTGGCCAGTTGGGGGGTGAGGACTTCTACTCCAGCCTCGGTGTACGCGGTGACAACTCGCTCTCTCGTCTCCAAGGTGCAGAATGCGATCACCGAAGGGCCCGATCCCGATCTGGCGGCGTGGAGCGCGCCCGCCCGTTTTCCAAGATCGATCAATCCCGCTACCTCCGGTGACATGCCATCCCGTGGCTGCTCGTGGATCTCATCTCCATGGGCCGCGCCGAGAAGGTCGGGGTCACCGGTTAGGAGTCCGCTGGTCAAAGCAGCGACTCGGGCCAGACTGCGCTGGACACGATCTTGTGGATGAACGGCTTCGATGACACGGCGGGCCTGATCGGTGAGCAGACTCCATTGCGGAACGCCGATCACCAATTGAAGCACCGGGTGAATCGGGAGGCGGAGCGGCATTCCCTCGGCCGGGACCAGGACCAAGCCCCCATAGACCGCGGCTGCGACGTTGTCGGCGTGGCCCTCGATCTCGACTGCGAGGCGGTAGACATGGTCGGGCGTTGCCTCGTCACCCACCACCCGAAGGGCAGCGGCGGTCCCGGCCACCGCGGCGGCTGCGGACGAGCCGAGACCCTTGCCGATGGGAATGTCGGTGTCGACCTGGAGAGACAGCGGATGTGCGTCACCCATCACCCGGCGTGCCGCGCTGAGGACACCATCACCCTCCCCGACGCCGGGCTGGTATCTGCCCACGTGCTCGATGCTCCATGCATCGGCCCGGCTCACCTTCACCGTGCAGCGAACCTCGAGACCAATGGCCATGCAATCGAAGGCCGGCCCGAGGTTGGCGGAGGTGGCGGGGGCGGATGCCATCGCCGATCGGAAGTCCTGAGTCACCCCGGAAGCCTATTCAGGGTTAGCGTGGCTCGGAGTGGGCGACCTCTTCGATATCGAGAACCTCTTCCCGGAGCTGGTGATCGCGCTGGGGTTGGCCTTGTTGGTGGGCAACGGGCTGGGCTGGTGGAATCATCGCCGGGGGAGGACGCCGAAGGGGGTCGAGGATCCCCAGTACCGGGCAGGTCGGGTGGCGTTCCTGGCCGTGGTCGGATTGCTGATGACTGCTTGGGGTCTTCTTACGCTCCTCACCTGAGGGACCTCGAAGAGGCCAGCGATCGGGCGGGAAGTTCGGCTTGAGCGGCGAGGATGGGTCAGGTGTCGGTGACGCGAGCGAGGCCGTCGAGTCTTCGGTTCGAGAATCTCCGTTCCGGCTCCTGGTGGGCGAATTCCAAAGCTCATTGGGTCGTCGACACGGTGCTTCCTGATCCTGGTGACTTCGCCGTACCAGCCCTACAGATGGACGACCGCTGGTACTCTCGCGAGAGGACCTTGCGGGTGTAGTTCAATGGTAGAACACGAGCTTCCCAAGCTCGGAGCGAGGGTTCGATTCCCTTCACCCGCTCCACTGTTTGCCTGCTCTGACCGTGTCTGATGCCGGATCGAGGCGCTCCAGACGCGATCGGCTTTCAAAGCTGCAACCTCGATCGGATGAGGCGCCATGGACAGCAACCCGGTGGACGAGTATTTGAAGCAGGCTCCCGAGCCCCATCGGAGCACTCTCCTCGCGCTGCGGGCGACATTGCGAGCGATGCTTCCTCAGGCGGAGGAGGTGATCTCCTACGGCATGCCTGCATTCAAGATGAAGGGGAAAGCGGTGGCCGGTTATGCCCACTTCAAGAACCATTGCAGCTACTTCCCCCATTCGAGCTCGGTACTCCCGGAGCTCAACGACGAGTTAACCGACTACCGCTGGTCCAAGGGGACGCTTCAATTCCCGGTCGACAGTCCCCTGCCCGAGGCGTTGGTGCGGCGACTGGTCGAGATTCGGCTGCAACAACTCGGCCCATAGCGGCGAGAGAGACGGTATGCGACCAAACCACCCGGATGACGGGCACCAGTGCTCCTGGGCAACTCACCACCTGATCCGTGGCTCTACGATCATCGGGGAACCGCCCAGGAGTCTTCTTTGATCTTTTCCGACCGGTCCATCCGGGAAGCCATCGAATCGGGGCTGATTCAGATCGACCCTTATGACCCTGGATTCGTTCAACCCTCATCGATCGACCTCAGAGTGGGCAACGGCTTCCGGGTCTTCGTCAACCACAAGTACAGCTCGATCGACCCCCGCGACCCACAATCTGACCTGACGCAATTGGTCGAGGTGAGTTCTGACGAGCCGTTCATGCTTCATCCCGGCGAGTTCGTCCTGGGCTCGACGTTGGAGCGAGTCAAGCTGGGCAACGATGTCGTGGCCCGTCTCGAGGGGAAATCATCCCTGGGCCGCCTCGGGCTCCTGATCCATTCGACTGCCGGATTCATCGACCCCGGCTTCGAAGGTCACATCACTCTCGAGCTCTCCAACGTCGCCACTCTCCCAATCGCCATCTACCCGGGCATGAAGATCGGGCAGATCAGCTTCTACCAAATGACCACCGAGGCCGACTTCCCCTACGGGTCCCCGGAGCTAGGCTCGAAGTACCAGGGACAGAGCGGACCGACCGCGAGCAGGTCACATCGGGACTTCGATCCGACACCCGACGGTAACTAGCGCGATTGCACAGAGTTTGAAATGAATCCGCTTCGACCCAACCTGGCCGATCGGACAAGTGCAGAATTGGATTCAGGTCCCCTCGGGCCCTAATTGAGTCCCCCTCGAGAAGCTTCCCCGGCTTCACAGGGCATCGATGGAACCCCTCCATGCGGCAACCTTCGGGTTGCCGCTCGCCTTGATCGGTTTAGAGGGCCACCTGTCTCCCGATCTCGATCACCTGCTCCGGGGGAAGACTGAAGTACTGGACCGCACTCGACGAGTTGCGATGCATCAAGGCGAACAGAGCGGCCCGCCATCTCCCGATCCCGCGGCCCTTGGTGATGATCGTCTCCCGACCCAGGAAGTAGGCCGCGTCTTCGGAGTCGAAACCGAACTCCGGATCGACGATGTTGGACAGGGCTCTCGGCACATCCGGCTCATCCATGAATCCGAAGTGGAGAACGACCTGGACGAAGCCCTCCCCCAACTCGTGAACCGTGGCTCGTCGTACCTGAGGGACGCGGGGCACATTCGACGTCTGCACCGACACCAGGACCACCGTCTCATGAAGAACTTCGTTGTGGCGAAGATTGGCAAGGAGGGCCGGTGGGGTCACGCCTGGATCAGGGAAGAGATAAGCGGCCGTGCCCGGAACGCGTAATTGGGGATGGGTCGTTATCGACCCGATGAACCGCTCTATGGGGAGATCGCCCCTTTTGAGGGCGGCGGTCATTCTGGTCCGACCCAACTTCCATGTGGTCATCACGAAGAACATCACGCCGCCAACCACCAGCGGGAACCATCCCCCGGCCGGGACCTTGACGATGTTGGCGGCAAAGAACGAAACGTCCACCACCAGGAACAGTGCGGTGAGGGACACTGACACCGTCAATGTCCACTTCCAGCGCTCACGCATGACGAAGAACAGGAGCGTGGTCGTGATCACCATGGTGGTGGTGACCGCCACCCCGTATGCCGCAGCCAGGTTGGTCGAGCTGCGGAACGAGACCACCAAGCCGACACACGCGATCATGAGACTCCAGTTGATCGATGCGATGTAGACCTGACCGATCTCCCGCGGCGAGGTGTGGTCGATATCGAACCGGGGCAGGTACCCGAGCTGGACAGCCTGCATGGTCAGCGAGTAGGCGCCAGAGATCAGCGCCTGTGAGGCGATCACGGTCGCCATCGTCGCCAGGATCACCATCGGAAGCACAGCCCAAGCTGGCGACATCCGAAAGAAGGGATTGTCGATCGTGTCGGGCTGGGCGATGAGCATCGCTCCTTGCCCGAAGTAATTGAGAAGCAACGCCGGGAATACGACGGTGTACCAGCCGATACGAATCGGCCGCTTTCCGAAGTGACCCATGTCGGCGTAGAGCGCCTCGCTTCCGGTGACGACCAGGAATATCGCTCCCAGCGCGAGGAAGGCGAGTCGCGGCTGCTCGCCGATGAAGCGGGCCGCATGAGCGGGGTTGACGGCGGCGAGAACCCCGGGATCCCGGATCACGTGGTATCCGCCCAGCACCGCGAGCACCAAGAACCAGACGATCATGACCGGTCCGAAAACCGCCCCCACCCTCGCTGTTCCCTGACGCTGGATGGCAAAGAGTGCGACCAGGATGGTCACC
The DNA here is from genome assembly GCA_035544615.1 of Acidimicrobiia bacterium. GTDB lineage: Bacteria > Actinomycetota > Acidimicrobiia > Spongiisociales > ZC4RG35 > JARDZU01. The sequence continues at coordinate 68,838 of DATKEA010000051.1, read as the reverse complement.
GCGATCGGGATGACGTACGGCTCGAGGGCAGGGGTGGCCACCTCCAGCCCTTCCACCGCGGATAGAACCGATATCGCCGGTGTGATGATCCCGTCGCCGTAGAGGAGAGCAGTGCCAAAGAGACCGAGCAGGATCAAACCCCAGCGGAGCCCGGTGGGGCGAGTCTTGTGAGCAGGGACGATGAGGGCGGCCAAGGCGAGGATCCCGCCCTCACCATGATTGTCGGCCCGCACCACGAAGATCAGGTACTTGACCGAGACCACCAAGACCAGGGCCCAGAACACGAGGGACAGCACCCCAAAGACACTCGCCCGATTGACCCCGAGGCCTTCCGCAGCGTGGAAAGACTCCCGAAAGGCATACAGAGGGCTGGTGCCGATATCCCCATAGACGATGCCGAGCGCCCCAACCGACGTTGCTAGAAGATAGCGCTTCCCGCGCTTGGTGGCAGGTGCCAAGAGTGCCCTATCCCGTGATGTGTGTCATGAGAATGGGCGTCTGAGTCCGGGAATCGATGTCATGACTTGGCCGCCCTGGTGACACACAACCGGCGCGAGACTAGCGGTCTCTAGAGTCGCCACGTGCTCGTCACCATGATCGTGGAGATCCCCAAGGGGAGCCGGAACAAATACGAGATGGATCACGAGTCAGGTGAGATCTTCCTCGATCGCATGCTGTTCACCGCCACCCGCTACCCGGCCGACTACGGGTTCATCCCCGACACCCTTGCCGAGGATGGCGACCCGCTCGACATACTGGCCCTGGTCACCGAGCCGACCTTTCCCGGATGCCGAATCAGGGTGCGGCCCGTTGGGTTGTTTCTCATGGAAGACCAAGGCCACGCCGACCACAAAGTCCTGGCCGTTCCCGATGGCGATCCGCTGTGGCGTGATGCCGGCGATCTCGGCGACGTGCCCGATCACCTACTTCAGGAATTGGAACATTTCTTCGCGGTGTACAAGGCCTTGGAGGACAAGAAGACGGCTACGTTGGGTTGGCGACCGGCGGCGGAAGCGCTCGAGACCATTGAGCGGGCACTGGCCGCCGGGGCCCAGCGTTCCCACTAGGTGACGTCGCGGCCCAGGTTGGCGAAGCGGGTGAACTCGGGCTGAAAAGTCATCTCGACCGGCCCGGTGGAACCGGCACGGTGCTTGGCAACGATCACCTCGGCGATGCCCTTCTTCTCCTGCTCCTCGGGGTGGTAGTACTCGTGTCGGTAAATGAACATCACCACGTCGCTGTCCTGTTCGATCGCACCACTTTCACGGAGGTCGGAGAGACGGGGCCTCTTGTCCTCTCGGGCCTCCAGCGAGCGGTTTAGCTGTGATACCGCGATGACCGGTACGCCGAGCTCGCGGGCGAGGTTCTTCAGGTTGCGAGTGATCTCTGAGATCTCCTGCTGGCGATTCTCCCGATTCGACGACTCCATCAGCTGGAGGTAGTCGACGACAACGAGGGCCAGGCCCTTCTTCCGCTTCAGACGACGACATTTGGCGCGGATGTCGGTGACCGTGACCACTGGGGAGTCATCGATGTAGATCGGCGCCTTGTACATCTTGCCGGCGGCATCTACGACACGCTGCCAAAGCGGGCCGAGCTGGCCCGAGCGGAGCTTCATCGAATCGACCCGACCCACCGAGGAGAGGATCCGTTGGACGATCTCCTCCTTGGACATCTCCAGGGAGAAGATGGCTACCGGGTCACCCTGAGTGGCAGCGTTGACCGCGATACCCAGGGCCAGGCTCGACTTGCCCATCCCGGGGCGGGCCGCGATCACCACCAGATTGGCCGGTTGCAGACCCGCGAGCTTCTTGTCGATGTCGATGAAGCCCGTCGCCAGACCGGTCATCTCCGAGCCTCGTTGCTCGAGAAGCTCCATGTGCTCCAGGACGTCGCTGAACAGCGGGCCCACCTCGAGCAGGGTCTGGGCGCTTCGGCGCTCGGCGACCGACAGCACGGCCTGCTCGGCACGGTCGAGCACACGGGCGATTTCCTCGTCGATGTCGAAAGCCACGTCGGTGACCGTGGCACCGGCCCGGATCAGCTCGCGACGCTTGGCATGCTCTTCGACGATCCCCGAGTAGAAGAGGATGTTCGACGTCGAGGGAACGATGTCCACCAGACGCGCCAGATAGGAGACGCCCCCGACTTTCTCGAGCTCCCCCTTTCTCCGCAGCTCTTCGGACACCGTTACCGCATCGATCGCCTGGTTGCTGTCGAACAGCTCGCGCATCGCCTCGAAGATCGCCTGATGGGCAGGGACGTAGAAGTCGGGCGGATGGAGACGATCCATCACCTCGTTGACAGCTTCCTCGGAGAGGAGCACCGCTCCGATCACCGATTCCTCCGCCTCCCTCGAGTGGGGCGGGTTTCGGTATCCGGGCCTCAACTGCCCCTGATCGGTCATGCCGCTCATCTGCTCCTCATCCAACATCTCAGGTATGACACTTTTCGCGATGTGGCAGAGCTGAGCGGCTCGGGGGGCCCTGATACGCAAGACCCCGCCGGTGGGCGGGGAAGCCAATTCTGCCAGCGGGAAGATTGATGAACATAGGGTCATGCCGCAGGCGGGGACAGGCCAGGGGACTCATTGAATTTCGCGCGGGGCCGTTTTGTTTTCGCGGTGGAAGAGACTGCCAGGAAAGACGCGAAAAACGACGCTAGTCGGCTCCCTTTCAGCTTCTCTGTCCGGCCAGCGCCATATCTGGCGCCAGGTACCTCAGGTAAGCGGTATCCGGTCAGGAGGCGGGGATAACGTCCAGGGTGAGGGGGAACTCGACTTCGGGGTGGAGCTTGATGTTGATCTCGTGGAGACCGATCGCCTTGATCGGTCTCGGGATCTCGACGGTGGCCCGGTCCAGCTCGACGCCGGTGAAGCGGCGAACCCCTTCCACGATGTCGGCCACGGCGATCGAGCCATAGAGCTGGCCCTCGTCACCGGCCTGTGCGGCGAGCACGACCCTGGTCCCTGCCAGCTGGGTGGCGGTCCGCTCAGCGTCGTCCTTGGCCTTGCGCTCGGCTTCGATTCGGGCCTGGCGAATCGATTCGGCCTGTGCCAGCGCTCCCTCATGCGCCTTGACCGCCTTCTTCTTGGGAAGGAGGAAGTTCCGGGCGTAGCCCTCGGCCACATCAACCACGTCGCCGCGCTTGCCCAACTCGTTCACGTCTGCGGTGAGGATCAGTTTCATCGGGTGTTCAGATACGGGAGAAGGGCCATCTCACGCGCATTCTTGATCGCGGTCGCCATGGCCCGCTGATGGGTTGGGCAGTTGCCGTTCACCCGACGACCCCGGATCTTGCCGCGGTCGGACATGTACTTGCGGAGGATGGCCACATCCTTCCAATCGATGTGGTCGATGCGCTGCTTGCAGAAGGCGCAAGGCTTGGGACGGCCCCGCCTTACCTCCACCCCCCGGCGCCGCTTGGGACGCGGGTTGTTCGTGCTCTTTCTTGCCATTAGCTCAAACTCCTGATCAGAACGGCGCCTCGTCGGGCCCGTAGTTGTCGCGTGCCACCGGGGCCGCCGGGACATCGCCCTGGCCGCCACCCTGGCCGCCACCCTGGCCGCCACCGCCCCAGTCCCCACCGGAACGCTGGGTCTTGTTCACCGAAGCCGTGGCCCAGCGCAGCGAGGGACCGATCTCGTCGATCTGGATCTCGACCACCGAACGCTTGTCCCCTTCGGGTGTCTCCCAGCTCCGCTGCTCGAGACGACCGCTAACGATGACGCGAGCGCCCTTCTGGAGAGATTCCGCAGCGCTCTCGGCCTGCTCCCTCCAAACGGTGCCGGTGAAGAAGCTGGTGTCTTCCTGCCACTCACCGTCCTTCTGCCATCGCCGGTTGACGGCGAGACGGATCTTGGCCATGGCCACCCCGGAAGGTGTGAACCGCAGCTCCGGGTCATCGACCAGGTTGCCTATCACTGTGACGTTGTTCGACATTCGAAATCTCCTCTTCTCACGTCCCTGGGTCGATCATGCCGTGTCGCTGGGACGGATTCCAGTCAGACGCCTATGCGGACGATCTTGTGCCGGATCACCTCGTCGGCCAGCGAGAGCAGCCGATCGAGCGACTCGACGGCAGCCGCCTCCGCCTGAAAGGTGACCACCGAGTAGTAGCCCTCGGACAGATGATCGATCTCGTAGGCGAAGCGGCGCTTACCCCAGATATCGCGTCCCTCGACACTCGCCCCTTGACCAGAGAGATGTGATTCGAGCTCGGCGACCTTGGACTCGACCTCATCCTCGGCCAAATCTGGCCGGTGGATCGTCATGACTTCATAATCGCGCATGTGACCTCCTGTGGACATCCTGTCGGAAGGCCCCACCAACCCGGTGGAGCAGGGGCTTCACGCAACCCGGCGGCGCGAAGACGCCGGTGCGGACCGTTGATGGTAGGCGAAGCTCAGCCGGATGCGGAAGTCGTGAGGACGTCTCCTAGTTCGTAGTTCCGGACAGCCAAAGGTGTCTCCAGGGCCCAGACAACCTCGACCGGGGGTGAGTATCGCGGGCATGGCTCCTCGGCACACGGCTCCATCGCCACCGAGCCCACCATGCGACCGTCCATGTCGAAGAACCAGAGATCGAGGGGGATCAGGGCGCCCAGCATGACGAAACTCGGAGTGGAAGGCTCGGGGAAGACGAAGAGCATCCCGTCGATGCCCTCCGGCAGACGTTCGACCTGACGCAGACCCTGCCCACGCTCATCGGGATCATCGGCCACCCAAACCCGGAGACGGTCGTCGCCCACGGTCACCTCAGCACTGGGGATGTCCGGGCCGCCCACGGTGGTCGAAGCCCCGGGCATGTCCGTGCCGCCAACGGTGGTCGAAGCGCCAATGGTGGTCGAAGCACAGGCCGCCACCAGGAGGAGAGCTATTGCCCGGACTTCCGCCCCTTCAGCAGCTCGGCGGCTATCTCCTCGGACAGGTGATAGCTCTCGTCGTCACCGGGGAAATCACCCGAGGTGACATCTGCCACGTACCTCTCGAGTGCCGCCACCGCTTCGTCGGCGAGGCTGGCGTAGCTGCGCACGAACTTGGGGTAGCGGCCTGAGCCGAGACCGAGGACGTCGTGGAACACCAGCACCTGGCCGTCGGTCGAGGGCCCGGCACCGATGCCAATGGTCGGCACGTCAACCTCCTTGGTGATCAGCTCACCAAGCAGGTCGGGCACACCCTCGAGCACGATGGAGAAGCATCCCGAGTCTGCAAGCAGCTTGGCGTCCTCGATCATCTCTTCGGCGGCGTCGACCATCTTGCCCTGCACCTTGAAGCCTCCCATGGTGTGCACCGACTGGGGGGTCAGCCCGAGATGTCCCATCACCGGAATCTCCGTATCGAGGATGCGCTCGACCATCGGCAGGCGCTTGCGGCCCCCCTCGATCTTCACCGCTTCCGCCCCACCATCCTGGACGATCCGGCCCGCGTTGCGGACCGTGTCCTCCTGGGATATGTGGAAGCTGAGCCAGGGCATGTCCACGACGAGCAGTGCGCGGGTGTCGGCCCGTTTGACCGCTCGTGAGTGCATGAGCACCTCGTCCATTCCGAACTCGAGAGTCGTGGCCATTCCGTGCACCACGTTGGCCGCAGAATCGCCTACCAGGACGATGTCGATGCCGGCCCGATCGGCGATGACCGCTCCCGGGTAGTCATAGGCGGTGACCATGGTGATCTTGGGACCGCCCTTGCGAGCCCGAATCGCCGGGACTGTGACCTTCTCGCGCATGGTCAGGAGGATAACTCGTGGCGTCACTTGGCCGACCGGGTCATGATCTGCCATGCCGGACCGGTGCCGATAGCATGCGGTGGCCGCTGGAAGGGAAAGCATGCCCAAAGTGTCCCGGTGGCGCCTATTCCTGACCGTGGTCGCGATAGGTGCTGCCACCTACGCCGTCCTCAACAACCCGATCAACCTCGGGCTCGACTTGCGTGGTGGTACTCAGATCCTGCTCGAAGCCCAGGACACACCCGAGGTGACCGTCGACAGCGATGTGACCAGTCGCACCCTCGAGGTCCTTCGCCGACGTGTCGACGCCTTCGGGGTAGCCGAGCCCACGCTGCAACTGTCAGGTGATCGCCGGATAATCATCGAGCTCCCAGGTCTCGATGACCCCGATGAGGCGCTTGCAGTCATCGGGCGCACGGCACAGCTGACCTTCCACCCGGTCATCGGCTCGGTTCCATCGGGCACCGCACCACAAGAGGACGGCACCGTGGTCCTGCCCGGGGAGCTCGGCGAAGACCTGATCCTGGGGCCGGCGGCGCTGACCGGTGATCAGGTGGAGAGTGCCGCCGCCATCTTCGACAGCCAGGGCAGTGGGCTGTGGGCGGTCTCCATCGACTTCCGTGCCGACGGTGAGCGGGTATGGGGGGACCTCACCGCCGAAGCGGCATGCGCTTCGCCGGGCGATCCCCAACGGAGAGTGGCGATCGTGCTCGATTCAACCGTTCTATCCAGTCCGGGTGTGTCGACGTCCGTGCAATGCGGTGTCGGCATCACCGGCGGTGGGACACTGATCACCGGCAGCTTCGACGAGGAAAGTGCGGGGGAATTGGCCCTCCTCATTCGGGCCGGCGCCCTGCCGGTGCCGGTGGTGGTGATAGAGCAGGGAACAATCGGGCCTTCCCTGGGAGAGGCGGCCATCGCGGCAAGCCTGGAGGCGGCTCTGATCGGGGCCAGCCTCACCATCCTCTACATGATCGCCTTCTACCGGCTGATGGGGTTGGCCGCGGCCGTCTCGCTTCTGGTGTACGGCCTGCTCTCTTACGCCATCCTTGCCTGGATTGGGGCGACTCTGACCTTGCCCGGCATCGCAGGCTTTGTTCTCGCGATCGGGATGGCGGTCGATGCCAACGTTCTCGTCTACGAGAGGGCCAAAGAGGAGTATGTAGTCGACCCTTCGATGGGACGGTCGATTCTCGCCGGGTTCCAGCGTGCCTGGAGCGCCATCGCCGACGCAAACGTCACGACCCTGCTCGCCGCCATCCTTCTCTTCTTCTTCGCCTCCGGCGCGGTTCGAGGGTTCGGTGTCACCCTGACCATCGGTGTCCTGGTGTCGATGTTCTCGGCTCTGGTCGTCACCCGGGTGTTGCTGGAGTTGTTATCGAAAGTCACGGCCCTGCAGGATCGGCCGGGACTGATCGGGATGAACGTCGGACGCCGCTTCCAGACCTGGCTGAGGTCCTCAGGCCACAATCTCTTCGCCAACTCCCGGCGCTGGTTGCTCGTCTCGGCCGCAGCGGTCTTGATCGCCATCGCAGGGCCGATCATCCAGGGGCTCAACTTCGGGCTCGAGTTTCTCGGAGGCCGGTTGGTGGAGTTCTCCACGACCCAAACCGTCGACATCGACGATCTCCGTCAGGACCTGGCCGAGGGCGGGCTGCCCCCAACCCTGATCCAGGTCACCGGTCAGGGCAACATCGTGGTCCGAACCGAACAACTCGACACAAGTCAGGAGCAGGTGCTGGAAGGAGCCCTGGCCGGACTTGGTGGCGACGTGACCGTGGTGCGCGACCAGTTCGTCGGGCCGACCCTGGGCGAGGAAATACGCAATCGGGCGCTGATAGCGCTGGGTCTCGCCCTTCTCCTCCAGCTGGGCTACCTGGCCGTTCGATTTCGGTGGACCATCGGGCTGGCTGCGGTGGCGTCGATGTTCCACGACGTGATCATCGTGATCGGAGTCTTCGCCTGGTTCGGTAAGACGTTGGACGGGGTCTTTCTCGCCGCCCTCCTCACAGTGATCGGCTACTCCATCAACGACTCGGTCGTGATCTTCGACCGGATTCGAGAGGAGCGAGCCGCTCGACCCGATGATCCCCTGGCTCTCATCGCCAATGACGCCTGTCTGCAAACCGTACCCAGGACCATCAACACCGGGTTGGGAGCGATCATGATCCTGGTTGCCCTCTATGTGCTGGGTGGGGACACCCTCGCCGACTTCGCCCTTGCCCTGCTGATCGGGATCCTGGTCGGCACCTACTCGTCAGTGTTCACCGCGGCTCCGGTCGCAATCGCTCTCGAGGACCGGTGGCCACCGCCTCCCCCGGAGCCCGAGACCAAGGTGGGCCGGGTACCGGGCAGGCAGAAGCCAAAGTCAGAAAGGCGGATCTTCGAGTAGCGCCGGGCTCAGAGGATCGCCCTCACCCACTCGATGTCGGCGCCTTGCTCGGCGGCTCCGCCCGGTGTCTCGACCACGACCGGCGCTCCTGCCTCGACGATCATCCGGCCCAATTGGTCCGAAGGGATTTGGCCTTTGCCGAGGTTCTCATGACGATCTCGTCTCGAGTCGAACGGGTCCTTGGAGTCGTTGGCGTGTACCAGATCGATTCGCCCGGTGGCTTTCATGATCCGGGGGACGACCTCGTCGATAGGCTCTCCACCCGCCCAGATGTGACAGGTGTCGAGCACGAACCCGACGCCGTAGTCGCCAATCTCGTCGAAGAGCTTCTCTATCCACTCGACCCGTCGGGCCACCGCCTTGTCGCCCCCAGCCGTGTTCTCGATGAACACCGGCACCTGGGTGTCGAGGGGGTCCAGGGCCTTTCGCCATCGTTCGATGCCATCCTCCTGGGGGCCGTCGCCGGTCACATGACCTCCGTGAACGATCACCGCCTCGGCTCCCACTTCCGCGGCGGCGTCACAGGTCTCTTGGAGGATGCGACGCGAGGGCACCCTGACCCGGTTGTTGTCCGCACAGACGTTGATCAGATACGGGGAGTGGACGTAGACGGGGATCGGTGAGTTGCGAAGGGCTTCGGCGTCGGGGCGCGGGGGCGGCTTCTTCCACGACTGGGGATTGGAGAGAAAGATCTGAACCAGGTCCGCCTTCCGCTCCACCGCCTCCTGCAACGGGTTGAGCGACGACACGTGGGCCCCGACCAGGGTCACGACGGGTTCCAGATACGGGCGGTCCTCGCCGTGGCCTCGTGTCGGGCCGCATCGACGGCATACTTCGACAGCTCGTCCGCAACCCGGGCCGCGGGGGTCGACCAATCCTCGGCCAGGATCCCCAAGACCCTGGTCTCCACCCAGCGCGCCCCCCAAGGATGCTCCGGCAGATCACCACGAGCGACCAGCCTGATCCTGAGCAGGATGAGGACGTCGCCCTCGTCCAGGATCTCCCCCGCCTCGATACCCACCACCCATCCCCATGGGATGACGTCGGGCTTCACGAACGGCCCCCGCAGTCTCACCGCCAGGCCATCTTCGCGACCCTCGATCACCTTGGTCGGGACGAAGAGCTCCTTCAGCCCCCATAGGACCAGAAACCCGGAGAACAAGAGCATCGCCCATGCCCATATCACGTCACGCGGCTCGTAGATCTGGGTGTCGTTCGGATTGAACACGATCTCGCGCAACCAGTTCGTGATCCGCCTGTTGGTGAGCACATCGACCGAAATCACCAGGATCGGGATGCCCCCGATGGCCAGCAGCCACATCCTGATCGCAGATCGCTGGACCACCACCTTCATCTGTTCACCCCGAGGTCAGCGGGCGAGATCAAAGCGAGGTAGGGGATGGAATGCTCGGCGAACGCCTGCCCGGCGCGCCCACCGGAACGGTCAACGAGAGCCACGGCTTGGACGACGTTGAGACCACCCGCGGTCGCCGCCTCCGCCGCCTCCAAAGCGGCGCCACCGGTAGTGGTGGTGTCTTCGAGGATGGTCACGGCCATGCCGGCCGTGACCGGGCCAACCAACCGGCCGCCGATGCCGTGCTGCTTCGTGGTCTTTCGAATGGAAAAGGCGTTGAGCTTGCGGTGCCTCATTTGGGCCACCATCGCCACAGCCAATGCAATGGGGTCGGCACCCATCGTCATCCCGCCTACCGCCACCACCTCCGGGTCGAGAACCTCGATCACGGCCTCTCCCACGATGTGGGCCCCTTCGCCACTCATCGTCGTGCGACGTGCGTCGAGATACCAATCGGACGTGACGCCGGACCGCAGGGTGTACGGGCCGTCCGTGAAGAGGGCGTGCTTGCGCAGATGATCGACCAGGGCTTGACGGGACACAGGACCATGGTATTGCCCGGCAACCCGATATGGAACGAGTCCTCCAGCGGTACCGTCTAACCATGGAACTCTTGCTCGTCCGACATGGACAGCCTGATTGGACCCCCGATCGCATCGCTCGCAACGACCCCGACCTGACCGGTCTCGGCCACGACCAGGCACGACGGGTTGCCCAGCGTCTGGCTGAGCTGGAACGGGTCGACGAGCTGTGGGTCTCATCGATGAATCGAGCCCTCCAGACATCCGTTCCGGTGTCGACCGAGATCGAGATGGTGCCCGAGGTCTATGGGTGGCTGCAGGAGATAAACAACCCTCCCTCCTGGGACGGCTCGCCGGCGGACGAGATCGAGAAGGCTCTGCGGGAATCCAACGCTCGGACCATGGAGGACATGTGGGATGGCCTGCCCGGGGGTGAGTCGTTTCGGGCTTTCCACCAGCGTGTGGTGTCCGGTCTGGAGACAACCCTCGCCGCTCACGGAATCACGCCGATGCATGGCGACCACAGGCATCTGTGGGAGGTGGAGGAACCCAGCAAGAGGGTGATCATCGTCGCCCACGCCGGCACCAACGCAGTGGTCCTCGGTCGGCTGCTCGGGCTGGAACCGGTGCCTTGGGAGTGGGAGCGATTCCGCCAGCCGCACACCGGGGTGTCACGGCTCACGATCAGCCGGGTGAGCACCGGATGGTGCTTCTCCCTCCGCCAACTGGGGGATGTGACTCATCTCCGCCCGGAGATGGTCACCGCCTGAGTTGTCCCCGTAGGGCGAAGACCCCCTCCGGCCCTTCGGGCCACCTCCCCCAACGTCGCTCCGCTCCTGGGGGAGGAAACGCTGCCACCGTTTCTCCCCCCGTAGGGGGGAGTACCCCGAAGGGGGGAGGGGGGCTCATTTGCCGAATCGGCGGTCCCGGCTCGTGAAGTCACGCAGCGCACGCAGGAAGTCGACCCGACGGAACGCGGGCCAGTTGACATCGACGAAGACGAACTCGGCATAGGCCGACTGCCAGAGCAGGAAACCCGAGAGACGCGACTCTCCCGAGGTCCGGATCAGGAGGTCGGGGTCGGGCAGGTCTGCCGAATACATGTGTGAGGCCAGGGCGTCGGCGTCGATGTGGGCGCCGATCTCGTCGGGGGGGACACCATCTGCCACCAGCTTGGCGATCAGGTCTTTGGCCGCGTCGACGATCTCCTGACGCCCCCCATATCCCATGGCTATGTTGAGACGACGAGATCCCCAAGGTTGAGCCGCCTCGGCCGCCTTGGCCGCCGAAACCAACTCGTCGGGCAGCAGATCGAGACTCCCGATGAATCGGATGCCCATGTCATACCGCGCGCACAGCGGAGGGAGACGCTCGAACAGCTCTCGCAACACCTCGAAGTACGGGTCGAGCTCGTCGGCCGGTCTCGACAAGTTCTCCCTGGAGAGCACCCAGGCGGTCACAGCAGGGATCTTCAGCTCTTCGGCCCATCCCAGGAACTCCTCAAAACGGCGCATGCCGACCCGGTAGCTGTCGGTGTAGGTGGGAAGCCTCTCCTCGCGGGCATGACGGCGGTGACCATCGAGAACGATGCCGATATGACGGGGTAGACGGTCCTTGTCGAGACCGTTGACGAGGTTTCGCTCGTAGAGACGGTAGAGAACACCAAGCGCCATGGGATGAGCTCATGCTACCGGCCCCACTGAATCTCACCTCAGTTTGCCGGCAGCGATGCCGTCCACGGGCGACTACCCGGTGGGGAGCAGTGACCTCTCGGCGCTCAACGCTTCCACCTCGTCGATCCGGGAGGGGACCATCGACGTCAGGTTCTCGTGACCGGTTTCGGTGATGACCAGGTCGTCCTCGATCCTGATCCCAATCCCCAAGAACTCGGCCGGCACCCTGTGGGTGACCTTCTCGGCGCTCTCCCTGGCCTCGGCTTCCTTGGCGGCGGCCGCGGTTCTTCCCTCGAGGATCCTGCGCTGGTTCCACTCGTCCTGGTCGTACTCCAGCATGGTCAGGGTGATCTCGCTCTTGTCCGGGGCGAGGTAGAGCCCGGGCTCGACCGTGAAGGCCATGCCCGGCTCCAGCTTTCGCGGCTCGCCCTGGACTCGATAGCTGCCCGCGTCGTGAACGTCCAGGCCCAGCCAATGCCCGGTGCCATGGAAGTAAAACTGGTTGTAGTGGTGCATCGCCAACGACTCCTCCACACTGCGCGGCAGGAGGCCCAACTCGACCATCCCCTCAGTCAGGACCCGGGTGGCGGCGTCGTGTATCGCCCGCAGGCTCGAGCCCGGAGCCGACATATCCAGGCCCTTCCGGAACGCCGAGTAGACCACCTCGTAGATCGCTCGTTGTGGGCCGGTGAACTTCCCGTCGGCGGGGAATGTGCGGGTGATGTCTGAGGAGTACCCCTCCACCTCCGCGGCGGCGTCGATGAGCACCAGGTCGCCACTCTCGACCAATCGATCGTTCTCCACGTAGTGAAGGACACATGCATTGGGACCGGAGGCGACAATCGACGGGTAGCCGTTGTGCCTCGAACCTGCCTGACGCCAGAAGTACTCGAGGGCAGCCTGGATCTGGTATTCGTAGAGTCCCGGGGCGGCGAAGCGCATCGCTTCGATATGGCCGCGGCCGGACAGTTCACAGGCGCGGCGCAGGCTCAGAATCTCGTCCTCGGTCTTGACCAGACGCATCTCGGCAAGAACCACGGAGATATCGTTGACCGTGGAGGGAACGACGCCCCCAAAACGCTCCCGGTGGCTTCGTGCCCTCGAGATGATGCCGCTCACCCTGTCGTCGTGGTGAGTGTTGCCGCTGCGATACCAGAGCGCCTCACGCCCGATCATGTAGCGGGTGAGCACCTCGTCGATCTCGTCGAGATTGAAGGCGCTGTCAGCGCCGTAACGCTCGATGGCGCCTTCGGTACCGGCCCGATATCCGTTCCAGGCTTCCAGCTCCGGGTCCCGGGGACGCACGAAGAGGGTGAACTCCCCGTCGGGGTGGCCGGGAGTGATGACGGCTACGGCATCCGGCTCGTGAAACCCGGTGAGATACAGGAAGTCCGGTTCCTGGTGAAAATCGAATGTGGTGTCATTGCTGCGAACGACCTCGACTGCGGCCGGGATGATCGCGATCGCGTCATCGCCGAGTTGCTCGGCGAGGCGGCGACGGCGGTTGGCAAATCTGTCTGACATTCCAAGAACGGTACCCGGGCGACCCCCACCGGTAACCGGGTGCCGCGGGTTCGCATTTGGCGCCTATTGCGAGGAGGGGGCGTGCTCCAGGTCGACGATCAAGGAGAAGTGGTCAGACCCGAGGGCGGCACCAAGCCGTCGGTCACGGACTTTCAACTCGGAGCTGTGTAGAAGATGATCGATGGGCACCCGCAACAAGCCAACCGTGGTGGAGGGGAAGGTGGGCTGAAGACCGAATCCGATCTGAGAGTTCCTCAAGGTGCCCGACGAGGTCATCTGTCGGAACGGCCACGACCAAGGCGATGCGTTCAAGTCACCGACCACCAAGAAAGCGCCTTCCTGGTCTTCGGCCCAGTTGGCGGCGAATTCGAGCTGGGCATCGCGCAGACTCGCTCGTTCTGCCGTTGACGGTGCCAGGGGATGGGTAGACAGCACCTTCAAGGGAACCGGCCAGCCATCTGGCTGATACTCGAGGGAGATCGCTCGCGGCTGACCCTCGGCGAAGCCATAGGAGACGGCTTCGACCTCGCCCCGCACCATCACCAGGGTGCCGAAGATGAGTCGATCCGACCGACCCCGGATGATCTCGTAGTCGAGCCCGGCAGCGCCAATCGCCACCTCCCAAGGCCTGCTGGCCTCATGCAGGAGCACCAGGTCTGGGTCGAGCGCTTCGATGTACTCGATGACATCGTTGTACTGCTCGTTCTTCGACAACAGGTTGAGGTTCATGATTCGAATGTCGGGAGCGCCGGCCACCGGCTCACCAGGGGAGCCCACATAGAGCGGCGCTACCCAGAAGAGGTTGAACAGGGCAACAGCAAGGATGCCAAGACCGGTGCGTCGCCAGCGCGATGCGGCGATGACCAGACCGAGGACGCCCAGCACCAAGACGTACTGGGCGCGGAAATTGGCCAGAACGTCTAGCCACCACACCCAACGACCGGCGTATGAGCCGAGGCTCACGGCCGCGAGAAGCAAGGCCGGGATCACCAGGACGATCACGCGCTCACCCTAGGAACGTCGTATCGACAGAGACGCCGGCGTTTCCCCACCTCGCGGCAACTTCTATTGCCTCAGCTGTCGGTTGCTGAGATCGATCCCCGCATTGCAACGATCTGGGCACGGACCGAATCGGGGCTTCCCCCGCCCGGGCTCTGTCGCCTGACAACCGATGCCGCCGGGTCGAGCAGGGTCAGGTCGGCCGCGACGAAACCGTCATGGGCCGAGGAGAGATCATCCACCGTGGCCTCACTGAGGCTTCGCCCGGCGGATTCGAGCTCGAGAACCAGCCTGCCCACCGCGCCATGGGCTTCACGGAAGGGTACTCCCCGTCCTACCAGGGCTTCCGCCAGGTCGAGGCTGGCGGTCTCCGCCGACGGCTCGACCGGCAGGAACTCCGAATGAGTGAGCAACTCGGTCATCGCTTCCAGGGAATCGGCCAGCACGTCGTCGGCTTCGAATACGAGTCTCTTGTCTTCCTGCAGGTCACGGTTGTAGCTGAGGGGAAGCCCCTTCTGGAGGGCGACGATCGACGCCAGATTCCCCGCGACCCGGGCCGACCTGGCCCGCACCAACTCGGCTATGTCGGGATTCCGCTTGTGGGGCAACGCCGAAGACCCCGTGGTCACGTCGTCACCGAGGCGGACCCGGCCGAACTCGGGAGTCGCCCAGAGAATGACCTCCTCGGCGAGTCGGGAGAGATTGACCATTGCCTGGGTGCAACAGAAGACATACTCGGCGAGGTGGTCCCTCGAGCCGACCGCATCCAAAGAGTTCTCGAAGGTATCCCCCATACCCAGGAGCCGGGCAGACTCTTTGGGGTCGATCGGCAGGGATGTGCCGGCGGAGGCATTCGCCCCCAGGGGCGAGACGTCGATCCGCTTGCCCACATCGATGAAGCGCTCCGCGTCACGTGTCGCCATCCAGGCATAGGCCATCAGGTGATGGCCCAGGGTGGTTGGTTGGGCCTGCTGGAGATGGGTGTAGGAAGGGACGATGCTGTCCAGGTGCGACTCGGCGAGGTCGGCGAGCGTGAGGGCGAAGGCGTGGAGTTGCCGGACCCGGTCCCCGGCCGATCGTCTGGTGTAGAGCCGCATGTCGAGGGCGACCTGATCGTTGCGCGATCGGGCGGTGTGGAGCTTCCCGGCGACGTCGCCGGCGAGCTCGAAGAGACGCCGCTCCACCGCGCTGTGAACGTCCTCGTCGTCCTCGGAGAACACGAACACACCGGTCACCGCTTCGTCCCGGACTGTGGCCAATCCGTCGAGCAGTGCCTCTTGCTCGGTCTCATCGAGGATCCCGGTCGCACCAAGCATCCTCACGTGGGCCATGGAACCCTCGACGTCATCGGCGAGCAGTCGCCGATCGGAGTCATCCCGGGTGTAGTCCCAGAGGATCCGGCCGGGACGCGACTCGAACCGCCCTCCCCAGAGTGTCACTCGACTTCCCCGCCGCCAAAACCCCTGATTCGCAGTGCGTTGAGGGAGATGAATCCTTCGGCGTCGGCCTGCCGATAGACCTCGTCCGCCTCGAAGGTGGCGGATGCCGGGTCATAGAGACCGTGAGGAGCGCGTCGCCCGTCGACAGAGACATGACCCTTGTAGAGGGTCAGTCGGGCCTCACCGGTCACCGGAAGCTGGATCTCGTCGATCAGAGTCTGCAGAGCTGAGCGTTCAGGGCTGAACCAGAAGCCGTTGTACACGATCTCGGAGTATCGAGGTATGAGCTGATCGCGAATGTGCAGCACCTCCCGGTCGAGGGTGATCGACTCAACCGCCCGATGGGCGTGATGCAGGATGGTCCCTCCGGGTGTCTCGTACACCCCGCGACTCTTTATTCCGACAAACCGATTCTCGACGATGTCGACACGACCGACACCGTGGCGGCCGGCGATGCGATTCGCTTCCTCCAGCAACGGCACCGGGTCGAGAGCGCGTCCGTTCAGGGACACCGGGTCGCCCTCCTCGAAACCGATGCGCACCTCCTCGGGTTGATCCGGGGCGTCGAGAGGGTTCACGGTCAGATGGAACATGTCAGCGGGAGGTGACGCCCAGGGATCCTCGAGAATCCCGCCCTCATAGGAGATATGGAACAGGTTGGCGTCGGTCGAGTAGGGCGACTCCTTGGTCACCGGCACCGGGATTCCCCGCTGCTGGGCATACTCCATCAGGTCGGCTCGGCCGGCGAGGTTCCACTCCCGCCACGGGGCGATCACCCCCAGATCTGGCGCCAGCGCCGCGACCGAGAGCTCGAATCGGACCTGATCGTTCCCCTTGCCGGTCGCCCCGTGTGCGATGGCATCGGCTCCGAACGCACGCGCCGTGCGCACCAACCCCTCGCTGATTATGGGCCTCGCCAACGAAGTCCCGAGCAAGTAGTAGCCCTCGTAGACCGCGGCGGCACGCAGGGCCGGGAACACGGCCCCGGTGACGAATCGATGGGTGAGATCCTCGACCACCGCATCGACGGCGCCGGTCGCCAACGCTTTGTCCTTGGCCTCCCCCACCTCGTCGCCTTGGCCGATGTCGGCGGTGTAGGCGATGACTTCGGCGCCGCGCTCTTCGCGCAGCCAGGCGAGTATCACCGATGTGTCGAGACCTCCGGAGTAGGCAAGGACGACTTTCACACTCACTCCTCTTCGTCGGGCGGTGGCCCTGGGTCTGGCAAGCCCTTGGCGATTGCCCACTCGCGGGCCATCTGATAGGCCTCGCTCGTGCTGTACGGCCCCTGGTCGATCCGTCGTTCCAACATCAGTCCCATGATGTCACCGATCCCTGGCCCCGGCCCAATCCCGAGATACGCCATCACCTGATGACCGTCGATGGGAGGTCTGAGCCGGGCCAGCTCCTCCTTCTCCCCCAGCTCCGCAATCCGGGCCTCCAGCTCGTCGATTCCGTTCTGTATCGCCCGCTCCCGACGCTCGTTGGCCGTGGTCACGTCGCACCTGACCAGCTCGTTGAGCAACGGCAACAGATGCCCGGCGTCCCGTACATAGCGACGCACCGCAGAGTCGGTCCAGCCCATCTTGAGGGTGTGGGGCCGCAGATGGAGGAAGACGAGCTGGGCCACGTCGTCGATGATGTGCCTCGGATATCGAAGCTCCTTCATCCGCCGCCGGGTCATCCTCGCACCCACCACCTCGTGATGATGGAAAGAGACCCCATCCGCGCCGAACTGCCTTGTGTCCGGCTTGCCGATGTCGTGGAACAGGGCGGCAAGCCGCAGGGTCAGGTCGGGTGACGCCTTCTCCACCACTGCGAAGGTGTGAGCCAGCACATCCTTGTGCCGCTGATTTGGATCTTGCTCCATGGCCAGAGCCGGAAGCTCGGGCAGGAAGTACTGGGCCAAACCGGTCGAGACCACCCCGGACAAGGCCTGGGCCGGCTCCGGCGCCACGATGAGTTTCGACAGCTCGTCCCTGATTCGCTCGGCCGACACGATTCCCAGCCGATCGCTCATCGATCGGACCGCCTCCAGGGAGGCAGTATCGGGCTCAAAGCCCAGTGTCGCCTGAAATCGGAACAGCCTCAGCATCCGCAGAGGGTCATCGGAAAAGGAGATGCTCGGATCGAGCGGTGTTCGCAGGACACCGTGTGCCAGATCAGCCAACCCACCGTGCGGGTCCACGGGATCCATCTCCATCAGCGAAAGGGCAATCGCATTGACCGTGAAGTCGCGTCGGCCGAGATCGGTCTCGATGTCGTCGGAGAAGGTCACTCGCGGCTTGCGGGAGTCGTCCTGGTAGATCTCCCGGCGAAACGTGGTCACTTCAACCGTGCGATTGTCCTTGCGGGCGGCGACCGTGCCAAACGCGGCGCCCACGGTGTACACCACGTCGGCCCAACCCCCCAGCAGCTCGGCGATACGCTCCGGCCGGGCGTCGGTGGCGAAGTCGAAGTCGAAGTCATTTGCCGCTCTCTCGAGGAACGCATCGCGCACCGAGCCACCGACGAGGAAGATCTGGTGACCGGCTTTGGTGAAGACGTCGGCGAGCTGGGCCGGGGGAAGCTCTGGTGCGACGAGAAATTCGAGACGTTTGGGGATCACTGGCGGAGAGGTTATTCGGCGGCGGGCTCTGGCCCGGGCCGGAGTCCTCCTGATGCCCCCAAAGGTGAGGGCCGTCTCAGAGCAGACGGCCCTCACCTCACGACTCTGCCCCGGATCAGATCTCGATGCCTGCCGCCATCGCCTTTGCCCGCATCTCATGGACATTGCGTGCGTGGGGGATCGCCTCCGGAAGTTCGATCGACTTGGCGATGACCAGTCCGAGAAGCGACTGGTCGAGGGTCTGCATCCCGAAGAACTCGCTGTCCTTGATTATGTCGATCAGGGCGGACGACTCGGAACCGCCGATTATCCACTCCTGGACCCGCTCGTTGTTGGTCAACACCTCACAGGCCAGAGTCTTGCCCCGCTCCGGATTGTCGAGCAAACGCTGGCTGACGATGGCGAGCAATTGACCGGCCAACTGCGAGCGCACCACCTTCTGCTGGGCGACCGGGAAGAGAGAGACGATCCGGTCGACGGTGTCTGCCGGGTCGGTCGTTCTCATCGAGGAGACGACCAGATGGCCGGTCTCAGCTGCCACGATGGCAGCTCGGGCGGTTTCCGGGTCGTCGATCTCCGAGATCAGGATGACGTCGGTGTCATGCCGTAGTGCCCCGCGCACCGCCTCGGCGGCGCTCGCCGTGTCGACTCCCACCTCACGTTGAACGACGACGCTTCTCTTGTCGGGATGCAGTACCTCGATCGGGTCTTCGACCGTGAGAATCGAAACCTCTCGGTTGCCGTTGATCCAGTCGACGATCGACGCCATGGTCTCGGTCTTGCCCGACCCCGACGGGCCGGTGATCAGCAGAAGCCCGGCATTGGCCCGGGCCAGCTTCTCCACGATCCGGGGAAGACCGAGGTCGGCAAATGGCCTCGATCCGGCCACCACTCTTCGCAGGACCAGTGATACCGATCCCCGCTGCCTGAAAGCAGTGGCTCTGAAGCGCCCGATGTCTTGCCGCCCGAAGGCGAAATCGGCGGTGCCGGTTTCCTTGAAGTCACTGGTGGCTCGTGATGTGAATAGTGCGTCTGCGATCGCCTGGGTGTCGTCAGGGCTCAAGTGGTCGAACCCCTCCAACCGGCGCAGCGCCCCGTCGACTCTCGCCACGGGCGCCGAACCGACCTTGAGATGGAGGTCGGAAGCGCCCGCCGCGACAGCCTGACGGAGAAGATCCTCGACATTGATTTCCATGATCCCTTCCGATTTGCGTCCCGCGGTGTTATCGGCGCCGACACGCCAGAGATTGAAGGGACTTTCTAGAGATTCCAGTGTCGGGAGATCACCTGGTTCGCGGCGTCGAGCGACCCCGCTGCCCTTTCGACGGAATGAAGTGGCGGGCCGAACTGGGTCTCGCCAGCAACACCCAGCAGTGTGGACCGTGCCGAGTGGCGGAGAGCGTCGAGGTCATAGCCGCCCTCGAGGGTGAAGACCGTGCGATTCGGCTTGTGAATGGCGGCGAGCCGGGATGCCATCCACCCATAGTCCGAATCGAGGAGGTCGAATTCGGCCAGCGGATCCTCGGTGTGGGCGTCGTATCCGGCGCTCACCAGCACCCAATCGGGAGCGAATTGACCGACTATCGGGATGACCAGCTGGTCCCAGGCGGCGCGATATACGTCGCCTGCTGTGCCTGCCGGCAACGGCACGTTGATCGTCGTCCCTTTGGCCTCGTGATCGATGTCGTCGACCCTGCCCTCGTAGGGGTAGAAGGAGGCCTGGTGGACCGACACGTAGAGGATCCCGGGGTCGGGCCCGACCAGGGCCTGAGTCCCGTTGCCGTGGTGCACATCCCAATCGAGGATCGCCACCCGCTTCCCGTTGGCTCGTAACCAGGCAGCGGTCACCGCCACGTTGTTGAAGATGCAAAAGCCCATGGCCCGGTTCCGCAATGCGTGATGTCCGGGAGGCCTGCAGACCACGAATCCGGTGGCGTCCCCCATGTCTTCGAGCTTCTCCACTGTGGCCTTGACCCCGCCGGCCGCTACGAGGGCGGCGGTCCAGGTGTCTCGGGAGGCAATGGTGTCCATGTCGAGTGCCCCACCCCCCATGGCGCAGAACATCTCGATCATCTCGACGTAGTCAGGATCGTGGACCAGGGCGAGCACGGCACGCTCGATCTCCGGCGACTCGATTTCGATCAGATCGAGCCCGGACTCACCGATTCCCCTGAGGATGGCGCTGATTCGCTCCGGGCGTTCTGGATGCATCCGGCCGGTGTCATGCTGCATCCCCGCGGGATGTGTGGCAACTACGACTTCCACGCCCTTACTCTCCCACACGTGTCGAAGCGACTCCACCTCGAAGGAGCGTTGCCGGCCCGTGTGACCATTAGAAGAGGTTGGGCCAAGGCCACGGCGAGACCGTGGAACGATGATGGGCCGGAGATAGCGCTCCGCCTCGACCGCGGCTCCAGCGATTTCCTGAGAGAGGTCTCCGAGCGGATCAGCATGATGGGGCCTGGTGACATTATCTCCCCGGCCCTCTATCCGCCCATGACAAGACTCTGGAGTCGCGCCGGGTTCAGCAGGTTCGCCGAGCTCGACGTGATGGAGCGCCCGGTGGGCGGGCGCCTGGCCGAACCGGCATGGCGCCCGGTGGGCGGGCGCCTGGCCGAACCGGCATTCCCAGCCGAGCTGACCTCGAGCCCCGACTGGCCCCTACTGGTGTCTCTGGACCGGGCGGCCTTCGATGGCTTCTGGAGGATGAGCCAGTCCGGGCTCGTCGAGGCCATGGGTGCCACGCCGCGGGCAACGGCGCTCGTGGTGCGGGTGGGAGACGAAATGGCTGGATACGCATTGGTGGGCGCCCAACTGACCGTTTCCTACCTTCAGCGGGTCGCGGTCGCTCCTCGGTTCGCCGGGCGCGGGGTCGGCACGTCACTGATCCGGGCAGCCCTGGCATGGGCGGCGAAGACCGGAACCCAGACCATGGTGCTCAACGTGCGGCCCGGCAACCACACGGCATTGAGAAGATACGAGACCGAGGGCTTCTTTCGCACCGGCACCAGTCTCCTGTTGATGCGATTCGAAGGTTGAGCGACTTTTGATGCTGAACTAGGGGTATGCCGCCTCCCGTCTCCGACCGCTACCGCCTGGAGATGCGCCTCGGGCGCGACGGTGACATCGAAGAGTGGCTTGCGACCGACACCTCGCTGGAACGGCCGGTGCTCATCAGATCACTAGGCCCAGAATCGAGCACGGAACGTCGGAGAGAGTTCGTCTCCAGCGTGAGCGAGGCTGCCAAGGCCGCCCATCCGCATCTAGCGCGGGTCTTCGCGGTCGATGAGGTCGAAGGCGGTGCCTACGCGGTGTGTGAGTGGGGTGGAGGTGCCACTGCTGCCGACCGGGTAGCCGCCTCGCAGACATTCGATCTCGAGGAGTTCCTTCCCAATGCATCAGGGCTGGCGGGAGCCCTCGCTTCGCTACATCGTTCGGGGGGCGCCCACGGGCACCTCGACCTATCCGCCATCTCATACACGGTGGCCCACCCGGCCAAGTTGGGCTCCTTTGGGCGGGTCCGCCATAGCGACAGAGCCGGTGACGTTCGCGCGTTGGCTGCCGCGCTGGAGACGGCTCTGACCGGTTCGGCCCCGGGTGGCCCGCCGCCCTCGGAGACCATCGACGGTGTCCCCCGCGCCATCGACTCGGTTCTCAGGTCGGCGCAATCCGGCAGGCTCAGCGCCGAGGAACTGGAGAAGGCACTGCTCGCGTCACCGACGCT
Organism: Acidimicrobiia bacterium; assembly: GCA_035544615.1. Taxonomy (GTDB): domain Bacteria; phylum Actinomycetota; class Acidimicrobiia; order Spongiisociales; family ZC4RG35; genus JARDZU01. Next base: position 46,878 of record DATKEA010000051.1, on the reverse strand, counting down.
CCGACCGATGCAGCCTGAGCCCCGGTCGACTTCTCGTCGGCTGCTGGTAGCCGCCGGGATCCTCGTGGTGGTGGCCGTTGGCCTCGTCGCCCTGGGCAGGGTGTTGACCGGAGGCGGCCCGATCGTCCCGGGTTCGCCGACCACCACTGTCGGAGTCGACCCAACCGGATCCGCGACCACTTCGCCGTCGCTGGTGACCACAGCCCCAACTGGTTCGGTGAGTGTGCTGGATGCGGTCTCATTCGACCCGTTCGGTGAGGGGGGAGAGAACGATGAGGCCATTCCCAACCTGCTCGACGGGACTGCCTCCACCTCCTGGCGCTCGGAGCGCTACCGCGACCCACTGCCACTCCAGAAACCAGGAGTCGGGCTCAGGTTCGAGGTGGAAGGCTCACCCACGGACCTACAACTCGTCGGGTTGTCGCCCGGGACCGTGTTCGAGCTGTTGTGGGCGGATGAACCTCTGGATGGACTCGACGGGTGGAACCGGGTGGTCGCCGCCTCGGCTCCGACCGGCGTCGCCCGTTTCACCCTGGCTCCGCGTGAAGGCGGGTATTGGCTGCTTTGGATGACCGATCTGCCCGAGCAATCTGACGGCACCTTTTTCGCGGAGTTGTCAGAAGTACGCTTCTTCCCGTGATCTCACCTGGGAATGAAGCAGAGCTGATCGCTCGCGTCGTCTCCGGTGACCGGGGCGCGTTCGATACGGTGATGAGTGCCCACCAGGACCGCGTGTTCTCGGTCTGCCTGCGCATCCTCGGGGATCGGGAGCGTGCCCTGGACGCCACCCAGGACACTTTTCTCACCGTTTTTCGCAAGGCGGGTCAGTTCGAGGGCAGATCGGCGGTCGGCACCTGGATCTATCGAATCGCCGTGAATGTCTGCTACGACCAGATTCGCCGTGCCAAGCGCCGTCCTTCGGTGCCGTTGCCCGACCACATCGATCCTTCGGATCCCGCCGCGGAGGCGGCGATCGAGTCGGCGGCACTGCGACCGGAGATCGAATTGGCACTGTCAGCCCTCCCCGCGGATTTCAGGAACGCGGTGGTCCTCTCCGATCTCGAGGGTCTTTCCCTTCCCCAGGTGGCCGAGGTGTTGGAGATTCCTATAGGCACCGTCAAGTCGAGGGTGTTTCGGGGCCGGCGGCTGCTCGCCCTGCAACTGGGGAACCAAAACACGTCATGAGACCATCAAAGGCTACGAATGCATAGGCACGACTCCGACCTCATCGCTGCCCTCGCCGAGGGCTCCCTCGACGACGAGATCGAAGCGCGCGCCCTGCTCGAGTCGTGCGAGGAGTGCCAAGCCGAGTATCGGAGCCAGCTCGAGGTCCTCACCATCTTGAGCTCCACGCCACCGGCGGAGATGACCGAGCTGGAGAAGGCGGCGCTGCACCGCGATCTGTGGACCGAGTTGCGCAACCCCTCCGCCGAAGCCCCCACGGGGCGGGCCTGGTACCGCTGGTCGTACGTTGCCGCCGGTCTCTTCGTCACCGTCGGGCTGGTAGGAGTCCTCAGCGGGCAACTCGAGTTTGGTGGTGGTGACTCCGGGTCGGGCGAGATCACGGAGGCCTCGTCGGACCTGGCGACCTTCTCGGCCGACGATGGTTCCGAGGAGCCTCTTCTCGACGCCGCTCCGGCTGGGGGCAGCGCCGACACCGAATCCGCAGTCACGACCACGATGGCGGCTGAGGAGACCGTTCCCGTTCCTTATGCCGAGTTTGCCAAGCAGGCCCGGATGGCCCGGGAGAGCAGCCAACTATCGGCGCAGACGCTGAGCTCCAAGGAAGACATCGACCAATGCCTCGACGAGGCCGGTCTCGCCGACGTGAAAGTCGTCGAGGAGTTGGTGCTCGATCAGCGATACCTGCTGGTCATGCCCCGAGACGAGACCTCCCAGCCGACCGTGACCTTCATTGCGATGGACAGCTGCGAGATCGTCTACGTGGACGAGTGAACCTTCCCGGGCTAACTAACCTCGCCTGGCATGGAAGAGTACGCAGCCCGCTTCGCCGAGCTCCTCGAGCAGATCGCGATCAAGGTTCGCTCGATCACCGTCGACCCGCTGGCACGGGGCATCCGTGTCGCCGGACTGGGAATCCTCGCCGCAACTTTGGGGTTTACCGCGTTGCTGTTCCTTTTGTTTGCGATATTCGGTGCGCTGGAGATTCCGCTGACCACGGCGGGAGCTTTGGCCCTGTTCGGAGTGCTCTTGACGGGGGCAGGCACCTACCTCTGGATGAAACGAGTCTGAGATGGCAATGGACCACGAGAAGCTCATCGTCATCGGATCAGGCCCGGCGGGGCTGACTGCCGCCCTCTACGCGGCGCGCGCCGATCTCAACCCGCTCGTGTTCGAAGGCGTCGCCGCCGGAGGTCAGCTGATGATCACCACCGACGTCGAGAACTATCCCGGCTTCCCGGACGGGATCCTGGGCCCCGAGCTGATGGACCACTTTCGCAAGCAGGCCGAACGTTTCAGCGCCCGTCTCCAGCAAGTGGATGTCACCGAGGTCGATTTTGGCTCGCGGCCGTTTCGTCTGAACGTTGGAGCCGATGAGTACACGGCCGACGCGGTCATCATCGCCACCGGGGCCACTGCCAAATGGCTCGGAGTGCCGGGCGAGGACCGGCTGACCGGACGTGGCGTGTCTGCTTGCGCAACCTGCGACGGATTCTTCTTCCGGGATCAGGAGTTGGTTGTGGTGGGTGGAGGCGACACCGCCATGGAGGAGGCGCTCTTCCTGACCAAGTTCGCTTCGAAGATCAACATCGTCCACCGCCGTGACGAGTTCAGGGCTTCCAAGATCATGGCGCAGCGAGCCATCGATCATGACAAGATCAATGTGATCTGGAACTCGGTGGTCACCGAGATAAAGGGAGACACCACGGTCGAGAGCGTCACCATTGAGAACACCGTCTCGGGTGAGGGAAGCGAGCTTCCCGTCAATGGGGTCTTCGTCGCCATCGGCCACAAGCCCAACACCGAGATGTTCGCCGGACAGGTCGATCTCGACGAAAACGGGTACATCGTCAAGTCGCCCGATGGCAGCACCCGGACCAATGTGGATGGGGTCTTCGCGGCCGGCGACGTCGCCGACCACATCTACCGTCAGGCGGTCACCGCGGCCGGCACCGGGTCCATGGCGGCCATCGACGCCGAGCGGTGGCTGGCCGAACAGGAATGACCATGCCGATTGCCCCCCCTCCCCCCTCTCGGGGTACTCCCCCCAAGGTCTCGCTACCCTCGTCAGGGAGACAACCCGCCAGGTCCATCGAGTAGCAATCAAGGAGAGATAGGGACAATGGCCGACAACATCGTCACGCTCAACGACAGCACCTTCGCCGACGCCATCAGCAGCGACCAGCCGATCCTGGTGGACTTCTGGGCAGAGTGGTGCGGTCCGTGCCGGGTGATCGCCCCCGTCCTCGAAGAGATCGCCGCCGAACACGCGGGGCTCACGATTGGAAAGCTCAACATCGATCACAACCCGATGCCGGCGGCCAAACATGACGTGATGAGCATTCCCACACTGATCCTGTTCAAGGACGGGGTGGAGAAGAAGCGAATAGTCGGCGCCGCTCCCAAGCACCGTCTTCTCCAGGAGTTGGCGGAGTTTCTCTGAACTTGCCGGCAGATGCGCCTCTATCGCCTAGGTGACGAGGGTGCGGCCGTGAGGGACATCCAGGATCGTCTCCATGCTCTCGGCTATCCCTGTGACCCGGATCGACGCTCGATCTTTGGCGACGGCACACGTCAGGCGGTGAGGGGGTTTCAGAAAGCAAGGGGTCTGGACGTGGATGGCATCGTGGGGCCCGATACCTGGCGGTCGCTGTACGAGGCCGGCTATCGGCTCGGAGATCGAATGCTCTTTCTTCGCAGACCGATGATCCGGGGTGAAGACGTCTCTGAGCTCCAATCTCGACTTGGCTCGCTCGGGTTCGACCCGGGCAAGGTGGACGGGGTGTTTGGGCCTACCACCGAGCGGGCGGTCCTCGAGTTCCAGCACAATCGTGACCTGGCAGAAGATGGAAAGGCGGGCCCAGAGGTGCTCACCGAGGTTCACTTGGTGACCCGGGGCGATATGAAGGAAGGCCGACAGGCGGTGCGAGAGCGGGAGTGGCTGCGCAGGCTTCCTTCGACGGTTGCCGGAGCCCGCGTCTACCTCGATGCCGGGTGCCGTGACGCCCACGAGGCCTCGGTGGCCTGGGATGCGGCCTCGGCCACCGCGCTCGACCTCCAGGAACAGGGAGCGATCCCGGTCATGTCCAGATCCCAGGACGCATCACTCCCCGAGCGTCTACGCGCTCGCCGGGCGAATGTGCTCGGATCGGATCTGATCGTGGCCTTTCAGGTCAACCCCGACGGCGATGACATGGTCTTCTACTTCGCCACAGAGCATGGCACCTCGGCCGCGGGTGAGCTACTGGCGCGGTCGATAGCAGCCGCTGCCGGTGGTCAGATCGAAGGTCGGGCCGGTGCCCTGCTCAAGGAAACGCGGGCGCCGGCGGTGGTGGTGTCGCGGGCGAAACTCGATGCCGGGGTTGGCTCAGCCGTGGCTGACGGGATAACCCGGTTCTTCGCCGATGCGGCTGCTACTCGTTGAAGATCCGGTAGAGACGTTCCAGTTCGGCCAGTGAGCCGAACCTGATCTCCAGCTTTCCCTTTTCGTTGCGGTAGTTGATCTTCACCTGCGAGCCGAGACGGTCGGTCAGGCGCTTCTCGAGCTCGATGATCTCCACCGGGCGCAGCTGGCGCACTCCTGAGGGGGAGCGACTCTCAGCTCCCTTCCTTAGCCGGACTGCTTCCTCCATCTGTCGCACGCTCCAGCCGTCGTCAGCCGCCCGTTTGGCGAGATGGGTGGCGTAGGCGGTGTCGTCGAGACCGACCAGGGCCCGGGCATGGCCAGCCGAGAGCTCACCCGCGTCGACCATCTCCTGTACCTCCACCGGTAGCTGCAGCAGACGGAGCGTGTTCGATATCGCCGGTCGGGACTTTCCCACCCGGCTCGCCACCTGCTCCTGAGTCATTCCATAATTTTCCAGGAGTTGCTGGTAGGCGTGTGCCTCTTCCAGTGGAGTCAGATCCTGACGTTGCACATTCTCGACCAGTGCCTCGACCAGGGTGGAGGTGCCGGTGTTCTCCCTGACCACGGCGGGAATCACCGCAAGCCCTGCTCGTTTGGCCGCGCGCCATCTTCGCTCGCCTGCGATCAGCACGTAGCCGCCCTCATCCCCGGTGACCACGATCGGTTGCAGAACTCCGACTTCTTTCATCGAAGCCGCCAACTCCTCGAGGGAGTCGTCATCGAATCGGGTGCGTGGTTGATCCGGGTTGGTGGTGATTCGATCCACCGGAACCTGGATCAGACCACCGGGAGCTCCACTCGATGACTCGATGGGGATCAGTGACTCCAAACCTCGCCCCAGACCCGATCTTCTGGTAGTCATCTCACTTCTCCTCGCTCAAAGACCCTGTCGTTCTATGAACTCGCGGCCCAACTGGCGATAGGCGATGGCCCCTCGACTCATCGGGTCGAAGGCTTCGATCGGCTCTCCATAGGAGGGAGCCTCCGACAGACGGACCGATCGCGGAATCACAGTGCGGTAGGTGGAGTCCCCGAAGTGGTCCCTCACCTGACCGGCGACATCCTTCGAGAGTTTGGTCCGGCCGTCATACATGGTGAGGATCACCCCACCCACCTTCAAAGCCGGGTTGAGATTCGAAGTTACCAACTGCACGTTCTTGATCAGCTGACTGAGACCCTCGAGGGCGTAGTACTCACACTGGATCGGGATGATTACCTGATCGGCGGCGGTGAGGGCATTGACCGTGAGCAAACCCAAAGAAGGAGGGCAGTCGATCAGAATCACATCGAACTTCTGACTGAGATCGGTGATGGCCGTCTTCAACCGTGTTTCACGTGAAAACAACGAGACCAGCTCGATCTCGGCCCCGGCGAGATCGATAGTGGCCGGTATCACAAAGAGATCGCGGACTGAGGTCGGCTCCACCGCGTCATCCATCTCCACGTCCTTGAGCAAGACGTCATATATCGAGGTGTCGATACTGGAGCGATCGATACCAAGCCCACTGGTGGCATTGCCCTGTGGATCGAGATCGATGAGAAGAGTGCGCTGCCCCTGGAAAGCCAACGCCGCGGCAAGATTGATTGCGGTCGTTGACTTGCCGACACCACCCTTTTGGTTAGCGAGGGCGATGACGAGTGAACTTTTCTTGCTCAATGTTGTCGCATGATAAGGAGCCACACCCGCTGGTCAAGGACCGACGCCGGAATCTCGAGCAATTCAAACCCCAGCACACTTGGTTTCGCAGCCCATGAGCCTCCGATCACCGCGGTCCCACCCGATCTCAGCAACCGTGCAAAATCGGTCAGGGCACGCTCCGGAGAGAGACTGGCGCGTGACACCAACCCGTCCACCGGTTGCTCCCAGTCGGCGATATCTCCCTGAACCACTTCGACGTTGGGTAGGTCGAGCGTCCGGGTCGCCCGTTTCATCAGACCCACCCGTCTCTGCGATCGATCCAGGAGTTGAAACCGGGTGGCAGGCATCACCACCGCCATCGGGATCCCGGGAAGACCGACTCCAGACCCCACATCGAGGACCACAGTGGGGGGCTCTTCAAAACCGCCGACAAACAGCAATGAATCGCCAATGTGACGATTGTCGATGCGATTGGTCTCATTGGGACCGAGTCCACCCGCCTCCACCGCCTCGGTCAGCAGCCATTCCCGATAGACCTGCAATTGTGTGCTCTGAGCCGATGTCAGTTCGAGACCGGCCCACTCCACACATCGCGCCCAGACTGTTGGTTCCACGTGAAACCAACCCTACTCAGTCAGTCCAAACACCACCGACGGCGGTCAGTCCAAGATCGGTGGGCTGATTCGCCCCAAAGGTCCTGGGCGTCCCAGAGATCTACTCCTCTTCGGCGGCGACCGATTTGGTGGCGTTGAGCACCACGTAACGACGCGGGGCCTCACCTTCCGAATACGAGCTGACCCCGTCGCGGGCCGCGGCGGCGTCGTGGATCACCTTGCGGTCGGCGGGGCTCATCGGCTCCAACATGATCTCGCCACCTTCCTCGAGCAATTGGTCGATGAGACGCTCTGCATAGATGGTCAGCGCTTGTCGGCGACGCTCGGCGTAACCGGCGATGTCGAGTCGAAGTCGGGCAGTGTCCTGGGCATATCGTTGCATCACGGTGCGGGTCAATTCATGAATCGCTGAACGCACCGATCCTCTGACCCCGACCAATGCCTCGGTTTGCTCCCCGTCGACATCCGCCACGATCACATCTTCCTCGACCTTGGTGGTGACGGTGCCTTCCAACCCAAAAGCGCTCACCAGTCCCTCGAGAAATTCGCCGGCGATTCGTGCCTGTTCTTCGATCGTCATCTCGGGACGGTCATCGATCTTTGGTTCTCGTTTTTCTTCATTACGGCTCATGTCGCGACCCTTGTCTCTGGCCTGCTGTCGTTGGCCACGCTGGTTTCCACCACCATTCTTAGCCGAAGCTTGACCTCTTTGCTTGGAACCGCCGCTCGAACCCTGGCTCTGACCGGGCTTCTTGCGCTCATTGCGTCGACGTCGCCCCTTGCGTCGTTTGACCCGGACCACTGCATCCTGGCCGCCGATGCCGAGAAAACCCCGCTCGGGTTCCTGTATCACTTCCACCGAGAGCTGGTCCCGATCAGCGACTCCCAGCTCCTGCATCGCGGCTTCCACCGCCAGATCAACCGACTTGGCCCTTACCTCGATCTCGACGTAACTCACGTCATCTCCTCCTGCGCCGACGGCGCTTCTTGGCGGCGCCCGATTGAGGCTTCCTGACCTGGCCTTCGTCGGAGTCCTCGACCTGTTTCGACTCCTCGGCGGCCTTAGCCATCGGGGTCGGACGCCCATCGATCTTGAATATCAAAGCCTGCTGACCAAGCCGGAACAGATTGGAAGTGCTCCAATACAGAACGAGTCCGGCCGGAAAGTTCCACGATATGAATCCGATGAACAACGGCATAATTTTGGTGATTGCCTGCTGCGCCCCGGCTCCGGGTTGGCCACTGGGGCGCTCCTGACCGTAGGTGGCGTGCCACTGTTGGACATATTGGGTGGCGACCATGAGCACGATCATGATCAGATAAGGGATGGCGACCAAGATGCCGATTCCCACCGCTTCACTGGGGGTCGTGCTCAGATCCATACCGAGGAAGGTCTTGACCGTCCCATCCCTGAGGGCCACCCCAAGGGCACTGGCGGGATCGATCGACTCCAGCGGTGTCTGTAGGAGACGGAACAAGGCAAACCAGATTGGCATCTGGACGAGGAGGGGAAGAAGACAACCACCGGGGGTGGCCCCGGCCGATTTCTGCAACTCCATGAGATGCTTCTGCATCTCCGGGGGATCTTCCTTGTACTCCTTCTGGATCCGCTTGATCTCGGGTTGTATTTCGGTGAAGGCTCGCGTGGCCCGGGTCTGCTTCAGCGTCAGCGGGAATACCACGAGATTGATAAAAATGGTGAGAAGCACGATGGAGAAGCCAAGCGAAAGGCCCTCCGACATCAACCCTTCGAGCAGACCGTAGAAAAAGGCGAGGACCGATCCCAGTCCTTCCTTCAGGAGGTCGAACGCTGCACCCATCTAGTTGGTTCTCCAGTTTTCGGGTACCGGGTCGTATCCACCGGGACGCAAGGGATGACACCGGCCGATTCGCTTGACGCCAAGCCAAACCCCACGGATGACCCCGAAGCGGGCGATGGCCTCGGCGGCGTACGAGGAGCATGTCGGCTGATAACGGCAATTGGCGCCTAGGTTGGGACTTACCAGTTTTTGGTAAATCCTGATCGAACCGACTACCCAGGATCGAGGACGAAGACGTTCAGGCATCGCCGTCCTCTAGAGCGCGTTCGATCCACCCCATCAGAGTGGGGTGTGGGGCATCTGCTACCTGGCTGGTGCCGATGATCACGTAATCCGTTCCTGGTTTCAGTTGCACCGCGCGCAGACAGTGCCGAAGACGGCGCTTGATCCGGTTTCGAGTGACCGCGTTGCCGGTGCTCTTGGAGATTACGAGCCCGACCCGCGTCACACCCGGTTCACCGGAGCATTTCACCATCACGACCCCGCCTGAGCGACGTCTCGTCCCTTCCTTCAGGACCCTTCGAAAGTCACGAGGGGCACGAAGGGATTCGAAGTCAAGCAGCGAGACGTTTCCGACCCTTGAGACGACGCGACTTGACGATGCCGCGACCGGCCCTGGTCTGCATACGGTGACGAAAGCCGTGACGGCGCTTTCGTCTCCGAACCTTGGGTTGGTAAGTCCGCTTCATGACTAAAGAAAGGGGGTAGAGGGGTGAGTCGACACAGGTTACGAAGCCTCTCGGAGCTATGTCAAAGTCTCATCTTCGCCAAAGACTGCCGTCACCGTGTGCCGCAGCGCCCGAAGCGCGAAGAATTGAGATAGCTCGCGAAAAGAAACAAAACCCGGCGAGAGGTCTCTTCAGACGTTCCACCGCCTGGCAGACAATGGAAAAATGGTCCCCAGCCTGGGCCTTTCCTGTGGATATAGCTGGTAGGACTCTTCCACACCGATGATTCTCGCGTTCTTGACGGACCAGGGAATCGATGTCGATACTCGCCTGCCTTGCCCTTGTGAGCGTGATCCACTTCCTCAGCCGGATCTGTACGGCTGGACCGCTCTCAGTGACAAGCAGAAAGATGTCCCGGAGGATGACGCCGGCCCTTTCCACAGATGTGGACGGGTTTGTGGACAACCTGTCCGGTGTGGGAGGAGTGGTCTTGGTACAAGAACATGTGGCGCCCGACGGATGGGGTCAGTTTCAAGCTGTCTTGAAGGCAGGAGCCTCCAAGGGGAACTGGGACACGTGGCTGTCCCGACTCAGACCGGATTTCGCCGGGGAGGCGCCAACACTGATCGCTCCCAGTGAATTCCATCTTCGTTGGGTGCGCGACAAGCACGGCGACCTGCTCGAAGCCGCCTATCGCGACGTCTTCGGTCCCGAAGTCACTCCCAGCTTTCGGGTAGTCGAGCCCGAACCCGCTGAACCGGCGCTTCCCCTGGGTGGGGAGGAGCAGAACGGCGACTCAGGGCTCAGAACGACCAGTGTCAGCGACACCCCGCCGACCAACCTCATCTCCCGCTATCGCTTCGAGAGCTTCGTGGTCGGTCAATCCAACCGCTTCGCCTGGGCCGCCGCAATGGCCGTCGCCGAACAACCCGGCGCTCACTACAACCCACTGTTCATCTACGGCGCAGCCGGACTGGGCAAGACTCACCTGCTCAACGCGGTCGGTCACGAGGCTCTTGAGATGTACCCGAATCTCGTGGTCAGGTATGTCTCCTCAGAGAACTTCCTCAACGACTTCATTGACTCGATCAGACGCAAGCGTCCCGATGACTTCAAACACCGGTATCGGGGAGTGGACATCCTGCTCCTCGATGACGTTCAGTTCTTCGAGGGCAAGGAACAGATCCTCGAGGAGTTCTTCCACACCTTCAATTCCCTCTACGAGTCCGGGAAGCAGATGGTCATCAGCTCCGACCGTCATCCGCGCAACCTCTCTTCGCTCGAGGACCGGCTCCGCAGCCGGTTCGAGTGGGGTTTGCTCACCGACATCCAGCCGCCCGACGTCGAGACCCGGCTCGCAATCCTGAAGCGGAACGCCGAGTTCGCTCCAAGGCCGGTGCCGATCGAAGTGCTCGAGCACATCGCAAGCCTGGTTTCGGACAACATCCGCGAGCTGGAAGGGGCGCTGACCCGGGTCACCGCTTGGTCGGCCCTCAACCGAAGGGATATCGACTTCGAGACCGCCGAGCGAGTCCTCAGAGACATCGTCACCGCAGATGAGCCGGTGCCTTTGAGCCCGGAGATCATCATGCGCACCACCGCCTCGGCCTACGGTTTCTCCGTCGAAGACGTGCTGAGCCCGAGCCGTCGCCAACCACTGGTCCTCTGCCGTCAGATCTCGATGTATCTGTGTCGGGAATTGACCGACCTCTCACTGCCCAAGATCGGCCAAGCCTTCCAGCGGGACCACACCACCGTCCTCCACTCGGTGGACAAGGTGAAGCGCATTCTCCGCTCGGATCGAGCAGTCTTCGACCGGGTTACTCAACTCACACAGGACCTGAGGAAAGGTGTGGGCATTTCCCCAGGCACCTGAGTTTTCCCCCGCATGACTTGTTTTGTCCCCGTCATACCAACATGAGGATCCCCAGCACAAACACCAAGCACGCTCAGCCCAAACTCCACTTATCCCCATATCCACAACCCCCTACTACTACGACTAATACTCTTTTAATGAACTTCAGTAGCACCAGAAGAAGGGATTGCCACCTGTGAGAATCCGAGCGCAGCGAGACGACCTTGCCGACGTGCTCGCCCGAGCCACCAGGGCCGTCGGGGCCCGGGCCGCCTTGCCGGTCCTCCAGGGGTTGCTGTGTGAGGTGTCGGGCACCACGCTGCGGGTAACCGGCACCGACCTTGACGTGACGGTTCGCACCACGGCCGAGGTGGAAGTGATCGAAGAGGGCAGGGCGGTGATCCCCGGCCGGCTCCTCTCCGAAGCCGTCAGGAAGATGCCCGCCGGGTCTGTCACCATCGGTGTGAGTGACACCGACATCGAGATACAGGGCAACGGGCCGCGTTTCACATTGCGACCCCTCATCGTCGACGACTTCCCGGTCCAGGACGATTTGGTCTCGGACGGGGTCGAGGTCGACGGGGAAGTTCTGGCCGAAGCCATCGCCCAGGTGACGGTGGCCGCTTCCGGCGACGGGGCGCGACCGATCCTGACCGGTGTGCTGTTCGAGAGCTCCGATTCGGGGCTGCGCATGGTCGCAACCGATTCCTACCGGCTGGCCAAGCGGGACCTCGAAGGTGTTGGCCTCGAAGGTTCGGGGCTGGTCCCCGCACGAGGCTTGCGGGAGCTTCCCCGGGCCATCGGAGCGGCCAAAGTCACCGCCCAACTCAGGGACCGCGAGGCAGTGTTCACCTCCGACAAGGGCATGCTGCGTCTCCGCCTCATCGACGGGAACTTCCCCAAGTACCAGTCCTTGCTCCCCGAGAGCTATCCCAATCAGGTGGTGATTAAAAAGGACGTGCTTCTCGACGCCTTGGGGCGCGTCACTTTGGTGGCCGAGGATCACATCCCCGTTCGGTTGAAGTTGCTCGAAGGAGGGGTCGAGGTGAGCGTCACCCGGCAGGATGTCGGTGGTGAGACCGAACATCTCCCCGGCGAGTTCTCGGGCAGCGACGAAGAGGTCTCCATCGCCTTCAACCCGCGGTATCTGCAGGACGGAGTGACTGTCATCCCTGGAGACTCGGTTCGGATCAGAGTGATCGATGCCTTCAAGCCGAGCGTGATCGACAGTGGCGCTGACGACGATTTCATCTACCTGCTGATGCCCGTTCGGGTTTGAATGAAAGTCGACTGGATCGCCCTCACCGACTTTCGCTCCTATCCGACTCTCGAGTGGCAGCCTGAACCGGGAGTGAACCTGCTTCTCGGCCCCAACGGGGCAGGGAAGACCAATCTTCTCGAGGCAATCGCCTACCTGGCCTCGCTCCGCTCCTTTCGGTCGGTGGGCGACGGGGCCTTGATCAGAGACGACGCCGACTCGGCAGTGGTGCGGGCCGGGGTGTCCGGGGTGGACCGGGAGCGCCTGATCGAGGTCGAGATACCGCGGATCGGGCCGAGGAGAACCCAAGTGGACAAGACCCGGCTCAACCGCACGGCAGACCTGTTGGGAGCATTGCGGGTGATCGCGTTCCTACCCGAGGACCTGGACTTGGTGAAACGTGGTCCGGCCCTGAGACGTGACCTGCTCGATGCGATTGCGGTGCAACTCTGGCCCGCGGCCTATCTCGACCAGTCCGAGTTCGATCGGGCCCTCCGCCAACGGAACGCATTCCTCAAGTCGGGAGCGAGGGACGACGCCACCCTCTCGGTCTGGGATGCGCGTCTCGCTCAGTCCGGGGGCAGGGTCATGGCTCGCCGTGCCCGCGTGATCGAGACCCTCACCTCGCTGCTCGACGCCTGTTATGAGGACATCGCCCAGCAGCGGCACCGGGCGTCGATCGGCTATGTGGCCTCTTGGGGAGGGGATGATCAGATCCTGAATCGCACGGCTGCCGACTTCTCGGCGGCGATCCTGGAGGCGGTCGAGGTCTCCCGGCGGGCGGACTACGAACGGAGGCTGACCACGGTGGGACCCCATCGGGATGAACCGGTGTTCCGAATCGACGGGACTGAGGCCCGGACACATGGCAGTCAGGGGGAGCAGAGGACCATGGCGCTGGCGGTCAAGCTCGCATCACATCGCGCCGTTGCCGACCTGGTCGGCGAGCCACCTGTCCTGCTCCTCGACGACGTCTTCTCCGAGCTGGACCCAGAGCGCGCCGGGGCTCTGGCCAAGGCGCTCCCCGGTGACACCCAGACCCTTATCACCTCGGCGCGCCCCGAGGACGTGCCGATAGTGGGGTCGGTGTGGAGGGTAGGGGAGGGGGTGCAACGATGAGGGATGACGATCTCTCGTCATTCGAATCGTCGCTGCTCGAAGTCTTTCGCCGTCTCGGTCTGCCCGATCCTGTGGTCATGTCGCAACTGACCGAGAAGTGGGACGAGCTGGCCGGCAGCCCCTGGTCGGGTCGTTCGACTCCCCTGTTCATTCAAGGCACGACACTGGTGGTAGAGGCCAGCTCGCCCTCGATGGTCGCCTTCCTCAGATACGGCTCAGCCGAGCTGATCCGGGCGATCACCGACCGTCTCGGCGAGGGTGTGGTCGACCGGATCGATGTCCGCCCGCCCGCGGGTCGCTGAGGTCGCCAGCTCCCTTGATGAATTCGGTTTTGCCAGGTAATTATTGTAAAATGACATTCGTGCAACTTGCCTTTGCAGTCAGCCCGGGTGAGTCAGCCAGGTCGGTCATCAGATTCCCAGAAGAGGGCTCACAAGGAGGGTTGTGACGGCCACTCGCGACAGCTACGAAGCCAAAGACATCACCGTTCTCGAGGGTCTCGAGGCGGTCAAACGCCGACCCGGCATGTATATCGGTTCCACCGGTCCCCGCGGCCTGCACCATCTCATCTGGGAGGTGGTCGACAACTCGGTGGACGAGGCGATGGCCGGTTATTGCACCAGGGTCAGCGTGACCCTGCTCCCTGATGGAGGGGTCGAGGTCATCGACGACGGTCGGGGGATCCCGATCGAGCACGTCGCCAAGACCAAACGATCCGCTCTAACCACCGTCCTGACCACTCTCCACTCGGGAGGCAAGTTCGAGCAAGGGGCCTACACCGTGTCCGGTGGTCTCCATGGCGTCGGCATCTCGGTGGTCAACGCTCTCTCCACCCGTCTCGAAGCGGAGGTCCGGCGTGGGGGCCATCTCTATTTCCAGGAGTTCAAGGACGGCACGCCGAAGACCCGCGATCCCAAGAAGATCAAGCCGGTCAAGAAGAGCGGCACCACGATCCGCTTCTGGCCCAGCGAAGACACCTTCCAGGAGACGACCTCCTTCGACTACGACACCGTGGTGTCGAGGCTTCGCGAGACCGCGTTTCTCAATCGAGACCTTCAGATCACTTTCACCGATCAACGCGAGGAACCTGCCCGCACCGAGGTCTTCCATTACAAGGGTGGTCTGGTCGACTTCGTGAAGCACCTCAACTCCAAGCGTGACCCGCTCCACCCTCACGTGATCGACATGATCGACGTCGGCGAAGACGCCGAGCTCGAGGTCGCCATGCAGTGGACCACCTCCTATACCGAGTCGGTGCTCTCCTTTGCCAACAACATCAACACCCACGAAGGGGGCACCCACGAAGAGGGCTTCCGCAAGGCGCTGACCAAGGCGATCAACGACTTTGCCCGGGCCAAGGGGCTTCTCAAGGAGAAAGACGAGAACCTGACCGGAGAGGATGTCCGAGAAGGCTTGACTGCCGTGATCTCGGTGCGGGTCAAGGAGCCCCAGTTCGAGGGTCAGACCAAGACCAAGCTGGGCAACACCGAGATCCGCTCCTATGTGGAGAGGGCACTCAACCGCAAGCTCCCCGAGTGGCTCGAGCGATATTCGCCTGAGGCGCGTCGCATCGTCGACAAGTGTGTCAGCGCGGCGAGGGCGAGGGAGGCGGCGCGCAAGGCTCGAGAGCTGACCCGTCGCAAGTCGGGGCTCGAATCGGGCGGGTTGCCCGACAAGCTCGCCGACTGCTCGAGTCGCGATCCGGGCGAGTCCGAGTTGTTCATCGTCGAGGGAAAGTCCGCCGCCGGGCCGGCGAAGTCGGCGCGGGACTCAGCGACCCAGGCAATCCTCCCCATCCGGGGAAAGATCCTCAACGTGGAGAGGGCCCGTCTCGCCAAGGCACTGCAAAACCTCGAGGTGCAGGACATCATCACCGCCATGGGGACCGGGATCGGCGACGAGTTCGACGCCACCAAGGCCCGCTACCACAAGATCGTCATCCTGACCGACGCCGACGTCGACGGCTCCCACATCCGGACTCTGCTGCTCACCTTGTTGTTCCGTCACATGAGGGGGTTGATCGACCACGGTTACGTCTACGTGGCGCAACCGCCTCTGTATCGGGTCAAGATCGGATCCAAGGTCCACTATCTCAAGCACGAGGAAGCCCTCAACGAGTTCAAGAAGGAGCATCCCAAGGTGAAGCCGACCCGGTTCAAGGGACTCGGCGAGATGAACCCGAGCGAATTGTGGGAGACCACCATGAATCCCGAGACCCGGACCCTGCTCCAGGTGACAATGGAGGACGCGCTCCGAGCCGAGGACGTGTTCGAGACCCTTATGGGTGATGATGTCGCCCTGAGAAAGGCCTTTATCCAGCAGAACGCCGACGACGTCCGATTCCTGGATATCTGATCCCATGAGCGAAGAGACACTCGAGCCAATCCATCCCAGCTCCGACATCGAGATCACCAACGAGATGGAGCAGAGCTTCATCGACTACGCCATGTCGGTCATCGTCTCCCGGGCGTTGCCCGATGTCCGGGACGGTCTCAAGCCGGTGCAACGCCGGATCATCTATTCGATGTTCGAGAACAACATCACCTCGGCGTCGGCGCATCGCAAGTGCTCAAAGGTGGTTGGTGACGTCATGGGGAACTATCACCCCCACGGTGACCAAGCCATCTACGACGCTCTGGTCCGGATGGGCCAGGACTTCTCGATGCGGCATCTCCTGATCGACCCCCAAGGCAACTTCGGCACCATCGACGACCCGCCGGGAGCTGCCCGGTACACCGAATGTCGTCTCACCAAGCTCTCTGCGCATCTGCTCGACGGGATCAGGGAGAACACGGTCGATTTCGTCGAGAACTACTCCGGGGAGATGCAACAACCCTCGGTCCTGCCCGCCCGTTTTCCCAACCTGTTGGTCAACGGCTCCCAGGGGATCGCGGTGGGCATGGCCACCAACATCCCGCCACACAACCTGGGGGAGGTGATCGACGCCTGCATCCATACGATCGAGAACCCCGATGCCAACTCCGAGGAGCTGCTGCAATTCGTCAAAGGCCCCGATTTCCCCACCGGCGGGTTCCTGATCGGGACCGCCGGGCTCCGTGACGCCCTGACCACGGGGCGGGGATCGGTCAAGATCCGCGCCGTCTGCGACGTCGAGGAGATTCGCAAGGGGCGCACCGCGATCATCGCCACCGAGCTTCCCTACCAAGTGTCGATCGAGCGGATCATTGCCAAGATCAAGGAACTGGTCGACGGCCGGAGACTGGAAGGTATCGCCGAGGTCCGCAACGAGAGCTCGGATCGGGTCGGCACCCGGCTCGTGATCGAGTTGAAGGCCAATGCGGTGCCCCAGGTCGTCCTCAACCAGCTCTACAAGAACACCCCGCTTCAGGACTCCTTTGGTTACAACATGGTGTCGCTGGTCGACGGGGTGCCCCGCACTCTCAATCTTGCTGCCATGGTCGGCTACTACCTCGACCACCAGATGGAGGTGGTGGAGCGACGCACCCGCTTCCGTCTGGAAGAGGCCCAGGCCCGGGCTCACATCCTCGAAGGCCTGATCATCGCGGTAGACAACATCGATGAGGTGATCAAGCTGATCAGGGGCTCGGCAGACACTCCCGACGCCCGCACCAACCTCATCGCCCGCTTCGAGCTCTCCGAGATCCAGGCCAACGCCATCCTCGACATGCCGTTGCGTCGGCTCACCGCCCTCGAGGTGGACAAGCTGCGAACCGAGCTGGCCGAGCTGCTGGAGCTGATCGCCGAGCTGGAGAAGATCCTGGCCGACCCCAAGATCCGTTGGGGGATCATCAAGGACGAGCTGACCGAGATCCGAGCCACCTTTGGTGAGAGCCGGCGGAGCCGGATCATCCCCGACGAAGGTGATCTGTCCTTGGAGGATCTGATCGCCGACGACGAGCTGATCGTCACCGTGTCCGAAGCCGGCTACGTCAAGTCGGTTCCGGCCTCCACCTATCGCACCCAGGCGAGGGGTGGTCGGGGGGTAAAGGCGGCCGAAGTCCAAGGCGAGGATGTCATCCGGCATTTGGTGCATACCACGGCACACGCCTACCTGCTGTTCTTCACCAACAAGGGCCTGGTCCATCGACTCAAGGCACACGGCATCCCCCGCCAGTCCCGGACGGCCAAAGGGGTCCTGGCCCAGTCGGTGCTTCCCCTGGGGCCGGAAGAGACGGTTAAGGCGATTATCGACACCCGGAACTACGAGACCGGGCGCTATCTGGTGTTGGTCACCAAGCGCGGTGTCGCCAAGAAGACCGAGTTCAAGGAGTACGACTCCAGGAATCAGACGCTGGTCGCTATCAAGCTGATCGGTGATGACGAGTTGGTCTCGGTTCGCCCCACCAACGGCGAGAACGACATGCTGATCTTCACCAGGGAGGGCATGGGGATCCGTTTCAAGGAGGCCGATCTGAGAAGCATGGGTCGGGGAACCCAGGGAGTCCGGGGGATAAAACTGCGCGAAGGTGACCGGGTGGTAGGAGCGGTGTCCAACGTCGAAGGCGACGAGGTGCTTCTCCTGACATCGGCCGGATACGGCAAACGGACCAGTATCGGGGAGTTTCGTCGTCAGACACGGGGCGGGATCGGAGTCAAGGCATTCAAGCTGACCCGGGTCAGGGGAAGCCTGATCGGAGCGAGGGCCGTGTCCAAGGACGACGACGTGTTCCTGATCTCTTCCAAGGGGATCGGCATCCGCACTCCGGTGGCCAAGATCAGCCGTCAGAAGCGCGACTCGACCGGAGTTCGGGTGATCGACGTCGGCGCCGGCAACGAATTGTCCGCCCTGGCCATCGTGCCCGACGACGACCTCGGAACCCTATAAGGGGTCCTTGTCGTTGGACAAGCGTGAGGGTCTCTTAGACTCTCCCCATAACCAGGAGCCCCTATGGCAACAGTTCGACGCGTACGACGCATCATCCGCAAGATCGACCCTTGGACCGCATTGAAGGTGTCCTCGGTGGTTTGGGCCGTGCTCGCCCTGGCTCTGGTGCTGGGCGGGATCATCTTCTGGTCGGTCCTGGAGCGGGCGGGGGTCCCCCAGAGGATCACCGATTTCATGGTGGAGATCACCCTGCTCGACGAAGGAGCGCAGCCCTTCGCCAATGTTGAGCAGTTCTTCCGCGTGATGGTCTTTGGATCCGTGGTCTGGTGGGTGACCATGACCGGTGCCACCGTCGCCGGCGCCATCGTCTACAACCTGGTCTCCGATGTCGTCGGCGGGCTGGAGTTGGTGGTCCTCGAGGAGACACTGAACCCGGTGGCCCCGTCGCAGGTCCTGCACCCACCCAGCGACTACACGCCGGGCAATGGGTCGGTCACCCCGCCCCCCGACCAAGCCGACATCCCGACCCAGGAAAGCCCACGGGTCCGCACCTCCTGACACCGCTTACCTGAGGTACGTGGCGCCGTTTCTCCCCCCGAAGGGGGGAGTACCAGCGTAGCCGGGGAGGGGGGAACTTATGGCGCCACCCGGACACAGAAGAACCGCGTTCAGCGGTCGTCGGCCATCACCAGCCCCATCGCAGCCGCCGTCTGCAAGTAGCTCAGCGCCGAGTCCCAGACCGGCCCCGGCTGGTCGGCGACGTTTGCCACTCCGGCGGCGAGAGCGATCCCGGACAGAAAGGCTCCGTCGTCGATGATGGTCACTCTTCTCTCCGCCCCCACCGCCAGGCAGGCAGCCAGCTGATCGGGGGACTTAGCCAGGGCGACATGTCTACCCCCGAAGCTGACGTCGGAGGCTTTCAGCGCACCGATCGGATCGGGGAATCTGACTTGGTGGTCGGAGCCCTCGTCCAGATCGGGATGGGCCACGGCCACGACCCTCGGCTCCGACTCGCGTGCCGCCAGCGCCAGGGCCACTCCCACCGGGGAAGCTCCCCAGACCACCACGCCGTCGGCCGGGTCGTCCCCATCCCAAATCAGCCTGACGCCAAGTTCACGTGCCTTGTCGGGTGCCCCGTCTCCGGTCCCGATCAGGACATCGCAGCCATCGGCATCGGGCACGACTCTGAAACTCCGGCTGCGCGCCGGACCGATTACGACCACCTCGTCGATTCCCGGGTGAGCGCTGAGGGAATGGGCTGCCCGCACCGCGATGTCCCCGGTGACGAAGACTCCGACCTTCACGACGGTTCGACTGGATTCCAGGCTGCGTCGGGAATGACGACCTCGGCCTCGCGGCGACGCCACAAGAAGAAGGCGGCGATCGCGCCGAGAATGATGACTGGGGAGATCCGCTTCACGACTTGCAGTCTATGGTCGGTTCTCAGCTTCCCGAACTGACGGGCCCTCCGTAGGTCCAGGCGTCCAGAGGAATCCCCTCGGTGAGATCGCCGGCCTGCTCGACGCGGTCGGCCCTGATTTCGATGACGTACTGCCCACCGACGACCACCATCTCGTGTGACATGGAGCCGGGATCACTCATGGTCCCGATCGACTCCTCCACCTCCTGCGACCACCTCAGCAGATCACCCAAGACGAAGGGAACCTCATGCACGACGAGCCCCGGGTCGTCGATCTCGAGGCAGGCCACTTGCCAATCGATCTCACCGACATCGGTGATACCAACGTGCAACTCGTCGCCCTCCGTCCACAGCCCACCCCAGAGTCTCTGCTCGAGATCTGGTGAGAGCCCGACGAGAACTGTGAGCGGGTCGACACGCTGTGACGCATCGAGGTCCATTCCAGAACAGGGCAGGTACTCCACTGTCGGTTCGGGCGGAAGCTTGGTCTCGGCGATACCACAGCCCGAGAGGGACGCGCCGAGCAGGAGGAAAGCGAGTAGTCGTGACGACGTGGGCGCTGCAGATCCTCCGACGGCTGAGCCGACAAGGTTGCAATTTGACTCAACAGAAGTTGACTCAATACTCTACGACTGATGGATCTATCCCAGCGAGCCCGTATCTACCACGCCCTCGGCGACCAGGTGAGGCTCCAAGTCGTCGACGAGTTGTTCCTCGCCGACCGGACACCGGCGGAGATCGGAGACCTCGTCGGTCTCCCGAGCAACCTGGTTGCCCATCACCTCGCGGTGCTCGAGCAGACCGGGCTGCTGACCCGGCACCAGGGGGAAGGTGACCGCCGAAGACGCTACCTGTCGCTGAATCATGACCTCCTCGCCAACACAGTCGCCAGGTCTCCGATGATGGCGCATTCGGTGTTGTTCGTCTGCACCCACAATTCGGCTCGGTCCCAGTACGCCGAAGCAGTCTTGAGGGACCGGATCGGGGTGGAGGTCCAGAGCGCCGGAACCATCCCAGCCGATCAGATCCATCCCAAGGCCGTCTCGACGGCGGCGGAGATGGGAGTCGAGCTGGCCTCGGGGAATCCCAAGGCATACGACCAAGTTCGAGGAACGCCCGACCTGGTGATCTCGGTTTGTGATCGGGCCCGGGAGACAGCGATGCCGTTCCGTGCACGCCACCTCCACTGGTCGGTGCCCGACCCGGTGGAGGTCGATCGGGTGGACGCATTCAGAGCCGCATTCAGAAGCATCAACGAGCGTCTCGACCGACTGGTCGATGCGATGGAAGGAGAAACGATCTCATGACGACCCGTGCCGAACTGACCGCTGGCGAGCAACTCCAGATGAGACAGGGCGCCGAGCGACTCAAGAAGCGATTCGAGGGGCAGCTCAACGTCGAGTCGATCGAGCGTTTCCTGTTCGACTCCTTGGACCAGCTGCTGGAGCGGGCCCGGACCACGGCGTGGGTCCCGCTGCTCGCCGAGCGGTTCGCCACAGACCGGATCAGGGCGACAATCCGGCTCGAGTCGGACCTGACCACCCTCAATCCGAGCGTCCTCTTCCTCTGCGTCCACAATGCCGGCCGGTCACAGATGGCAGCCGGGTTCATGCGGGCCCTTTCTGGCGGAGCTGTTGACGTGTTCTCCGGAGGGTCGGAGCCGGCCGAGTCGGTCAACCGGGCCGCCGTCGAGGCCATGGCTGAGAAGGGAATCGACATCGGGCGTGAGATTCCTCAGCCCTGGGCCGACGAGATCATCAAAGCGGCCGACGTGGTCGTCACCATGGGTTGTGGCGATGCCTGCCCCATCTTCCCCGGGAAGAGGTACGTCGATTGGGAGTTGGACGATCCCGCCGGCAAATCGGTCGCAGAGGTGCGGCCGATTCGGGACGATCTCGAGCGAAGAGTGAGAGGGTTGATGACCGAATTGGGTGTCGAGGCGGTCTAACGACAGACCACTAGAGCGAAGCAAGCGACTCCAGGGCCCGGTCGACTTCGCCGGTTGTGTTGTAGTGGACGAACCCGATTCGGACCAGACCACCCGTGTCGAGAAACCCCAACCGATCCATGGCGTTGACCGCGTAGTAGTGACCTGACCAGACGTAGAGCCCGGCCTCCGCCATATGCGCTGCAACTTTCGACGGGCCGACATCGTCTACCGAGACGGCAAAAGTCGCTACCCGACGGTCATCTGCGACGGGGGGGCCATACACCGTTACTCGCTCCATGCCGGAGATCCCATCGAGGAACCGGGTGGCTAGCGAGCGTTCATGATCATTGATCCGGGCGTAGGCGCTCTCCAGCCGTTGTCTTCGCGACCCGTGGCGGTCTGAGCCGAGCTCGGCCAGGTAGTCCACGGCGGCGGTCACCCCGGCGATCGACTCGAAGCTCTGGGTACCGGTCTCCAGCTTGTCGGGCGGGTCGGAAGGTGCGGGGCGGACCTTGTAGAAGTCGAGCTCGGCCAGACGGTCGAGCTTGCCATAGAGGATCCCGGTGTGTGGTCCGAAGAACTTGTAGGCCGAAGCAACCAGGAAGTCGCAGTCGATCGCCGCGACGTCGATCAAACGGTGGGGACCGGCGTGCACCGCGTCGAGGTAAACCAGGGCACCGGCTTCGTGGGCCAGGGCAGTGATGGCGGCCACGTCGACCACGGTGCCGATGGCGTTGGAGGCGACACAGGTGGCCACCAGCCGCACGGTGTCGTCGAGCAAGTCTGCGATCGCGCCCGGGTCGAGTTCCCCGGTGGAGGGGTCGAACTCGGCGATTCGGACCTCGACCCCGGCGTCCTGGGCCGCCCGCACCCAGGGCGTGAAGTTGGCGTCGTGATCGAGGCTGGTGACAACGATCGCGTCCCCTGGCTTCCATGTCCTGGCCAAGGATCGACTGATGGCAAAGGTGATGCTGGTCATGTTTTGCCCGAAGGAGATCTCGCCGGGTCGGGCGTTGAAGAAGTCCGCCATTGCCTCCCGACCCTGGTTGGTGATCTGCTCGGCGTACTCCGACGCGGCGAAACCGCCGCCGAGATTGCTGACGCCGGCGGTGAGGACGTCGCTCATGGCATCGATCACCGACCGGGGGACCTGGGTTCCTCCCGGGCCGTCGAGGTAGGCAGCCTGTCCGCCGGGATCGGTGCGGGCCAGCGCCGGGAATCTCGATCGGATTTCGTCGATGTCGAGGGGAGTCGGGCCGTCGGTCATGGACGTTGTCTAGCAGAGCAGGGTTCAGCCGCCTGCTGAACCGGGGTCGCTCCCGGTTGGCGGTGGAACCTGGCCCGACGTGGGAGCAGGTGCGGTTCTCAGCAACCGGCCGAGGACTATTGGAGCCACCAGAGTGGTGAGGACCACCATCAGCACCACGATGGCGATCTCCTCGTCGCCCACCACCGATGACAGTTGGGTTGCGCCGAGGGCGGCGAATATCAGGCCGACCTCGCCCCGGGGGATCATGCCGACTCCGACCACGGTGCGGCGGATGGGCCGGCCCAGGGTCCCCAACCCGGCTGCGATCTTGCCGATGACGGCGAGGACCGTGATCAGGAGGCCCGCTCCGAGCACACTTGGCTGGAACATCACCGTCACATCGACCTGGGCACCAACGGCGAGAAAGAAGATGGGAACCAGTAAGTACCCAATCGGTGCGATCTCAGTCTGGATCCGGTGGATGTGATCCGCCTGCGCCACGATCAGCCCGGCGACGAAAGCCCCGACGATGGGCTCCAGGCCGGCCAGGCCCTCGGCGGCGATCCCGACGGAGACGGCGATGACCAGGGTGCCGATGATGTAGCTGCCCGGGACCTTCAGCGCATCGAGCAGTCTGAGCAGGTATGGCATGAGCAGAGCCCCGACCCCGATGGCCACGGCAAGGAACAGGATCACTCGCAGTCCCAGACTCAACAATTCGGTCGTCTCGAATTCGCCGCTTCCCCCCAGGAGACCGACCACGACGGCGAGGATGACAAGACCGATGATGTCGTCTATCACCGCAGCCCCGATCACGACCCGGGCCTCGTCGCTCTCCATCTTCCCCAGGTCGGAGAACACCCGGGCGGTGATTCCCACCGAGGTTGCGGTCATCGCTGCCCCCAGGAAGAGGGCAACCTCGGTCGATCCTCCGCCCAGACCGAGCGCTTTGGCGGCGACGTAGCCCAATGCGAACGGGGTGACCACACCGATCCCGGCCACGAACATCGCCACCGGGCCCAGACGCAGCATGTCCCTCATCTGGATCTCGAGCCCGACCTGGAACAACAAGACGATGACCCCGAGCTCGGCCAGGATGGATATCAGACCGCCTTCCGTGATGTCGATCCAGCCGAGAACGCTGGCCCCCACGATCATGCCCATGATCAGCTCGCCGATGACCGGAGGTTGACGGATCCGAGCCATCAACTCCGCTCCCACCTTGGCGGCCACGAGGATGATCAACAGGTCGACGAGCGAAGAGACGATCTCCACGCAATGGCCTCCAGTTTCGAAGGTGCGGTCTGTCAGGACCGGCCCGACCCTCCGGTCTGATCCAGTTCTGGTCTGAGCGGGCCAAGGTAACAGCGCGAGACCTCGGTGATGACCCCTATGGCTCACCTTCCACGGACTCTCCGTCCGCAATCGCTGCGAGAATGACCATGGTCTTGGAACAGGGTCTATTCACGCGTCTCGAGGGTCGGGAGCGGATTGGCGCCGTGGCCCTCATACTGGGAGGTGGATAGTGGGACAGGTGATGGAGTGGCTTGTGGACTCCGACCCGGCGATCCGCTGGCAGGTGATGCGTAACCTCACGGACCAGCCGGCGTCAGCCATCGCCAAAGAGCGGGCCAGGGTGGCCGACGAGGGCTGGGGGGCGCGGCTACTGGCCCTCCAGGCAGACGACGGGAACTGGGGTGGCGGTGTCTACTCGCCCAAATGGATCTCCACCACCTACACCCTCCTGCTCCTGCGGCATCTGGGTGCGAACCCCGACGACGCCAAGGTCCGGGCTGCCACCGCACTGGTCAGGGAACGGGTGACGATGGGGGGAAAGAACAGCCCCTTCTTCGACTACGCGACCGAGGTTTGCATCACCGGGATGACACTCGCTCTCGGCTCGTACTTCCTCGACGACGCCAGATCGATAGCCCAACCAGAGGTCCTGTTGGACCGACAGAAGAAAGACGGGGGCTGGAACTGTCACGTCAGCTCGGACCGATCCTCCTTTCACACCACGATCTCGGTGCTGGAAGGGCTGCTCGAGTACGAGCAGGCCGTCGGCGGCGACCCGACGCTGGCCGAGGCCCGTAGGCGAGCTCACGAGTATCTGCTCGAGCGACGACTCATGTACTCACTGCGCACC
The DNA here is from genome assembly GCA_035544615.1 of Acidimicrobiia bacterium. Lineage (GTDB taxonomy): Bacteria > Actinomycetota > Acidimicrobiia > Spongiisociales > ZC4RG35 > JARDZU01. The sequence goes on along the minus strand of DATKEA010000051.1, from coordinate 21,765 downwards.
GGTGAACTGGTCAACCCTCGGTGGCGGCTGATGTCGTTCCCGCCTCGCTGGTTCTACGACGTGCTCCGTGGCCTCGACTATCTCCGCGAGGCAGGGACCCAACCCGATCCCAGAGCCAGGGAGGCGATCGAGGTCATCGAGGGCAAGCGTCGCAAGGATGACTGCTGGCCACTGCAGAACCGTCACCCAGGCAGGGAGCACTTCGTCATGGAGGAAGGCTCGGGCAAGCCGAGCCGATGGAACACACTGCGGGCGTTGCGTGTCCTCGACTGGTATGCCGACGACGCGAGGGCATGATCCGTTCTCATTCAGATGTCGACCCCACCAGCGGCGACGTCGATAGGCCCGGGCATCATGACCACCAAACCCTGGCTGGAGGAGGAACCCGATGAGCACACTTGATGACAGAGACCTTCTGGAGGAGCTCTATCTGCCACCTTCGGACGAATTCGTCCTGGTGGATGTGCCCGACCCGCCGTTCGTGACGATCGACGGCGACGGCGGCCCGGACAGCAAGGCGTTCGCCCCGGCCGTGCGATGGCTTTTTGCCGTCGTCTACCCCATCAAGCAGATCGCCAAGGAGCGGATGGGGAAGAACTTCGTCGAGCCGCCTCTTGAATGTCTGTGGTGGGCTGACGACATGAACGATCTGATCGCGGGGAACCGAGACAAGCTGAGATGGAGGCTGATGATCGTCACCGCCGACTGGGTCGATCAGGAGATGTTCGGCCAGGCGGTAGCCAAGGCATCGGAACGGCTGGGTGAGCCGCCGGGCAGCTTGAGGCTCGCGCAGTTCGCCGAAGGGAGGAGCGTGCAGATCATGCATGTCGGCCCCAACAGCGAGGAGCCCGCGACCCTCGCCCGAATGCACCATGAGTTCCTGCCGGAACACAACCTGGTCCCATCGGGTACCACCACGAGATCTACCTGAACGATCCGAAGCGGGTGGCGCCCGAGAAGCGCAAGACGGTGCTGCGTCAGCCCGTCAGGCACGCGGAGTAGGGACTTCGGAAGTGAATCCCGCGTAGAGCCCCTTGAACCTGAAGCGGGTCCTCTTCAGGCGAGATGGCGTTTCAAATAGGAGATGACGTGATCGATTGCGTCTTCCTGCGTGTCGTCCACCTCGGGCTCACCGTCAGGTCCGCTTAAGGGGAAGATGTATCCGTGTAGCGGGTGGTCATAGGTGATCCACTCGACGTCTTTGCCCGCCTTCTCCATCAGCACGTATGTGGCTCGGAATATGCCCTGCAGATGGTCGGTCTCCCTGCCCATGACCAGCATCGGGGTGTCGATCGTGGCGATCCGACCCATGGCGATGCCGATGTCTATCCGGTCGAGCACCTTCTCGACCTCGGACATCTCCATGTTCTCGATGTTGCGCAGACCCGTGGAGTCATCGATCGAGACGGTGTCGTCGGGATCCAGCGCCAGGAACTCGTGGGCTGCCGGCTCGCTGGCGACCGCGGCGGCGACACCGTGGTATTCGGAGACGATCTTCAACGCCATCTCCCCTCCATGGCTCATTCCGATCAGCCCCACCCGGTCACCGTCGATGTCCGGGCGCGACTTCAAATGTTCGATGATGGCGATCTCGTCTTCGTACTCCAGCGGCGAGCGATTGAACAGCTCCCGCCCCTGGCGCATGTCCCTGACCAGCTCCCCTCCCAGGTTGTATCCCAGCTCGACCTCGGTGCGATAGCGGATCCACGCGCAGGCGAAACCGGCGTCCAGGAGACACTCCATGATGTGTCCCCGGTTCCGGATGGCCTCCCGGATCCAGGCCATGCCGCCGCCACCGTTTCCCGAGGCGAGGAGGACGACCGGGAAGGGGCCGTCCCCTGACGGGAAACGCAGCCCGATGGGCGCATAGAGCCCGTCCCATGTCTCGACGTAGATGAGATGGGCCGGATACCGGGAGCCGGGGACAGGCTCGACGATCTCGATGCTCTCGGGATCGAGCAACGTTTCGCTCGAAGTCATAAAGTTCCTTTCGAAATGGGGCGTCTCTGCCCACATCGTACGAGTGAGGACCGACCGCGTGCCCGTGAGCGAGCTCTCGTATGGACTCTTTGTGAACTCGCGTGAACCCCAAGATGGTCGACTTCCCGACCGGGTAACAGGAAACGCCAGCACGCCGGGGGTTTTGAAGTGGGCCCAGGAAGACTTGAACTTCCGACCTCATCCTTATCAGGGATGCGCAATACCACTGAATCCCTGGTCTGACCTGGGCATCCGCGTGGGATGAGGTCGTCTGTGGGACAGCTGTGGGACGAGGCGGAGGCCATTCGGCGTTATAGGTTGTACAGCCAGCGGTCTGCCTCGACCCTCCTCTCATGAAGTACGAGCGTTCCTACCGTCGAGTCCACGGTATTGGGCCCTCCACGGCTTAGGACGGTCAATCCTCAAAATCGACCCCATGCGCCATCAACGAACGCGTCCACTGGCCTGACTGCGCGAAATTACGTGGCGATCCTCATGGACGTCGGGCGGGATGCGCCTCCGCGAGTCTCTCATCCAGGAAGCGTTCTATGTCTGTCGGCCGGTAGAGGATCTTCCTGCCCAACCGAATCCCCAAAGCACCAGGCTCCTCCCCCCCTGTATCGCTGGGGGTACAGGGGGGGGGCGTGAGCCGCAGATAGTCCGCAGCCTCTTGAAGCGTGAGCAGCGGTTCCGGCATTCTCTCCGGCCGCATCCGAGGCCCGGTCCTTCGATCCAACATTGCATGTGTCATTCTGAAGACCGAGAGTTGCAACAATCTCGCAACAGCCTCCCAAAGGTGATTGGCCCGGTCGGCCGACACGCCTGGCTGGTATCTGCCGAAAGTCGCCTCCGCTGGGAGGGTGCCACGCTCACACGTGCACATTTCTGGCAGGGAAAAACCCCGGAGGCTAACCCTCGTCATAAAGGCGAGGTCACCGGGGCTTCCCCTATCCCATTCCGCCCTGTTGTGGTTAACAGGTGGCCTCGGAGACTCCCGCGCCACGATGCCGTGTGAGACGGGTCTTGCGAGACCTTTGCGAGGGTCATCGCAGAGACTCGCCCTCGTCCTGTTCCGAGGACCCGAAGCCATGCCTGCATCTCGGGTGCGATGGGCGGCGGGCACGGAGGTGGCCGGCTGGAGTCTGATTGGAGTGAGAGCTGAGTCTGCACGGTTGTGTGAGCGTCTCCCGGAGTGGGCCGAGGATCATCCCCGGCTCGCGTTCGAGAACGGCACCGGACCTGGTCGAGACGGCGCAAAGTCGTGAGGTGTCACGCTGTTCGGAACGGGACCGCGTCCTGGCCGCTCTCCTGGACCGTTATGACCACGACCCGCTGGCAAGACGGCTTGCTCTTCAGATTATTCTTCCGCAGATCAAGAGCCTGATCGACGGCATCCGGAGGTGGGATAGGAGCGTGCAACCTGTGTGGTTACCTCGGCTGTTGAGGTGCTGGCAGCCGACACTGGCCGAGTTCGTCGGACTCGACGTCGACGTCGACTCGCCGCTCTCCCGCCCCTCGTCGTGGGGGTGCTCCCCTGGGAGCCGGCCAGAGACATGGAAGAGCTCTTCCTCGAGCGGGACGCTTACGAGCTCGATCGACTGGCCAAGTTCGGTCCCGCCCCCGGTGGGACACATGGATACGACTACTTCGGCCCAACATCGGAAGCCTTGGGCAAATACCGGTTCAAGAAGCACTGCCGTGTGGCCGCCTCGATTGCGGAAAACGGCTATTCCCCGTCCGATCACATCATCGACGTGCAGCTGATGGCGGGGGAAGGCTCCTGGGCGTTGCTGGTCCGTGACGGCAAGCATCGGACCATCGGCATGGCCGCCCTCGGTGTCGACAGCATCGTCGTGTGGATCTACCCGGTGATCAGGCGATCGGACGTCGAGAGCTGGCCGGGTGTGACCAGCGGGCTCCATCAAATCGACGAGGCGCTAGAGGTGTTCGACAGGTTCATCGAAGGGCGGGCATCCTACCCGACGAGCTACATGCGATCGGTCAGCGCCGAGCAATCCGGCGCCGTCGGCGACACCGGCCGGCGCGGCATCGCGTAGAGATTCGCCGCCGCTAACGGCACCCCCTTCGCCGTCGCTCCGCTCCGACGTTGTCCCCCCTTATCCGAGGGAAAACAAGAAGACTCCAGACAGGGCTGTCCCCCTGCGTAGCTTGGGGACCGAGGCGCGTCAGGGAGGTGAAGCCCTCTACATTTTCCAAGGCTGCCGCCGACGCCGACGCCGGCACCGACGCCGCTGCCGGCTTGCGTCGGGTCGACTGAGCAGGGGAGGGCAACAAAGCTCACCGTCCTCTGGCACATTCGCCTTCCTTTCAGATGTTGCAGGTGCACTTCCCAATCGGAGCCGATCGATCTGCACACGAACCTGCTGGTCTGGATATCGATGCCCTGGCGGGCGTTCGGCCTGCAACGGGACCTGGGGCCATCGCCGACTGGGCTCCCTTATCGCTGCGTCGGGGATCGCCAAAGAGCACATCGGTTCATGGTCAGGTCCTTTCCAAGCCGAGTCGGGCCGCCGACCTCGGGTTCGTCTCTGTCATCGGCCAGGGCGTGGATTCGGTGCAGACTGTTGATGGCACGGCCCGTGTCGTATTAGGAGGCGGTATCCTCGAGTTACCGTCCGTTTTCTCTCCTCTTCCTCGACCGACAAAAGGATGGGTGCGAGAAGGCCCCTTCCCGATTGGATACAGAGCGCAAATGAACACCCCTCGAGTCAGCGTCGGAATGCCTGTCTTCAACGGTGCCCGCTATATGGAGGAGGCGGTGCGGTCGGTGTTGGCTCAGACGTATGAGGACTTGGAACTGATCATCTCAGACAACGGATCTACCGACGGGACCGTGGCAATAGCTGAACGCCTTGCTGCTGAGGACCCGCGCATAAGGCTCCTGCTACACGACCGAAACAGAGGAGCCGCATGGAACTACAACGAAGTGTTCCGTCTCGGCCGGGGTGAGTACTTTCGCTGGGCGCCCGCCGACGACCGGATGGCGCCAAGCTATGTCGAACGCTGCGTCGCGGTGCTCGACGCAGAGCCCAACGCAGTCCTCTGCTATCCGCGAACAAGGCTGATCGGAGCTGCCGGGGAGACCATCCGCGAATACGAAGACCGGATGCAACTGCAGGCACAGCAGCCATGGCGCCGTGCCGCCCAATTCATACTCCGCATCGGACTGTGCAATGCGGTCCTAGGTCTCCATAGACGAGAGACGCTGTTGGGCACCAAGCTCATCCAGCCTTTTGTCGGGTCCGACGCCGTGCTCCTCTTGGAGTCCGTTCTCGCCGGTACCGTGCTCGAGGTTCCAGCCCCTCTGTTCGATCGACGCGTTCACCCCGCTGCATCCCATGAGGCCAACCGCTCGAGGGAGGAGCTCGAGCGGTGGTTCAGCCCCGGCGGGCGCATCAGAACTCGAGTCCCGATCGGTCTGCGATTGTTGGGTGGATACCTCGATGCGGTCTTCCGGGTGGAGCTGCCATGGTGGGAGCGATTGCTGGCCGCTGTTGCCGTGTCGGCATGCTTCGGTTATCGACGTCTGAGGAACGCGGTCGGTCGGTGGAGACGCAGACTCGTCGGAAGGCCGCTAGAACCACGCGGGCGCTGGTCGGGATTGACCTAGTGGGTGAAGCGGTCGAAGCTCTTCCCAGCGTCGGTCGAGCTGTCTGATGCCACCGTCGGTTGAGATCCTGATGATCACCCACAACCGTCCGGACTATACGCGCCGCTCCCTCTCACGCCTTCTCGACACCTGCAGCGGAGACGCCAGGGTCTGGGTCTGGCAGAACGGATCTCACGTCGAGACACTCGAGGTCGTGCGCAGCTTCAGGGGTCATCCAAGACTGGCGAGAGTGCACGAGAGTGAAGAGAACATAGGGATCCGCGACCCGACGAACTGGTTCTGGAAGGAGTCGGAGGCACCACTCCTGGGCAAGGTAGACGACGATTGCCTGGTGACCCCAGGCTGGATCGAGAAACTGGCCTCGGCCCACGCCGCCAATCCGACCTTCGGCTCGATCGCATGCTGGCATTTCCGGGAAGAGGACTTCGCCCCCGAACTCGCTGCTCCCAAGATCCGCGAGTTCGCCCAAGGACAGAAACTTCTCGTCAACTTCTGGACCCCGGGGAGTGGGTATTTGCTCAAACGTGACTGTGTCGAAGCGAACGGCTATATCGGCCGAGAGCAGAGCTTCACGGGTTACTGCGTCCAGTTGGCGCTGGCGGGGTGGACCAACGGTTGGTATTTCCCGTTGATCCTCCAGGACCACATGGATGATCCACGATCGGACTTCACGATGTTGCGAGACGACAGGGACTTGCGACGCTTTGCTCCACTCTCCGCTAAGGCCAATCAGGTAGACACCCTCAAAGAGTGGGATGAACAACTGCGGCGGTCCGCCAGGTTGATCCAGACTGCTTCGATCGATCCCCGTGACTATCGTGGAGTGCGTCGTTGGCTCCGGCGGATGAACCAACGGGGCAGACGTCTTCTCACCGGGCACTCATGGTGATCTCGGGTCTTCACACCGGCCGGCCCAGGATCTGTTTGATGCCAACGCGCAACCATTTCGGCAAGTAGGTGCCGTAATTCGCCGTGACCCGGCAATACGGGACGTCCAACAGGTCCGGCCACATGCTGCGGGTGAAATCGAATAGCAGGCCACCTCCATACTGATCTTCCGTGGGAACGGCGCAGACGTATTCAAAGAGTTGGCGACTGGAGAACAGGGTGGCCGGGCGGTAGAACAGATTCGAGCCGAGTTCGCTCACGCTCTGCCATCGCCCGCCACGCTGCTCCAGATACATCAGGTTGTAGACCATCGTGGCCGGAAGAGACGGATCGATCGATTCCCGCCAGCGCTCCAGGGCGGTCATTAGCACGTCGGATCTGCTCAGGAACTCACTCGCCAATGCAGAGACGTCGACGGTGGTCGGGCGCTTGCTCGGCCAGAACATCGACTTCGTGATGGCACCCAAGGCACCGCTCACATGCGTGTACTCGGCGCTAGCAAGATGCCGACATGCGCCCAACACCGAGGAAGCACCGCGGGTCTCCATGCCGGCACACATCTCCGAATGCAGCTCTCGGAGCCAACCCGGGGCCTCCTCGTTGTCGACGAATCGGTGATTCAGCCCGAAGCGGTTTGCCAGTTCACCTGCGTAATTCACGTCGCACGGCTTGATGTGCGCGCCACGAATCGTGAAGAACTCTATTCTCTCCACCCAGGGACGCACGGCCGCCAGGTTCACCCTCGAATCCTGACCCCCGGTGAGGGAGTAGAGGCAGGGCCCTGTGTCCAGGTAACCCCGTGCCATTCCTCGCAGGATCTCGCAGATGGCTCCCACGCCCGTCGCCTTGTCGACGCTCGCCGGGACCTGTGTTGGCCAGAATCGCTCGATCCGACCGGACGGCAGATCGAGGACGTGGTTGGCGAGCAGAGCTTTGACGCCGACATAAGGGCACAGGTCGCCGGGGTACCAGTCATCGCTCCCACTGAACCGATACTGCATGTCGAGCTCGACATCACGTCTCAGGTCGGGAAGCAATGCAGGTGTCGAAGCGGCCCGGCCGTCACCGTGATAGACGGCCATCAATGCCCCAGGGTCGGTGTAGATCAGGACTCTGTCCGCGTCGAAATAGACCAGGACGTAGATGCCGCCCAGGCTGTGCAGCAGACTTATCCGGGCGTCGCTGGCACACAGGTCAGGGTTCTCCAGAAGCGGTCTCACATCTCCGCCTCGGCCCAGCGGTTGGACGGCCGTGCCAATCAGGATGCTGCCCGATTGGCCGGGAGTCGCGGATGATGTGATCGATGTCTCGGGGTGATAGACCAGTGCGAGGCCATGGGTGAGCCGCACCGCCGGCCAGCCATCGGGTGCTGGGTCTCCAGGCTTGAGGATCGCCCACTGGCGACGAAGCCGAAGAGAAGGTACATGCTCGGAATGGAGACCTCGTGCGTGGCGCAGTCCGGGATCCGTCATCGTCGGCTCCTGCGTGCCTGAATGGGTGGCGGCTTCATCGACCCTGATCACTCCGGCCGACGTGACAGCTCGACCACTGACCTGAACAGCGTTGCGAGCTCGCTTCGGATGCCAGGCAGTCGAGTGGCAAGGGCGTCGGCGTGATCCTGGCGACTGTCGAACGAGTGACGTATGCGATCGAGAAGCTCGGCGTTGCTCAGATGCCGGGGGTCAACGACGGCTCGAGCGATTGCAGCGGTCTCGAATACACCGAGAGTCTTGTCGCTATACGCGATTGCCACGGTTGGTATCCCTTGGGAGATCCCTGCAATCGCCGCGTGCATTCGTGTGGCGCAAACCCAATCGCTCCGACCGATGACCCATTTGAGCTCACGTGCCCCGAGCCCCGGCGGGGTGGCGAGGACACGTTCCTGCTCGGCCTTGGTCAGGTCATCGACGAGCGTCTTGCACGCCGTGACATCGTTGTCGTGTTGGTATCCCGACTCGACGTGGGGGACCAGGAGGACGCGGATGCCGTCAAGGCTCACCAGCCACTTCAGCAATGAAGTGACCAGTGCCCGGTAATCGTCGCGAAACCCAAAGCGCTCGCGCCCGTAGCCTTCGATGTTGAAGAGCAGACCGCTGACATTCAGGGCCACCACGATGTCGGCCGTATGTCTGAACGCCAGCAAAGCGTCCCGAAACACCGTGGGCGGCTCACGAGGCTCGAGGATGAAGGCGACATCGACACTGGCCTTGTGGTGAACGGGGTGGAAATCATTGCCGAGCAGGCCCTCCACCACGCGGAGACTGTCGAGATCGCGCGCCCAAACCCTTGTTGCTTTCTTCAGGATGCGCGTAGCTTGTCTGCGACTGGACGGGCTCCGGTACGGCCCATATGTCTGAGGGAGCAAGATCAGTGGAACACCAGCCGCCAACGTCACCTTCTTCGTGATGGAGCTCCCACGAAACCGGCGTGCACTGTAGATATCAGAGAAGCTGTCGCCGCCTGAGATGTCCAGCACCGCGTCCATGCGCCGCAGCTCCCGAACGGCTGGCTGAACCGCTCCCGCCCCTAGGTGCTGCGCCCAGTGCATCTGCTGCAGGTTGGCCGGGCTTGTGATACGACGCGAGAGATACGCTCCCATCAGTCTGACCCGGATCGGGGCATCCGGTAGCTCCGAGGACTCTCGAATCCCCCGTCCGTAGTCGAAGACCGTTGCTTCCACACCATTTGGTAGCGCGTCGGCTAGACCACTGAGAATCGAGAGCCGGAGAGCGTCCACGCCCCGATTCCCCGTGGTAGGTGGGCACCCGAACACTCCTAACCGGATCGAGCGGTCGGAGAGTGAACTCGTCCTTGAATCCTGGGACTTTGCTTCCACCGCTTCCTCCCGCTCTAACCCGACCTCATGGTCCCGTCCGGAGCCGTTGAGTCGCGCTGACCACCAGCCCTCGCATCAGCGGCTCGATCCTGACCAGAAGAAGGCCGGTCACGATCGAACTGGGTACCACGATGATGATGAGTCGAACCACATCGCCAAAACTCGTGCCAATCACGCTCGCCAATAGCTGGGTAAGGACGAACCCCACCGAGGCTGCCAGCGTCGAGGGACCGACCGCCCTGCCTAGTGATCGGAGCGAGACATCGGAGTTTCGAAGCATTAGCCACACAGCCAGGAAGAAAACGACGCTGGAGAACATGGCCATACGGGCAAGGGCAATCCCGGTGACCTGGTCGGCTATCGGAGCGTCGGCGAGCAGCACGCCGGCCAGGACGAACGACCCGCCCGACAGGAGGGCAGAGGACCAGGTGAGAAGGGCGAGGATTTGAGGCCGCCCAATGGCTGACAGCATTGGGCCCATGAACATCGTGAGTGCCCGGACGGCGCCGACAACGCACAAGATCTTCAATGGTGTCGACGCCGGCGCCCACTCCTCCCCGACGAGATCGATGAGCGCGTCGCTGGCACCTGCGAGCAGGCCGAAAGCCGGAAGGGCGAATAGAGCACTCGAGTTGATGATCTTCACGCTTCGCTCGGCGAATCGCCTCGGGTCGTCCTGAAGGCGGGAGAGCTCGGGAAGCGACACGGCTTGGAGGGCGCGCACCGTGAGATCGATGAGCATATCCACGAATCGACCCGCGAGTCTGTAGAGCCCAACCGCTGTGGGCCCGAAGAAGAGCCCGATGAGGAGAGCGTCCGACCGGTTGTTGACGAAGGTGCCGATCCCGGCGAGCGATGCACTGGCAGAGAAACCGAGCAGATCCCGGGCCGCGGGCCAGGAGAACCGCAAACGTGGTCGCCAGTCACTCAGCGTCCAGAGAACCACCACATCAGAGAGGGACTTGATGATGTGCTGAGCGACGAGTGCCCACACCCCGAAGCCGGTGAACGCAAGGACGAGGCCCACTCCGCCTCCGATCAGAGCGGAGGAGTTGGTGCGCACCGCCAGTCCTCGAAAGTTCATATCCCGATTCAGCACCGCCTCCTGGACCACGATGAGCGATTGGATCGGGATGAGAGCCGACAATACATTGATCACCGGCTCCAGGTCGGGTGTCCGGTTCACCATCGCCCACCACCCGGATAGCAAGAGGCCCGCGCAGGTGAGGACAATCGCCGTCGCCACGATGAGCCAGAAGGCGCTGTCCAGGTGACTCGGTCGGAGTCCCCGCTTCTGGATGATGGCCGGGACCATGCCCTGGCGAAGGAGCATCTGGATGAACATGACGTAGACCATCGCCATTGCCACCACACCGAACGCCGACGGCCCCAGGATGGCGGCCAGAATCAGGGTGATGATGGTGGTGATGACGTATTGCCCGCCGTACATCACATAAGACCATCCCAAAGCCGTTCGGAAGTCGGTCGGCTTGTATGGAGGCTCGTTGTCGCTATGCCGTCCGGCCATGGGTCTCTTTCCAATTGATGAGGCTCATGGTTCACATGAGGCCGAGTAACCCGGACGGATCCAGGCAGGGTGCTTCGCCATCACCGATCCTCCGGGCTCCTTGGTCGAACGCCTGGCGCCAGAGATCCGAAGACTGGCGACGTCGTTCGCAGAGACCTAGGGAACCGGGGTAACTGTCACATTGCCGAAGCTGGCGTCTACTTCATGAGCAATGAGAACGATCGAGCCGCCGTCGGGATCGGTAGCGTCGGTGGTTATCTCGAGGAGCCAATCGGCGGGTTCGGCCGTCGACGCCTCCCAGGCTTTGAACTGGTAGGTGGCCCTGCCGTCCGCGCCGGTGTGAACCCTCACCTTGTGCATGAAGGTCTGACCTTCGAGGAAGTTGTAAGTACCGGGGGCTCGGTCGACGTACTTGCTCTCATTGCCGATCAGTTCGAACCTCTGGGAAGTTGAGCGCCATCGGTACCAGGCGAAGGCTCCTGCCGGGAAGTAGTCCTGTCGTGGCTGTTTTGTGCCTGAGTGCCCGCTCCACCGGACTCCGAGACCGAGAGCCGGACCGTTGCTCGGGGATTGGTATCCATCGCCAATCGGATCGATCGTGTGAAGGGTGATCGGCACCGTGACTTCGTAGTCGGTCCAGGTGATGTCTCCGAGTGCCACCAGGCGGTCGTATCCGAACTGGGTGGGACGCGCCATGCCGCCATCGACACTCCAACGCCCCTCCATGGGCTCGACCGCGTCCAGGAGATTGCTCGACGTGCTCCAGTCGACAGCAAAGGGCAATGAGCCAGTCTGGCCGGTGGTGTGCTCCACGGTCACCGTTACGGTGGCCGAAACGCCGCTCGAATCGATGGCTGTGATCAGGACTTCGTTGTCTCCCGCCGGCAGAGCAGAGCGGTCTAGCTCGATGATGAAGTCGCCGGCGTCAGCCAGTCTCTTCCCGTCCGGGCCTATGGTCAGGCCTTGGGGCGGTCCACCGTTCAGCTGATAGCTGACCGCATCGATTCCCTGGTTGGACGTTGCTGTCCCGGGAATCGTGATCCACGCTTGCGAGTTGGCGAGGTGCCCGAATCGTTGATGGAGGCCATACCAGACATCGATGACTGGTGCGGGGTCGGGGTCGGGGCAGGTGGTGGTGGTGAAGGTGGCGTCGGGGGTGGTGGTGGTGTTGCCGGCTTGGTCGGTCGTGGTGATCTGGTAGTGGTAGATGGTTTCGCAGGTGAGACCGTCGAGGGTGAGGGAGTGGCTGGTGGTGAGGGTGTTGTCGCTGACGGTGCCGTCCTGGTAGGTGGTGGTGGTGCCGTAGGCGACTGCGCCGGTGGCCGGCTCGTCGGTGGTCCAGTCGATGGTGGCGGTGTCGGTGGTGGGGGTGGCGGCTACCCCGCTGATCACCGGAGGTGTCACGTCGGGTTCGGGTTCGGGTTCGGGGTCGAGCGGGTCGGCGGGGTTGAGGAAATAGTCGATCTGGGCTGTGAACGCCGGGGACGGGGTGTGGTTACCGGCGAACAGCCCCACCTGTGACACAGTCAGCGGGTAGGTGAAGGATCCGGTGTCGGTCCAGGATGTTCCGTCGTAGGAATGAGACACCGACCAGGTGTCCCCGGTCCGGGCCAGCCCCAGCCATACCGGAGCCCCACCAGCGATGGTCTTGTTGAGAAGAGTCGTTGCAGTGCCGGCGTCCATTCGAGCAGCGAACACTTGGGTCGACGACCCGGTATAGAACACATCCACCCGGAGCAGATCGTCGAAGTCCTGCACCGCCAAAAGACCTTGCGACTGATATTTGGCGTCGACCACCGAGTCGAACTTGGCCACCACTTCTAAATCGGAGTCAGGAGCGGCCTGCAACAAACGCGGAGCATGATTCCGATTGGTCCACAGGTCGTGCGACGTGCCCGCCGGCACCGAGATCTCTACCCGACCCCCCGAAACCTCCACACTCGAATCCCCCAAAGGATCCACCCACGACCAGACCGAACCCAACGAACCCCCATCAAACCCATCCGACACCAGCAACGGGTCGGCATGAGCGATCTGCGTGGCAGGAATCAGGGTGACGAAAAGCAGGCAGGTCGTGATACGAGCAACCCAGCGCCGAGATAGGGTGGCGCCCGCCGTCATGTTTCCTCCCCGCGTGTTTCCTTCAACCCGAGTGTACCGATTGTCGGGGCAGACCTCAACGCGGTCTTTAAACAAGTCGTGAGAGATGAACCTGGCCCGTCGTCGTAGGTGAGGGCCAACAGACCATGGGTCTCACAGGTTTTGGCGAGGCGTCGCTCCTCCCGCAGACGCCACAAATGGGACAACAAGAACCATCCCGCGACGAGTCCGATAGGCGCAACCCTCGACCAAACCCATGATCTCCACGGTTTTTTGTTCCTCGCTGCCCTCATGTGCAGCCGCGCTGTCACTTTGGTGACGTTCACACGGTCCTCACTCTTGTTCTGGCAAGGCCGAGATCCCGCAGGATGGCCGTGATCTCCTCGGTGTAGAGCGGGTTCACGACAACGATCAGGTCGGGTCGAAGCTCTTTCAGCTCCTCGGGCGCCACGATCCGGTGGCCGGTGCCGGCCATGAACGTCCCTTGCTTGCGCGGATTGACGTCCACGAGGGCGTGTACGTGATCGGCTTTCGAGAGGAGATTCATGAAGCCAAGGCCCTTGCCCCCGGCACCCCAGACAACAACCCGGCTTCCGGACTCGTGTTCGTGGCTGAGTGCAGCATCCCAATGCTCTCGTTTGGATTCGATCTCGTCGCTGAACTTGGCGACGAGATCGGTCATCCGGCCAAGCTCTTCAGGAGCCATCCCCTGGAGAGTGCTGTCACCTCCGGATCGGGCTTCGATCCCGAGGAACTGACCGCCGTAGGTCTCATCGACATCGATGACATCGAAGCCGGACAACCGAAAGAGCCGTTCCAGCGATCCGGCGGTGTAGTAGCCACAGTGCTCGTACACGACATCCCAAATGGAGAGGCCTTGGAGCAAGGACAAAGCGCTGGGGACTTCGAAGTAGAGAACGGTGTCGCCCTGTCCGATTGCCTCTCGTATCGTCTGGAGAAGTGCGGCAGGGTGGGGTAGGTGCTCCAGTACGTGCCGGGCGCAGATCAGGTCTGCGCCCTCAACCGCCGACTGGTTGGTGAAGTATTCCTGACGCACGACCACTCGGCCCTTTGCCAGGTCGTCGAGGTGCTTGGGATCATGGCTCGGGTCGAAACCGACACCACTGTTGCCGCCGATATGACACAGCAGACCGAGGAAGTGAGCCGACCCGCAGCCGATCTCCACGATCCGCTTCCCTTCGAGGCTGTATCTGTCGACCAGACGTTTGGCTAGGGCGAGCTCATACTCCTGAAACACCTCGGAGAAGTGCAGGGCGTTGTCATAGCTGACCCCGTACTCCAACAGCTCTCCGTCGAAAGAGAAGTTGTGGAGGTAACCGCACGACCTACAGAACATCAGCGTCACGTCACCCTTGGGGCACTCTCTCGCTTCTTCGGCTGTCGGCCAGAGGAGCCCGACATGCACCGGAACGGAGAGGATCTCCGCCGCCAGGATGAGGTTCTCTGCACCACACACCGGACAGCTCGTGTTAACCACCTCGTTCACAAGGGGACCTTTCGATCAAGAGCCTGGTTGCCTCGAGAGGCGCGTCGGTACAGCCGCTTGGTGATCACACGTTTGAACGTTCCCAGGATCGACCGTGTCTTCTCGAGGCCGCTGAGATGTCGCCACCAGATCGGTAGCAGCCGAAAGTTGCGATACCGAGGAGATGCAACCCCGACCATTCGCGTGGCCACCGTTCGTCCCCATGTCGCGCCCTCGGCCTTCAGGAGATTCGGTTGGGAGGCCGGAAGGATGTTGGAGCTCACGCGTTCCAGCCGGAGCGAGTCGCTGGAGATGGCCGCGTTGACGAGCTGTCGGCCCCGCTCGGTTCTCACGACCACCCGGGATCTGCCGGGCTCGTCAGGTGGAATCGGGCGATACCACGGGTCACCCACGGCCACGTCGGCGAACTCGCCCGTATGGTCGGCACATACATAACAGCGCCACTCCGCACGATTGGCGCCTTCGAATCCATCAGGTAGGCTCAGGAGGAGATCGGCTATTACGTCGGCGCTGTTGTACGTGACGATTACCACCGTGATCTGGGTCGTGGAGTCATCCAGGTGTCGATCCAGAGCCATCTTCTTTGAGGCTGTGTGGTCGCTCGGTGCGTCGGCCATTTCTACGGTCGCAGACACCTGACACCGATACGCATATCCGCCTCACACGAAGATTCGTTCGTCCCCCTATTTTGCCAACAGCTCACCGTTAATAGGCGCCGCGCGCCGTGAGGACCGCCGGGATTGTCTTGAGGATCAGCTTGATGTCAGAGCGAAGGTTCCACTGCTGGATGTACTCGATGTCGAGATCGACCCATGACCCAAACCCCAAGTCGGATCGTCCCGAGACCTGCCATTTGCAGGTGAGGCCGGGTTTCACTCCGAGACGTTGCCAGTCCCGCGCCGAGTAGAGCCTGACCTCGTCCGGTAGCGGTGGACGGGGACCGACGAGGCTCATCTTGCCGGTGAGGACGTGTACCAATTGGGGGAGCTCGTCGAGGCTGTAACGCCGCAGAAAACGACCCAAGGGGGTGATCCGGGGATCGTTCCGAATCTTGAATACGGGACCGTCTGCTTCATTGAGATCGATGACGAGGTGCCTGTCGGCATCGGCGTTTCGCGTCATGGTCCTGAACTTGACGAAATTGAAGAGTTCGCCGTCCTTGCCCACTCTTGGTTGGCGGAAGAGGACAGGACGGCCGGATGTGACGAGGATGGCCATCGTGAGGCCCAGGTAGAGGGGACTGAAGACCACGAAACCCACGATTGCGCCAACGAGATCCATCAATCTCTTCGTTGCCAGCTGCCACTGGGCGGCGTTGATCAGCGAGGATGCGCCTGACTCGAGTCGCTCGATGAGACCCTGTGCCTCCCCGACTGACAAGGACTCACCACGGAGCGTTGGCGGTGGTCCCTCCGTGCCTGTCGGTCGAAGATCCACGGCGGGCTCAACCCGCAACTCATATGTGCCCGTCGGTCGGAGATCGAGTACGAACTGGTCCGGCATGTCATCAGTGGCCGCCGACCGGAGATCGACGACGGGCTCCTCCAGGAGACCATCAAAGCTCAACCGAATCGATTCGTGCTTCCCTTCGCCCGACCCCCGATCTGGCGCGACATGACTCTCCCGAACACTCATTGGTTCCTCCCCTAAACCCGTAACTCCACTCCCGTTTGCCCAACCGGAGCTTGTTGGGAGGCTAACTGACGGCTTGGCCCTTCCCGAAGGGGGCGGCCGCGTCATTTGCGCTATCACCGGAGTAGCTAGCGCGCCGGGCAAGTGAGGTTCGCGCTGCTTCCGAGGGCTGTTGTCGCACCTCCAGCCAAAGGTTGTCGGCGCGCCTGGCGGAGGATCAACTACGTCTCCTGGACGATGCGATCGTCAGGTATGGCGAGCCTCCTCGGCGTGATCGCCGCCGCAGGCCGACCCGCCGCTGGCTGGGCACCACCGCAAAGCGTCAGATCATCCCCACCATCCCGATCCGCTGAACCGACAAAACTCGGCGCCCAATCGGCGGTCCGATTTGCCGCCGTGGCGCCGGCGATGAGCACTAGTCACATCGAAGGAATTCGGAGTAGCCATGGAACTCGACGCTCGAGCGGTCAAGATCGAGGGCGGTGCTGGTATTGGGGAGGAGGGGTATGCTGCGAACCTGGCAGTGGCTGTGGGGTATGACGAGAGGGAGGCCATGAAGGTTGCCATTCTGGCTGGAGGCATGGGGACGCGTCTGGCGGAAGAGACAGAGATACGTCCCAAGCCCATGGTCGAGATCGGTGGTCGGCCCATCTTGTGGCACATCATGCGCCACTATCACCACTTCGGGTTCGATCACTTCGTCGTCGCCCTGGGATACAAGGGAGACCACATAAAGCGCTACTTCGCCGAGTATCACTCATCGGTGAGGAGCATGCGGATCCACCTGGGAACCGGTGAGGTCGAGGTCCACGACGACAGGGACGTTGAGAAGTGGACCGTCGACCTCATCGAGACGGATCGGTGGACGAACACAGGCGGTCGGATAAAGCGACTCGCTCCCTGGGTCGGAGACGAGACATTCTTCTTGACTTGGGGGGACGGCTTATCCGACATCGATCTCCAAGCCCTCGCCGCATTTCACCGCAGCCACGGCAAGCTGTTGACCGTCACTGCCGTACATCCGCCGGCGCGCTTCGGGCAACTCGTGCTGGACGGCGAGGCGGTGACAGCCTTCACGGAGAAGCCGATCGACACCGGGTGGATCAACGGCGCGTTTTTCGTCTGCGAGCCTGGGATCTTCGATTACATCGACGGCGACGAGATTCTCTTCGAGAGAGAGCCGATGCAACGACTTGCGGCCGACGGCCAGCTGATGGCCTTTCGCCATGAGGGCTTCTGGCAGCCCATGGACACCATGCGGGACAAGGTCCTGCTCAACGATTTGTGGGATTCGGGGTCCGCCCCGTGGCGGGTCTGGGGGGCCGAAGAATGAAGGTCATGATCACCGGCCACAACGGCTACATCGGGAGCATCATGTCTAGTGTCCTTGCCGACGCCGGTCATGAAGTGGTGGGATTGGACAGTTATCTCTTCAGCCGCTGTACGTTTGGCCCCGACGTTCCCGATATTCCGGCCCTTCGCAAGGACATTCGCGATGTCGAGGTGGCCGACCTGGAAGGCATCGCCGCCATCTGCCACCTCGCCGGGTTGAGCAACGATCCGCTGGGAAATCTCGATCCGCAACTGACTGCTGACATCAATTTTCAGGCGTCGGTCCGGCTGGCGGAGATGGCAAGGGAGGCCGGGGTGGAACGTTTTGTCTTCTCGTCGTCGTGCAGCATCTACGGGGCGTCTCCGGGCGGCTGGGTCGACGAGGAGTCGCCCACCAACCCGGTGACGCCATATGGCTGGTCGAAGTTCAACGCTGAGAAGGGTCTGTCTCGGTTGGCCGACGATTCCTTCAGCCCTACGTACCTGCGCAATGCCACCGCCTATGGGGCGTCGCCTCGTCTCCGAGCCGACCTGGTGGTGAACAATCTCGTCGGGTACGGGTTCACCCAGGGTCGGGTCCTCATGAAGTCCGACGGTTCCCCATGGCGTCCCCTCATCCACGTCGAAGACATCGCTCGCGCCTTCCTGGCCGTCCTGGAGGCGCCTCGGGAGGTCGTTCACGACGAGGTCTTCAATGTGGGAGCCACCGCGGAGAATTATCAGATACGTGACGTTGCCGCCATCGTGGAGCAGATCGTCCCGGGAGCCTCCGTCGAACTGGCGGAGTCGGCCGGCCCAGACATCCGCGACTACCGGGTGGACTGTTCGAAGATATCCGCAGTCTTGCCTGAGTTCCGCCCCCAATGGACCGTCGTTCGCGGAGCCCAGGAGCTATACGACCATTACGTGGCAGCTGGCCTGGACAAGGATCAGTTCTTGGGGAACCTTCTTCGCATCCGCTTTCTTCGTCAGGAGCAGGATGCAGGACGGGTCGGGCCGGACCTTCGGATCCTGGAGCCCGTTCGTGGCTGAAGTGCCTGCGCTCGTGCAACCAATGTTCGAGTACGAGGTGATCCACGGCTGTCGATCCTGCGGTGCGGCCCCTCTGGAGACTGTCCTGAACATGGGGGACATGCCGCTCTCAGATGGACTCGTCCGACCGGGAGGGGATCTCAGCTCAGAGCAGATGTATCCGTTGACACTCGTGCGGTGTCCCCGCTGCAGCCTGGTCCAGATCCTCGAGACCGTGCCCCCTGAGACTCTGTTCGGCAAGGACTATCCGTATTACTCGTCCTTCTCTGATGTCCTTGTTGATCATGCCCGGAGAAACGTGGAGACGATTCTGGACAGATATCCGTTGACCGACGAGTCGCTGGTGGTGGAGTTGGCCAGCAATGACGGCTACTTGCTCCAATGGTTTGCCAAGGAGAGGATTCCCGTCCTCGGGATCGACCCTGCTCCGGGGCCGGCTCGAGCTGCCGAGGAGCGTGGGATCCCCACCATCTGCGAGTTCTTTACGCCGGAGCTCGCTGATCGCCTCGTGTCGGAGGGACGGCAAGCAGATGTGATCGTGGGCAACAACGTCCTCGCCCATGTGCCCGACCAGAATCGATTCGTTGCGGGGATCGAGCGGCTGCTTGCGCCGGGAGGAACGGTTGTCATGGAGTTCCCCTACGTGCGGGATCTCATCGAGCACCGAGAGTTCGACACGATCTATCACGAGCACCACTGCTATTTCTCCGTCACATCGGTCAAGAACCTGTTTGCGAGGCAAGGGCTCGACCTGGTCAGAGTCGAGCATCTGCCCATACATGGAGGTTCCTTGCGAGCGACCTTTCAGAGGGAGGGGCGACCCGCCGCCGAGGTCGACGAGTATCTGAGACAGGAAGAGGCAAACGGTCTCAATGATGCTGACTTCTATGCAGACTTCGCCGAGGGTGTGAACGAAACCAGGGTTCGCCTCGTGGAGTTGATCGACCAACTAAGGAGGGACGGCTCCACTGTCGCTGCATATGGGGCCGCCGCCAAGGGCGCGATCATGCTCAATTACTGCAGAATCGGAGCCGAACGTCTGGCGTACGTAGTCGATCGAAACATCCACAAGCAAGGCTGGCTGATGCCCGGGGTCCACATCCCGATCGTAGGCCCCGACCGACTGGCGACGGATCCACCGGACTACCTCTTGATCCTCGCCTGGAACTTCAAGGATGAGATCATGCGCCAACAGAGCGCATACTCCGCCGGTGGGGGTCGTTTCGTCGTTCCTGTCCCCGAGCCGGCGGTTCTGTGAGCGTGGTAAGCGCGGGGGCGCTCCCCGACGCCTGCCTGGAGGAGGCAGCGGCCGGGATGTGCGGTGCGTGCGGCGCCATCGGGCTGAGCGCCTTCTACGAAGTCTCGTCGATTCCGACCCAGAGCTGCGTTCTCCTGGACTCACAAGCCGAGGCACGCGAGTACCCCAAAGGTGATCTTCTCCTCGCCTTCTGTTCGCAATGTGGGTTCATTCAGAATGTTCGCTTCGCCCCATCCCTGGTGGATTACTCACTACCAACGGAAGAGAGTCAGGCCTTTTCACCACGGTTTCAGGCATTCGCCAAGGAGCTCGCCGCCGACCTCCTTCAGCGCTACGACCTCACAGGGCGGTCGGTCCTCGAAGTCGGATGTGGCAAAGGTGACTTCATGGACCTCCTCGCCGCCGGGGGAATAGGGTCCGGGATCGGGATCGATCCGGGTTTTCTGCCCCGTCGGGAGCAAGACGGCGGTCGCGTCAGATTCGTCCGGGATCACTACGACCAGCGTCATGTCGACTGGACCGCCGATCTCGTGGTGACCAGACATTTGCTCGAGCATGTTCCCAAGCCTGGTGAGTTCATCGGATGGTTGGCCAAGTCGACACGAGCCACTTCTGGGGCTGCCTTGTTCACCGAGGTACCCGACGTGAGCCGGGTGCTCCGAGAGGGAGCCTTCTGGGATGTCTACTACGAACATTGCTCCTACTTCACACCCGGCTCCCTGAGTCGTGCCTTACGGAGCGCCGGGCTCGATGTCGAGGGCCTGAGGTCGGGCTTCGACGATCAGTACATACTCACCGACGCCCGACCGGGCTCCGGCAACACTCCCCATCCGGGTGAAGAAACGGTCGCTTCCACTGCCGACCTCGTGGCCGGCTTCGCTCGCAGCGCGATGACAGCGCGAGCGCAATGGCGTAACCGGATCGAGGAGGTCATCGCCGATGGAGTCCCCGTCTGCCTGTGGGGCGGAGGATCCAAAGCAGTTGCCTTCCTGACGACGTTGGGACTCGACCTCGATGTGACCGTGGTCGACATCAACCCTCACAAACAGGGGAAGTGGCTCCCCGGGACGGCCATTCGCGTGCAGACACCGGAGGATCTCCGAGCCACACCACCCGGGCTGGTGATACCGATGAACCCGGTGTACAGAGAAGAGATTCGCAGCCACCTCCAGCGCATGGGTCTCCAACCCGCCATCGAAGTGGTCTGACGACAACGTCCCACCGGAGTTTCCGCTTCCCCGTCGTGGTTGGGGTCAGGGGATGGGTTGGCCGGTTTCGTGCCAGATGTTACCTACCCACACATTGCCGCGGACGTTGCGGTCGAAGGCGGTGATCGGCCCGGCTCGGCCGCAGTCGGGGAAGAACATCGTGGAGAAGTGGTTGTTGATGAACCTGACGTTGGATGCTTCTGGATAGGGTTTGGAGTCGACCGACCCTCCGTAGGCGCAGTAGGCGGCGGTGGCGGCCATCAGATTGTGCTCGACCAGGATGTCGTCTATCGGATGGGTGTCGCCGTACATGGCAAGGGCAGCCGAACAGCCCTTCGGTGTATCACAGATGAGCACATTGTTTCGGATGACATGGTTGTTGCCGCCGTTCAAGCCAATAGCCCCTCGATGCGATCCGGAATCCCCACCATGATTGGCGATGATGTACGAGTTGGTGACAGTGTTGTTTCTGACCAGGCGGACCGTCCGACCTACATCGTGAACGTAGGCATGGTCGAGGGTCCATTCACATCCCGGCGAGTAGAGCGGGATCATGTCATCGGTTGACATTGTCCCGTCGATCTCCACGTGCTCGAGGAGGGTCCCGGTCGGGCAGGGACCATCACTCTCCCCGATCACATACACCCCATAATTGGCGGTGTACTGAATACGGGAATCGCGGACTATCACATTGTCGTGTTGGATTGTCAGCCGACCCTTGATGTCCATCCGTTCGATCACCTGACCATCATGAGACGTGGTAACACTCCCCGACGTCTCCATCTCCAAATACCCCACCCTGGGACCCGTCGAATCCACAGTCGGAAAATCGA
>DATKEA010000050.1:0-39043 GCA_035544615.1 Acidimicrobiia bacterium | reverse complement strand
AAACACCGAACGAGCCCTGTTCGACTACTCCGAAGCCGGCCGCGTCCACGTTGGCCACGACCGAACGAACACCATGAGCGACCTGGTCGACGTCTGGTGGGCCGACACCAGAGCGCAAGGCGTCAACACCGTCCGGATGCTGTCCAGCCGCCGCACCGACGTCGACATGCTCAACCAGCTCGCCCGGACGCGGATGGAATCCGAAGGCCTCCTCGCCGGACCAGCCTTCGAGACCCGGACGGGAACGCGATTCCAGGCCGGGGACCGGATCGTGGTGCGGACCAACTGGTACGCCCACGCCGACCTCCGCAACGGACAAACGGGAACCATCACCCACGTCGACCCCGATTCCGGTCAGCTCACATTCAGGCGTGACGACGACCGGGTTGAAGTGGTCCTGCCGAGACGGTATGTCGATCAGAGTGTCGACTACGGATACGCCCAGACCATCCACACCGCCCAGGGCCACACCTACGACCGGGTCCACCTCTACGTCGACCAGATGATCACCGCCGAACATGGCTACACGGGCCTATCCCGAGCGACTGGCGAAACCCACATCTGGATGGCCGACCCGCCAGGACCCACCGGCGATTGCGGGCACCTTCATTGTCGACCGGCAGTCGAGAACCATATCGACACCCTTGTCCGCCGGCTCGCCAACAGCGGCGTCCGACCCGCCGCCACCGAATCCCCATCAGCCACAGAGACGATGACCGACCGCCAGCTGATCGATCGACGCAACGAACTCTTCCAACTGTTCAAGGCCGGCCCTCTCAACGAGCCGACCATGGAGATCGCAGCCGTCGACCAGCCGATCATGGAGGCCGAGGCCAGGGCGCGACGAGGTCCCTGGATCCACGAGCATGCCCATCTGGTCGACGAATACAGCGACGTCCTCCAGGAGATCGACAGGCGAGTCGCCGCCCGAATGGTGCTCTGGCAGATCAACCCGCCAGAAGATCTTCTCGCCGAACTCGGCTCCCGATCCGAGTGTCCCAATCCGCAAGCGTGGGATGCCGCAGTGGCCGTCTACGCAAGGACCCGACTGGAGGTAGGGCCCGAGGTCGATCTCCTCGACCCTGCAGTACGACAAGCTGGGCAGTGGCGCGACATGGTCCTCCAGCCCATCGAATCCCCAGCCCCGACCCTGAAGCTCACCGGATGAGTTCGGGCAACATCGCAAGTTATCTTGCAGTCGCCGGTGAGACAAGGTAACTTGTGATACAGCCAAGAATCGTCGACAGTGCGAGAAAGCACGGTGTCAGCGATGAGATCATCCCCCACGCCTTCAACAACCCGCTACTCGTCGAGGACCTAGACGAGCGAATGACGATGTTCATCGGACCCGACCAAGCCGGCAACCTCTATGAGATCGGAGTTGTCGGCACCGACGAGGGCCCGATCGTGGTCCACGCAATGAAGGCCCGACCGAAGTACCTGAGGTGACCTATGCCACGAACCGCTGAAGAAATCATTCACCAGGCCGAGGAGCTAGCTGCTCGTTTCGAGGACCACGAGCCACACGCCAACGACATCAAGGACGCGAGCCCTCTTCGAGAGCTACGCCAGGCGTTCCTAGCCAGAGCAGAAGCCGAACAACGCGTCACCGAAGCGGTCGAGACAGCTCGTGGCGATGGACACTCCTGGGCGTCCATTGGCGCCATGATCGGAACGTCAGGTGAGGCCGCTCGTCAGAGATACGGCCAAACTGCTTCGAAGCCATAGCCAACGGCCGACACGATCTCGTTTGATCGACGCCCTTTCCAGAGATCCTCGTCAGTTCTTGTCGGCCGTACTCCATAAAGTCCACGACGACCGAAAGGAAACTCGGTTTGCTGAGAAGCTGAGAATGAGCACCATGAAATGGACCGTGACGGAGCCGGAGGGTGTCGTTCCGATAGCAGTCCGACTTGAGCTGCCCTATTGCCTCTATCTCGAGGACGGGACATACATGGTTCGGATCGACGGCATTCCCGTGCAGATCGAAATGCGGAAGATGTGGCGAAACGCACAGGATTCCTCAGATGATGACACCGTTGCCGACCAGACCAGGTACTTCAACGAGGGACACCTGATCGGCGCTCCCATAGGTGGTGACGAGACGACTGGCCTCGTCGGTAAGAACGTTGAGTTCGCCGGAGACCGCTCTGGCTACTTCCGATACACACGAATGGTGGTTGGGCTCACCTATCCAGCGGACACTCCCCCACAGGAGAAGGGGAGTCGAATAGCTCACCTGGCCGTGGCGGCCGCGAATGCCCTTATCGACGCCTATCGCTACATCAGTGGTCGGGCCTACCTCCCTCGACTTCGAGTTGCAGGCCTTCGGTTCATGGAAATCCAGTATCCATTGACAGGTGAGATTGAGTATGTGGGGCTTTTCAGTGGGGGACTCCGGATCGCCGTTGTCAACGACGGCCAGGCTGTCCACGAGGACGTGCGTCAGATGGCTGAGACGGGTGAAAACGTCCCGATCCATGCCGACCTTCTCTTGGCTGCGATAAGAGCTGTTTGGGAGACGGATCATCGACTCGCGGTGATCGAGGCGGTTGCCGCCTTGGAGGTGTTTGTCGACAACCAGCTGTACTCATCTCTTGTCAACTCTGGAGACATGACCGAGGAGGAGTTTGACCACTTCATTTACGAAGACGGCCAAGTCCTCAGTGACAGGATGAAGAAACCGATAAGGAGAATCGGCCTCAACAGTCCGGCTGACGACCAGGCGCTCTGGCAAAGGTGGCTTGACGCCAACCGGGTAAGACGCAATGTCGTTCACGCGGGCCATCAGGTGAGCGAGGACGAAGCTAAGACCGTTGTGAGAGTTGTACAGGAACTGCTAGAAGCAATGGGGGATGCTGGCATGCACCTCGCTGAGGAGATGCCCTCGTGATTCGGGCGCTCTCTGCCTCACAATCGGTGGCGGATCACGGAGTCGGATCGGTTGCTCCGTTCCTCGCGCCGAAAGGTACCGCATCACGAATTCAGGTGATCGTGAACCACCGGCACCCCATATCCGGACTACCGCCCATTGACACACACTCTGACGCGAAGCTCCTCGTGGCTACAACTGGAGCATTGTGGGACGAATAGTCGCCAGCGAGCCACCGCTTCAAGTCTTTGTCAGCTCTGTGATGGGTGATCCGCTCTTGGATACGGCGCGCGCCCTGACGAAGCAGGCGATCGGGGATGCGCCGTTTCTTCATCCGTGGTTGTTCGAGTTCACACCCGCCAGTTCCGAGAATCCTCGTACCACCTACCTGGAGCGCGTAGCCAACGCTGACCTGGTCATTTGGCTGGTGGGTCCTGAGACCAGCCGTCCCGTCGAGGATGAGATTGCGACCGCACTCGACAACCAGGTTCCCCTTCTAGTGTTCAAGCTACCCGTTCAAGAACGAACTGACCTCACGCAAGCGCTTCTGGACCGAGTAGGCCAACATTGCAAGTGGGTCACCGTCGACGACATGGCAAGTCTCGGTCAGATCGTTCGGCTCACACTCCAGGACGAGATCGTTCGAGCTGTACGCCGACGAACGGCCGCCGGTCCTGGCCGACATCCATACCTCGAGGCTGTCGGCCGCCAGTCGCGAAGTAGGTGTATCGCCCGCTGGCAGGGGACTGGTATGCCCTCAGCATCAGCGATCGACTTCGCCGACGATTCAGACTTGGGGGCTCCGTCACAACTTGTCGTCGACAGGCGTGGTCTGGTTCTGCTTGTTGGTCCGATGGGGAGCGGGAAGAGTCTGACGGCCGAGCGACTGCTCCAAGATGCCATTGCCAACGCACTTGAGGACGACGCAGCTCCATTACCCGTGTACGCGGAGGCAGGTCAGATGCGGGGCGGCCTTGAAGACACGATTTCCGAATTCTCAGGTCCTCTGAGCTGGAACCCTGACCGCGGCGTATATTTAGTAGTTGACGGTCTCGAATCTCTCGGCAGCGAGCGCGCGGTCGAAGTTGTCGAGGAAGCTCGGGCGTATTGCCACACGTATTCGGCAACGACCATATGTGTGACCAGCCGACCTATTCCAACGATTGCACGGATCGAGGAATCCGTACAACTAGCTCCCCTGAGCGTTGAAGAGTCCCTTGAACTCATCAACCTTGTCGGAGATACGCAACTCTCCACGTACTCGATCTCCGAGTGGCCAGAGTCTCTCAGAGAAGCCGTTAAGAGGCCATTGTTCGCAACCCTGGCTGGCAGTTTCATTCGGGCTGTAGGGAGGCCGCCATCGAATGTCGGCTCACTCATTGATGAGATCATCAATACGGCACTGGGACGGCCCGGACGCGGGAGTGACGGTTTGGATGCACTTCCGACGCTTGCAGCAAAGAGCATTGAGCACGGGTTGGGTCCGATTCATGCAGCTGAGGCCGGGTTGAAGCCGGACATCCGTTTCGCTCTTGCCCGAGCTGGCCTGATCGTAGACAGCGGACGCTCACTGCAATTCTCGCTACCGCTGTTTGCGCAGTGGTTTGCTGCGCAGTGGCTATTGGAGGGAAATCGGGCTCCCATTGAGGAACTCAGAGATGCTGAGGCGTGGTCGACCTCACTCTCGATCGCTATCGGAAAAGGGAGCTTTGACGTCACTTACGATCAAATGGACGAACTCGTGACCGGGTACCCCGGCCTGGCCGGCGAAGTTATCGACGATGCTCTGTCCAGGTGGGGCGACGAGAGGGATATATCCGAAGTCCAACCGTCGAAGAGGGAACTCGGTCGAGTGCCGACCACGATGGTTTCATGGATTACAGGTTTGGGGGACCTCGGTCGCCTCATCGGGCCGTTAAGGCGACAAGGTCTCTGCCCCTTTGCGGCGCAAACGTATGGTTCACGGCTCAGTACGTCGTGGTATTTCGGTGAAGAAGATATGGGAAGCGACGTCCCCCCAGAGGCCTTTCAGGGCCAATGGCCTTGGGGGCTCGTTCTCTCAAGTCCAATTGGGAGCGGATCCAACTGGCCATGGCGATGGAGCCTCGAAACGCTGAAGCTTTCGCTAGCCAACACCATGTCGACTCGGTCACTGCCCTCTAGTGGGACATTCATTGAGAAGGAGGCCGCATGGAGAACCGCGCTGGAGCTCATTGGCCGCGGCAGTCTTTACAGCGAACCCATTGATCTCCAGCTAATCGACGAGGAAGTGTTGGAGCGAGCCGAGACTGCGGGGCTCAACGCGGTACGACGGCGCCGTTTGCGTATTGCCGAATTGCGTCGAGTTGTCGGACAGCTGCGAACTAGCGGCGCTCAGGTGATGGAACCTCCATTGCCCGGTCCAGATCAGAGGCACAGCGGTGGGTGGGTGTGGTCCCCCTACTCCGAGCAGCGTCTTCGAGAGCGGACGATCGCGGTTTACGAAGCGGCCCTCCACGCGTTCACAGAGATTGTCGATCGGTGGTTCTCCAACCTGCGACACGTCATGCCTCGAGCACTCATGATGCCCGTTTCAATGCGGGGGCGACTCACGATGTCCAATAACAGGGGCGGCATGGGTCCTGTTCTGAACTATTACTGGGAGCCCATTGACGACTCACGGGCTTCGGTTGTGGATCTGACAGCCGATGTGCCGAGCGTTGTGGGAGGGGAGCCACCCGAGAGCATCTTCACCGCCATCCGACGGTATCGCCCTGAGTTTGCTCATCGTCTATCTCCATCAGGCGCGATGACCGTCCTGGATATCTTCGATGCAGATCCTGTCACCCAGCTGGTATACCAATGGCTCTGGGAGGATTTGTCGAGTGCGGGATGGCTTTCAGGCCCTGCTCCGCGCGAAGAAGCGGGAAACGTTGTCGGGGCGAAATTCGCAGGTATGCAGGTGGTCAGGGTGGAGGATGGAGAGGGATAGCCGACGGGATGCAGATGGAGCCCGGACTCCGTACTTCATTCGAACTATGGCCCATCCTTCAGGCTATCCGAGACTTGGGGGACCTTGAGGGGGCTAACAACGGGGTGAGTGGCTCCGTTCGCGTTTGGAAATCAGGTGGAGGCTTGCTCGTCATCTTCCGGCTCATACCGGTTCTCCACTAGCCACTCGAAGATCTCGTGGCGGAGGAACTTGAACTTACGGGCGCCAGGAGCCCGGTGAGATGGGATCACTCCCTCGCGTGCCCATGTCCGGATCACCTGATCCGAGGCCGACAGGAGCTCGGCGAGTTCCTGGCTGTCCATTACGGGTGGCACGTCGGGGTACCACTTCTCGTAGTTGATCTCGGGACTCTCCTCGGTCACTTCACTCGGCCTCGTCGGGTCCGGCCGGTCGGTTGAGAAGAACGGCCAGGACCTCCTCGCGGAAGAAGCGGAACTGTTGACCCCAACGCACCGCCGGAAGCTCACCGCGGTGGACCTGGTCGCGCACCTCCCAGATGGTGCATTGCATGAGCTCGGCGACGTGCGCCGACGTGAGCAATGGGGGATACTCCTTCCGGATCGCCTCGAGGGTCTGCTCCCGCGCCGCGGCGAGATCGATCGGCTCGTCAGCCATTGGCGAGACTCCGAGAGGATATGAGTAGGAAGGCAGCCATCCAACGCATCGTAAGGGAGAACGATGCAGGATGGGTGAAGCGAGATAGTGTCACTTTTCGCGACTTCCATCCCGCGTTTATCCCGCGTCCACCCACAATCAGGGGGGTCCACGCGAGTACGCCCATACGCTCTGACCTGGTAATTCGTCCAAATCAGTACGCAGAAAAACGGCCTGGCACCTTTCGGGACGCTGAGGTCGTGGGTTCAAGTCCCACCGTCCCGACTCAGAAAGGTGCTAGTCAGAGGCTTGCAGTCAGGCCTCGGGCCGGCACCTTGGTCGTTTCATCGAACATCCAGAATCTGGGAAGAGTGATGACGATGCTCAAGGGCACCGACCTGGATTTGGCATGTCGCTTCTGGGAGGAGTCAATCCCGCGTCCCGAATCCAGGTCGGCACCACTGAGGTCACTGGGTGACGTCTACCGATACGAGGGTCGATCTGACGTCTATCGAGCCTGGTGCCTCGTTCCGAGGTGGTGGTTAACCGGGTGGAAGGGTCGTCGACGTGCCAAGTTCCTCGGCGACGGGTTGATCCACTCCCATCACGTAGACGGCACCCAACTGCAGGTCGATAACGGGTTGATAGCAGTACTCGACGAGGTTCTGATCCACCGCTGTGAACTCGACGCGTAGCCAGGTCGTCGCGAGGCTCCTAACAGCTTCATCAGCTAGGGCACTGGCCTGCTCGTAGTCGAAGCAATCGTTGTGAGAGGCTCCGGTGACGGCCATCTCGAGTTGGCGAGCGTGGTTGATCTGGTCGAGATCGAGATCGTCTGAGAGAACGACTTTGTTCGTCGTGTCCACCTCCTCGGAGACGCAATCGGACTGCCAGCCGAGCACAACCGGGAATCCAGGGTGTGTCCCGTCGATGTCACCGGCAATGACGCTGTATTCATCGCTGCTCAGCCATTCCTGATATTCAGTCTTGGCGAAGACCCCGCGGCAGACAGTGAGTGTTTCAGGGGGGGCGTCGAGGTTCCGCGCGGAGTCGTTGCCGGTGGCACACTCGACCGTGAGAGCCTCGACAGTGAGCTCCTCCTCGATGGGGAAGTCTGAAGCGCGAGTGTCCGCCCCCGGCCCACCCTCGTGGAGACACCACACGGCTTCGGTACGAAGGGAGGTCCGCCAGTCGGGGCCATGGACCTCTGCTGCCGCGTCAGTGAGCGCGTCGAATACGGCTAGGTCGTCGTCATCAACGGTCAGCCATCTCGGGTCGATGATCCAGTCGGGCTCGGCTGGTGGGGCGACTCCTCCGGCGACATCACCGTCCGGTGTGCGGCTCAAGAGCATCGGGAAGACGAAGATCGCCACAACGGACGCGAAGGCAGCGACTGCGGCGACGAGTTTTGCCGTCGGCCTGCGTCGGCGGGCCGTGACTATTTCTTCGACTCTTCGATTGACTTTCGTGGATTCGGCGACCCGGTCGAGTGTCTCTCGGAGACGCGTGTCTAGGTTGCTCATGTGCTCAGTTCCCTCTTCATTGACAGGTGCCCCCGATGGATCAGGGAGCGGACGGTGGCTGGACGTACGTTCAACATTTCGGCGATTTCGTCGATGGACAGATCGGCGTAGTAGCGCAGAACGAGGGCGGTTCGTCGTTTTGCCGGGATACGTGAGAGGGCGATCCAGACTTGGTCGAGCTCCGGTGGGAGGTCGACGGCGGAGGGCCCTGTCGGATGCTTTGCCTCGAGGACGCGGCGCCTCAATACCGACCTCGACCGATGGACTACCGCTCGATACAAGTAGCCATGGTGGTCATCGATCCGCTCCCACCTGCGGTAGGCAGCCACGAATACGTCGTGCACAACGTCCTCAGCCGCTGAGTTGGAACCTGTGATCAGGTGGGCGAGACGTACCAGGCGGGGCAAAGCAGTCTCATAGACCTCTCTGAATCCGCCCACGGTCTGCTCTGTGTCGGGCACGTCAGCTATCCATGGCGACGACGGATCCGCCGCTTCCTTTGTACTCACAACCTCACGACGCACAAGTCAACGGAAATGTTGCATGCCATTGAACAATCCAGCCGGGATAGCTGAGACCCTTGCATGTCAACTTGAAGAGAGGTGAGCCCCACATCTGAGATCTGTCTGAGATCAAACGTACTGAGCGCCCTCTGATTCGGAACCGCGTGGAGACGGCGTGAAGTTCGTTCACGAACAGAACTTGGGAAGGGCTCATCTCCGGGTCCCGGCCTTCAACTGTCGCTACGCTCTCGGGCCAGGCCAGCCTCCCGACCTGCGGAGGGGGACGACGGTTGCATTCGTCGGCTGTGGTCGCCAGTGGGAGCTCTATTCGCCGGGATAGGTGCCGAAGGACCAGAGGATGCCCTCGGGATCGCGGACTGTGAAGCCCCGCGATCCGTAGTCCTCGTCTCGCAATCCCATCACCACCTCCGCCCCGGCGGCGGTCGCCCGAGCGAACAGCCCGTCGGGGTCGTTACACACCACATACACCACGTCGTTGCCCGGGATCCGAGTGCCGAACGGAGAGTCGTCCTTGCCAGCGGAGCCAAACATGATCCCCGGACCGCCCGGCCAACGCATCTCGCCGTGCTCGATTATTGACGAGTCGTCCTTCCGGGCGATGACCGCGGTTTCCTCCAGCCCGAAGGCGTCGCTGAGAAACTTCATCTCCGCGCGAGCGTCACGGAAGCTGAATATCGGCCATATGGCGGTTGGGAGGTTGTTGCTCATGCCCCGATTATCGGGCCGCGGATGCCGGCTGGTCTTGGACGATTGGAAGATCCCCGTCGGCCAGCTCCGCCGGCGTGCACCCGGCGAGGGAGGCAAAGTCGCGGTGGAGATGCGCCTGGTCGTAATAACCGCAGGCCACGGCGATCTGCGCGATGGAGGGGAAGGGGGAGATCCGCTTCAGAATCGTGGCGGCGGCCCGGTCGAACCGGATCAGCCGCGCCGCCCGCTTCGGCCCCAGCCCGAACTCCTGAGTGAATCGGTGACGAAGGTGCTGCCGGGTGTATCCCACTTCGACGGCCAGGTCGGAGACTCCGATCCGTCCGCCGGATCGAACCAAGGTCTGCCACGCACCGGCGAGCTCAGGAGCTACAGACCGCTCTCGAATGAGCCGGGAAAAGACTTGGTCGCACGCAGTGAACCTCTGATCCCAGTCGTCGGTCTCGTGTAGCCGCTCTGACAGTTCACGTCCGTGGCTACCCAACACTTCGTCGGCTTCGAGCGCCAAGCTCCATAGTTCGGCGGCGGGATAACCAAACAGCGCGCGGCTTCCCAGTGGGGAGAGTTGGATGGCGACACCTTCCTGGTTGCCGTCGTGAGCGATCACCGCGGGAGAGTCGTGCAGTCCGCCGACGACGGAACGGTAGCGGCGGGGATCATGGCCTGGGCTGGTCTGGGAGACAATGTCGATCTCGGGTCCGATGCTGAAGATGAGAGTCATGTTCTGTGAAGGGAGGCCTCGATGCAGACCGGAGGCGAGACCGAACAGGCGATACCCGATGGATCGACCGATGAACGGGCGCAGCGCGGGAGCCGGCTCCCGGTCGACGAACTGTTCCACCGCCATAGCCTCAGGCTAATTGCAAGCTCCGACACGTTCGTCCGGTCTGACCCGCCCCGTTGGAGCCAACGTCGGGATCGCTCTCAGAGTGCCCGTCGAACTGACCGAAGCCCTCGATCCTCCCGGTAGATACCGGAATCGCAGTCCAGTCGTCCGGGTCACAGGGATGTGGAAGTACCACGACTCCACACGGCCGGGAGAGTCGTACCTCGAGGTCCAATCCCTGACTGTCACCAAACCGGGCCGGCAACTCAACGAGGATGTCAACTGGATCGCCGTCATCCTCGGAGCCCTCCTCCTCGTCGGTGCCGGTGTCATCGCCTTGCTCACGCGACCGAGGGATTGACAGCGGCGAACTTTTGGCTGCTGAGCCGGAAGTGCCGTGCCGAGCAGGAGGACGACAGAGATTGGAACGAGTCCCCTCATTCGGTTTTCTCGTACACGTAGCTGAGGCTGGCCCCCTTGTATGCGGCCTCGACCTCCCAACACCCCGGCTCGTCGGGATCGATACCGGCGATCATGAACCAGCCCTCCTCTGGGGTGTAGGCGTTGGTTGCTTCGCCGCCATTGTCGATCACGACGGGTTGGTCGGTGTCGAGACGGGTCCAGGCGACCGACACGTCGGGCTGTTCTTCGACGACTCCACCGGGGAAGTTGACGCTCCACCACACACTCTTTCGTCCCCCGTGGTCACCTTCGATAGCGAGAGCCGTCCACAGATCTTCGGACCCGTGCCAAACAATGCCCTTGTGGGGGTACTCACTTGGCCACGGGTCGGGAGGCGGGAATTGCTTGGAGTAGGTGACCTTCTCTGACTTGGTGGCGACGAATCCGGGTTGGGATGGGATGGTCACCGGGCAATCGAAGTCCGTCTTCGCCTCAACCTTGCTGGTTCCATTCTTGGTGTCGTCGGTCTTCATGATTTCGACCGTGGCGGTAGTCGTGGTTGCCCCGGTGGTCTTGACCGTTGCGACGGTGGTTGGTCCCTGGGAGCCAAAGTCGTCGGACGGAGCCGTGGCGGGCACCCCGCACCCGGCCATGACCAGCAGAACGATGAGTGCCTCTGGAATGTGCCTTCGTGAACCCATGGAACTGCTATGCCGATCTTGACCTGTGTTCTCTCATCACCACCTCTACACCGCAGAAGGACCCGAGGTTCCTACCTTTTGGGAACTCGGCATCGACCGGCCGTGTAACAAGCAGTGAGACAGTCCGTGGAGGGCCCACTCGAATCTTCGCTGCGGTGACCTGATGCGCGTGAACGTGTTCACCGGTCGTTCGGGCCCGTGCCGATCCCGGGACGATCTCAGATACGGGCGGTTGTGCGCGGGATCAGCTGATCTGGGCCGGGGTCTCGGGTATCCCGGCGCAATAGAGGCTATCCCGTGCAACCCATTCGTGATCGATGTCTTGCATCAGTAGGGCGTTGTCGAATTCGACAGACCCTGGTGGGAAGCGGCTGGGGTCTTCGAAGAAGCTCGACAGGACGTGATCAACCTCCAGCGGTGTGACATGCCAGGTGCGAGTCCTCAGTTCGAGAGCATCGAATTCGCTCGGATCTCGCGTGTCCGAGTACCCCAAGGAACCTCTTTCAAAGAACTTGGAAGCTGCATCCGTGTCGGGGAACACGGAGCCGGACTGGAGAGCGGAGGACGGACGCCCGACGACTTCGACCCTGGTCTCGCCATCGTCACTCCGCATTCGAACCTCGATCCGATCGTCGGTCTCGTGGGTCGTGAACTCGGCGTGATGATGAACCCCCGGAAAGAGGCGACCCCCCAGCAGGGTGTTCAATCGGGAACCGGTGTCCCGCCTGGGGATGTATACGGCTTCCCCTCCTTCTGGAAGCCTTACCGCGATCCGATGAGCACCGTTCTCCGAACTGAACCCCCAAGCTCCAGGCAGAGCTGCGGGCTTTATCTGCGCCAGCCGAATCAAACAGATCCCCGCCACCCCATAGCCGTCAACAAGCAACGGCTCGAACGGCGTCGGTAGCGCCCGGATCAGGGCATCTGGATCGATCCGATAGTTAACGAGCAGACGCCGAGCAATGATCCCCTGTATTGCCGGAATCCTCATCTGTCCCGGGCCGTGGTCGAGGCGGTGCGTGTCAGAGTCACCGAAACCCATTCTCGCTTCATTACCCAATCGTGTCACCCCCTTCAGCGCATGACGTGCGCTGACGGAAGCCGCTCCAAGACCCGATGATCTGTCCGGATCGAATCAGGGACGTTCGTGTAGCAGCCAACGATTCGCTTGGAGGAGCGTCCGGGCATGTTCTCGGACTGGAAGTTGCTGCAAGGTGTCGGGCGCGATCAGTTCGTGTTCGAGCGCGAGGTGCCACGCCGCCTCAGGATCGCTGGGTCGTCGGGAGGTAACGACCTGAAGCATCGTTCCCCAATGCGCAACCAACTCGGCGCCGAACCGGTCGTACCAGTCGTTGAGAACGGCGACCAGGGGCTCGTTCCCGCCGGCGAATTCACTCGCCCACCAGCTCATGAAGCCAAGCGTCTCCCACGGGCGTGGCGTCGGGAGAAACACGATGGCCGACTGTCCTGAAGGTTGGTACCACTCCTGATACCCGAGGTCAGGCGGTTGCAGCGAGGTGGGTTCCTCGACGTTGGCGAGCTCCCAGCCGAAGAGCCACCGATCGAGGTCGACCCTGCCCTGCAACCCTTCGTCGGCGATCGCATGCCATACCTCTTCAACAGAGGGAGCCACACCGAACTTGGTGTAGGTCTCGTTTACCTCGTGGTCGATCCACTCGTCGACGGGCTCCTCTTCCCTCAACGCTGCGAGCCGCTCAGCAATGTGCTCAGCGATGTCGATTGCTTCGGCCCGGGCAAGCACTGCCAGCGGGGCCGCGTCGTGTTGCGAGCTGGTTTCGAACGGAAAACGGCTGAACAGCTCTGCCGGGTCGACCGGACCTAGATTCCACGAAGTGGTCGCGACCGGCCATCGCCCAGATACCTCGAGAAGCCCGCGAGCGGCTGTCCACCCGGCAACAACCTCGTCAGGCGCGATGGCGACCGCGAAGGCCGCCAAGTCATGCAGTGGGATGTCGAAGACCTCCACGGGTCGTCCACCAAGAATGGTTCCCTCAAGGGCCGCAGCGAGTTCGTTCGGGTCGCCAATCACGACGCCCAGTCAACCAGGACACCCCTTCCATCGAGCGCAGCGAGGGCGTGGTGACGGCTGGCTGGCCCTCTTGTGCAGACCCTGCGGCGTGCTCGTCGTCGAAAGGCCACCCCCCTAGTAAGGCGTCCAGAAGTCGACGTGCGTGACAAGTAGGGTCGGAGGTGGTGGTCCTTCAACTGTCACGTCAGCAAATCCTCGCCCACCGGAGGAAGGTGTCGGCTCTGGGTGAAAGGCTTGCCCGCTCACCGCGTTCCCTGGAAAGGGCAGCGACCGTCGGACTTCAGGACAGCATGCCGAGGGCGGCGCTGCTGTCGATCCATGCCCGTGTTTCGGGGACCCGCCCCGGGACATGGGAGGCACCCCCGCTGGTTCAGGTCTGGGGGCCCCGCTATAGCGCTTTCGTGATCCCCGAGCGTGATCTGGCCTTGTTCACACTTGGTCGGCTGCCCGACGAGCCGAAGGCCCGCCGGCGAGCCGAAGACGTCGCCGACCGGTTGGAGGCCGCACTTGGAGAGGAGCGCATGGACTGTCGGGATGCTGCTCGCATCGTTGGTCTGCACCCCAACGCACTGCGATATGCGGCTCCCACCGGCAGATTCCTCATCTACTGGGATGGCGCAAGACAGCCGCTGATCTGGACCGTACCCGCACCTCCAGTCGACCCTTTCGAGGCCCGGCTCGAACTGGCGCGCCGTTTTCTGCATGTCTTCGGTCCCGCCGAAGCCGCCTCCTTCGCTTCCTGGGCTGGAGTCCGCCCAAAGGCGGCAGTCGCCACCTTCGACGCCCTCAGCAGCGAACTGATCGCCGTACGGACACCCATCGGCGAAGCATGGATCCTCGCTCCCGACGAGTCGGCCTTCCGCTCAGCGGATGGTGCCGCCTCAACCCGCCTGCTCCCCAGTGGCGATCCCTACTTTCTGCTTCAAGGTGAGAGCCGCGAGCTGCTGGTCACCGATGCCGGCCACCGGAGCCAGCTGTGGACCTCCCGTGTCTGGCCAGGTGCTGTCCTCCTCGACGGCGAGATCGTGGGGACCTGGCGCCGCTCAGAACACAAGGTGACGGTCCGTCCCTGGGGACCCCTCACCCGCGCCGGTCGAGCGGCGGTCGAGGGTGAGGCCGCCTCTCTTCCTTTGCCGGGTATCACACGCCCGATCACGGTCACATGGGAGAGTGAGAGTGCCTGAGGCGGTCCGACTTCGGTAGGCATTGCCACTGGCTACTGCGACCAGCCGGACGGTCGACGTGGCTGACCATCGAGGAGTCAGTCGATGACCTGAGGGCAGTTCTCGACGCCGCCGGGTCGAAGCGAGCGGTGATTTACGGGGACACCGAGGGTGGCCTGTTCTCGATGATGCTCGCCGCTGTCCATCCCGAGAGAGTCAGTTCATTGTTGCTGGTCAATTCGATTCCCCGCCATCTCCCGTGCCGACGACTATCCGATCGGGCTACCTCAACACGCTGCCGACTCGCTCTCCGATCAATATGTCGCCCAACACGGGACCACGGGCGCCATGCTCGAGCTCACCGCACCGAGCGTCGCCAACGATCCCCGGTTTCGGAGTTGGTGGACCCGCTATCAACGGCTGTCTGTCCCGCTCGGACTGGTCAAGAACACCTTTGACTGGTTCGGCGAAGTCGATGTCAGGGCGGCACTACCCCTGATCCATGTCCCCACGCTCGTCGTCGCCCGCCGGGAGGCCAAGTTCCACTCGCTTGCCCACGGGCAGTACCTCGCCGAGCACATAGAGGGTGCGATTCTTCGGATTGTCGATGGTGCGGACACGGTGCCTTTCCATGCGGGAGACTATGGCCCCACCCTCGATCAGGTCGAGGACTTCCTCACAGGTAGGAAAGAAGGCACCCGGGTCGACAGAGTCCTGGCCACGGTTCTCTGCACCGACATCGTCGGCTCGACGGCTCTGGCCTCGTCGATGGGCGATCAACGATGGATCGATCTGCTCGGCGAGCACAATCGGATCGTCAGGGCTCAACTCGAACGGTTCCGCGGTCGCGAAATCAAGATGACCGGGGACGGTTGCGTGGCCACCTTTGATGGGCCGGCCAAGGCCGTGGCATGTGCGGCGGCCATGACAGAGCAGTTGAGCTCGATCGGGCTGACCATCCGGGTAGGCATCCACACCGGTGAGGTCGAGCTGCGTGACGGTGACATCGGCGGTCTTGGCGTCCATATCGCGTCCCGGGTGATGGACCATGCCGAGAACGGCGGCGTCATGGTCTCGGGAACGGTCAAGGATCTCGTCGTCGGCTCCGGCATCGAGTTCTTGCCGTGTGGCACATTCGACCTCAAAGGCGTGCCCGGGCAATGGCAACTTCTCGAGCTCAGACTGACCGCATGAGCGCGCACCGTCGCCCGCCTTGGGCCCGAGTGAGGTTCGAGTTGGGGCGAGAGTCAGGTTCTTGCTGCTCGTAAAGGCCGGGCCTCCTGGGGCCGATGAAGTTTGATGACTTTCTCGGCCGAACGCTGGTCGGTGCGTCCTCGATCGGTCACCGGGCGCATCAACACCTTCTGGCAGTGGCTGCCCAAAGGCACCCGACTCCCAGACTCGAGCTGGAGCACCCGGCATCGGCTCTTGCTCGCCGTCACCTGGGCCAACATCCCGCTGCTCGGCGTGATCGGGCTGCGTAGTGGTGTCGAGGCTGACCATCTCGCTCTCGAGCTGGCCATCGTCCTCGTCCTGATTGCGGGCAGCCATGCCGTGGAGACGCAGGCGAGCAAAGCGGTGCTGATCAGTCTCGCCCTGGTCAGCTGCTCCGGTTTGTTGGTGCACTTCACCAATGGTCTGATCGAGTCTCACTTCCACTTCTTCGTCGTGATCCCTCTCGTCAGCCTCTACCGCGATTGGAGGCCTCTCGCAGTCGGGCTCGCCTTCGTACTCATCCATCACTCTGTGGCAGGTGTCCTGGCACCCGACAGCGTCTTCAATCACCCTGCAGCCCTCGCCCACCCCGTTCGCTGGGCACTGGTCCACGGGGTATACGTCCTGGCGCTGACCGCCGTGATCATCGCCTACTGGCGATTCTCGGAGAAGCTCGAAGGGGCACTGGCACGGGAGGAGGCTCTCCGGCGCGGTGTCGAGGCCGAGAAGCTCCAATTGGAAACGGAGCGCCTCGAGCATCTCGTTCGATCGAAGGATGAGTTTGTTGCTTCTGTGAGCCACGAGCTGAGGACCCCGCTGGCGGCGGTCATGGGTTTTGCCGAGATCCTCCGTGACGAGCCTGGTGACCTCACCGACGAGGAGAGACTCGAGCTCACGACCACCATCGCACGGGAGGCATACGACCTGGCGGGAATCGTGGAGGACCTCCTGGTTGCGGCCAGGGCGGAGATCGATTCGGTTCACATCAGCCAGGTCCCTGTCGACGTCGGGGCCAACTGTGCCCAGGTGGTGGAGGTGCTGACCGAAGCCGATCGCAGTCGTATCACCGTCATAGAGCCAGAGGAGAGGGTCAGAGCCGTCGCCGACCCGGTTCGGCTCCGCCAGATCATCAGGAACCTGCTCACCAATGCCATCCGCTACGGCGGTGAGCAGG
The DNA here is from genome assembly GCA_035544615.1 of Acidimicrobiia bacterium. Classification (GTDB taxonomy): domain Bacteria; phylum Actinomycetota; class Acidimicrobiia; order Spongiisociales; family ZC4RG35; genus JARDZU01. The sequence continues at coordinate 22,302 of DATKEA010000050.1, read as the reverse complement.
TGTTCATCGAATACGAGACTCGCCACGACCGGGTGTACCTCTTGGTGCGTGACGATGGCGCAGAGATCCCCCCTTCGGAACAAGAGCGGATCTTCCTCCCCTACGCAAGCGCTCACGAGGCCGGCTCACAACCGTCCGCGGTCGGCTTGGGGTTGTCGGTCTCTCGCCAGTTGGCGGACCTGATGGCGGGACGTCTGGCTTATCACCATGACGGGCACTGGAGCATCTTCGGACTGGAGTTGCCGATCTCAGTGGAGTCAGAGACTCTGGGGCAGCCGCTCGGCATCGCCGCCCGGCTCGGTGTTTGAAATCAAGTGCTCTGGCTTTGCGGTCAGGCCAGGGTATCGAGAGCCGCCCGGAGCTCATGGGCGTCGAAAGGCTTGATCAACCAGGCGTCGGCCCCGGCGCGTTTGGCGAGAAAGGTGTCCGCCGATCGGTCGAGGAGCAGCACCAGGCGAGGAGTGCGCTCACCCTCGAACACCTCCCGAATGTTCCTGATCACTGCCATCCCTCCCATCTGGCTGATCTGCATGTCCAGGATGACCGCGTCGGGCACCGTGGTGGAAACCGTGGTCGCCGCCTGCGTCGGATCGGTGAGCGTCTCGATCTGCCAATCGCCCAAGCCGAGGGCGGCATTGACATCGTTGATCACCCATTCGGTGTCGGTGACGACGAGAACCCTTGGCATCGGTGTGGCACGTTAGCCGGGCCGGTCCTGGCCGATTTCTAGGTCCACACCGTGACCTAACCTGATCTTCCCGTGCGTCGCCTCATCCTGGCAGTTGTCTTTCTCCTGATCCCGATGGCCGGTCTCGCTCAGGTCGACGAGCCCGGTATCGACGTGATCGACGTCAGCGGGCCGCTCGACCGCTCGGCACTCGAGTTCATGCGCCATTCCATCCAGGCGGCGGACGACCGCGGTCAGGAACTGGCGGTGCTTCAGATCAACTCACGGGCGGTGCTCGACCAAGAGGCGTTGAGCGACCTGTTGCAGACGATCGAGTCCCCGCCCCTTCCCCTCGCGATATGGGTCGGCCCGGCACCCGCCGTCGCGTTTGGAGGGGCGGCCGTCATCGTGTCAGAAGCCGAGCTTGCCGCCATCGCCCCCTCGGGCTCAAAGGTGGGGCTGTTGCTCCCCTTGGTCGCCGGGGAGGAGAATCTCGCCTCTTGGCTCGCCGACGATCTGCGATGGCTGGATGAGCCGGTTCCCGCCGAGGAGAGCGGCCTCGACCTGCAGCCGTCAATCCGCCAGTACCTTCAGGACCTCGACGGGGAGACCTTCCACACTGCGGCCGGACCCGTCGTGGTGGAAACGCTCGTTCCCTTCGAAGAAGGGGTGACCTTGAGGACGGTGACCTTCCGCCAGCCAGGTCTCGGGACGATGTTCTTCAGGCTCGCGGCGACCCCGGAGGCTGCATTCTTCTTCCTCGTCGTCGGTCTCGCCATCGTCTCCTTCGAGTTCTATGCCATAGGGCCCGGCGTTGCCGCCGGTGTCGCTGCCGTCTCTCTGCTCCTCGCCGGTTGGGGGTTCCTCAATCTCCCGGTCCGCGCATGGGCGCTTGGACTCGCCGTCCTCGGCTGGGCGATCCTGACCGCCGCGTATCAGAAGGGTGGAGTCCTCTCCTTGACGGTCCTCGGAGCGGCGATGCTTCAGTTGTCGGGGACTTTCTACGTCGCGGGTTCGGGTCAGATCGACGCCAGGTGGTATCTGGTGCTTCCGTCGGTGCTGGGAGTTCTCTTCTTCTTTCTCCTGGCCATGCCCACCGTTCAGCGCGCTCGCTTCTCGACCCAGACGATCGGTCGTGAAGGGCTCATCGGAGAGCGGGGGGTGACCGTGGCCGCCTTCGACCCGGACGGCGTGGTCGAGGTCAGGGGGGCTCGGTGGCGGGCAACCGCCCATCGTGAGGCAGGGCTTGCCCCCGGCTCGGAGGTTTTGGTGTCGGGAGTCGATGGATTGTTCCTCGAGGTGGAGCCAGCTGGGGTCGATCGCGAAAACTGATTCCGTCGATTCCCAGTTTCTTCCTTGTCGCCGCCCTCCGACCTGATTAGGTTGCTTTGCGGTTGTCGCTAGACAGGGAGGAGTCAGATTGTCCACCATGGACGATTGGCAGATCGACGCGCTATGCCGGGGTAATCACGCGTACCTCTTCTTTCCGCCTTCGACGTTCGAGCGCAAGGACGAGCGGGAGCGCAGAGAGATGAAGGCAAAGGCAATCTGCGGGGTCTGCCCCGTGCGAGTGCCGTGCACTACCCACGCCGTGCAGATCCGGGAACCGTTTGGGATCTGGGGAGGCTTGACCGAGACCGAGAGGAGAAGCTTGTCTCTGGTCATGTGAATCGACATCGATGAGGAGGGCTCACCGAAGGTGGCGTTGATCGCCTCGCCGGAAGGTGAGCCCTTTCTTGTCTGACCACTCGAGCAGTGGCACCGCGTATTTTCTCGACAGCCCGGTGTGGTCGCGGAATTCGGCCACAGTGAACCCGCTGCCCAGATCTTGCAGATGGCGCACGATGTCATCGACCTGTTCGGGCAAGAAGACGAGATCATCCGATACCCGCACCAACTTCCCTGTCCTCACCAGAAGGTGGAGTAGTTCCGGCTCTAGCCCGAGGTCGTCGGCGTTGGGAACGGCGAGATCGGCGCGGAGCCGGATCTCAGCGGCCGCCCAGCGCTCCTTCATGCCCTCGTCGAGTTCTTGTCGGTGTTCGCTCCTTGCCACGTCGGGGCCGGTCCGGCTCAGGACCTGACTCTCTTCGACCAGCCGGTCGACGAGCTCGGGGCTGATGTCGAGGAGTGTGGACAGCGTGGCCGACGGGAGCCCGGCGCGTAGGGGATGGCTGGTGTGGTATTCGACCACTGCCTTCTCGACCTGCTCCCGCAGGTCGTTGAAACGCTCTCGTGTGATCACAATCGCGTCCACCTGGATCGCATTCAACGGTTGTCCGCCACCGCTATGAGCCGCGAGCCGGGCTGGGTGATCGGCACCTCGAACCGAGAGCAGATCGGTGGCCACCCGATCCCTGTCGGCTGTGGGGTCGATACGTAGGGCATCCGCCAATGCCCGGGCCGGCGCTCCCGGCGAAGGGTCGACGACGATGCCACCGGCCACCACCAGTTTGCGACCCGCTTCCCGGAGGATGAATCGGTCGCCCGAGCGCATCGCGAGACGAGTCGGCAACTGCAGCAAGACATGCTCGCCTTCTCGCCGTTTGATCATCACCGGGTAGGCGCCGCTTCCGAAGTGGAGGTGAAATGCTCCCCGGGCCGGCAGCTCGTCCAGGTAGCGGGCGACTCGCAGCCGTGCTGTGAACCTGTCGGTCGGGTGCCAGTGCCCGGGCAGGCCCAGCATCGAGCCACGTGGCACATCGGAGCGATCTATCCCGCTCAGATTGAGAGCGATCCGACGGCCGGGGCGGGCAGCATCGATCTCGGTCTCGTGGCTCTGCAATGCCCGCACCCGGGTAGTGGTACCGGCGGGAAGTATCTCAACGGTGTCTCCGACACTGATGGGGCCCTCGACCAACGTCCCGGTCACGACAGTGCCGGCTCCAGACACCGAGAATGCCCGGTCAATCCACAGTCGCGGGCGATCGCCTTCCACCACCACTCCCTTCACCAGTTGAGACAAAGCGCGCTTCAGGTGGTCGATCCCGAGCCCGGTGCGTGCCGACACCGGGACGATCTCGGCTGAGGCCAACCCGGTATTGGCGATGCGCTCGGAGACCTCGATGGTGGCCAGCTCGACGGTTTCCTCGTCCACCGCGTCCACCTTGGTGAGGGCGACGACGCCGGCTTCGATCCCGAGCAGGTCGAGCACGGCGAGATGCTCCTCGGACTGGGGCATCCACCCCTCGTCTGCCGCCACCACGAACAGCGCGATATCGATGGGCTCGATTCCGGCCAGCATGTTCTTCAGATACCGCTCGTGCCCGGGTACGTCGACGAATGACACCTCGTCAACGCCGAGCGTCGTCCAGGCAAACCCGAGGTCGATGGTGAGACCCCGCCGCTTCTCCTCCTCCCATCGATCGGGATCCCTCCCGGTGAGGGCCTCGATCAGCGTCGACTTCCCGTGGTCGACGTGACCCGCAGTCCCGATCAGCGGCACCTGGCCACCATCTCGGCAACCAGCTCGTCGTCATCGGGAGCGACCGCGCGGAGATCGATGAGGAGATCCTTGCCCTGGCGTCTGGTGAGGATCGGGTGATCCGTTGCCAGCAGCGGTCCGAAGAGGTGATCCTCGCCTTCAAGTGCGACCTGTGGGGTCGGGATGCCAACCCCGGGAAGGCTCCCGGCCCCGATGACCGACTCGCCGGCGATGACCCGGTTCCCGATTCGGGCAGCCAGTCGCTCGACTCTCGGCCCGAGCTCGGCGTCGGTGAGAGTGGCCATGCGCCAGAAGGGGATGTCCTCGGCGTTGCCGTTCGCCAGTGACTCCAGCGTGGCGGCGAGGGCGGCGTCGGTCATGGCGTCGACTCTCAGCGCCCTGGCCAAAGCGTGACGACGCACACGCTCCACCATCCTGCCCGTGCCGACGATGATCCCTGCCTGTGGGCCCCCGATCAGCTTGTCACCGCTGAAGGTGACCAGGTCGGCGCCGGCGTCGATCGATTGACGCACGCCCGGCTCATCGGCGAGCCACCGCGGGAGCCGGGCTCCGAGCCAGGGTGCTGAGGCGTCGATGAGACCGGACCCGACGTCGTGGATCAGCGGGACGTCGTGTTGGTGCGCCAGGACGACCAGGTCTTCCAGCGCCGCTTCCTCGACGAAACCTTCCATCCGATAGTTGGAGGGGTGCACCCGCAGCACCGCACCGCAGTCGTGGATCTGCAGAGCCGTGGTGAAGTCGCCCAGCCTGGTGCGGTTGGTGGTTCCGACCTCCAGCAGCCTCGCTCCACCCGCCTCCATCACCAGAGGCAGCCGATAGGAGCCCCCGATCTCGATCAGCTCACCCCGGGACACCGGGACGGCCTTGCCCGTCGCGGTTGCGGCCAAGGCGAGCAGGACGGCTGCGGCATTGTTGTTGACCACCAGGGCGTCCTCGGCACCGGTCAGAGCGCGCAGCAGCTCTCGCACGTATCCGCCCCTTCCACCACGGTCCCCGCTCCCCAGGTCGAGTTCCACATTGGTGTAGGAGGCGGCCGCGGTGTGAGCGGCGTCCGCGGCTCGAGACGAGAGCGGGGCGCGCCCCAGATTGGTGTGGAGGAGGACGCCGGTCGCGTTCACCACCGGGTGGGTGGCCGCGCGACGCAGGCCAGTCACCAGGTCCGTGGCCAGGCCAATGACGTCGGGCTCGCCACCACTCGCGATCTCCGCCCGCGCCTGCTCCAACGCGGACCGCGCGCTCTGCACCAGCAGCGGGCGGGGCAGACCGGCAACATCGAGAGCGTTCAACACTTCGTCCATAGGCGGGAGATCTCGGTACGGGTTGAAGGTCTCGGGCACCGGCCAAGTGTGCCAGGTTGATCGAGCTGGGTTCTTAGGATGCCCCGGTGACCGTACCAACCGTCGAAGCCCGTCCTGCGGCGACTTCGATGCTCGTGAGAAACACCGATCGGGGAATCGAAGTCCTCATGGTGCGTCGCCCGGCGGGTGGCTTCTTTGGCGGGTTGACCGTCTTCCCCGGCGGTGCCGTCGACGCCGATGATGATTCGGAGCTGGCATCGCAGATCGTGAGGAGCGACGATCCCGATCGGGTCTTTCGGGTCGCCGCGCTAAGGGAGCTGGCCGAGGAGACCGGGATCGCTCTCACCGACCGCGGCCCGCTCCCTGCTCCCGAGGGGCGGGGGATCGCCTTGCTAAAGGCGATGGGCGACGCCGGGCTCAGACTCGACGGCTCGGCGCTCACCCTGGTTTCCCGATGGGTGACACCCGCTCATGCCCCGGCTCGATACGACACTCGTTTCTTCCTCGCCCGAGCGGAGGGCGCTCCCGATATTCGCCTCGACACCGCGGAGCTGGTCGATCACATGTGGGTGACGCCTTCGGCGGCCCTGCACCGGCAAGAGAACGGTGAGTTGGAGATGTTCCTGCCCACGATTTCCCACCTCAGGTGGCTCCAGCATCGGTCCACTGTCGATGAAGCGGTTAGCTCGGCGGCCGGTGCCGACGGCCGGTCCCTGATCCAGCCTCAACTCATGGACGACGGCTCGATTGTCCCGATCCACATGCCGGGCGACATTTGATGCAGATCGAGCGAATCCTGGCCAACAACCCGGGGCCGTTCACCGGTTCGGGGACCAACACCTGGCTGGTCGACGATGGACACGGCATGACCGTCGTGATCGACCCGGGACCGATCGACCGCGTGCATTGGGACCGGATCCTGAACCGGCTCGCCGAAAGACGCCCCATCGGCGTCTTGGTCACGCACACCCACCCCGATCATGCCCCTATGGCGAACCCGCTGGCTCGCGAGCTGGAGGTGCCGGCCTACGGGCACGCCCCAGGGCCTGATTTCGACCCCGATGTCATGCTGGGTGACGGTGCCAGCCTCGAAGTGGGCCGGGCACGGATCGATGTCGTGCACACTCCCGGCCACGCAAACGACCACCTGTGCTTTCGGGTCGACGATGTCCTATTCACCGGTGACCACATCATGGGCGGATCCTCGGTGATGGTCGAAGACATGGGTCGCTATCTCGACTCGCTGGCCCGCCTCGAGGGGACCGGGCTCGTTCGCCTACACCCAGGTCACGGTGACGACATGGACGATCCGGACCGGGTGATCGGTTGGTACATCGCCCACCGTCGGCAACGTCACGAGCAGATCCTCGAGGCGGTTGTCGGCGGCGCCTCGACCATCACCGAGGTGGTCGAGGTGGTGTATGCCGACGTCGATCGCTCATTGCATCCTCTCGCCGCAAGGTCGGTCGAGGCTCACCTCACATTGCTGAGAGATCAGGGACGAATAGCCTTGTCGGGAGATCGGGTCGCCGAGGCCCGTCCCAGCCCCTCGTGAAACGGTTAGCCAGCACTTTCGCTTCTCTGCTCGTCATCGCGATGGCCGCCCCCGCCATCGGCCAGATCACCGACGAGGACATCGATCGCGCCCGTCGGGAGGTCAACGAGATCATGGCTGATTCCCAGGCACTCGGCGCGGAGGTTCAGGATGCCTGGGCGCGTCAGTTTGCCCTGGAGAAGGAGATCTCTGACTTGACCTCTTCGATCGAGGTAGCCCGGGTCAAGATCGGCGACGCCGAGCGGAAACTCGAAGAAGTGGCCGTCGAGATGTACATGGGGTCGACTTCGGTCGCTTCGATCCAGGTCCTGTTCTCGGCGGACGATGAGAAATACGGTGCGGCCATCGAGTACCTGCGCAATGTCACCGGCGTCGAAGAGGATGTGGTCAACACGCTTCGCTCCTTTCGGGCGGAGCTCGGGCGCCAGACCGACCGGCTGACCGAGGCTTCCGCCGAACAGGAGATCCTCGTGTCAGAGCTGGAAGTGAAGGCGACCGAGCTGCAGAGCGACCTGGTCGAAGCCCAGGCCATCTACGACACGCTCGTTCAGAGGCAGGCCGCCGAGGAGGAGGCTCGACGACGCGCCGAGGAGGAGGCACGTCGCCTGGCGGCAGAGGAAGCAGCACGCAACGCCACGACCACCACCACTACTACTCCATCGGCCACCACCACCACCACGCCCGGTGACCCGGGCGAGACCACCACCACGGCCCCCGGTGAGACCACCACCACTTCGCCGGCGCCGCCACCACCACCGCCCTCCTCGGGTGGCGCCTGTCCGGTGGCGGGAGCGGTGTCGTTCACCGACAGCTGGGGAGCGCCCCGTTCCGGCGGGCGCGCCCATCAGGGGGTGGACATGGTCGCCGCCCGCAACACGCCCTTGGTGGCCATCTACTCGGGCACCATCCGCCGGATCTCATCCGGCAATCTGAGCGGTCTATCGGTGTGGCTCCAGGCGGGCAACGGGGATCAGTTCTTCTATGCCCATCTGGAGAGCTACGGCGACATCTCGGTCGGTCAGAGCGTGAGCGAGGGTCAGGTGATCGGCTATAACGGATCCTCGGGGAACGCACCCTCCTGGTTGCCCCACCTCCACTTCGAGTATCACCCTGGTGGCGGATCAGCGGTCAACCCTTATCCATTGGTCCGCTCGCTCTGTTGAACGCGGAAAAGGACCCCTGCGGGTCCTTCTCCGATCTGGCCTCCCAAGCCCCCAAAGCCCCCATGCCCCTGAGGCACGCTCTGGGGTATATATTCCGCCACTCTCCGTGGTTAGTAAATGACCCTTAGTGAGATGCTCGTCTTGACTAGTCCAAGGGTTGGCCACATGCAATCAGGATCTTTCCAGTTCCGCCTACAGGAATCAGGTTTGGCCTGCTTCAATGCACTGTCCGACCCCGACGAGGAGAATCAATGACCACCCCACCGGAGTTCCCCACGGAACAACCTGCGGCATCGCCGGCCAATCTCGCCTCATGGGGCACCCGTGCACTTGGGCTGGTGGTCGACTGGGTTCCGGCGTTCATCCTCTCGGTGTTGACCTACCGCGCCAGCGTGTTCGTCAGCCTCCTCGGATATGCCTATTGGGCCTATCTCGGTCATCTGGAAGGTGTGACCGGACAGACACCCGGCAAGGCGATGCAAGGGATCAGACTTGTCAATGAGAAAGGCGAGGTGCTCGGCAGCGGCACCGGAATCGCCAGAAAGTTCGTCCACATCCTCGACTTCATCGTCTGTGGGCTTGGCTTCCTTCTCCCGATCGTCGACACCAAGCGTCAGACCATCGCCGACAAGGTGATGAACACCTACGTCGTCGAAGGCGTGGAGAAGAAGCCATTCTCGATCGATCTCTGGATGCCGCCCAAGGCCTGACGCCCGGAGCACCCACTACGGGAGCCGCTAAGCCGGTAGCTCCAACTCGGTGAGAATCTTGGCAATCCGGCCGGTGCAGGTCTCGAGCTCGGCGGGAGGGACCATCTCGACCAGCGTCCCGGCCGCGGCGCGCAAGGCGGCGCCGGCTGCCGAACCGGTGCCGTTGCCGACCACGGGCCGGCCATTGTCGCCGCCAGGGACCACCTCAGGGTCGAGCGGGACGGTAGCGATCAGGGGCACACCGAGATCCTCGGCCAACTCGCGCCCACCGCCCTCCCCAAACACCGCATGAACTCGCCCGCAGTCGCAGGCCAATCCGGTCATGTTCTCGATGACCCCCACGATCGGCATATGAGAGCGGCGGGCCATGTCGGCAACCCGAACCGCTACCTTCTGCGCCGCCCGCTGCGGGGTGGTCACCACCACCATTTCGGCCTGAGGCAGCATGCGGGTCAAGGCCATCTGGATATCTCCGGTGCCCGGTGGGAGATCGATGATCAGATAGTCGAGCTCGCCCCAGTCCACTTGCTTCAAGAATTGTTCGAGCGCCTTCGACAGCATCAAGCCCCGCCACATCAGGGCGGTCTCTTCGGTTTCGATGATGAGACCCGTCGAGACCAACTTCACTCCCTGGGACTCCACCGGGATGATGAGCTTGGTCTCGTCACTCGCTCCCAGACGCTCGTCGACACCGAGCATCCGTGGGGTGGAGAAGCCCCAGATGTCGGCATCGAGGAGTCCGACCCGGTAGCCCGCCGCCGCCATGGCCACCGCGATATTGACCGAGATCGAGGACTTCCCCACACCTCCCTTACCGGATCCGATCGCGATGACCCGGGTGGTAGGTGAGACCCGGGTTGGCTCGGCGTTCTCCCGCGCCCTGCTCCGGGCTACCGACATCAGGCCGGCGCGCTGCTTCTTGGTCATTGCCGTGGTGCGCAGGTTGACCTGATCCACCCCGACCATCGCCTGGACTCTGCGCAAGGTGTCGCCTTCGATCTGGTTGCGCATCGGGCACTCGGCGATGGTCAGGGCGAGCCCGATGTCTACGGTCCCATCGTTGATGGAGACCTCGCTGATCATCCCCAGCTCGACCACGTTTCCACCGAGCTCAGGGTCTCTCACCCCTTCGAGTGTCTTCAGGACGTCTTCGCGCGTGACCATTGCCCATCATGGTAATTTCCACTATGGATGTAGTGGGAATGGTCATCGGGTCATCTGTTGTTACAATGACCAGGTAGGCCAGCACCTTCAAGGAACATGACACAGATCCTCACCATCAAGTCCAACAAGCCCGAGAAGACGGTCGAAGTCACTGATTTCGCCGTGGAGAAGATCGGAGAGCTGATCGCGGCTGAGGGTGACCCCGGTCTCGCCTTGCGCATGGCGGTCCGCCCTGGTGGCTGCAGCGGGTTCTCCTATGAGATGTACTTCGACAGTCAGATCGACGACACCGACATTGTCGAGGAGTACGGTGAGGTGAGGGTGGTTGTCGATCCCCAGAGTGCCGAAATGGTCAAGGGCTCGACCCTCGACTACAAGGACGGGTTGATGGGGGCCGGGTTCTCGATCAACAACCCCAACGTGAGCCGCACCTGCGGCTGCGGCAACTCCTTCTCGTAGCCCTCGCGCATCCGCGAAACGCGTACCTGAGGTACCTGGCGCCATATAGGGCGTTGGGCCGACACAGAACCAGCCGTTTGGTGCTTCTTTGTGCGTCTGGCGCCACAGTTGGCGCCAGGTACCTCAGGTAAGTTTTGGACCACGCCCCGGGTACGCTCCGCTGAGAGTCGATCAGGAGCCTGAATTGTCAAAGACCGTTCCCGCCACCCCTTCCGCGCCCAAAGCGATGGGCCCCTATTCCTTCGCCACGGAGGTTGGTGGCCTGGTGTTCCTCAGCGGGCAGGTGGCCCTCGACCCGGCCACCGGGGAGCGCGGGCCCGACGACGTTGAGATACAGGCACGCCAGGTCATGGACAACATCGGGTCGATCCTGGGTGATCTCGGCTTGACCTACGAGGACATCGCCAAGACGACGATCTTCCTCGCCGACATGGCCGACTACCCGAAAGTGAATGAGGTCTACGGCTCCTATTTCGGCAGCGAGCCACCGGCAAGATCGGCGATCGAGGCCGGGGCCTTGCCGGGTGGGTTCCTCGTCGAGATAGAGGTGGTGGCCGCACGATGAACAAGACCGATGTATTCGACGCCCTCGGGCTCGCCGACGAGAACAGTGGCGCTTTCGCCGGTGGGTGGCTCGAGGCCACCGGCGAGCAGATCGAGGTGGTCAACCCCTCCGATGGGCGGGCCCTGGCCAAGGTGACGATGGCCTCGGTCTCCGACTACGAGCGTGTGGTGGCGAGCTCTCTCGACACCTTCGAGCGGTGGCGGCAGTTGCCGGCGCCCAAGCGAGGCCAATACGTGAGGCAGCTGGGGGATGCTCTCCGTGAGAGAATCGAGCCACTGGGCGCCCTGGTCACCCTCGAGATGGGCAAGATCTTCCCCGAAGGCGTGGGCGAGGTCCAGGAGATGGTCGATATCTGCGATTTCGCAGTCGGATTGTCCCGCCAGCTCTACGGCCACACCATGCCATCTGAGCGACCCAACCACCGGATGTACGAGCACTGGCACCCGTTGGGCCCGGTCGGGGTGATCTCCGCTTTCAATTTCCCGGTCGCGGTTTGGTCGTGGAACTCGGCTCTTGCCGCAGTGTGCGGCGACACCGTGGTGTGGAAGCCATCCGAGCGAACACCTTTGACCGCGATCGCCGTCACCAAGATCGCAGCAGAGGTGATGGAGGGCAGCGGCTTCGAGGGAGTCTTCAACCTCGTGGTGGGTGATGGGGAGACCATCGGCAGTCACATGAACTCGGACACCCGCTTGCCTCTCATCTCCGCGACCGGGTCGTGCAACATGGGTCGAATCGTGGGGCCCGCCGTGGCCCAACGGATGGGTCGCTCGATCCTCGAGCTTGGTGGCAACAACGCAGTCATCGTGATGGACGATGCCGATCTCGACCTTGCCGTGAGAGCCACCCTCTTCTCGGCGGTGGGAACCGCCGGGCAGCGATGCACCAGTCTCCGTCGCCTTCTGGTGCACGAGGCGATCGCCGACAAGATGGTGAGCCGGCTCACCGAGGCCTACAAGCAGGTGGTCATCGGCGACCCTCTCGAGGCCGGGACCCTGATGGGCCCGTTGGTCGGCGAGCGCGCGATCGAGCAGATGATGAACGCATTGGAGATTGCTCGCGAGCAGGGAGCGCAGATCGTCACCGGAGGGAACCGTCTCGACCGGCCGGGGTTCTTCGTGGAGCCGACCATCGCCGTGGTACCCAAGGACGCGCCCATCACCCAACAGGAGACCTTCGCCCCGATTCTGTGGGTGATCGAGTTCGACACCCTCGACGAGGCCATTGAGATCCAGAACGGTGTCACCCAGGGGCTTTCCTCGGCGATCTTCACCGAATCGGTGAGGAACGCGGAGAGATTCCTCAGCGCGAGCGGATCAGATTGCGGGATCGCCAACGTGAACATCGGCACATCAGGAGCCGAGATCGGTGGGGCTTTTGGTGGCGAGAAGGAGACCGGAGGGGGTCGCGAGGCGGGCTCCGATGCCTGGAAGGCATACATGCGACGGCAAACGACCACCATCAACTGGGGTGACGACCTGCCCCTGGCCCAGGGGATCGAATTCGGTTGATATGGATTCCGTCGAGTGGGACCAGAGGTATCGGGAGGCCGACAGGCTGTGGTCTGCCACCCCAAACCTCTTCGTCGAAGACCGTCTCCGTCACCGGGCGCCGGGCCGTGGTCTCGACCTGGCAGCAGGTGAGGGGCGTAACGCCATTTGGCTTGCCTCTCTCGGCTGGCAGATCACCGCCGTTGACTTCTCCGCAGTCGGCGTCTCGCGCGGGTCGGGGCAGTCAGAGGTCGTCGAGTTCGTTGTCGCCGATGTCCTGATTTGGGAGCCTGAAACCGACTTCGACCTGATCCTCATCGCTTACCTGCATCTGGGGCAGGCAGAGTTCCAACGTGTGGTCCAAAGGGCACGGGAGTGGCTACGCCCTGGTGGGGAACTGTTCATGATCGGTCATCACACGAGCAACATCGAGAGCGGATGTGGTGGGCCGCAGAACCCGGAGATTCTCTGGGACGTGCCGGCGGTCCTCGAGTGGCTCGAAGGGATGACGGTCATCGAGTCGGAGGTGGTTCGCCGGCCGGTTGAGACCGATCAGGGTCGCCAGTACGCCCGGGATGCCCTGATCAGGGTTCAGGCGTCGCCTCCCGTTGGGCCAATGTGAAGGTGAGACATCCCAACTCATCGGCCAGACCGCAGATCCGGTAGACGTCGGGGACAGCGTCGGCCGGGAGGCTGATCCGTTGTTCGACCTCGGGAGTGTTCTCACACGAAGGGTTCGATGATGGGGGTGTGCGCCACTCCGCCCCGGCGATGTCCTGCTCGGAATAGGTCTGTCCCACGATCACCCATCCAAACATCCCCCACTGCTCCATCTGGAGACAAACTCCACCCACTCGGAGGGCTCTCTTACTCACACCCGATCGAGGGCTGCGTCCAGGTCGGCGATCAAGTCCTCGACGTCTTCGAGACCGACCGAAAGACGGACCAGGCCATCGGTGATTCCGGCGTTGATCCGCTCCTGCCGGGGAACGGCTCCGTGGGTCATGGTCACCGGGTGGGTGATCAGCGATTCCACCGAGCCCAGGTTCTCGGCGAGGCTCCACAACTCGACCGCGTCCATCAGCTTCTTGCCGGTCTCGACTCCCCCCTCGACCTCGAAACAGACCATGGCCCCGAACCCGGCTGCCTGAGCGCGGGAGAGCTCATGCTGGGGATGATCGGCCAGACCGGGGTAGCGGACGTTGACGATCTTGGGATGGTCCTGCAGCCACTGGGCAATGGTGAGGGCGGTGGCCGCCTGTCGGTCCATACGCTCACTCAATGTCTTGATTCCTTGCAGGGTCAGGAATGCCACCATCGGTGACATGACGAGACCTGCTGCGATCCGGGCGAAAGCGATCCTCTCCTGAAGCTCGGGGCGATCGACCACTACTGCCCCACCGAGAGTTGCGTTGTGGCCTTCGAGGAACTTGGTCGTCGAGTGAATCACGATGTCGGCACCAAGCTCGAATGGCCGCTGAAAGTATGGCGTCAGGAAGGTGTTGTCGGTCGCGTGGAGGGCGCCCGCGTCCCGGGTGATCGCTGAGACTGCGGCCAGGTCGGTCACCTTGAGGGTCGGGTTGGCCGGGGTTTCGGTGAATACGAGACGGGTCTCGGGTCGCATGGCCGATTCGATGGCGCCGACGTCGGCGGCGTCGGCGAAAGTCACCTCAACACCAAACTTGGTGAGGAACTGGTCGGCGAAGCGATAGGTCCCTCCGTACACCACATCGGCGATGACCACGTGGTCGCCTGCCTTCAACAGACCCAAGAACACGGCCACGGTTGCCGCCATGCCCGACGCGTACGCGGTGGCGTCGTGACCCCCTTCGAGAGCGGTGAGCTTCTCCTCGAGAGCACGGACCGTCGGGTTCCCGGCGCGGCTGTAGGAGTAACCCTTGGCCATGTAGTCGTCCACCGAGTCCTGAACGAAAGTGGTCGACTGATAGATCGGGGTGAGTATCGCTCCCGTAGTTGGGTCGGGGGAGACACCGGCGTGGACTTGTTTGGTGCGGAAACCCATGGTGGCAATTGTGGTCGATCCCGATCGGTGTGTGCAGCCACCTTCGTAGTGGCGGCGCGCTCGGGGTCAACCGAAGCGATACCCGACCGAGCGAACCGTCGTGATCCAGGATGCGCGCTCCTCGCCCAGCTTGGATCGGAGCCGGCGGATGTGGACATCGACGGTCCGGGCGCCGCCGTAGTACTCATAACCCCAGACCTTTGACAAGAGCTGCTCCCGGGACCAGACCCGGACCGGGTTCTCCACCAGGAAGCGCAGCAACTCGTACTCCATGAAGGTGAGGTCGATCGGGACCGAGGCCAGCGTCGCCTGATAGTTGAGAGGGTTCAGCTCGAGGTCCTTGAACACGACCAATTCGTCCTTCGACCCGTCGACCAGGAGACGCTGCACTCTGAGCCGCAGCTCCAGCGGGTCGAAGGGGGTGATGGCGAAGTCGGCGATACCGGCTGTGCTCTCCATCAGGGCCAGCTGGTCGGATGTCACCACGAGGATGATCGGAAGGCCGATGACCTCGACGATCCGGGTTATCTCCCGCAACCGGCGCATCGGCTGGTCGCCCAATTCCACCAGGAGGACGTCGGCGTCATTGATCGCCCGATTCTCCGGGGCTAGCTCGGAGGCTTCGACATGAGTCGCTCCCGCCAGCTCCAATCCGTCGAGGATGCTTTCGGAGCAGTCCGGAGGGTGGATTGCGACGTTCACAGGATGGGCAGGTAGGTCTCGAGCTCGAATCGTGAGACATGCTGCTGATAGCCGTCCCACTCGGCTCTCTTGTTGCGCAGGAACCAGTCGAAGACGTGCTCGCCCAGGGCCCCGGCCACCAACTCCGACTGTTCCATGATGTCCAGCGCCTCCGAGAGCGTTTCCGGCAGCCGCTTGGCCCCTGCGGCGGCCCGCTCCGCCGATGTCATCTGATGCAGGTTGGCCGCGATCTCCGGGGGTATCTCATAGCCCTCCCGGATCCCGGCAAGACCGGCGGCGAGGAGCACCGAGAGGGTCAGATAGGGGTTGCAGGCCGCGTCCGCCGCGCGGTACTCGACCCGGACGCTCGACGGCTTGCCCTTCTTCACGGTGGGTACCCGAACCAGGGCGGACTGGTTGTTGCGCGCCCAGGAGATGTAGATCGGGGCGTCGAAACCACCGACCAGACGCTTGTAGGAGTTGACCCACTGGTTGGTCACCGCGGTCATCTCTGCCGCATGGCGAAGCAGCCCGGCGATGAACGCCTGACCGATCTTGGACAATCCACCAGGCGTGCCCGGCTCGTGGAAGGCGTTGACATCGTCCTCGAACAGGGAGAGATGCAGGTGCATGCCCGACCCGTCGTGGTTCTCGAGCGGTTTGGGCATGAAGGTGGCGTAGATCCCGTGCTTGAGCGCGACCTCCTTGACCGTTAGACGGGAGGTCATGATGGTGTCGGACATGGTCAGCGCGTCGGTGTATCGGGCGATGATCTCGTGCTGGCTCGGGGCCACCTCGTGATGGGAGTGCTCGATGGGGATTCCCATCTGCTCGAGGGCGTTGATCGTGTCGCGGCGATAGTCCTGGGCGGCGTCGAGTGGTGTCAGATCGAAGTATCCCCCATGGTCCAGGACCTCCGGCTCCGGGCCTGCGTCGCGGAAGTAGAAGAACTCGAGCTCGGGGGCGGCATAAAAGGTGTACCCCATCTCCGAGGCCCGGTCCAGGTTCCGCTTGAGGACGATCCTGGGATCACCGGAGAACGGCTCCCCGTCGGGAGTGGCGATATCACAGAACATCCGCGCCACCTGCTGCTCGGTGCGCCAGGGAAGGACGGCAAAGGTCGACGGATCGGGTCGAGCCAGCATGTCAGCTTCTTGGATTCGCGCGTACCCGTCGATGGCCGATCCGTCGAATGTCATGCCCTCTTCGAATGCAACCTCGAGCTCGGCCGGGCTTATCGAGACCGACTTGAGAAAGCCCTGGACGTCGGTGAACCAGAGCCGGACAAAACGGATGCCACGCTCCTCAACGGTGCGGAGTACGTACTCGGCCTGCTTGTTCATCTGCCATTCCCCGTATCAGTTGGTCACACATTATGAGACGCCGGACCCGGGAAGGGAATCGCGCAGCGATTGAGCGTTGCCCAGGGTGATACGGATCGTGATCATCGAAGCCACCGCGGCCACTCCCACCACCACCGCCAGGGCAGTTGGCAGGTTCCAGGTCGTGGCCGCGGCACCGATCAGCGCCGGCGAAACCATGAATCCGAGCCGGGTGCCAACGGTGAGCGCAGCCAGCCCGGATCCCTCGGCGAACGAGTGGTGCCCGCCGGCCAACTTGTACAGCACAGGCAGCGCGACCGAGACGCCGAGCCCCCAGAAAGCAAAACCGACCAGGGCCAGTGGCGACACCTGGGACACCACGACCAGCAGCATCGCCGCCACCGACAGGACGAGACC
The DNA here is from genome assembly GCA_035544615.1 of Acidimicrobiia bacterium. Classification (GTDB taxonomy): domain Bacteria; phylum Actinomycetota; class Acidimicrobiia; order Spongiisociales; family ZC4RG35; genus JARDZU01. The sequence goes on along the minus strand of DATKEA010000050.1, from coordinate 5,346 downwards.
GGCGAACAAGGTAGGCACCGATCCAAACCGGTCGACCAGGTGATCGCCGCCAAGCCGACCGATGAGCATCCCTCCGGTGAAGAGGATCACCGCGGTCCCGGCCAGCGCAGCGCCGGCGCCTGTCACGTCGATGAGGAATATGGCGCCCCAGTCGAAGGGGGCGCCCTCGATGAAAACCGCGGTGCCTCCAGCCAGCATCAACCCCACCGCGAGAGACCCCGATCGGCTGCCTGCGCGTGGTCGGGGCGGCGATTCGGGCACCAGCCGCGCGGCGCCCAACGCCGTTGCCACACCGACAACGGCGAGAACCACCAGAAGGGGAAGGAGGCCGACTCCGGCCAGGACCGCGAGGGCGCTTGCCCCGGAGCCGATCAGCGTGCCCAGACTCCAGAGACCGTGGAGCCGGGTCATGATCGACCGGCCGACGGCCTGTTCGACCCTTATCCCGACCGCATTCATTCCGACGTCGGCCTGGGAGTCGATGAAACCCATGGTGGCCAGGACCGCTGCCAACACGATCGCCGTCGGCGCGACCGAGATCAGAGGGAGGAGGAGATAGAGGACGACCGCGGAGATCACCGCCGCCCGCCGGGCACCGATCCGTCCCACTACCAGCCCGCTGATCGATGAGCCCGCCAGGGAGCCCAGCCCGCCCAAGGCGAGAGTCAGGCCAAGAGTCCTCAGATCGATCCCCAGCCGATCCCTGATTTCGGGAAGCCGGGGGAGCCAGCTTCCGATCACGGCGCCATTGACGAAGAACAACAGCGCCACGCCCAGGGTGGCCCGTTTGACGGTGGTCAGGCGCGTCGCTCGGAGCGGGTCAACTCGCCCGACGGCGAGCCGCCAGCCACTTCCGTCTCAGGGACTTCCGCTCGTCCTCTGTGGTGCCTCCCCAGATCCCCGCTCGCTGGTTTGTTTCCAGGGCATACTCGAGGCAGTCGGCCGAAACCGGGCAGCTCGCACAGATGGCCCGGGCGCGCCCCGCCGAGGTCTCATCCGCACCGTCCGTGGGGAAGAACAAATTGTGCTGATTCCCGGAGCAAGCCGCCAGGTTCCTCCAGTCGGCGGCAAGCTCGGCTGTCAATTGGTATGGGCTTGTGGTCACCCTCCGAGTTTGGCGGCAGGGAGCCGGTTTGCCAATACCAGCAGGCCGGGGTGTCCGGATCACATGTCGTCGTTGCGGTCGGTGTCTGGATCCGACTTCGCGGTCTCGTTGTCCTCAACCGATGGATCTCGCCGCTCGTGGGCTCCCGTGCCCCCAACCGTTCCCGCCGCCCCTCCCGCCGCCGCGCCGGCCGAACCGGGATCGCCGGCCTCCGCGTACGGGTCGCTGGCGCCGGCCTCGTCAGCGATCACTACCTCGGTCTCACGAGTCCGATTGAAAACCAGCAGAATCAGTGAGATCAGCGCCAGAGCGGCGATTGCGGCGGCGATCCGGGAGACGAGGGTCGACAGAGGATCCGCGGTCAGGACGACGAATCCGAATCCATCACAGGCCCCGCCTCCACCTTCGATGTCACCACCCACCTCCAGGACGCCGCGCAACTCGAATCCGGCGATATCGGAGATTTCTTGCACGTAGCTCGAGACGTCGGCGACGTCGCCGATGTTCTCCTGGGTTCCGGCGCTATTCGGTTCTGGCTCCTCGTTCCCCGCGATGGGGATCGAGAAGCCGCCGACGTCGACATAGATGTTCCACAGGTGGTCGGTGATGGGGCCCGGTGAGGCGGCAACCCAGGAGAGACTTCCGTTGGGGTCGATTTCGAACGGGTCCCGCCGGCTGCTGTCCGTCACGACAGTGGAATCGACGCTCGAAGTCGCATCCACCGTGCATCCACCGTTGATCTCTCCGTTCTGGTTGACGGAGGCAAGCCCGAGTGCGCCGAAGGCGATCAGGGCCACTGACAGGACCAGGGGGAGGATGCTGGTGAAAGGCCCTGCCTTGTCACGCCCGGCCCCGCCGATGAGAATCCCGATCAGTGCGAACAGGCCCGCGGCTCCGAAGAGAAGAAGTTGATCCAGTGGCCATATGCCCGCTTGCTGGATTATGACAGCAATGGCGATCCCGAGAATCAGACCAAGGAAGAGACCGGTGAAAGGCCGGGCGCTCTTGGTGACCAGTGCCGTCGTGGTGGACTCTTGTTCGGTGCTCATGGGACTCCTGACGTAAGACCAGAATCTAGGCCAAGACCCGCCTCTTCTGTCGGCTTCGATGGTTGTTTCGCTCTGAGCGATATAGCCTCTTGTCATGCCACGAATCCGCGCCACCTCCATCGACGAGCACAAGGCACTGACCCGCAGCGCCTTGCTCGAATCGGCCAAGGAGCTGATCGCCGATGCCGGAACCGCTGCCATCCCCCTGGCTGAGGTCGCCCTTGCCGCCGGAGTGGGCCGCACAACTCTCTACGACTACTTCACCGACCGTGACGACTTGATCGCCACCATGGTCGAAGACGAGCTGCCCGGCGTGGTGGACCGTCTGATCGCCGGCTCGTCCGTTACCGATTCCCCGTCGGCGAGACTTGCCGACCTCGCGGTGAGGACCGTCGAGTTCGTGGTGAGCGATCCGGTCCTGGGATTGATCCTGCATCGTGAGGCCGGTCGGATGGGGCTCGAAGCCCAGCAGCGAATTCGTGCGGCCCACGCCAACCTCGCCGATGCCATGGTCGGTCTCTACTTCGAGGCGGTCGAACGAGGTGAATTCAGGTCGATGCCTCCCGAGCTCGCCGGAAGACTGATTCAGGACACCATCATGTCGGCCGCCCGCACTGTGATTTCCTCCCCTGACCCGCGTGACAGCATTGTGACGGTGACGAGCCATCTCCGTCGCTTTCTGGTGGGAGGGCTCAGCTACGAGCGTTAACCCTTCGGTAAACCGGCTCTGTTAGGTATGTGACACCGTGGAATCCTTCAATCCAGAGCAGTATCTGAATCGAGAGTTGTCATGGCTCGAGTTCAACAAGCGGGTCATGTATCTCGCCTCCAGACCCGACTTTCCTCTACTCGAGCAGGTCAAGTTCCTGGCGATTTGGGCATCGAACCTCGACGAGTTCTTCCAGGTCCGGGTGGCCGGCCTCAAGGAGCAGGTAGCCCACGGAGTTGGGTCGACTCCACCGGACGGCATGACCCCCACCCAGCAATTGGCCGCGATTCGACGAGAGGTCGACTTCCAATACGAGTCCATCTCGAAGCACTTCCTCTCCGAGATTGCTTCCGCGTTGGCTGACGAGGGGGTCGTCTTCAGTGACTACCCGACGCTCGACCCGGAGGATCGGGACTACCTCGACCGTCAGTTCAGGGAGCTCGTCTACCCGGTGCTGACCCCGCTGGCTGTCGATCCATCCCACCCATTCCCGTACATATCGAATCTCTCGCTCAACATGGCGGTCTTCGTGCGGAACCCGGAAACCGGTCTGTCGAGGTTCGCCCGGGTCAAGGTGCCCCCGATTCTTCCCCGGTTCGTCGTCCTTCCCGATCTGGAGCGGTTCGTGCCGCTGGAGCAGGTGATCGCGGCTCACATCGATGCCCTGTTCCCGGGCATGGAGGTTCTGAGCCAACACGTGTTTCGGGTGACCCGCAACGCCGACTTCGAAGTCGAAGAAGACGAGGGTGGCGACCTGCTGATGGCCATCGAGTCTGAGTTGACGCGTCGGCGGTTCGGAAACGTGGTTCGACTCGAGATCCATCCCGATATGCCCGAAGACGTGCTTGACCTCCTGATGAGGGAGATGGGGGCAACCGAGGACGATGTCTATCGCGTCGAGGGCCCGCTCGACCTGGCCGGTTTGATGGGGATCTACGAGCTGGAACGGCCAGAGCTCAAGTTCGAGGTGTTCGCCGGGGTCACCCCGCCCCGTCTCGCCGGGCCACCCGGTGAAGTGGTCGACTTCTTCGGAGCGGTCAAGCAAGGTGACCTGCTCACCCACCATCCCTACGACTCGTTCGCCTCGACCGTCGAAGCCTTCATCGAGCGCGCCGCCCGGGACCCCAAGGTCCTGGCCATCAAGGTGACCCTGTACCGGACCTCGAGTGACAGCCCGATCATGGCTTCCCTGATCAAGGCCGCCGAGATGGGCAAGCAGGTGGTCGCCCTCGTCGAGTTGAAGGCGCGTTTCGACGAAGAGCGGAATATCGAATGGGCCCAGCGTCTCGAGGACTCCGGGGTGCATGTGACCTACGGGGTGGGTGGGCTCAAGACACACACCAAGATCGCCCTGGTGGTCCGTCAGGAGGGCCAGGGTGTGGTCCGCTACGCCCATATCGGCACCGGCAACTACAACGAGAAGACGGCACGGAGCTACGAGGATGTCGGCATGTTCACCGCCGGCCCCGAGATCGGCTCCGATCTCTCGGATCTCTTCAACTATCTGACCGGCTACTCCCGTCAGACCAAGTACCAGCGGCTCGCGGTGTCTCCCAACGGGATCCGTAACCGGCTCACCGAGCTGATCGAGGAGGAGGCGTCCCGGGCGGTCGGGCAGATCACTCTCAAGATGAACTCGCTGGTCGACGCCCGGATGATCGAGTCGTTGTACGAAGCGTCGCGGTCGGGCACCCGGATCGACCTGATCGTGCGGGGGATCTGCTGTCTCCGGCCCGGTGTCGAGGGGCTATCGGAGAACATCCGGGTGAGATCGATCGTGGGTCGGTACCTCGAGCATTCCCGGATCTATCGGTTCGGGGCGCGGGGGAGGACCCGTCATTACTACATCGGCTCGGCCGACCTGATGCCGAGAAACCTCGACCGTCGGGTCGAGGCATTGGCTCCGATCACCGACCCCGGTCTGCAGTTCCGTGTTGACGAGTTCCTCGATGTGCTCCTGGCCGATGACAATCTCGCCTGGGAACTGGATCCCGACGGGAGCTGGCATCGAGTCGCGGGCACCTCGGTCGTCGACTCCCACGTCGCGCTTCAGGAGCTGGCCCGGGCCCGGGCTTCGGCGATGTTGTAGCCCGCGCCCCTGCTCCACGCCCGATTGCGCGGGACCAACACCCGCGCAACGTTCATCTCTCGTTTACCCGTGAGCCAACGCACGGTTAACGGCGCCCCATACGTTCACTCGTGGGTCAGGGGCACTTTGTCCTGGCTCGTTGACAGAACGTTCCCCGAACAAGGAGATCCCTGGGATGAAATCCCGATTGAGACGACTCGCGGCATTGCTCGCGGTTATGGCCCTGGTGCTTGCCGCCTGCGGAGGCGACGGAGCCGACGACCCGACCACCACTGCAGCTGCAGGCGACGACCCGACCACCACGGAGACCATGGAGGAAACCCCGACCACCGAGGAGATGACGGACGACGGCGACGATGGCGGTGGCGAGCTCTCCGAGCTTGGTCTGCCAATA
>DATKEA010000049.1:0-7008 GCA_035544615.1 Acidimicrobiia bacterium | reverse complement strand
CGTCGACGGCGAGACCTACGAGTCGGCGGGCATGAGACTGAAAGGGAACTCGTCGCTGCGTGGGCTCGGGGGTGGCGGAGTCGGGGGACCTGGCCCCGGTGGCGATTCGGTCGACACCTCCCAGCCCGAGGACCTTCCCTGGCTAATCAAGCTGGACAAATTCATCGAGAACCAGAACCACCAAGGCGTCTCAGACTTCGTCGTACGGTCCAACAACTCCGAGACGGCACTGAACGAAGCGGTCGCCCTGGAGTTGCTGGAGCTGGCGGGCCTCGCCTCCCAGGACGCAATCTACGCGAGCTTCTCGGTGAACGACAGCACACCAACGCTGAGGCTGGTCATCGAACACCCCGACGACACCTGGATGACCGAGAACTTCGACCCCGGGGGTGCCCTCTACAAGGCAGAGGCAAGCGGCGGTTATCAGTTCCGGGGATCGGATCCCGCCGCATATGACGATGTTTTCGACCAGGAGGCAGGTGCAGACAACGCCGACCTGTCACCGTTGATCGAATTCCTCGACTTCGCAAACAACTCCGACGACGACACATTCAACGAGGAAATAGCCGACCGTCTCGACATCGACGAGTTCGCCACATACCTGGCGATGCAGGAATTGATCGGCAACTTCGACGACATCGACGGTCCCGGCAACAATTCGTACCTGTACTACGACTCGGCGACCGGGATGTTCACTGTCGTGGCGTGGGACCACAATCTCGCCTTTGGTGGTTTCGGCGGCGGTGGCGTTCCCGGAGGCGGCCGAGGATTCCCCGGCGGCGGTGAAGGTGACGGCCTTGGCGGCCAGGACGAGGACGGCCTCGGCGAACTCGGCCGGGGCGGGTCCGGCCCTGGCGGCAACGTTCTGGTAGAGCGGTTCCTCGCCAACGACGAATGGAATGCTCTCTACGAGCAGAAGCTCGCCGACCTGACCGAACAGCTCATCGACAGTGGCACGGCCCAACAGGTGCTCCAGGGTTGGGTTGACCTGCTGTCCTCGGAAGCCACCGACCTGGTTTCGGAGAGCACCGTCGAACAGGAAGCCGACCAGATAGCCGGCCACCTGTCGGATTGACCTCCAGGATGGAAGTCACAGCCATGTTTGTGTCTTCTCTCAGTGAGTTCTGAGGGTGGGGTCTTAGCTTCCCTCCTAGTTGGTGAAACGCGGCCCGATCGCAGGTTGAAGGTCGCAATGAATGACCGCAATGAGAATCAAGGACAAGACATGACATCTACCGGGTCGGTAATAGTCGACAGTGAAGACCAACCTGAGGAGAACCCATGGCAGGTGGAGCAAGAACCCCGGCCAGGTCGTTCCAGGAAGTGGTTGTGGTGGCTCCTCGGCGCGGTGCTGGTCGCTGCCGCGGCTTTCGGTGTTTGGTGGTTCGAGTTCAGGTCCGAACCGGAGACGGATGAGTTCACGTTCGAGACCATCCAACAGGTGGCCGAAGTGTCGACCGGAACCTTCCAGACGACGGTCAACGTGGAGGGTACCGTCGCCGCCGCCGACACCGAAGACCTGAACTTCACTTCGGCGGGGACCGTCACGGCGGTCAATGTCGAAGTAGGAGACGTGGTCGACGCCGGCGATGTGGTGGCGACAATCGACTCCGCCGAATTGGAGGCCGCCCTGGCCGAGGCGCAGGCCGAGTACGACGACCTCGAAGCCCAACTGGCCGATGACATCGAAGATGACGCCTCCGAGGAGCAGATCTCCCTCGACGAGGCACGTCTCGCGGTGGCGGCCGACAATTTGGAGAACGCCGAGGAGGCCCTGGCCGGGACGGAACTGGTCGCCGGGATCGACGGGACCATCACCGCGGTGAACCTGACCGTAGGTGAACAGTTGACGACCGGTGGGACCGGCGGGGTGACTACGAGCGGATCCGACAGCGGGAGTGGGAACTCGGCAGCGTCCATCGGGTCAGGCGGAAACAACCCCCTCGCTGGCGCTGGAACCACAGATAGTTCTTCTTCTGCATCTTCTGCCCATGTCGCCGTGGTGAGTGTGGGCACCTACATGGTCGAACTGTCCATCGACACCACCGACATCGACTCGATCGAGTTAGGTCAAGAGGTCACGGTCACCGAGGCGACCACCTCATCTTCCGACTTCGGCGGTTTCCCCGGCGGCGGCGGATTCCCATTCGGCGGTGGTGGCGGCAACCCGTTCGGCGGTGGCGACAACCCGTTCCAAGGTGGGAACAACCCCTTCGGTGGAGGCGCGAACCCCGGAGAAGGCGGCGGAGCCGAGGCCGTCACAGACGCCGCGGTGGCGACAGGCGAAGTCACCGAGATCGGCCGGATCGCCGACGCCAGCTCCGGCGTCGCCAGCTACACCGTCACCGTCGAGTTCGTCGACGAGAACAACCTCTTCTACGTCGGCACCACGGTGATCGCTGAGATCCTCACCGGCGAACGCACCGACGTCGTCCAGGTTCCGAGCCAGGCGGTCACATCGGACGGCGACGGATCCACCGTGACCGTCGCATTGGACGGCACACTCGAAGGAACCCTGGAGTCCCGCCCAGTCATCACCGGGGAGACCTCGGGGAATATGACCGAGATCAGGTCGGGGGTCGAACCCGGCGAGGTCGTTGTCATCGAGATCGACGTCCCTGCCGGGCTCCTCGACGGCTTCTCCGAAGACGGCTTCCCCGGGGGTGGAGGCTTCCCAGGCGCCGACCAGGGTCAAACACCGGCACAGGAAGACGACCAGGGCTGATGGCACCTCAACAAGAGAGCACTCCGATCATCGAGCTAGTCGACGTCTCCAAGGTCTACAAGACAGGTCCCATCGAGGTGCAAGCACTCCGCGGCGTGTATCTGAGCATCGACGTCAACGAATTCGTCGCTGTCATCGGCCCGTCCGGGTCGGGGAAGTCAACCCTCATGCACATCCTGGGATGCCTCGACGTGCCCACGTCGGGCGAGTTCCGTCTTGCCGGCCACAACGTCCGACACCTCGACGAGAACCAGCTCTCCGATGTGCGCAACGTCTTCATCGGTTTCGTCTTCCAGCAATTCAACCTTCTTCCCTATCTGCCGGCCTGGCGCAACGTCGAACTGCCCTTGTTGTATGCCCGGGTGAAACCGGCAGAGCGCCGGGAACGGGCAATGCGGGCCCTGGAGACCGTGGGACTGGCCGACCGTGCCGACCACCGACCTGGGGAGCTGTCCGGAGGCCAGCAGCAGCGTGTCGCCGTCGCCAGGGCGCTCATCACCGAACCAGCCATGATCCTCGCCGACGAGCCCACCGGCAACCTGGACTCGGCCTCCGGCTCCGACATCCTGGGGCTCTTTGACGAGCTACACCGGTCGGGGCGGACCATCGTCTTGATCACCCACGAATCCGACGTTGCCGCCCATGCCGAGCGGGTGGTCAGCATCCACGACGGCCCGGTCTCCTCCAGAGTGGTCCCGTTGAGCGGCGGTGCCATCCGATGAGCTGGATCGACACCTTGCGTTCGGCATGGGACGTGGTCCGCACTCACCGCCTCCGTTCTGCGCTCACCATGCTCGGAATCCTCATCGGAATCACATCAGTGGTCCTCACCGTGGGGATCGGCGCCGGAGCCCAGGCCGAGGTTCGTGACAGCATCAACGCCCTGGGTACCAACCTTCTCGTCGTGTCACCGGGCAGCTCGGTCGACAGCAGCGGGATCAGAGGCGGCTTCGGGACCGCCTCCACCCTCACCGTCCAGGACGCCGAAGCCCTCGGCTCAGATACCGTCGCCCCCGACATCCAAGCCGTCGCCGCAATATCGACAACCCAGGGCTCTTTTGTCGCCGGCGATACCAACTGGACCACCACCCTCACCGGCACCACCCCGAGTTGGCAGGAGGTCCGCTCACGTGGACTCGAATCGGGACGGTTCATCACCGACGACGACTCAGCGGCTGCGGCGGCGGTGGCCGTGGTCGGCTCCGAGACAGCCGTAGAGCTGTTCGGCACCAGCAACGCGGTCGGCGAGACCCTCGTCTACGACGGTACCCAGATCACCATCGTCGGGGTCTTGGAGACAGTCGACTCCTCAGCCGACACCTCCAGCAACGACCTAGTCATTGTGCCGCTGTCTACCTACAGCCAGCGTCTCGTCGGAGGCTCCGACCGCAACTCGGTGGACACGATCTACCTCAAAGCGACATCCTCGGAGACGCTGTCGGCCGCCTACCAACAGTCGTACAACCTGTTCGTCAACCTGCACGGAGTCGAAGACACCGAAGACGTCGACTTCTCCGTCGCCACCGAGGAGTCGATCCTCCAGGCCGCCACCAGCATCGACGACACCCTGACCGTGATGCTGTCGGGCATCGCCATCATCTCCCTTCTCGTCGGCGGCATCGGGGTGATGAACATCATGCTGGTGTCGGTCACCGAACGCATACGAGAGATCGGTCTCCGCAAAGCGTTGGGAGGCCGACCCGCGTTGATCCGACGCCAGTTCCTGGTCGAGGCTTCGATGCTCGGACTATTCGGGGGTGTTCTCGGGGTTGCCTTGGGTCTCGCCGGGGCGGTGGCCATCCCCGCCACAACCGACACTCGAATCGTCGTCTCGGTCTCGATGTCAATTGCCGCCATTGCCACCGCCGTGCTCGTCGGCGTGATCTTCGGGGTCTACCCGGCATCCCGGGCCGCCCGTCTCACCCCAATCGACGCCCTCAGGAGCGAATAATGACTGCCAACCGAACGACATCACAACTACCAGCCGTCCCTGAATCCGTGCTCAACCCGACCCGGAGGGGGAGACTCGGAAGACGTCTCCTCGCCCTCCTGATAGTGGTTGCCCTGATCGCCGGAGCCGGGTTCCTCGTGCAGGTCGACTCCAGCGAAGAAGCCGGCAACTACCGCACTGCGGCGGTGGCCGCACAAGAAATAGAGCAGACCTACACCGGGGTTGCCACGATTGAACCAGTGACTCAAGCCGAGGTGACCTTCCCCACCAGCGGGACGGTCGAAGGCGTCGAGGTGGCCGTTGGTGACACGGTCAGCATCGGCGATACGCTGGCGACCCTTGACGGCGAACAGCTCGAGGAGACCCTTCGACAACGACAAGCCGGCCTGGCCCAAGCCGAGCTGGTGTTGGCGGTCGCCCTCGACGGCGAAGATCCGACATCAGTCACCAGCGGAGTTCTAGGCGTGTCGGCGGAGGAGACCGCCACTGTCCTCCTCGCCCTGTACACCCCCGAGGAGACCGTCACGATCATTGCAGCCTCCCATCTCGACGACGACATCTCAGCCGCCCAACAAGCCGTACTCGACGCCCAACAGGCTGTCGACGCCGCGATGACGGACGCCTCGGCGGCCCTCGATCAGGCGACGCTCATTTGCGATGCCGTCGACGTTGACACGGTCGAAGCGTGCCGAACCGTACTCGACGAGGTAATCGCCGCCCAGCAAGCGGTCAGGGACGCTCAAACCGAGCTTGCCGCAGCCGTGGCCACGCTGGATGCCCTGCTAACCGAGTGGGCTGAGGAGCTGGAAGACCAATCGTCGACCACCACCACCACCACGATCCCCGACTCGACGACCACCACCACACCAGACACGTCGACTACGACCATCCCAGGCTCGACCACCACCACAACGCCGGGCACTGCTCCGGACACGGGTACCCCTCCCAGCACAGGCGTTCCCTCCGATGGCGGGGCCCCGGACGTGTCGATCCCGAATGATCGCCAACCGGCCGGTGGGGGAGGCAACCTTGGTGGTGCGACGGTCGAAACGGAGAGCCCCTCCTCCGAAGATCTGATCGCCTACCAGTCCGCGGTGAACGCTGCAATCCTGCAAGTCGAAGTCGCGGAACAAGCTCTAGCTCAGGCCACAATTGTCAGCCCCATCACAGGAGCGGTCACCTCGGTCAACATCGAGGCTGGAGACGACATCACCGGAGCAACCGATACTGAGACCATCGTCATCGAAGGCTCGGGCGGATACGAAGCGACGCTAATGGTCAGCATTAACGACATCGCCGAGATCGAGGTGGGCCAGTCGACGACACTCGTTGCCGACGGAAGCACCGAGTCGATGGCCGGTGAGGTGGTGCAGGTCTCAGCAGTCCCCGCCGAAGCCAACACAACCACCTACCGAGTCACGGTCGGGCTCGATGACCAGACCTCAACCCTGCGCAACGGGAATATCGGCAATATCGGGATAGTGACCGGCAAGGCCGAATCGGTGATTGCTGTTCCCACGTCCGCGGTCTCCCTCGATGGGACCAGTCACACCGTAACCGTGGTCAACACCGACGGAACGCTGACCACCGTGACCGTGCAGGTGGGGGTGATCGGCGGGACATGGACCGAGATCACCAGCGGCGATCTCAGTATCGGCCAGCAGGTGGTGCTCGCCGACCTCGACGAGCCATTACCAGGATCCGCCACAGAGGTCGCCGAAACCGGAGCTTTCCAGTTCCCGGGAGGCGGCCCAGGAGCGATCTTGCTGCCCAATGGGTGATAGCCGGTCCGCGACGTTGGTTGGCCCAGGATCAGGCCAGAACTTTCATGGTCCTGTCGATGGCGGGCCCCAAGCGGCCCAATCGCAATTGCCTTTGAGTGCGGGGAATCCTTCTCGGCCGCGGCCACATCGCGACCACGGCGACCCGGTCCCCCGAGTCCAGTGAAGAGCACGTGACGGAACTCGCAGCCGCGCTGGACACGGTGCTCGACACGCTCGTCATAACCCCATAGACACGACCATCTGCGGTCTACCGGCCCCTCTGACGGATTTTGACCTGTGGTCAGGGGCCGGTAGACCGTGAATGCTCTGCAATACATCCGCCAAGCCAGGCAACCGAAGTCTCGAACGAGGTCGCAACGCATGGCTCCGTTTCCCGCCGGGCCCAACGTGTCATTCGGGTCGACGGCGGTGGACAGCATTCGCCTGAGGGTCATCTCCGGAACTCAACGAGACGGGGTGGCCCCGGTAGGCGGGGGAAATGCGTCCGCCGCTTGGACCCGGTGGACAAGCGATGAGGAGCAAGCCCTAGGTCAAACGGGCCCGTCGTG
>DATKEA010000048.1:0-4893 GCA_035544615.1 Acidimicrobiia bacterium | reverse complement strand
TGAAGCGGAGGCCGTAGGAGGCAGCGGCCGTTCCATGTCTTGTACCTGGAAGCCGATTGTCCAGGCTCGGCGATTCAACGCCCTCCTCCGTTCGGGGAGGGACTTCAGGGGACGCCCACCCCGGGGATACGCGCGTGATCGCCTGACTTCCTATGGATTCGAGTGCCGCACCGGACACGTGAACAAGACCTGGTCGTCCTGTCTGACAGGGTGACCATCATCATCGACTAACTGGGTTTGATGCCCATCGTCGGAGTGCGGCTGAGCTCAACTCATCAGATTGGTCTACTGACCCCACACGCCCCGTTTCCCTGTGGCGGCCTGCGCGGCGCCACCCAACACGTCCTGTTTCTAAATCGGCGCCGGCCTTGAGCGCCGGCCGGCCCCGCTGACCCCGGCGCTACCGCCGTCAGAGCACGTGATAGGCCCGACTTGCTCTCGGCAAGGGTGGGGCGAACTTACCTTTTGCCGGAGCGTGGCGCATTCGGGCGCATGACTCCACTCGACTGAGTCGTCCGTAGACTCGAAGTCTCGTGTGAGAGGCTCCAGGCTGGGTTGGTCTGGAGTGTCTTCGTGTAGGTTTCCCTATCAGCAGTGGAGGACCAAACGAGGGAGCTGCCTAGCGGCACAATCACCCTCATGTTCACCGACATCGAGGGCTCGACCCGGCTTCTCGGCGCCCTGGGGGACGAGTACCGCAGCCTGCTGAACGATCATTACAAGCTGATCCTCTCCAGCGTCGAGCAGCACGGGGGTCGACTGGTGGCAACGCAGGGAGACGGTTGCTTCATCGTCTTCCCCACCGCCAACCAGGCCGCAGCAGCGGCGTCGATCGCGCAGCTGGCGCTCGCCGAGCACCAGTGGCCCGCCGGCGTCGAGGTGAAAGTGCGTATGGGGCTGCACACCGGGTCGCCGGTCTCAATGGACGAGAACTACGTCGGCATGGACGTCCATCGGGCGGCCCGCATCGCAGACGCCGCCCATGGGGGTCAGGTGATCGCATCCTCGCCCACGATGCAGCTCACCGACGAGTCGGGGGTCGGGTGGGTGTCCCTTGGCCAATACCGACTCAAGGACTTGAAGCGCCCCGAGCGTCTCTATCAGCTCCAGGGGCCCGGGCTGAAAGCCGAGTTTCCCCCGTTGCGAGCCCCGCACTGGACCAGCGACCTCCCCGAACCTACCACTCGGTTCGTGGGAAGGAGCGACGACGTGGACGCCGTCCTCGAGCTCTTGATCGGCCCCGAATCTCGTCATGTCACACTCGTCGGACCGGGCGGCATCGGCAAGACCAGGCTTGCGGTCCACGTCGGTCGCAGATGGGCCGAGCAATTCTCGGACGGGGTGGCGTTCGTGCCGCTGGCAACCCTGACCGAGGCCTACGAGGTGGCGCTGAACATCGCCGCCGAAGTGGGTGCCTCGGAGGGCGAGGATCCGACGGTGACGCTCGTCGAGCATCTGCACGACCTTCAGTTGCTGCTGATCCTGGACAACTTCGAACACCTTCCCGCCGCCGCTCTCGTCCTGGTGGCGGACTTGCTGGCCAAGTGCCCCAGTCTGAGAGTGCTGGTCACCTCCCGTTCCACTCTCAACATCTCCGGTGAGCGCCTCTATCCGCTCACCCCGCTCGGAGTGTCCGCGGGCACCAGCGACCCCGAGGCGGCATCCCGGTCAGAAGCGGTGGCCTTGTTCGTCGACCGGGCGAGAGGAGCTGTCCCCACGTTCGAGATCACATCCGGCAACTTCGCCACCGTTGTGGAGATCTGTCGGCGGCTCGACGGCCTTCCCCTCGCCATTGAGCTTGCGGCGGCCCAGCTCGCCGTCCTCACCCCGACCGAACTGCTCGAACGACTCCGGATCGAGATGCTGACCGGCGGCGCCGCCGACCTGGACGAACGGCAGCGCACACTGTGGGCCACCATCAACTGGAGCTATCGCCTGCTCGACGACACCGGACGGAAGATCTTCACCCAGATGTCGGTGTTCGCCGGCGGGGCCACACTCACCGACCTGGAAACGGTCGTGGGCGGGGAGAACGGTCTCGATGTTCTGGGCGGCGTCTCCTCTCTGGTGAGCCAGAGCCTGTTGTGGCGGGATGAATCGGACGCCGACACCTCCCGTTTCCGAATGCTCGAGACGGTCAGAGAGTTCGCCCGGAGCGAGCTCGATCGTGCCGGCGACCTCTCGGAAGTCTCCCGGCGCCACGCGGAGCACTTCCTGGCATTCATGCGAACCGCCAACGAGCACATCGACCGAGCAGACGCTGACCAGTGGATGGTCAAGATCGAACAAGAGACAACCAATCTCAGGGCGGCGCTCCGTTGGGCTCTGGAAGACCCTAAAGGCTCGAGAGAGGTCGGCGTCGAGCTGGCCAATGTGATGGGATGGTTCTGGTATCTCAGGGGCGACCCGGTCGACGCACTGCGCTGGCTGCAGCTGGCCGCTGACTCCGCGCTCGACACACCACTCGCCCTGAAAGTCAGGCTCGTCTACTACTCCGCGGCCATGCAGGAGCGGCTGGGCCGCCTCGACGAGGCCATCGTCAGATTCGAGGAGGCCTTGGCCATTTTCCGGGAGCTGGGCGACGAGCAGCGGGTTGCCATGAGCCTCACCTCGCTCGGCGGAATTCTCGTCGACACGGGCGACATCCCGCGCGCCCTGGAACGACTCGACGAGGCCGAGCAGATACTGCAGTCCCAGGGTGATGACTACGGCCGCGCGGTGAACCTGGTGAATCAATGCGACGCGGCGCTGGCGATGGAAGAGCTCGACCGGGCCGAGGCGCTGGGTCAGAGCGGCCGCGATCTCTTCGCAGAGCTGGAGAACGAGTGGGGCGTCGCCATGGCAACGCGTCACCTGGCGAAAGTGGCTTACGGGCGCGGCGACATGGACGAGACCAGAGCTCGACTGCTTGCTGCTCTCGACACCAGCCGTCAAATCGGCGACCGGTCTGCCTCCGTGCGTTGTCTCGAACGACTTGCCGGTGTCGAGATCGCCCTCGATGGGCCGCTGCGTGGTACCCGGCTGGCTGCAGCGGCCGAAAGGCTGCGACGCGAGGTCGGCGATCTCCTGTCGGGAGCCCGCCGCCAGAGCTTCCAAAGCAGTTGGGATGCTGCCCGCACCGCCCTTGGAGATGCCGAGTTCGAGCTGGTGTGGGCCCAGGGAGCCAACATGACCTTCGACCAGGCCGTCGACTACGCATTGTCACCATTGCCGCTCAGTGGCTAGGCCGGTGTCTTTGCCTGGCCAAGCCTGGCGAGTGACGCGGAAGCGGTTGCCCCGTTGCACGCTCCTCAGGCTGGGTCCGGCGAAGAAGATTTCTATCCGGTTGGTGCGATCCGGTGACCGTGGTCGGCTTGGAAACCCGGCGCATTTATCAGGCTAAGAACCTCTAACGCTGATAATACCAGGAGGGCGATGTCGACAGTTGGTTGCAGTTCTTCTCTCTGAGCTGAAGCCATGAGCAAGCAAACAACTGTGCGTCTTCCCGAGGGCCTGGCAGATGATGCCGAGGCGGTGGCTCGGGTCCAAGGTACGAGCGTCAATGCCTTGATCATCGAAGCGCTCAGCAATGAGATCCAACGGGTGCGAGAGGATGAAGAATTCACCAGCCGAGCGAAGCGGCTGCTCGAACGTGATCGGGAGTTGCTCGAACGTCTCGGCCGGTGATCCGGTACATCACCCTGGCGGAGTACATGTGGTTGGCCGAGCAGGTCACCGGTGTCGACGCCGACGTGCTAGCCAAGGCTTCCAGGTCGGATCTGGCTGATTCACTGAACGGCCTCAGTACCGGCATCGCCCCCGGTCACGGCGGTGCTCCCGGCGAGACCGCGGGGAGTAGGCTCGAAGGAGGCTCAATGTGGGACGGGCCGGCCGCTGCCGCGGCCATGCGGCCGCGGCGGTCAACGACCCGAGATGAGCAAGCACCCGACCGAGGAGGACGACGACATGACCCATCACGAGCATCCCAATGTCAGCGTGGTCCGGGAAGGCTTCGACGCCTTCTCACGGTCAGACATGAAATGGATGGAGGATCATCTCGCCGACGACATCGTCTGGCATGTGGGAGGCAATAGCAAATGGGCTGGTGCCTATGAGGGCAGAGACAACGTCCTTGCCTTCTTCGCCCGCCAGGCTCAGGCGATGGGTGGAACGCCTCCCTCTCCGGAGATACACGACATCCTGGGCAACGACGAACATGTGGTGGTGCTCGGGGAGGCTTCCGCTTCGGCACCCGACGGTTCGAGCGCCGAATGGAAGTATGTGCAGGTCTTCCACATGAAGGACGGCAAGGCCACCGAGGTCTGGGGGATGGCCGAAAACGACGCCACCGTCGACCCATTTCTCGACGGTCTCTCCACATAGGGACGTCAGGGCGGGGAATCGCCTCGCCGACGATTGCTCATTCAGTTTTCTGGCAACGGATGCGGAGCAGCCGTAACCCCTCGAGCCCGGTCATTGAGATCGGCTACGGCCAGCAGCTCGAGTCTGTCCTCCTCGTCTGCTTCCAGTGCCGCCACCTCCGAGGCCAAAGCGCGCATGTCGTGGAGTCGTGACGCTGCTTCGACCAGGGCCTGCGAATGGCCTCCGAACGACTCAAGCCTGTTGCCTCAACCGACCTCCTGTCGCCCTCGACCCGCCAAGGTACATTTCATAATGAATCGGCTGGTGCGTCAAAGGCGTATGCATCATCGGCCTGTGGCCGGCACGTCCCGTTTCCCTACGAAGCCCCTGTCGTTGGGAGGCTAGGAACCTTCCGAGACCTCGTAGATCTCCTGGGCGACCAAACCGTGAGCCTCCCGATGAACCGTTGCTGCTGTCTCAGCGTCGGGGGCGTCAACGAGGCAAAAAATCTTCCCCGCGGCTTCATCAACCCAGTACTGCTTGTAGCTGACG
>DATKEA010000047.1:0-2215 GCA_035544615.1 Acidimicrobiia bacterium | reverse complement strand
CATGGGTTGCGGCCCATGTGGAGTCAGCATTGATGCGTTACAGACGTTTTTCTCTCGTCGCCGGGTGGGTCGCGGTAGCTCTTCTGGCCTTCGCCGGGTTCGCAGCCTTCGGGAACATCGATCCCAGCCCCGACCAGGTGCGGGCGGAGGCGGCCGCGGCCTCGATCGGCCACAACGCCGGCGCCTACGCCGGATTGACCTTCGCTCTCCTCGGCGGGCAGGCCCCCGCCTCCGAATCGCAACTGCCGGCCGAAACGGCCTCGGCCGACAACGGGGTGTCGGCGGGGGGCGACGCCACCGCCGCTGCGACCGGGACCATCGCGTCCCCGGAGACCGGGTGGCTCTCCCAGGTGGAGGTGAGGGCCATCGTGAGTCTGTACTTCCAGCCCAAGGACGTCAACCGTGCGGTCAGGGTCGCCTGGTGCGAGTCCCGATTCGATCCCGAGTCGGTCGACCTTCGGGACGGAGGGGTCGGCCTCTTCCATCATCTCCCCCAGTACTGGGAGCAGCGGGCGGCAAATGCGGGGTTCCCCGGTGCCCGCCCCACAGACCCCGAAGCCTCCGCTGCCGCCGCGGCCTGGGAGGTCTACGACGGGGGCGGTTGGGACGTCTTCGCCTGCAGGGGCTGACAAGCATCTGAAGGGTTCAGCCTTCCCCTTGGTCGGGTAGATAGTCGCCGAGCAACACGGGAGGACGATGTTCTTCAACGACTGGGATTCCACACTTCGAGTGGTGGTCATGGGGACCTTGGGCTATGTGGCCTTGATCGTCCTCCTCAGAGTGTCCGGGAAGCGGACGCTCTCCAAGATGAATGCCTTCGACTTCATCATCACCATCACCCTCGGCTCGGCCTTTGCCTCTCTGATGGTGTCGAAGACAGTGACCCTTGCCGATGGAGTGGTGGCGTTGTCACTGCTCGTGGCCCTGCAGTACATGATGACCTGGATCTATGTCAGGTCGCAATGGTTCGAGCAGCTGGTGACCGGGGTGCCCCAGTTGCTGTTCTGGAGAGGCAACTACCTCGAAAGCATCCTCAAGAGAGAGCGGGTATCGAAAGAGGAGGTGCAGGCGGCGATGAGGAACAGCAATGTCACCTCTTACGAGACCTCGGCCGCGGTTCTGAAGACCGACGGGAGCATCACCGTCTTCTTGGTGGAGGGGGAGGCACAGTCTCACGCCATGCGCGAAGTGAGGGTCGATTGATCACCTGAAGTCCCGCGATCTCACGGTCTGGATCCCGATCGGCTCGAAATCCCTGGCCACGACATTGGTCACCCCGTCGTGGTGCTCCAGCCTCCCATGGATGACCAGGGCAGGGCTCTTGCGGACGATGTGGCGGTGTCTCGCCCAGACGTCGGGCAGGACGATTATGTTGAGCAAACCGGTCTCGTCCTCCAGGTTGAGGAAGTAGACGCCCTTGGCGGTCCCCGGCCGCTGGCGGTGAGTGATCACCCCGGCGACCTTGACCCGGGCGGCGTTCCGTCTCAGCTCGAGAGTCTCGGCGGCGGTGAGACAACCGTCGAGCCAGTCCCTGACGAAACTCATCGGATGAGCCGCCGACACCCCGGTGGCCCACAGGTCGGCGCGATGGGTCTCCTCGGAGCTCATCCCCGCCAGGGTGGGCGCCTCCACCCCCGGCGACAGCGCGAGACGCTCCTGGTCGATCTCCGCGAGCGCTCCCGCTGCCCACATCCCTTCTCTCCTCCCCAACCCAACCGACTCGAGCGCTCCCGCCGCGGCCAGTCCCTCCAGAGACTCCACGCCGAGGCCGGTGCGGAAAGCGAGGTCCTCCGGTGACTCGAAGCCACCGCCCAGCACCCGGGCGGCCTCGATGCGCGTGATCTCCCCCTCCCCCAGGTTGCGCACGTACCGCAATCCCATGCGCACCGCCACCACCGGCCGCACCGGGTCGTCGACGTGTCCCCTCCCCCGCCTCCATGCCTGTCCCAGATAGACGATCACATCGTCGGGGTCGGCTTCGGCCGGTTCGATGGTGCAATCGTGCCAGGAGGAGTTCACATCGGGCCCCCACACCATCACCCCGTGTCGCTGGGCATCCTGGACCAGGGAGTTTGGGCTGTAGAACCCCATCGGCTGGGCGTTGAGCAACCCGGCCAGGTACTCGGCGGGATAGTGGAAGCGGAGCCAGGCCGACATGTAGACGATGTAGGCGAAGCTCACCGAGTGGCTCTCGGGGAAGCCGAAGCTGGCGAAT
>DATKEA010000046.1:0-77536 GCA_035544615.1 Acidimicrobiia bacterium | reverse complement strand
CTTCGCAGAGACCCCGTCGCGGTAAAGAGCAACGACCTGGGCCCGGAATTCGGGCGGATAACGGTCCGACATGAGCATGCGCTCCCTTCCCCCAGGAGGCTATCCCAGGACGAAGGTGTCCATCACTTTGGGGGAAGCTCCCGTCGCACCAGCGCGGGTTGCGGTCGCAGCCGGCCCAGGTGCAATGACGGTCTCGGGCGATGATTGCTCGTCTCAGCCCAGCTGGGATGAGACGGGTGCGTCGTCCCACGTCGATGATCTCCGAGTCTGGCCCGAGGACCACTCTGCTGATGGAGCAGTCACAGACGACGGTACGGAGTTGGTCGACAGTGAGGACCTGTCCGGTCTCGGTCTCGTGGAGCCCGCCTGCAATGCCCTGAAGAGCGGGAAGGTCACAGACAAGGGTGATGTGGGGCTTCTCGCCTCCAACGGTTGGAGTCTGCCCCTGATCGAGATACTCACGGGCCAGGTCTTCAAGGGCGTCGTGACGTCGTTGGCGCGGTGTCCGACCGTCGTGGGGATCAGGTGGCGGCATCAGAGCGTCGAGCGCAGTGAGCAGTGCCTGGCCGGCGACGGGTGTCATCCAAGCGTCGACCCGGAGCATCCCGCCGAGGCTGATCGACATGGACACTCCCCTCAGGTCCTCCTGTTCGACTTCGGACATCGCGGTATCCGGACCGTCGACCGACTGGCGCCAGTAGTCGAGCACCCGTCGGGTGTCGGCATGGGAGAGGTCCTGGACTGCCTCGATCAGAATCTCCTCGGCGCTTGAGAACTCCTTCGGAGCAGCCGAGGCGGTGTCTAGGAGGCGATGGGCCTGGTCGGTGGAGAGTCTGCTGCTGAACCATGCCTGGAACACTTGCGGTGCGATGTCCTTGGCCTGAGCCGCGGCCACCAGACGTCGTGCCCGGCCGGTGGCCATGCGACAACGGTGCTTGAGGAAGGCAGTCATCGACGGGTAGCCATGGGCCCGATGCCCGGCCTTACGGCCGAAGACCTCGATCCGGTCGGCCCTGATCGCCTCGATCAAACCGCTGACCAGTTCCAGCTCGACGAGGTCGTCGGCGAGCTGGTCGACATGAAGCGCATCCGCGTCCTCGGTGATCCATTCTTCCAGTGCCGATCTGAGGGAACTCATCTCCACTCCCCGAACATACGTTCGATCCTACAGGGCCCGAAGGACAGATTCCAGAGGGTCGTCATCGTGCGGCGATGAGACGAAAGCCGCAGTCGAGACTCTCGTTGCCCAAGATCTCGGCATGTCGCTGGTGCCATGTGCCATCGGTTAGGTCGTCGGCCAGTTTGCGCGTTCCCATGGAGACAGCCGTGTCGGAAACGAGGGAGAAGCTCGACGAGTACGCATGTACCTCCGGGTCCAGATAGGCGTGCGGCCGGGCCCAGAAAGCGGGCAGAACCCCGTCGGCACAGTCTGCCGGCACCGCGAGCACCTCGATCTCGACATGATCGGCATCGAGACAATCTGCGATTTGCTCGGGTGACGGCGGATTGTTTGAGGTCAACTCGGCCATCTCCGGGATGTACTCCTCAATCAGCCAAAAGGAATTGTGTATCACCGGGTCGAAAGTCAGGATCAGCTGTAGACCTGGAGCGACTCGTCTCATCTCTGAGAGGCCTCGTCTCCAGTCGGCCCAATGGTGCAGGCTGAGCACTGTCATCGCAGCATCGATACTGGCGTTCGCCAGCGGGAGGTTCTCCGCTGTCCCCTGAATCGCTCTGGTTCTTTCCTGCGACCGCTGGGAGATCATCCGCCAGGATGGCTCCACCGGATAGACAGTGAGTTGGGAAGGCTCGTACGATCCGGCGCCGGCGCCAACGTTGATAAGGGTGCGACAGGCGGTCAGGTGGCGAGCAATCAGCCGCTCCCACGTCGGTTCGGGTTGGCGTCCCGCCGCATAGGTGCCTCCGATCTCGTCGTAGACCCTCGGACCGATGATTGGCCTCCGATCGATGATCTCGGCAGGCTACAGGGCGGCATTTCTCCAGTCGTGACTCGCTGGAGCCCGGCACGGATCTCAGTCGAGACAGGTTTCACTCCATCCTTGGGGCAGGTCGATTGCCGCCAACACCTCGCACGAGATCGCAAAGGCGTGCGGCGTCTCACCGTCACGGAGCACGACGACGATCTGGTCGCCGTCGATCGGCACCAGGAACAACCGATCGCCGGGTTGGGGGCCGATGAGGGCACGAAGCTCGTCGCTCGGGATCTCGTCGGGCAGGATCTCAGAGCCTTCGTTGGTGAGGGGTGCCCAATCGGATCCGGGCAGGGTCGACGTGCTTTCGGACTCGCCCTCCACCGATGATCCCCCCACGTCTCCCATCGAAGACCGTTGCACAGGCTGGAACCGATTCAGCTCCTCTCCATGGACGTCGAAGGCGATGAAGGCAAACTCGTCTGGTACCTCCTCGAGGCGGATCGAGGAGACCCCACCGACCGGTGTTTGCCAGCCGATGAAGACCCCATCGACCTGATAGGCGACGACCGATACATCGAGCGAGAGCCCCAGCCATTCGGCAACGATCAAGTCCGGCTCGCCGGTCGCCTGCGAGAAGCTGAGGCCGGGAAGTCCCTCCTCATGATCCATGTCCCCACCGCTACAACAACCAAGTGAGGTTCCGAGGATGTCACCCGAGAAGTTGCCGTACGTGACTTCGAATATCCGGTCCCAAATCGAGGGGGCAGGGTTTGAGTAGATGTAGAACGGCTCACCGGCCAAGTCGCCCAGGTAAACCGCCCGGGACACCCGGTCGCTCAGGTCGCCTGGCATCGGCTCGCCGGGAGCGAACGAGAGGTTAGGCCCGAGTGCCGAGGTGTCGAACTCCGGCGACGGGCCGGGCAGGCCCAACCAGACATCGGGGCCGGTCGAGACCGGCTCGGAGGCGGTGACGGCAACGGCGAGGTCGGCGATCTCGACGGAATCCACATCATGGGTAGTGGCCGGGTCGATCGGATTCGGGTCATAGGGGAGGGCCAGGGCGACAGTGCCGAGCACGACGATCCCGGTGGCGAGACCCCAACCGGCGCGGCGCACCCACCGTCTCCGTTTCCCGCGGTTCCGAATCTCGTTCGGGTCTCCCGGGGCGGCCGACGGGACGGCGGCAGCGGCCGCTTTCAGGTTGGATCGAATTCGCTCGTCAAGTGTCATGACAAGACCTCCTTGAGAGTTGCCAGGGCGCGGCTGAGACGGCTCTTGACCGTTCCTACGGGAATCCCGAGAGCAAGGGCAGTGTCGGCTTCGGACATGTCGAGCAGATAGCGGGCGACTACCACGTCCCGGTGGCGTCGGGGGAGGTTGCGGACCGCATCGATCAGCTTTGGCTCGGCGACCTCAGGGTCTTGAACGACACCGACCGCCTCGACCTTGCGAAGCTGGAGGCTGCGGCGGCGGAGTCGCGATGTGGCCCAGTTCATCCCTACCCGAAACACCCACCCCTCTGGATTGGACATCCTCGACACCTTTCGCCAGCGCTCGTAAGCGCGGACCATCGCTTCATCGGCAGCCTCCCTGGCGAGGTCGGAGTCGCTCACGCTCAACACCAGCGCCCGGTATACCCGCTGCCAGTTGTCCCGATAGAACCGCTCGAACGAGTCCACGAAGGCAGGCTCGGCCTTGGGGATGTGCTCCTCGATCATTCCGCCCAATAGACGCATACCTGCGCGGGTACGTTCCATCGCAAGGCTGCTCGGAGAATCAGCTTCCCTCGGCGGCGAGGGGTCGTCCCCGACCCGGAACACGAGACACGCCGCCGAGGACCACGCCGATGATGGGCAGGCTGAGCACCAGGCCGTTGAGCCCGTCGTCGTCGGCGATGCCGATTGCGGCCAGGAAACCGAGACCGGCGCAGATCCCGAGCACGGCAACCACCGGCCTCCACCACGGGGGCGCGGGGCGCAGGTCGCTAACGGGAGTCTCGAATCTTCCGAAGACCGCAACCAGGCCGATGGTCACCACGCCGAGGACCAGGAACCAGATGGGTCGGGTCAGCCACCAAACGCCGCCCAGCGGCTCGGCCCCGAGGCCGAAGCCTCCAGCCGCCAGCGAGAGCCCGATCACGATGACCATCGCGGTGAGATGCCATAGATAGAGAGTCATGATCCTGGCGCTCACCCCCACGACAAAGGTCCAGGCCCCCCGCCTCTGCATCAGGCGCTGCAACGGTTTCTCCGCCATGAGGGCGAGCCCGGCCTGGAACATGCCGAGAAGAGCCAGGGTCACTCGGGGCGGATAGGAATTGGTTATCTCTGAGGTGTCGAGACCCACCATGGCAACCGGATATGGCCCGAGACCCACCAAGAGCAAGGTGCCGATCAAGCCGACGCCAGCCATGAGCCCTCGCTTCCACAACTCTTCGATGGTGCCGTCGAGCCAGGCGTAGCCGATCTGGTGGACGGTTCCCCAAACCAACACGTAGTTGAGGAATCCGACCGGGATGACACCCACGGCGATGGAGAGGTAGTCACACAGACCGGCAAGGGCGATCCCGGTCGCGATCGACCACCATCCCCAGCGCTCCCAGACCCACAACCCGATGGGAGCGATGGTCACGATCACGACGTAGGCAGCCAGGAACCAGGTCGGGACCAGGGCGACCTGAGATGCCAGCTGCAGCACTTCCCAGTCGAGACCGAGCCGCAGACCGAGCCAGCCGCCGGCGGTCCAGAACAGGAGGAGCGGCACCACGGGCAGGGCCAACCGTCGCAGCCTCGCTCGAAGCCAGCTTCCATATCCCTCTCCCCGGCGACGAGCCGATCGCCAGGACAGTCCATTGGCGTACCCGCCTACCAGGAAGAACACCGGCATCACCTGGAAGATCCAGGTGAGGGGGTGGGTCCAATCCGCCAGGATCAGGAGGTGACCCGGGATCAGCTCCCCGCCATCCACAGTCACTGCCGCCATCAGCCAGTGGCCGAACACGACAACGAGGATCGATGCCGTCCGCAACAAATCGATCACCCGGTTGCGCTCGGGAGGAGTGGCATCGGCGAGACGCTGAATGGAGGCAAAGAAGCTCATGTCGACATTCTCGCCCTATCTTCACGGGTCTGATGGTTGATGCTCAATGAATCGGGCGATCCGATCGCTGCTCATCGTCGGGGGGGCATATGTGGCGGCGCAGATGCTGGCCGACATTGGCAGTCTCCGCATCATCGACGTCGGAGGCTCTGCCGTCGATGCGGGGACCCTCATCTATCCCTTTACCTTCACCCTGCGCGATCTGGTCCACAAGATCGCCGGCAAGTCGGCGGCGCGGACCCTCATCTTTCTCGCGGCCGGCATCAACGTATTCATGGCCGGTTTCTTCTGGCTGGTGGCCAATCTCCCACCGGACAGCTTTACCGGCCCTCAGCTCGAGTTCGGGATTGCCCTCTCCCCGGTTTGGGGGATCGTGGTCGCTTCCATAGTGGCCGAGGTCGTTGCCGAGCTGATCGATACCGAGGCCTATTCGCGTTGGGTGAGTCGGTTTGGGGAGCGGCACCAGTGGGGACGGGTGCTCGTGTCGAATGCTGTCGCCATCCCGGTCGATTCGGCCATCTTCGTGGGTCTGGCGACGTTGTTCACAGTGTTCCCCTCCGAGGTGGCCTGGTCGATCTTCTACGTCAACGTGATCTTCAAGGGTCTGGTCACGTTGGTCTCGATTCCTTGGATCTACTGGGTTCGCCCACAACCACTCGCCGCCACGACCTAGCCCCCATTTCGTCGTTAATGTGAACAGTCGGCAGTTCTCTGCCGGTTTCCAAACAAACACGGAGGAACAACAGCGTGAAACGCTATCTGCGGTATTTCGCCGTCCTCACCGTCCTTGCCCTGGTCCTTGCGGCCTGTGGCGACGGCGATGGAGGCGATACCACAACCACTGCGGCGGAGGAACCGACCACCACCGCGGGCGATGAGCCGACTACGACAGCCGCGGAAGAGCCGACGACGACTTCCGGCGAGCCTATGCCTGAGCCGATCCTGGCATGCCAGGTGACCGACACTGGTGGTATCGACGACAAGTCGTTCAACCAGACGGCTTTCAAGGGCATCACGGATGCCGTCGAAGCCGGATACGCGGTCCCAGAGTCCAACTACCTCGAGTCCCAGGCAGAAACCGACTACGGGCCGAACATCCAATCATGGCTGGATGAAGGTTGTGACCTGATCATCACTGTCGGTTTCCTTCTCGGCACCGCCACCCAGGAGGCTGCCGAGGCCAACCCCGACCAGCCCTTCGAGATCATCGACTTCGCTTACGATCCCGAGATCCCGAATGTTCGTGGCGCCGTCTTCGGCACCACCGACGCCGCCTTCATGGCCGGGTACCTGGCTGCGGGTGTGTCCGAGAACGGTGTGGTCGCCACCTATGGCGGCATCCAGATCCCCTGTGGCGTGACCTGCTTCATGGACGGATTCGTCTATGGCGTTCGGTATTACAACCAGGAGAACGGCACCGATGTCCAGGTCTTGGGTTGGAATCCCGAGACTCAGGCCGGCGCTTTCACGGGCGACTTCGAGAACGCCGACAACGGCCGCAACCTGACCCAGTCCTTCGTGGACGAGGGCGCCGACGTGATCCTGCCGGTGGCAGGTCCTGTGGGGGTGGGCTCGGCGGCCCTGGCCCAAGAGCTAGGCAACGTGTGGGTCATCGGCGTCGACGCCGACTGGTTCGAGACCCTTCCCGAGTACACCGACGTGATCCTGACGTCAGTGCTCAAGGGCCTCGACGTGGCGGTCTCTTCGACGATCAAGGACGTTGCCGAGGGCACCTTCAGCGGTGGCACTCGGGTATTCACCATCGCCGAAGATGGTGTGGGCATCGGTGGGATCAACGAAGCCGTTGATGCCGGGCTCCAAGCCGATGTCGAGGCGATCCGCGCCGGTCTGGTCGACGGCAGCATCGTTGCCTGCGACCTGGCAGAAGGCGCAAGCGACTCGTGCTCGGGTTAGCGAACCCGCCCGTCTCGTAGACAAAGCCCGCAAATAACAGGGGCCCCCGTTATCACGACGGGGGCCTCCTCTTTTTGGCCGTCCGTCTCGACCATGTCCGCCTGGCTAAGCTTCCGGCCGGTCATGGGCGGTCCCTCTTGAGGCTGGAGTTGAAGAATGTCACCAAGCGCTTTCCGGGCGTGGTGGCGAACGATTCCGTCGATCTGACAGTCACCTCAGGCGAGATCGTCGGGCTGCTCGGGGAGAACGGGGCGGGCAAGACCACCCTGATGAACATCCTCTATGGGCTATACGGAGCCGATGAAGGCGAAGTGCTCATCGATGGCCAGCTGGTTCACTTCGAGGATCCCGGGGATGCCATCGCCGCCGGGATCGGCATGGTCCATCAGCATTTCATGCTGGTTCCCGTCTTCACTGTCACCGAAAACGTGGTACTCGGAGTCGAGCCTGCCAGGGCGCTCTTCGGTCACATCGACATCGCCGAGGCCAGGAGAGAGGTTCGGGAGATCTCCGCGAAGTATCGCTTGGAGGTCGATCCCGAAGCGATCGTCGAGGACTTGCCGGTGGGGGTTCAACAACGGATCGAGATCATCAAGGTCCTGTTTCGGGAGGCGGAGATAATCGTCTTCGACGAGCCAACGGCGGTCCTGACTCCCCAGGAGGTCGAGGACTTCTTCGACATCGTCCGCTCTTTGAAGGAAGCCGGCAAGGGGATCATCTTCATCACCCACAAGCTGGGCGAGATGCTGGAGATCGCCGATCGGATCGCGGTGCTGCGAAGGGGCAAGATCGTTGGTGAGGCCCTCCCCGGGCAGGCGACCCGAGAGTCTCTCGCCGAGATGATGGTGGGCCGGCCCGTCGACCTCGTGGTTGACAAGGCCGCCGCCGAGCCGGGGGAAATCGTCCTTTCGGTGGAGAATCTGGTGGTTCAGGACGAGCGCCGTCACACCGCGGTTAACGACGTCAGCTTCGAGGTGCGCTCCGGCGAGATCGTCGGGATCGCCGGAGTGCAGGGGAACGGGCAGACCGAGCTGGTCGAAGCCATCACCGGTCTCATGCTGCCTATCGCAGGCAAGGTCTTGATCGGGGACCACGACATCACTCTCGCCTCGCCGAGGCGTCTGCATCAGCTCGAGGTCGCCCACGTCCCCGAAGACCGCCAGCGGGACGGTCTGGTGCTGAGCTTCGACCTCGTCGAGAACCTGGTGCTGGACTCCTACTACGACAGGCCCTACAGCCGAGGGGTGGTGATGGATTGGGACGAGGCGAGACGTCACGCCGACGAGTTGATCGGGCAGTACGACATCCGGACTCCGTCCGCCACCGTGACCGCCGGCTCGCTTTCCGGCGGCAACCAACAGAAGCTGATCGTGGCCCGCGAGTTCTCACGGGACGTCAAACTGGTCATCGCGTCACAGCCGACGCGGGGAATCGACGTTGGTTCCATCGAGTACATCCACCAGCGCATCGTCGAAGAGAGAGACGAGGGTGCCGCCATCCTGATCGTCTCCAGCGAGCTCGATGAGGTTCTGGCGTTGTCGGATCGGATTCTCGTCATCTACCGCGGGAAGCTCGTGGCAGAGGTCGCCGGGTCGGAGGCAACCGCAACCGATCTCGGTCTCTATATGGCTGGGGCCGACGTATGACCGAGGGACCGCTTGAAGTGGTGGAAGAGCAGGTTCCGGAGCGACCCACCTGGCGCGACCGGGTGGCCCCCAAGGGGGTGGACTGGCGTTCACTGGTCCTCATCCCGACCCTGGCGGTCCTGAGTGCCCTGATCGTCGGGGCGGTGTTCATCGTCCTGACCGAGGGACTTGACGCCATACTCCCGGCCTACAAGGCGCTCTTCACCGGAGCCTTCGTTGGTTGGGGGTCGATCTCTGAGACCCTCCTCGTTGCGACACCACTGACCCTGGCCGGACTTTCGGTCGCCTTGGGTTTTCGCGCCGGCTTGTTCAATATCGGCGCCGAAGGGCAGATGACGATCGGTGGGCTCACCGCGGTGATCGTGGGCTTCTCCTTCGAGGGGCTTCCGGCCGTGGCCCATGTCCCGCTCGCCGTGTTGGCCGGCCTGTTGGGTGGGGCGCTCTGGGGATTCATCCCTGGCGTGCTGCGCGCCAAGACCGGGGCGCACGAGGTGATCACCACGATAATGCTCAACTTCATCGCGTTTCGGACTCTCGATTATGTGTTGAAGCTGCCCGGCATCCAACAACCCGACCGATTCGACCCGATCTCCAAGCCGGTGGTGGCCGGCGCCCGATTGCCCAAGATCCTTGGTTGGCTACCCATCGACAACGCTGGTGGCTTGCGGGTTCATCTCGGGTTTCTCATCGCATTGCTCATGGCGTGGGTCGTCTATTGGCTGTTGTTCAAGTCGACCATCGGGTTCGAGTTCCGCGCGGTCGGGGCCAATCCGAGCGCGGCCAAGTACGGCGGGATGAGCGTGGTCGGCGCCACCATCCTGGTCATGGCGATGGCGGGTGGTCTCGCCGGCATGGCCGGGGCCAACGAGACACTTGGCGTGCTGGGCCGGGCCTCACCGGGTTTCACCGCCCAGATCGGGTTTGATGCCATCGCCCTGGCCCTGCTCGGTAGGTCGCATCCCGGCGGTGTGGTCCTTTCGGCGATCCTGTTCGGGGCTCTGCGGTCCGGTGGTCGAACGATGCAGGTTCAAAGCGACGTTGGCATCGATCTCATCGTCATCATCCAGGCCCTGATCATCGTCTTCATCGCGGCGCCGGAGTTGGTGCGTGCCATCTATCGGGTCAAGGGAGGCAAGGAGACAGGGCAGCTGACCCGAGGTTGGTCTACATGACGGCCCTGGCAGACCCAGCGACTCTGGTTCGAGCCCCAGCCGAGGTGCGCAGTGCCCGAATCAGGGGAATCATCTACCTGATCCTGGCCGTGATCACCTATGCGGCCCTGGCTTCGGGAACAGAGGGCGATGTCGTATTCAGGCTCGGTGAGGCCGTGGGCGATCTGGACTGGACCGTTTCGTCGCGGGGCCTGGCCACGTTTTCCGCGGTGGTGTTCGGCTTCCTCGGCGGATGGGAGGTGACCAGGGGTGTCGGGCGATTCAGCAACGTCGCTCTGGCCGTCGCCCTGGGCATATTCGCCTTTGCTTTTCTCGGCTTTGCGGCGGCGGGCAAGTCCCTGAGCCTGGTTGGGATGCTGGACGGGTCGGTCAAGGCGGCCACTCCGATAGCCTTCGGCGCGCTCTCCGGTGTGATGTGCGAGCGGGTGGCCGTCATCAACATCGGAATCGAGGGGATGTTGCTGACCGGCGCCTTCATGGGCGCTGTGATGGGAAGCATCATCAGCCCGGTGGCAGGGCTGGCCAGTGCCGTCGTCGCCGGCGGGGTGATGGCGTCTGGTCTGGCGGTTCTCGCCATCAAATACCGGGTCGATCAGATCATCGCCGGGGTGGTGATCAACATCTTCGCCCTGGGCCTGACCTCGTTCCTCAGCGCCCAGGTCCTCGTCCGAAACGCTGCTGAGTACAACAGTCCCGGCGTTCTGCGGCCGATCAGGATCCCGCTGCTCGGCGACATCCCGGTCCTGGGCCGGATTCTCTTCAATCAGAACATCTTCATCTACGCCATGTTCCTGATCGTCGCCGCCATGACCTACGGTCTGTTCAAGACCCGCTGGGGGCTCAGGTCGCGTGCCGTGGGTGAGCACCCGAAGGCGGCGGACACCCTGGGCATCAACGTGTTCCGGACCCGCTATATCAATGTCATCCTCGGTGGCATGATCGCCGGGTTTGGCGGCGCCTACTTCACCCTCGGCTCGGTCGGCTCGTTCAACGAGAACATGACCGCCGGTCGTGGGTTCATCGGGTTGGCGGCGATGATCTTCGGGCGTTGGCACCCGGTGGGAGCCCTGGCCGCGGCCCTCGTGTTCGGCTTTGCCGACTCTCTACAGGTCAAGCTAGCCATCCTCGACTCAGGGATACCCTCCGAGTTCCTCCTGATGGCGCCGTACCTGGTCACGATCATCGTGGTCGCCGGGGTGGTGGGCGCAGCCCGACCACCGGCCGCCGACGGTCAGCCCTACGTCAAGGAGTAAGCAGCTCTCAGGGCGTCGTCGTCGTTGTTTCCCCACCCGTGGTCGTGGGGGTGGACTCGGTGGTCGCCGTGGTGGCGGGGCGCCCGATCACCTGGATCTCCTGGATCGCCATCTCGGTGAAGCGGTTGTCGTCGACCACTTCTGCGGGGTAGTCGCTCTGGATCGTGATCTCGAGCCAGTTGGTGTCGATGGCGGCGTAAGGGATGGTTTGAAGACCGGGTTCGTCTTCCAGTTGGAGTGGTGTCGCTTGTAGCGAGTCTTGGGCATTGATGATGATGCCCCGGGCCCGGTAGTTGCGCTTGAACTGAACCGGGTCGTCGAGATTGACCCAGTCGATGCGCTGGATGACCATCGCCTGGTTGAAGACCAAGCGGATGGTGATCATCTCGCCATCGGGTACCTCTTCGTAGTTGAACTGATACTCGGCCTCGGTGCCCGAGATCAGGTTGGTACAGACAAGAGCTCCGATTCCCTCGCGACTGCATTCGGCCTGGAGGATGTCGAGCGGTCCCGGTTCCTGAAGCGAAGTGGTGGTGGTGTCTTCAACCGCGACGGTGGATTCCGTGGTGCCTCCGTTGCCGTTGAAGATGTTGAAGAGCAAGGCGATCACGACAACCGCGAAGAGAAGGCCGCTGATGGCGAGAGCGGCGCGGACCCCCGCAGTTGCCTGAACCGCCGGGCGCGGTGCAGTCGGCAGCGGTCCCTGACTGAGTCGGGCGCCGCACTCCTGACAATGACGGTTGTTGGCCGGATTGACCGCCCCGCAGGAAGGGCAAGTCGTCTCGGGGCTGTTCTGTGACTTGCGGGTGGAGCGCTCCACGGGCGGTGGGGGCGCCCCCAGCTCGAACTCCTCGTAGTTGCCGTCGGAGTTCACCGAGATCACGTTGTCCCCTCGGGAGGCTGGTCCCTCGATCAGCGGATCGATGAAGGAGCCGCAGTTCGGGCAGAACTGTTCATCGGCCGCAACGGTCGCGCCGCACTGATCACATTTACGTGAGACCACATCCCTCCTTCCCAGTTATTGT
This sequence comes from Acidimicrobiia bacterium, assembly GCA_035544615.1. Taxonomy (GTDB): domain Bacteria; phylum Actinomycetota; class Acidimicrobiia; order Spongiisociales; family ZC4RG35; genus JARDZU01. The sequence goes on along the minus strand of DATKEA010000046.1, from coordinate 65,493 downwards.
GCCACGGCATGTTTGTGTGGGCGATCAGAAGTTATGAGCCCTGGACGATGGCCTCCCTACTGGCCTCGTTCCTCCTACTAGCAGTGGTGGTGGGGGTCTTGATTCTCGCCGTTCAGCGGCGTAATCGATAACAGGAAGCAGTGGTTGTGTTGGCTTTTCGATGTGGCAATTGTGGGCATGCTTCGGCCAAATGGATGGGCTTTTGCCCGCAATGCGGGATCAGCGAGCCCCTCGTCGAAGAGGCCGGCTCCGCTCGGGGTGCGTCGAGGCCGGCCGAAGCTATCGGGCTCGGGTCGGCGTCGAATCGCAAGTTCGAGCGCCAACCGACCGGATGGGGGGAGATCGACCGGGTTCTCGGCGGCGGGATCGTGGCCGGCTCGGTTCTTCTGCTCGGTGGCGAGCCCGGTGTCGGCAAGTCCACGCTTCTCCTTCAAGTCGCTGGCTCGTTGGCCAGCTCGGGGGAGTCGATCGTGGTCGCCAGTGCTGAGGAGTCGGCCGACCAGGTAGCGCTGCGAGCGAGTCGGCTCGGCATCGCCGACGACACCATCAGTCTTGTTTCCGACGACGACGTCGATGCGATCGTGGCCCTGGCCCAGCGTGACCGTCCCCGGCTTCTGATCGTGGACTCGGTCCAGACGGTGGGGGTGCCCGAGGTCGGATCGGCCCCGGGTGGTGTCGCCCAGGTGAGGGAGAGCGCGAGCCGGCTGGTCCGGCTGGCCAAGACCACCGGTATCGCGGTGGTCCTGGTGGGGCATGTGACCAAGGACGGCGGGTTGGCCGGGCCCAAGATGCTGGAGCACATGGTCGATGTGGTGCTCTATCTCGAGGGCGATCCCGATCGTGGGCTCAGGGTCCTGCGCAGCGTCAAGAATCGGTTCGGGGCCACCCATGTCTCCGGGATGTTCGACATGCGATCGGAGGGGCTGATCGAGGTCGACGATCCTTCGAAGGTGTTCCTCGACGGGTGGGAGCCCGAAGTCCCCGGCACGGTGATCTATCCCGCCGTGGAGGGGAGAAGATCGATCCTGGTCGAAGTGCAGGCGTTGGTGTCGAAGACCAAGCAACCTCAACCAAGACGGTCGATACGCGGTCTCGACCCGACCCGGGTCAATCAGGTCCTGGCGGTTCTCGATCGGCATAGCGCGGTGAAGCTGCACAACAAGGAGGTCTACGTCAACGTGGTGGGCGGCTGGCGCCTCGACGAGCCGGGTTGTGACCTCGCCATCGCCCTTGCTGTGGCATCTTCGTATTCGAATCACCCGCTGGGTCGGCTGGCCGCCTGGGGTGAGATCGGGTTGGCCGGCGAGGTCCGGTCGATCCCGATGGAGACCCGGAGGCTGGAGGAACTGGATCGTATGGGTCTGGAGAGGCGTATCGCCCCGCTTGGCGGCCAGGCGATGCGCCTCCGTCACGCCCTGGAACAAGCCGGGCTGGGCACCCACCCGTGATGGCACCTCATGGAGCGCTGACGACGGGCTTCGGAACGCCTGCGTGATGTAGCCTGTCGGTGTGGGTGGTCCTTCGATTACAGAGACGCTCGAGCGCCTGGCGCCGGGCACTCCCATGAGGAGAGCGCTGGAGCGCATCATCCAGCAAGGCAAGGGCGGGCTCGTCGTTCTCGGTGACGGGTCGAAGGTGGCTGAAGTCAGCTCCGGTGGGTTCGCATTGCAGGGGGCGACTTTCACCCCGGCCCGGCTCGCCGAGCTGTCGAAGATGGACGGAGGGGTCATCCTCGACGACGCCTGGGCAAACATCACCGAGGCGGCGGTCCACTTCATCCCGGACGGCTCGATCCCCACTGACGAGACCGGGGCGCGCCATCGAACGGCAGAGCGGATGGCTGCCCAGACCGGTAAACCGGTGGTCGCGGTCAGTGAAGGGCGCAAGGTGGCGACCCTGTTCCACGAAGGCCAGAAGATCGAGTTGGCCTCGCCGACCGAAGTTTCCGCCCACGTGAACCAGGAGTTGCAGAGCCTCGACCGTCTGCGCAGCCGTCTCGACGAGGCCGAGGCCAAACTGACCCGTCTCGAGGTGGCCGGGATCTCGACCTATCGCTCGGCGGTGACGGTCCTGCAACGTGCCGAGCTGGTCGAGCGTGTCGGCCGTCTGGTCGAAGCCCGGACCCTGACCATGGGTGACGGTGGCCAGATCGTCTACCTCCAACTGAACGATCTCCTCTCCGGAGTCGAACTCACCAAGCGCAATGTGCTGCGTGACTATGTCAAGCCACTCCGGGCCACCACCGTGAGCCGAGCCCTGGAGCGACTGACCGAGCTGCAGGGGCAGGACCTGGAGGATCCGGGTCGGGTCGGCAAAGAGGTGGGCTTTCCCGATCTCGACGATCTTGCCGACCCCCGAGGCTTCCGCCTTCTCTCTCAGGTGGGGCGTCTTCCCGACCCGGTTCGTGATGACATCATCAAGCACTTCGGGTCGCAGGCACGGCTGCTCCACGCGACTCAGGGCGAGATGATCGAGGTCGAGGGAGTCGGTGAGGCCAGGGCCGGCCAGCTCCGCGCCTACTTCGATCGACTGCTGAGCACGGTCCACGAGTGGGAGCCCGTATTCGATTGAGAATCGAGCGCCGGTACACTGCGCTCCTCATATGGCTTCAGTTGCTTCGAAATATTCGGTAGGGGACAAGGTGGTTCACCCACAACACGGGGCCGCCACCATCCAAAAAAAGGTCAAGCAAGCCTTCGGCGGAAAGAAGCAGGACTACTTCGTTCTCGACATCGCCACCGAGCAGCTCACGGTGATGGTGCCCCTGGACAAGGTGGAGGACCTGATCCGTCCGGTCATCTCCAAGACCAAGTCGCGTGATGTCCTCAAATCCCTCAAGGGCGAGCCAGAAGAGGCTGGCTCCAACTGGAGTCGCTGGTACAAGGTCCTGAACGAGAAGATGACCTCGGGTGACATCTTCCAGGTTGCCGAGGTGGTCCGCGATCTCTCATTTGCCCAGCAAACCAAGGGGATCAGCCCGGCCTTGAAGAGAATGCTGTCCAAGGCTCGCCTCACCCTCAGTTCGGAGCTTGCTTTCAGCCTGGAGGTCGACGAGGACGAGGCGATCAAGAAACTCGATCGGGCGTTGCCCAAGGTCGATTCGGACGAAGAGTGAGCTCGCAGGGGTCGCCTGCCACCCGAGTTGGCTGGGGTTTCGACGCCCACCCCCTCGACGGTTACCCACCACTGGTGATGGGTGGTGTGGTCGTCTCCGAAACCATCGGGGTGAGTGCCACCTCCGACGGAGATGTTTTGGCCCATGCGGTGACTGACGCGGTTCTCGGGGCGTGTGTGCTCTCCGATATAGGTGAGCACTTCCCGCCCGATGACCCAACCTTGAGCGGTGTCGACTCCCTCCAGCTGCTGAGCGCTGCGGTGGCGAAGGCGGCCGTGGCGGGCTGGCAGGTTTCACATCTCGATGCCACGGTGGTTGCCGAGGAGGTGCGCATCGCACCGCATCGTGACGAGATCCGAACCAAACTCGCCGATTCGCTCGGCATCGCTGTTGACTCGGTGTCGGTCAAGGCGACCACCACCGACGGGCTCGGGTTCATAGGTCGGGGGGAAGGACTCGCCGCGGTGGCTGTGGTCACGGTCACCGCCCTGCCGTAACATTCGCTGATGCTCCGCCTCAACAGCACGATTCACCGCGCCGTTGTCCCTTTCGAGCCGCGGGACGAGGGGAAGGTGGCGATGTACGTGTGCGGTCCGACCGTCCAGGGGGCGCCACATGTCGGCCACGGGCGCTCGGCGGTTACCTTCGATGTGATACGCCGCTACCTCACATGGCATGGGTATGACGTGACCTATGTCCGTAACGTCACCGATATCGAAGACAAGATCATCGCTGCCGCCGCGGAGGCCGGGGAGAGCGTGGAGACCTTCGCTGAGCGGATGACCGCTCGTTTCACCGCCGGCTACGAGGCCCTCGGTGTTTTGCCTCCCGACCTCGAGCCCAAGGCCACCGAGCACATCCCGGAGATGCTCGAGCTGATACAGGTGCTGATCGAGCGGGGTCTCGCCTACCCGTCGGAGGGAGATGTCTATTTCTCTGTCCGCGCCGACGAGGGTTACGGGAAGCTGTCCGGACGCAACCCGGATGAGCTGCGATCCGGATACCGGATCGAGGTCGGGGAGTCGAAGCACGATCCCCTCGACTTCGCCCTGTGGAAGGGCGCCAAGCCAGGCGAGCCGTGGTGGGACTCACCCTGGGGAGCGGGCCGGCCCGGATGGCACATCGAATGCTCGGCCATGGCCACCAAGTACTTGTCCGAAAGGTTTGACATCCACGGTGGGGGCAGCGACCTGATCTTCCCTCACCACGAGAACGAGATCGCTCAAAGCGAGGGGGCGAGTGGCAACACCTTTGCCCGATACTGGCTGCACAACGGGATGGTCAACCTAGGCGGAGAGAAGATGGCCAAGTCGACGGGGAATTTGGTGGACCTGGCCTCCATAACCGAGAAGCATGGTGGCCGGGCGTTGCGTCTCCTCTTTCTCCGGGCGCATTATCGGTCGCCCATCGAGTACACCGAGGACCTGCTCGTCGAAGCCGAGGAATCCCTCGACCGACTGAGCCGATTCAGGGATCGGGCCAGCCCCGGGGAACCTGACCCAGCGGCCCTAGAGAGATTCACCGAAGTCATGGACGACGATTTCGGGACACCCCAGGCGGTGTCATTGCTGTTCGATCTGGTTCGTGACGGCAATCGAATTCTGGACGATGACGAGGATGCGTCTCCGATCGCCGGCGCCGTTGAGATCATCGTCGGGGTCCTCGGTCTGGACGACGCATCGGTGCCGACCCGGTCGGAGCTCGACCTGGCCGAACTCCAGCATCGGTTCGGAGTCGATGGCGACGCCGGTGATGTGGTCGACCGGCTTGTGGCGCTGCGCAACCAGGCTCGGGAGGAGCGCAGATACGCCGACGCCGACGACATCAGGGATGGTTTGGAGCGGGCCGGTCTGATACTGGAGGACGGTCCCGATGGCACCCGCTGGCTTCGGAGGTAGGGTCGAAGGGGTGCACGCAGTGGCGGCGGCGGCAGCCGCCGGTCGAGTGCGCCGGTTGTGGGTCGAAGAGGCGCGGCTCGCCAGGTCAGAAGTCCGGTCGATCGCGGACCGGGTCGGCGAGGAGAGCGTTTCGGTGGTGGCCGATGTGCGCTCCATGGCGGAGACCGAGGCGCCACAAGGATTGGTGGCCGATTGCACTCCGATCACCCCGTTTCCCCTCGAGCAGCTTTCCGGTGAGGGTGCGGCGATCATTGTCCTCGACCATGTCGAAGACCCCCACAATGTGGGGGCGATCGCTCGCAGCGCGGCAGCGGCCGGCATGACCGGGATGGTGATGTCGTCCCGAAGACAGGCGCCCTTGACCCCCTCGGCGTTCAAGGCGGCGGTTGGCGCTCTGGAGACGATGCCGGTGGCGATCGTCGGCTCGGTCCCCGAAGCCTTGAGCCGGCTCAAGCAGCTTGGCACCTGGGTGGTCGGTCTCGATCAGTCCGCTGATTCGTCCTTGTTCGGCTTGCAACTGTTCACCGAGCAGGTTGCCGTTGTCGTGGGCGGGGAGGGGGCTGGGCTCAGCGTGTTGGCCGCCAAGAGATGCGACCTGGTGGCTTCGATCCCGATGGCAGGCGGGACCGAGAGCCTCAACGCCTCGGTTTCGGCTGCACTTGCGTGCTTTGAGATAATGAGGGTTCGACGCGATTCGTCGACCACGCCGGGTTAGCTCAGTTGGTAGAGCAGCTGTCTTGTAAACAGCAGGTCATCGGTTCGATTCCGGTACCCGGCTCCAGCGCAGGGCAGGGATTCTGTGGCCACTACCCTTTCGATGAGTACTTTCATTGGGCAGCCTGCTTCGACACGCCCAGCATCGCTCCGAACTCTGACCAGCTGCGTTGAGCCCGACGAGCAGAACGGACGGCTGCGGTCAACTCCTCGTCGACCTCTTCACGGCGTTCGACTAGCTCGGCGATGGTTCGCAGCGTCTCGGTGTCGGCAACCTTCAGATCTGCCGAATCAACTCGGTCCGCCCACTCTTCCAGTGCCTTCGCCCGTTCGGCTCTTGTCTTGCTCACTTGGTCCACCAACCCCTCAAGAACTTTTCATGAGCTTTCATGGCGTGGATAGCGCAGAACGGGCGATATATGTCAGGCCCAGACCTGGCGATCGCCTTGACCAGCCGTGATTTCGCCGTACTCGACGCCTCGTCGGAGTCGCTTCTTCCGGTACGGGAGAAAAACCACGATCGCTTGGCCCTCTTCGTGCTCGACCTCGACTCTTACAGCGTCCGAATCGGAGAGACGGACATCTGATACAACAGCGGCTGCCCGCATTGTGTCTCGTTCCGCTCGGAGGCCCTCGACGAGGACCTGCAGTACGGCCGCGCTGCTCGGCTGCTCGCCCTCACCAGGGTCGCCAGCCACGAGCTTCGTTTCGCCGGATGATGTGATCGCAGACGCGTATGGAAGGAACTCACCATGCCTATCCAGCATCTCCTGGGCAAACGGCAGACAAGCGTCCAGGAGTCCATCGAGATCGTCTTGCGCCTGCTGAGATGCTGAGTCCCTCCACGAAGTCACGGGTTGCAGCCTACCTCTGGCTCGCTAGTCCATCCCCCACGATTCTCTGGCCCATCGCCACTCGCCGGCGAGGTTGTTTGCCCGCTCGTTAGAGCTTCGTTCTGTTGCGGTCGAAGGCTCGTCGTCTGATTCGGCGTCGGGAGAACCCTGATTGCACTTTCAGGTCTCCGAGGGAGAATCGAGGGCATGTTGAAGTCCATGACAAGGAATCCAGCGGTAGGCGCATTGGCAGCCGTCTACATGTACTTCACGCTGGAATTCCTGTCTATCAACACTGGCAACCCGAACGGCGGAGACGGTTTCGTCCAGCGTTGGCTCATAGCCATCCTGATAGTCAACATCGTCGTACTGCTCAACCGCGCGGTCAGGTTCGTCATAGCCACCGAGGATCGTCGCCTCACGGGCTACTTCCGTCCGCTCGCCGAAACTGTGGTCTTCTCGATATTGGTGGTTCCGTACTTCTTCGTTGTGTACTGGATTTCCTTTATGTTCCTGTGGGAATTCTGACCGCGAGGGACATGCAGCAGCGCAGGACGGTTCCGATCTCGATTTGTTGTTTGGGGCCGGCCCCCGTGTGCGCCGGCCGCCGCAACCTGCACTCGGTGCCAGTCTGCCGTTGTCGGGTGGAACGCGGTCACCGGCACCAAATCCTCTACTAAATCCGGGGCTACAAATACGCTCACTGCGATGTTGAGTGACGAGGATCGGATCATTCTCGAGTTTGAGAGGAGTTGGTGGCTCGAGCCCGGTCCCAAGGACCAGGCGATCGAGTTCACATTGGGCATGTCATCGGCCGCCTACTACGAGCGTCTCATTGCAGTCGTAGGTCTCGCAGAGTCGAGCCTCGTCGACCCTCTCACCGTTGCTCGAATCAAGGCGATGATCCAACCGTCACCGGCCGAAGAGAAGGCAGTGTCGTGAGCAGGGGCAAGCACGCTGCCGGCTCGGCCGGCAGGTTCTACCGGGATCTGGTCATGATGCTGCTCGGCATCCTGCTGGTAGGCGCTGCCGTGTTCCTGATTCTCTACCTGTTCGTGAACGACCCCGACCCGGTGGCCGGTGAGTCGACCACCACACCGACCTCGGTCGATACCACGATCACCAGTGTCACTTCGAGCATCGCCACCACCACCGAGCCCTCGACAACCTCCTCGACGACTTCGACAACCGTTCCCGTGCGCCCGCCCGAAGAGGTTCGCGTGGTTGTCCTCAACTCGGTGGGCGTGTCTGGAGCGGCAGGTCGCAAGACCCAGGAGCTGGCCGATGCCGGGTATCAGACCCAGCAGGCAGGGGACTTCGATCCCGAACAGGATCCGTCACGAATCTGGTATCGAGACGGCTTCTCTGCCGAGGCCAACGCACTCCTCACCTTTCTTCCCGGCGCGCTGATCGAGTCGATACCCGACCCCGATATTCAACAGGGCGCTGACGTGCTGCTGGTACTGGGCACCGGCTACACCGAATGACCCACACGGCCGCCGGCTCGCGCCGCGGCGTTCCCAAGGCTTGGATTCTGCCTCTGCTGGGTCTGGTGCTCACTCTGGCGGCTACCTATACCCGACTGTTGAGCCGGTCAATAGCCATCGACTTCATTGCCTGGTGGCCGGTGTGGGTCATCCTGACAGTGCTCACGGTGCTGGCCAGGGGACAAAGGTTGGGACGGGTCCGTCTCTCCGGAATGGTTCCAATGGTGGTGGTGCTCGCTTTGGTGCTGCTCGTGACCGGCCATGTTCAAGGATGGGAGGCAATGCCGTCGGCGTCGAACCGGTTGATCGGGCCCGAATCAGGCTCGGCATCGACCGTTGCCCTCTCGGCTCGGGTCACCGGAGACCTGGTTGTCGGCTCGGGACTGACCGGGTTCATCTATGCAGTCGACCCGGTTCGCCGGGGTGGCGAGGTGGGGCTGCCGGAGGCCCTGGAACAGGTGCAGGGTGAGAACCTGTCCGTCCGTCTCGAGCCGGCCACGGACCCCGGTCCCTACACCTTCTCGGGGTGGAGGATCGACCTCGACGGGGGCCCGGTCTGGAATCTCTCCCTCGGTGGGCGGGTTGCGGCCGACCTGACCCAGCTTCGTCTGTCGGCATTGCAGGTGGATGGCACCGGCAACGTCGTCTTGGGCAACGTGTCGGAGAGCGTCGTGGTCAATGTCGCCGGCACCTTCGAGATCACGGTGCCTGCACAGGTTCCGGTGCGTGTGGTGGGCAATGCCGTCGTTCCCGGTGACTGGACCGAGAGCGCCGGGGGGTTCGCCAGCCCGACACCGGGCAATGGCTGGGTGATATCGGTCGGTGAGGACGCCTCGCTGCGGGTCACCGTCGGTTGACGACCCCTCGTTACACTGCCCGATTGTGCCCTCTGACCGGCTGAGACGCATCGCCCTCATCGTCTGGATCGCCGTCGGGGCGGTGGCTCTCGGTTATGTCCTTCTCATTGTGGCGGGCTCGGTTCGGGTCATCTGGCTTCCGGTGGCATTCGGCGCAGGGCTGGTCTTTCTCCTCGAGCCTGCGGTCAACGGCTTCGCGAGGATGCGAGTGCCGCGCCCGCTGGCAGCCGTGTTGGCTCTTGCCGTTTTGATCGCCTTCATCCTTGCCGTGGCCGCCCTCGTATTGCCAACGATCAGGGAGCAGGCGGCTGACCTTGGCGCCCGTCTCCCCGACCTCTATCTCGCCGGTATCAACTGGGTGCGCGAGGCGGGTGCCAATTTCGGGCTCGATGTCGACGAGTTGCTTAGCCAGCAGGCAATCGAAGAATGGCTGAACGATCCAACCAACCAGGAGACGGTCCAGAACCTCCTCCTCGGCTTCGGGGCCGGCGCGGGTCTTCTGATCCGTGGTGTGGCCGAGGCGGTGGCGGTTCTCGGGCTGGCGCCGGTTCTCGCTCTCTACATCCTCATCGACCTCGAGCGCTTCAAGGCGAACACTCTCGAGGTGACACCGCCCCGGCATCGCGAGGAGTTCTCCTTCGTGGCCGGTCAAGTGGGTACCGCCCTCGGCTCGTTCGTTCGAGGCCAGCTCCTGGTGTCGGTGATAGTCGGCTTCGCCTCCAGCGTGGGGATGTGGGCGATCGACCTGCCCTTCTGGCTCCTGATCGGGATCATTGCCGGGTTCCTCAACCTCATTCCGTTCATGGGACCGGTGGTTGGTGGAGCATTGGCCGCCTTGGTGGCGTTGTTGAACGGCGACTTCTCCCAGGCGGTTTGGGCGGTATTGATAATGACCGCGATCCAACAGGTCGACAATCACGTGATAACGCCGCTGGTTCAGCGTGCGAGGGTGAACCTGTCACCGCTGGTGATCGTGCTTGCCCTGATCGTAGGTGGATCGGTCGCCGGACTGCTCGGAGTCCTGGTCGCGGTGCCGATGACCGCTGTGATCCGGATCGTGGTCGGCCATGTGTGGAGGACGAGAGTCCTCGGCGAGACCTGGGGTGAGGCGAGCCAGCACATGATCGAGTTCACCGATCCTCCGGAACGGATCGCCGGGATTCGTCGTCGTCACTCGAGCCAGAGCCGACTATTCGACACTCAGGAGTTCCCCCCGGTAACGGAGGACGACTCCCCCGAGCGGTGACGCGTTGCGTCTAGACGTCGCCCAAGTATGCGGCCCGCATCTGCGGGTTGGCCAGTAGTCCCTGGGAAGTGTCGTCCAACACGATTCGCCCGGTCTGGAGCACATAACCCCGGTCGGCGATGGAGAGGGCCATGCTCGCGTTCTGCTCGACCACGAACACGGTGGTGCCGGCCTTGTTTATCCGCTCGATGATCTCGAAGTTTTGGGCGACCAGCACCGGGGCCAATCCCATCGACGGCTCGTCCATGAGCAGGACCTTGGGTCGAGCCATGAGGGCCCGGCCCATGGCCACCATCTGCTGCTCTCCACCGGAGAGCGTTCCTGCTTTCTGAGTCAGACGCTCCTTGACTCTGGGGAACATGTCGAAGACTCGATCGAGATCACCGTCGAGACTCTCCCCTTGACGGAGATAGGCTCCGATCTCGAGGTTCTCCCGCACCGTCATCCTCTTGAAGAGACGTCGGTTCTCGGGAACCATGGTCAGGCCGTGCCCCACTCGCTTGGCGGTGCTCCACTCGTTCACGTTCTCCCCGTCGAACAACACGGTTCCCGAGGAGGGCTTGACGTAACCGAGCATGGTCTTCAGCGTGGTCGTCTTTCCCGACGCGTTGCCACCGAGGAGACACACCATCTCACCGGCGTAGACCTCGATGTCGACGTCTCTGAGGATGTGAGCCGCCCCGTAATGGGTGTTCACACCGCGCAGCGAAAGCACTGGCTGGCGAGTCATCCTTCTCGCTCCGCAGGGCGTCCCAGGTAGGCCTCGATCACTTTCTCGTCCGTGGACACATGGTCGTATGAGCCTTCGACCAGCTTCACCCCGTGGTCGAGCACGACCACACGGTCGGAGACGTTTCGCACCACCTGCATGTCGTGCTCGATGAGGACGATGGTGAATCCTCTTTCACTCCGGAGTTGACCGATGAGCTCTGTCAGCTCCACGGTCTCCCTCGGGTTCATGCCCGCTGTCGGCTCGTCGAGGAGGAGCAGCCGCGGCTCGGTTGCCATTGCCCGGGCGATCTCGAGCCGCCGCCGGTTGGCGTAGGAGAGCATCATCGAAAGCTGATCGTGGCGATACCCAGCCAGCCTCGTCCCGAAAAAGGACAGTACCTCCTTAGCCTTCTCCTCGATCATCGCCTCCTCCGCCCGCTGCCCTGGGGTCTTGAAGACGGCGCCGAGCACCCCGGCCGTAGTGCGGCAGTGCTGGCCAACCATCACGTTCTCCAGAACGGTCATCGCGGGAAACAGACGCACGTTCTGGAAGGTCCGTGCCATGCCCAGCTGCAGGATCTGGTTGGGGCGGAGCCCGACGACGTTCAGGTCGCCAAAGAGGATGTTGCCCTCGTCTGGTGTCTCCATCCCTGTGATGAGGTTGAAGAAAGTCGTCTTGCCGGCCCCGTTGGGACCGATGACGCTGACGATCTCGCCCTCGTCGACATGTATGTCGAGCCCGTTGATAGCCCGAAGTCCGCCAAAGTCCTTGCTGAGGCCGTTGATCTCGAGCAACGCCATCAGACCTTGCCCTCCGGAGCCGGTTCGCCCGTGTCGCCCTTCTCCCCGTAGATCTCAAGCCAGGCGTCCTGCGCCACTTCATCTTGATGCAACTCCTGAGCCCGACGTTTGCTGGGGATGAAACCTTCGGGACGCTTCAGCATCATTGCGATGAGCAGCACCCCGTAGAAGAGGAACTGGTATTCGGAGAACTCACGGAGCAGGTTGGGTAGGACGATTAACACGACCGCGCCCAATGCCACGCCGGGAACGCTGCCCATGCCGCCGACGATGATGATCACCAGGATGGTGATGGAGACGACGATGTCGAAGCTGTGGGGGAACACCGAGCCAATCTGGGCGCCGTACAACGCTCCACCGAAGCTGGCCAGGATTGCGCCCACCACGAACGCTGACAGCTTGGCAGAGACGATGTTGACCCCCATGGCCTCGGCGACCGACTCGTCCTCGCGCATCGCCATCCAGGCCCGTCCCCAACGTGAGTTCTGCAACGCAAGGGTGATGTAGGCGGCGATGATCACGAACAGGAAGATCGGGTAGAAGTAATCCTGTGGGGTGTTGAAGTGGAACGGGCCCAGCTGGAGGTCGGGGATGTTTGTGATGCCCTGGGCGCCACCGAAGTAGGGCGAAAGCCACTCCGAGTTGAGCAGGATGCGGGCAATCTCACCGAAGCCGAGAGTGACGATGGCGAGATAGTCGCCTCTCATCCGGATCACCGGGGTTGCCACCATTATCCCGGCAATGGCCGCGGCCAACACCACGAACGGGAGGGCGGCGATCAGAGCGAGTTGTGGCGTGAAGGCGGGAGATTGCGGGGAGGTGAGGATGGCGCCGGTGTACGCCCCGACTGCGAAGAAGGCGACGTACCCCAGGTCGAGAAGACCGGCGTAACCGACAACGATGTTGAGGCCCAGCGCCATCAACAAGAAGATTCCCGCCGTGACCAGGATCTGGCTCACGAAAGGCCCCATCACCTGTGGCACGAAATAGAGGACGATGAGAAGTGCCGCGGTCGCGGCTGCTCTGACCCCGAGCCGCCGCCTTCGAGGCATCGCCGAGACTTGCCGGCGCATGCTGGTGTCGCGACCCGACAGGTACCAGTGAAAGGCGAGGAAGAACACAAAGACGATCAGCGCGCCGGTAATCGTGAGAGGCCCGCCGCGACGTGGGTAGAGGCGGGTGGTCAACCAGTCGAGGCTCACGCCGGCGAAGAGCTGGCCGAAAAGGTCGGTCATCAGTGAGAAGATCACCACCCAGGTCAAGGCCGGCAGGAGCGTCTTCCTACTGCGAGTCGGTAGAGCGTGAATACCGGCGCCCAGAGCTCCGGCCACCGCCGAGACGGCCGCGATGACGATTAACGCCACCGGGACCGCCAGATCGAAGGTGAGGATCGACTGGAGGGCAGGGGACAGCTCGACGAACACGCCACGTAGGTCGAAGACCGACATCAGGATGACAAGGACCCCGACGCACAAGCCTGCCAGCCCGCCGGCAAGGGTGCCGGCTGCGAAGTTGCTACCACCGACTCTGGCGGAGGCAAACCCCTCGAGGGTCTGTGGTGGCTGGCCGGCCATCCACCCGAAAGCAAGCGCCACGACGTAGAGAAACATCAGACCCAGCGGCAGGATCGGGTCGATGACCATCCGTTCCTGGAAGGTTGCCACGATCCCGGTTGCGGCTACCAGGACCATCGCTGCTCCGCCTGAGAAGCCGAGCCGCAGCGCCCGTCGCATGTCGACCGGAGGGGCCGGCCGCAACTCCACTTCGACCGGGGCTGGTGGCACCTCGACCTGAGACAAGGTTCTAACCCCTCTCCTGAGCGAGACGCTCGCCGAGGATGCCGGTCGGGCGGAAGATCAGGACCATCACCAGCGCCGCGTACGCAACGACATCCTTGAGCTGGCTGAAGGCCGGGATCTCGTATCCGGCGAGAACGAGGCTGGGCCCGACAGACTCGAAGACACCCAGGCTGACCCCACCGAGCATCGCCCCGACGATGTTGCCGATGCCCCCTAGGACCGCCGAGGTGAAGGCCTTGATGCCGGGGAGAAACCCGGAGAAGAAGTTGAGGCTGGGAAATACCAGGCCCCAGAGCGCACCAGCTACGCCAGCCATGGCCCCGCCAACGGCAAAGACTTTGACGATTGTGCCGTTGACGTCGATCCCCATCAGTGCTGCCGTCTCGGGATCCTCAGACACGGCCCGCATCGACTTGCCGGTTCGTGTGCGCTCAACGAACAGGTAGAGCCCGCCCATCATGGCTAGAGCAGCGACGATCACCACCACTTGGGAACGAAGGATGACAAGCCCGAAGATATCGAATGTGCCCCGTAGCGGCTCCATGCGAGGGAAGGCTTTGGTGCTCGGACCGACCAGACCCCTGACCAGGTACTGCAGGGTGAACGAGGCGCCGATCGAAGTGATGAGGGGTATCAATCGGGGCGCCCCGCGCAGTGGGCGGTAGGCGACCCGCTCGACGATCACCGCCACGGACGTCGACGCCACCATCGCCGAGATCAGGACGATGAGCAGTGAGACGACGGGACTGCCCACCCACAGACTCGTCGTGGCCAGCCCGTTGGCGACATAGAAGGCCACCATCGCCCCCACCATGAACACCTCGCCGTGGGCGAAGTTGATGAATCTGAGAACGCCATAGACCATGGTGTAGCCGAGGGCGATCAGTGAGTAGACCGAGCCGGTAGAGATTCCGAAGACGACCAGGTCCCGCCACTGGGATGCGGTGAGTCTTCCTGAAGAGATGCTCAGGTAGGAGCCGTAGAGGATCACCGCCACGATGGCGATCCTCAGCCCCCATAGGAACACACTGACCGGTGTGATGCGTGAGACGCGTCGGGTTGGGCCACCGGCCGGGCCGGCCGTGACGGTGGTGGCGTGTGTCATCTCGCGCTCAGCCCTCCCGTGGTGTTGTTGGTGCCCGGTGCCGCGTGTTTACACGGCACCGGGCGTCTAGGGCAGTCTTAGGTCAAAGACCCAGGTCTTCCCTCGAGTAGCTGATCAGAACGTTGGCGCGTACGGCCGCAATGTCGGCCTCCGCTTCAGTGTTCTGCATGATGTCGATGTTCGGGCTGGCGCAGTCCCCATAGTCGTCACAACTCAGGGTTCCGGTCAGACCTTCGTAGGTGATGCTGTGCAACTCGTCGCGCAGCGCCTGCAGATCGATCACCAGTGTGTCGCCCGTCATCTCGCTGATGTTCTCGATTGCCGTGAACACCATGTTGGTCGCGTCGTAGGCGTGGGCATGGAACGACTGGATCGGCGGTTCGCCGTATGCAGCCTCATACTTCGCCACGAAGTCGGCGTACTCGGGAGTGGTCGGCGTCTGCGGACCCGAGAAGTACATGTTCTCGGTCTGCGGAAGCACCACGTAAGTGTCGGACAACAGGCCGTCAGCGCCCATCAACACGACATCCTCCAACCCGGCTACTTCCAGAGCCTGCTCGGCCAGGAAGTCTCCTGCCGGCTGGAAGATCGGGAAGAAGATCAGCTCGGCACCCGCCGCGGCGACTTCGGTCAACACCGGTCGCATGTCGGTCTGATCTGCCGTGACTGCCGTCGGGAGCACGATCGTCCCGCCAAGGCCGGCGAAGGCGCCCTCGAAGGCGCTGGTGAGGCCCTGGGTGTAGGGGTCGCCGTCGTTGATGGTGGCCACCTGGGTCAAGCCCAGCTCTTCGTAAACGAACTTGGCTGCGGCAGCACCCTGGATGGCGTCGTTGTGGGCGGTCCGGAAGTAACCAGGATGGTACTCCGGTCCCGCATTCCCGGCCAGGTCCGAGGTCAACACCGGTGAGGTGTTGGAGCCCGAGACCAGCACCCGGCCCGCCGAAGTTACGACGTTGGACGCTGGGACTCCTGCCCCGGAACAGCTGGTGCCGATCACGGCAACCACCTGGGGATCAGCGATGATCCTGGTGGCGCCGGTCTGGCCGCCTTCCGAGTTACAGAGGTCGTCTTCGTTGAACGCCAGCTCGATTGGGTGACCCAGGATCTCGCCCTTGTCGGCGATTGCGATCTCGGTCGCTCTCACCTGGTCGGTCCCGAGACTGGCCACGTCACCGCTGATGGCCTGCAACGAGGCGATCTTGATCGGTTCTCCGGCCGCTATCTCGATCACGCCCAGCTCGCCCGGCTCCATCGGCTCCTCTTCCGCGGCCGTTGTCGTCGACTCATCCATCGCCTCGGTGGTGGCGGGCTCGTCAACTGCAGCCGTGGTAGTGGTGTCGTCTCCGCCCTCTGCTCCGCCACAGGCGGCGAGAACGAGCGAGATAACAGCCAGAAGCGCGAGAAGCTTGAGGCCTCTCTTATTCTTCATGTTTTCCCTTCCTCCATATTTGCAATACACGGCATGACAGGAGCCACGCCGTGGGGCCGACTTTATACTCATACTCGGCCTCAGTCACCCAGGATCGGCCTTCATCTGAATCGCCGATGCGTACCTTGGTGGTGTGATCTCGGCAGGAAAAGTCGTGGTAGACGGGCTGGAGGCTTCGCAGACGAATACCGAACGGCCTCCCTGGGGCTGGCTGGTGGCCGGTCTGCTGATCGGCATCGGTGTCACTGTTCTCGCGTTCCGGGCAGAGGACGGCCGTCCCCTCACTGAGACCACCATCGCGGCCCAGGACAGCGCCGACAGCTCTGGGCGAGGTGTCGCTGGTGTCATCGACGGCTTTCCTGATGGTCTGGTGACCACTGTTCGAGCCGATGGACGGAGCCTGGAGCTCCTGGTATGGCCGTTGCGAGGCGAGCTCTACCAAAGAGCCATTCCGGTGGGCGCCGCCAACCCACCCAACCCGGTTGTCTTCGACAGGTCGGGTCGTCGGTTGGCCACCATCCTCCCGCTCCCGGATGAGCCGTTCGGGGTTCTGTACGCCGGTGTTCCGGAGAACGCGGCAATCGTAGAGGTCGACGTGACCGGCTTTGCCTGGCACGACTCGATCCCGTCCGCGCTGGCCTTCACCACCAATGTCGACGACGAGATGTTGCTGTGGGTCACCGGGGCGAGTATGAGAAACGCCGAGTTGAGGTCGCGTTCGGTCGGGATCGAGGGTGGGGTCGTCGCCTTTGGGGATTGGGGCTACGCGCTTCAGGACGAAAGACGCAACTCGATCGTTCTTCTCACCGACAACGGGGAGATCAAAGACTCTCACCCGGGGAGGGTGATCGCATCGCACGAATCGGGGTGGCTGGCGATCGATGACGAGGGGTTGAAGCTGCTCAGCGCCGGAGGGGGCATCCGCGGTGTGCTGGATTCCGATCTCGTGACAACCCCGATGACCGCAGAGTTTTCTCCAGACCGTCGAATGTTGGCGGTCCTGAGCCTCGATGGTGTTGGGGTGGTCTCCTTGGACGACGGGCTCGAAGTGGCGCGCTCAGACCGTCGCCCGGGTGTGGCGGCGGGGGTTGTCTGGACTTCGGATGGCCGGTTTGTGGCATACCCGGGGACGAGAGGGCTGATCGTTGTTGACACTTCCAGCGGGGAAGTCAACGAGATCCTCGGTGACCGGATCATCACCGGTCTGGGGATCCTCCCGCTGTCCGGGACCTAGTCTCTGGTGATGGCCACTTTTCATCTTCTCACTGCCGGGTACGGAGGCGACCGGGTGGCGTCGACGGTGTCGCTGGTCGAGTCTGGCTCATCACTGGTGGTCATCGATCCCGGAATGGTCTCGTCGGTGTCGGTAATCCTCGATCCGATCTCGAAGTTGGGGCGATCTGCCGAAGATGTGACCGATGTCGTCTTGTCCCATCACCATCCAGACCACACCATGAACGTCGCGCTGTTTCCCAACGCCAGGGTGCACGACCACTGGGCGATATACCGCGACGACGTCTGGACGGCGCGCCCGGCTGAAGGGTTCGAGGTCGCTGAAGACGTGATCCTCTGGGAGACCCCGGGCCATACCGCCCAGGACGTTACGACGATCGTTCGCGATGGCGAGCGGACACTGGCCTTCACCCATCTCTGGTGGTATGAGGACGCTCCATTCCACGACCCTCTTTGCACCGACCCCGACGGCCTGCATGCCGGGCGGGAAAGGGTGCTCGAGGTGGCCACCCTGATCGTTCCCGGTCACGGCGCCCCGTTTCCCCCGACAGCGGCAACCTCTCGTTAGCCTCCGGTCGATGGCCGGATCAGGACCGACAGAAGAGCTCGCCTCGGACGACGCCTATCTCGCCGAGGCAGAAGGCAACGTCCTCGAGGTGGTCGACGGGGGGATCGTGCTCGATCGGACCGTGTTCTACGCCCGCGGCGGGGGGCAACCGGGTGATGTCGGGGTGATTCGGTGGGACGGCGGTGAGGTCGAGGTGCTCGACACCATCCGCCGCGAAGGCAGGCCATTCCATGTCGTCGCCGAGGGCGTTGCCCTTCCCGATCCGGGGGTGGCGGTCCACGGGTCGATCGACTGGGACCGGCGCTATCGGACGATGAAGACCCACACCGCCCTCCACGCATTGTCCGGTTTGGTCTTTCGAGACTTCGGGGCCAAGGTCACCGGGGGCAACATGGAGCCCGGTGTCGCCCGGATGGACTTCGAGCTGGATGGGATCTCGGTCGAGTTCGGCCAGGAAGTGGAGCGGAAGCTGAACC
Source organism: Acidimicrobiia bacterium (assembly GCA_035544615.1). Classification (GTDB taxonomy): domain Bacteria; phylum Actinomycetota; class Acidimicrobiia; order Spongiisociales; family ZC4RG35; genus JARDZU01. The sequence goes on along the minus strand of DATKEA010000046.1, from coordinate 47,221 downwards.
AGGAGTTGACCAAGGGGTACCCAACCGAAATCATCTACATGGCCCGTGTGGAGGCGTTGAAGGATCCGGATCTGATACGCACCAAGGTCAACCTGATCCCCGAATGGGTGGAGGAGATCCGGGTCATCGACATCGTTGGCCTCGATCGTCAGGCCGACGGGGGGACCCACGTCGCCTCGACACTCGAGGTGGGACAGGTTCGGGTGGTGAAGACCGAGTCGAAGGGCAAGGCCAACAAGCGGATGCGCATCGCCCTCGGCGAGTCGGAGCCTGTACCGTCCGGGGACAACCAGTGAAAGGCACACCATGAGCGTGATCGTCGGGTATCTGTCGTCGGACCGGGGACGTAAGGCCCTGGAGCGGGGTGTCGAGGAGGCCAAGCTCCGGAACACCGATCTCGTCGTGGTCCATTCTCTACACGGCGCCGGCAAGGACGACGACGAGGATGTGATCAGCAGTGACCGAGACCTCCGCGCCCTGGAGGCAATGCTCCAAGGCGAGGGAGTCCAATTCTCGGTTCACAACTACGTTCGTGGCAACGAGCCGGCTCAGGACATCGTTCAGGCTGCCCGGGACTTCGACGGTGAGCTGATCGTGATCGGTCTACGTCAACGAAGCTCGGCCGGGAAATTCCTGTTGGGTTCGAACGCACACGACATCCTCATGGACGCTCCCTGTCCCGTACTCACCATCAAGACCGATTGAGCACAGTCGAGCCCTGAGGCTCGGACAGGGCGGACCACCGGGCAGGTGATAACGAGCGAGATGTCGGTCCGGGCGCCCGGTAGCTAGTACCAAGTACCTGGAATGATCGACTTCATCCTCGGGCTCTTCCTCGCCGGGCTGCTGGTGCGCGGCTGGCTTCGGGGATTCGTTCGGGAGGCGCTCGACCTCGTCGGCCTCGTCGTCGGCCTCTGGGTGGCCTTTCGTTTGAGCCGCCCCCTGGGAGTCTTCCTCACCGATCGGTTCGGGGTGACCCCCGAGGTGGCGACAATTGGCGCCGGGATCGCTCTTCTGCTCCTGTTCGGAGTCGCGACCAGCATCGCCGCGCACTATCTGTCGAAGGTGATGAACCTTCCCGGTCTGACCCTGATCAACCGGTTGGGTGGTGCGGCGGTGGCATCGGCTTGGGGTATCGCCATCGTCCTCGTCGTTGTCAACGTCGCCCGCTCCCTTCCTTTTTCGGCCAGTCTGGATCAGAGGCTGGAGGATTCGGTTGTCGCCCAGACCATCGCCGGGCCCGGGGCACTACCCCAACGTGCGTTCGAGACATTTGGCACTGACGGAATTCTCAGCTCTTTGGCGTCGATTCAGACTCTTTTCGGCGCCAATCGGGCGGTGCCGGAAGGCAACGAAGCACTCGAGATCCCATCGGCACGACCCGACGAGGTGCGTCAACTGAGGGACGAGACGAGCGAGGTCATCGTCGAGGTGAACGAGTACCGCACCGGGCGGAGCCTATCCGCCCTAGGACAGTCCTCGGGACTGGCCGCGGTGGCCGAGAAGCGGGCGGTCGAGATGTACACCACCGGCAGGTTTTCGAGAGACCACCCACCAGGCGGGAGCGTTGGCGACGACCTCGATGCCGCCGGGATCCGATTGGCCAGGGCGGGTGAGAACCTGGCCCTTGCCAGCAGCTCGCGTGCCGCGGTTGACGCGATGCTCGAGTCGCCCACTGCCGTCGCCCAGTTCAATCTGGCCGGGTTCGACCGAATCGGCGTTTCCGTCGTCGACGGTCCCACCGGCCGACTGGTCGTGATCATCATGGGGGGATAAACCGGGTCAGACTGCGAGTGCCTTTGGGGTTCGTCTTGAACTGGTCATGGCAACGAAGCCGACGCCTGCCAGAACCAAACCTGCCCCCACCAACTGGATCGCGGAGGGCTGCTCCCCGAAGATGAGCACACCCCAGATCATGGTGAGCACCGGTTGCAGCAGGATGATGGTGGCGGTCTCAGCCGCGGGCAGGCGGGGAAGGGCGTAACTGATGAGCAGCCACCCTGCTACTTGTGAGCTGAGGGCGAGGGCCAGCAACCAGCCATGAGCAGGCCAGCTCGGCGCGAACTGAATCCCATCACCGAACATGCCCATGATCAGCGCGGCCAATGCGGCGCCGGCGGTGGCTTCCATCAGCGGCCCGGCCGATGGCGCCTGGATGTCGTTGGAGCTGCGAATGCCAAGGATGAACCCCGCGTAGAACACCGCCGACACCAGAGCCAGCAATGTCCCGAGCAGTGGGTTCAAGCCGAATGAGTCTCCGCGTCCCAATCCACTCACAAGTGCGACTCCGAACAGCACAACCGGGATGGCGAGGACGATCTGCCGGCTGGGTCGTTCACCCATGAACAGCCAGGCGACCACCGCGACGACTATCACCTGGGCGTTGGCGATGAGCGTGGACAGGCCGGCGCCGATGTATTCGATGGAGATATGCCAGACGACGACATCGAGCCCGAGGACAAGCCCCGCTCCGAACGCAACGAGCCGCTTGGCCTGACTACGCCGGTCCTGATCGCGTCTCGCCCACCAGATGACCACCAACACCGGGAGGGCATACAGGGTGCGATAGAAGGCGCCGGTGATTGGCGACACTTCGGCGAGGGCGTAGAGGATGGCGGAAAAGGAGATGGCCAGGGCACCGGCCAGCGCGGCGAGCAGCTTCACGGAATGGGTATCAGGTCCGGTTCGACCCAGTGCGCCCGTGCCTCGTCGTCGTCGAGATTCGACCAGTGCCTCTCGGGGAGTGTCGAGTCGCCGAGGGGCGGGTGTCGCTCGAGCATTTCCGACACCGACGATACGTCGGGATGGGTGTCGCGCAAATGCTGGAGCAGCCGGATCCAGAAGATGGTGACCGTGGCGTGATACTTGGCCGGGGTCCCGCCCATCTCGGCGGCGTGGCGGATGGTCAGGCAAGCCACACGGGAGGCATCCTCCTGGTCGTCGGCTTCGTCGAGGAGTGACCAGGCGAAGCGAAGGTGTGCTTGATGGCCCAGGTATTCGCCTCCACTTGCTTCGTGAAGCAGGCGCAGCCCGTCGGCCAGGTCCAGATTGCTCACGCCGGAAGTTCTCTCAACTCCCGGAACGACTCCTGGATGGCATCCAGGAACCGATCGGAGTCGGGGAGTGTGTCGTAGTCGGCGTGGATCCCCCATAGCAGGCGTCCGTTGTATGAGAACAACGCGACGCCGACGCCGTGCTGTGCCCACAGCGGGACCATCGGGTAGTTGGCGATCATCTCGGACTCGAGAAGGTACATGGGGAACTGGGGGCCGGGGATGTTGGTCACCGTCATGTTGAACGGCCTCATCTTCGAGCCGACCACCCGGTTGGCCAGGGAGAGCAGGGTGATCGGTGTCCCCGAGCTCAGTTCCACCAGGGCTGCGGCGCCAACGGCCTGGTTGGTCTGTTTCAGGTTCCTTGTGCGCTCCTTGATCATCTCGTAGCGGGCGCGCAGGTCGGGCTCTTGGATCGGGAGGTCGAGCAGCCACATCGCCACCTGGTTTCCAAGGGCACCACGTTGATCGGCCCGTCTGGTGGACACCGGGTTCATCACCCTGAACTCGACGTCGCTCACGTCGTAGTCGCGCTCGTCGATGAGGAAACGTCGGACCGCGCCGGCTGTGATGGCGAGGACAACGTCGTTCACCGAGCCGCCGAGACTGTTCTTGACCTCTTTGACGGCGGCGAGAGGCAACTCGGTCCAGTCGAATCGCCGATTGGGGCCGATGTCGGGGTTGAGCGGGGTGCGATCTGCTGTGGTGAGCCAGCCTGATCGGAGAGATGACAGGGCGGCGGCGGTCTTGTCCATGGTCCGGTCAGTGAGGGCAACGCCCTGGCGCACCGTGTCGGAGAGATTCGAGAGACGGTCGATGACCTTCCTGGTGAGGCGGGCAGCCTCGGCCACGGCGAGCTGGGTAGGGGTTGGGGCTGGTCGCGGTATCCACTCGGGGGACTCGTCGATGTCGGAGGATGGGATGACGTTGAGCAGGATCGTTGTCAGGTCGATTCCGGACACCCCGTCGATCATGCAGTGGTGGATCTTGGCGATGATGGCGAAGCGATTGTCTTCGACACCCTCGATCACCCATAGCTCCCAAAGCGGTTTGTTTCGATCGAGCGGGGTGGAGACGATACGCCCGGCGAGATGCTTGAGCTGGGTCTCGGTGCCGGGTCGGGGGAGGGAGCTGTGCCGGAGGTGGTAGTCGAGGGCGAAGTGCTGGTCGTCGACCCATACCGGGCGGCGGTCGTAGGGGACCCACTCGAGACGCTGGCGATAGCGGGGGATGTATTGGAGCTTGGATGCGACGTGGGCCCGTATCCGGGTGATGTCGATCCCGCCGTCTTCGCCCTTGAGCGGAGCTGCGTCGAAGAGAGCCACCCCGGCGACGTGCATGTGGCTGGTCCGGGTTTCGAGCGCGAGGAAGGAGGCGTCGAGATAGCTCAGAGGCTCGTAGTGAATATCACTCATCTTTGACCCCGTCATCCTTGAAACCTAATGCGACGGGCCACTACGACCCAATGGACCGGCATGGTCCCTGATGCTCGCATAGAGTCGCCCTGGTGTGGTCCCGACTCGTTGAGCGCTTCGAGAGCATTGGCGACGACCCAGGCGAAAGCCTCGAGATCCGAATGCAGAAGCGGGTTCTGGTGGCCGTGTCGGCGTTGGTCGGCGGGCTCGCCCTCCTCTGGGGTGCCCTGTATCTCGGGTATGACGAGCCACGGGCTGCGGCCATCCCCTGGGTGTACACCGCGGCGGTCACGACCAGCCTCACTACGTATGCGATAACCCGCCGCTATCGCTGGTTCCGCTTCACCCAGCTCTTCCTGATCCTTGTCCTGCCCTTCCTGCTGCAGCTGGCTCTCGGGGGATTCGTGAACGCCAGCGCGGTGATCATCTGGTCGTTGCTGGCGCCGCTCGGGGCTCTGGCGATGTCTGGGCGGCGTCAGGCCATTCTCTGGTTCGTGGCGTACGTCGGCCTGGTGGTGGCGGCGCAGGTGATCCAACCCTCGCTCGACATCGACAACAACCTTCCGGTCTCGGTGGTTGCCACCTTCTTCGTCATGAACATCGTCGCGGCTTCCGGTGTTGCCTTCTTTGCCCTTCATTACTTCGTCGGTCAGAAGGATCGAGCCTTCGAGATGCTCGACGTCGAGCGTGAGAAGTCGGACCGGCTCCTGCTCAACGTCCTGCCCAAAGAGATCGCCCAGCTGCTGAAGGAGAACGATGAGACGATCGCCACTCGATTCCCGGCGATCACCGTGCTGTTCGCGGACGTGGTCGGCTTCACCCCGTTGTCCCAGGACCTGTCACCGGAGGAGTTGGTCTCTCTGCTCAACGACGTCTTCTCGTTCTTCGACTCGTTGGTGGACAAGTACGGTCTGGAAAAGATCCGGACCATCGGTGACAGCTACATGGTGGCCTCGGGTGTACCGGTCCCCCGGGAGGACCACGCCCACGCTCTGGCTCGCATGGCGCTGGACATGACCGGATATGTCTCGTCCGCCGACACGCCCCGGACCTCCCCCCTGGTTTTCCGGCTCGGGATCAGCTCCGGCCCGGCGGTGGCGGGTGTGATCGGCAAGGCCAAGTTCCAATACGATGTCTGGGGCGACACGGTGAACACCGCGAGTCGGATGGAGTCACACGGAGTGCCAGGCCGGATCCAATTGAGCCCGACCACCTACGAACTGCTCAAGGACGACTTCGTGGTGGAGCCACGCGGGTTGGTCGAGGTGAAGGGGAAGGGCCCGATGGAGACCTGGTTCCTGGTCGGGGCGCGCTGAGCAACTGTCATTCCCCGCTGGCTGCTGTTCCCCGCTCGTAGATACGCTCGCGGTACTTGGCCATGGCGCGATTGAGTGCGTCATTGAGATCGACCTCCAATGCGTTGGCCAGGGCCAGGAGGCTGAACGCCACGTCGCCGAGCTCTCCGGCGAAGTCGTCGCCGTTGCTCTGTGCCGATAGCGGCTTGGTGCCGTATTCAGTCGCAGTCAGGAAGTCTTTGGCCACCTCGCCCACTTCGCTCACGAGGTCGAGAAGACGAGTTTCCGCTGGGACCTGCAACCCGGACGTCGCTACGAACTCAGAGACGGTGGCCTGTGCCGTTTTCATCGATCGAAACCTCCAAGTCAGTTCGATTGCTTTGACACTGCAAGTAGAGCCAATCAATACCAGGGAGTCTCGTCGTGAGCGAGACCACTACTCCAATCGTCCACGCCCGATCTCGATGATTCGATCTGGACCACATCGGCTTGATATGGTCGCGCACATCGCAGGAGCCAGAACGATAGATGGCACGGTACGACGCTGTCATCGTGGGTGGCGGGCATGAACTACGGCCTACTTTCAAGCGTCTTCTTATTGTGAAGTACGCCGTTGTGGCGCTATGTGTGGCTGCCATTGTGTTGTCGGGCTGCGGTCGTGACTCCGCACCCGTCGGAAGCACAGTCGTGTCGTCAACTACCACGACGCTGGACACGACAGCTCCAGCGCTCGGCTCAACGACATCCTCGTTCGCTGCGCCGACCGTTCAGACAGAGGTCATCCCCATCGATCCTGGACCTCTCCAAGGGCGGTTTGGGCACTCTGTCGTCTGGACCGGCTCCGAAGTGATCATATGGGGAGGACACGCGACGGATCTCTCTCATCCGATCGACAACGGCGCGGCCTTCAACCCTGACACTTGTCAGTGGCGTCTGATCGCCCCGCCACCTCTCGACGGAATGACATGGCACTTTGGCGCCTGGAGCGGGAGCGAGATGCTCGTCGTGGGCTCCTCGGGTGCAGCCGCCTATGACCCAACCGGTGACTCGTGGCGATTGGTACCCCCTCCACCGATACCAATTCACCGTGTCGATGATCGCATCTCTGATCTCACCGAGTACGCCTGGTCCGGAACTCACGTCTACGTGTGGAATCCCGTCTTCGACGAGTTGGCGCGCTTCGATCCCTCAGTGGACGAGTGGGAGATCATGGAAGGGCCCGAACTGAGTGCGTATCCGGCGAGAATTGTCGCCCAGGGGGACCGCCTGCTGGCATTCGGGACACGGTGGTCCGGTGGGCCAGCGCGCCCATCCACATACGAACTGCTGGGTGCCGAGTATGTGGGCGGCGGGTGGCGGGATCTGCCGCCGATCGACTTCCGGACGGACGAGTACGCCAATGTGGCCGATCCAGGAACTGCCACTTTCGTGGGCGACTCGGTCCTGGTCTGGGGCGATCCGAGCCCAAACCCCGGCTCCGCCCGACTCCTCCGCCCTGACGGCACGTGGGACACGGCTCCGGCGCCACCCATAGACAACAACCTCCTCCACCCCAGACCGATCCCAATGGCCGATGGGAGGGTCCTGGCCTTGTCCGAGGGGGGAAACGCCGCGATCTGGGAGCCCACAAAGAACGACTGGACACCGGTAGGGCCTTTGCCAGGGATCCTCGGAGCTCGAGAAGCGGCATGGGCAGGACAAGAGGTCATTGCATGGTCGAAAGCTGAGTCCTGGCGATGGATACCGCCGCCACCGCCCGGCGCGGGGCTGCCAGCGCTCGGGGATCTGACCATCGCGATCCCGAGATCTGCACGATGAGCTGGGTTGTCAGCTCGCTTGTCGGATTTCGAATAGCGCGTGCCGTTGGCTCGTCGTGAGGATGTTGGTCAACGTCGTGCTACTGGTCGGCCTACTGAGCCTTAACGCTTGTGTCGTCACGGACGGTGGCGGGACGCCTCTCCCATCCGCAGCTGTCGAGGTCAGCGTCGACCTTGTCTCCGGCGCCACCGAGACCTACGAGTTCGAATTCGAGGTAGAAGCCCTTTTCGGCAGAGAGGGTTTCCGAGTGTCGATGGAACCCACACCCGAGGCTTTCACGAGCGACGGCGTCCGCACGGAACGGTCATGGACAACAGATGGGAGCACTCAGAGCGGCTGGCCGGTGGAGCGCGTGATAGTCGAGAGCGGTGAGTTGATAGTGGGGACACTCATCTTGACATTGGAGAATGCCACCGAAGGCCGAATCACAACAGATCTGACTGTCACTATCTCGGCCTCGCCGCTCAGGGTGCCCGGACCCACCGAAGAAACGCTAGAGCTGAGCATCACTCAACGCTAGACAAGGGATGGTGCCGAGCCATCTACGGCTCCGCCCGTTGGCAGATATGGTCACCAGCGTGGCCGACTCGGTGCTGGGGCGAACACGATGTCGAGGTCCGCGCTCGCCTGGGGAGGAGCCGGGCTACAAGTCACCTGGTCCACTCGTCCACGCCCGATCTGGATGATTCGATCTGGACCTTCATCGGCTTGATATGGTCGCCGCACAGCGCAGAAGCCAGGAGGATGGATGGCACGGTACGACGCCGTCATCGTGGGTGGCGGGCACAACGGGTTGGCGACGGCGGTGATTCTGGCCGATGCCGGTTGGAGCGTCCTGGTCCTGGAGCGCAACGTCGAGCCCGGGGGAGCGGTGCGGACGAGCGAGGTGACTCTTCCCGGCTTCCGTCACGACCTGATGGCGATGAACCTCAACCTCTTCGCCGGATCGCCTTTCTTCGCCCAATACGGGGAGCGCCTCACCGCCCACGGCCTCGAGTTCGCCCACTCGTCCCACCCGGTCTGCTCCCTCTTCCCTGACGGAACCAACGTCGGCATCTCCACCGACGTGGAGGAGACGCTGAGCTCGATCCGCACCCTGAGCAGCCGTGACTCCGACGAGTACCACCGGCTCTTCGAGGACTTCGGGAGGATCGCGCCCCACCTTTTCCCGCTTCTCGGAGTGGCCTTGCCATCCGCCGCGGCGGTTCGTGCCTTGTGGTCGGGAACTCGGGATCTGGGTCGTCAGTGGCCGTTCGAGCTGGCACGTCTCGTGTTCCAGTCGTCGCGTGAGTTCGTGACCGAGCACTTCGAGACTCCGCAGATCCAAGCGTTGGTGGCCGCGTGGGGGATGCATCTCGACTTTCCCCCCGACATGGCCGGTGGTGCTTTGTTCCCATACCTCGAGACCATGGCGGGCCAGGCCAACGGGATGGTGATAGGCAAAGGTGGGGCGGCCGTCATGATCGATTCCCTCGTCGGACTCATCGAGTCACTGGGAGGGGAGGTTCGTTGTGGTGTCGAGGTGGAACGGATCACCGTAGAGAACGGAGTGGCCACAGGCGTGGTCGCCGGCGGTGAGCGAATCGTCGCCACCCGCGCGGTGATAGCCAACCTCACGCCCACCGTGCTGTTCGGAGGGCTGGTCGACGAGACCGATGTTCCTTCGGAGTTCATGAGCAAGGTGAGGGGATTCCGCTACGCCCCGGGCACGGTGATGGTTCATCTCGCCCTTTCCGAACTACCCCAGTGGCGCGATGCCCCGAGCGCTGCCGAGCACGCCTACGTCCACATCACCGGCTACCTCGATGACATGGCGACCACCTACCAGCAGGCGGTGGCCGGGCAGCTCCCCGAGCGCCCCACCCTGGTGGTGGGCCAGCCCACCGCTGTCGATCCCGACCGGGCTCCCGAGGGCAGCCATGTCTTATGGGTCCAGGTCCGCATGGTGCCCGGTCGCATCGTCGGTGATGCCGCCGGGAAGATCGAGGCGACGACCTGGCCCGAAGCAGCAGAGCCGTTCGCCGACCGGGTCCTTTCGATGCTGGAGGAGTACGCGCCCGGGCTTGGGTCCACGGTGCTGGGCCGTCATGTGATGACCCCTGAGGACCTGGAAGCGATCAACCCCAACCTGGTCGGGGGCGACCAACTGGGCGGGAGTCATCACCTCATGCAGCACTTCGTCCTTCGGCCGTTTCCCGGTTGGACACGCTACAAAACCCCCGTCGAGCGTCTCTATATGTGTGGGGCGGCGACCTGGCCGGGGGCAGGGGTCGGTGCCGGCTCGGGTTACCTGCTGGGCCGGTCGCTCACATCCCGGGGAGTGCGCAACCGGTTGCGCGGTGGGCAGCGGCGGTGAAGACTCGACTCGGCCGTGCTCAAATCGGAGCGTCGGGGTCGGTTATCCGATCTCGGACCGGGGCCTCGGCGTGGCGATGGAAGAATGGCCACGCCAGCTCGCGGCTTGCTGTGAGGCCGGTGGGTCGGAGCGCCAGCATCGCCAGCATGAGAGCACCCATCGCCACGAGGCGGGTGCTCCCGGGCACCTGAAACTGGACCCCCAACAGGTTCATCCCCCGCTCCGCCTCGGCGAGGAACGAGTTCAAGGTCGAGATCACCACCGCGCCCACGACGGCGCCCCACAGGCTGCCGATCCCGCCGATGACCAACATCGCCAGGGTGAGGAATGTCAGATCCAGGAAGACCTGCTGGGTGTTGATGCTCCCCAGCAAGTGGGCGAGCAGGCCGCCGGCGAATCCGGCCAGTGTGCCGCTGAGGGTGAAGGCGAGCAACCGCTGCCGCTGGATGTCGATCCCCACCGCCCGCGAAGCCGACGGGTCCTCTCGGGCTGCCCGCAGCACACGTCCGAATCGGCTCCGCTGATACAGGTAGGCAACCACCACCACCAACCATGCCCCGACCGTCGCCTGAACGAATCCCGTCGTGGTGGGGATGAGCGAGAGGGTCTTGGCTCCGGGGCCGATCACTTCCCAGTTGCGGAGGACGTTGTTGGTGATGATCAAGACGGCGAAGGTCGCGATCCCGGCCGAGAGACCCGACAGCCGCACGATGGGTATTCCCACCAGGAAGGCGAACAAGCCGCCGATCAGCGCCGCCAGCACCAGAGATGTGAGGTTGCCGAGCTGGAGCTGCGCCAGGAAGGGGTGCAGCTCGGGGAACGTGGTCGGCTTCACTGCCGCCGGGGCGGTGGCGAGGCCGGCGGCGAACGCTCCCAGCGCCACGAAGCTGATGTGACCGAACGACAGCACGCCCGAGTTGCCGATGAAGAGATACAGGGCGACGACAATGGCAGTCGTCACCAGGATGGACCTCGCCTGCAACTGGAGCGCCCTCGACATCGCAGACCCGGCAACCGGCACCGCCAGGATGAGCAGCGTGGGCCCGCCGAGCTCCCACAGAGATCGCCTGTTCATAACCGCTCGTATCCCTTCGTTTGGCGGACGAACAGGCCGTTGGGCCTCACCAGCAGGACCACGATGACCATTGTGAACAGGGCCGAGTTCAGGAAGACGCGGGCGTCGGGTGGCAGGTATTGGCCGAGGATGACGGTGGCGAAGCCGACGAAGAAACCGCCCATCGTCCCCGCCACGAGCCGGTCAAGGCCGCCGACCACCACCCCGACCAACGCCGGAACCAGCACGTTGAACCCGTAAGACGGAGTGACGAGGGGCCGTTGCACCGCCAGCGCCAGGGTCACCGCTCCGGCGAGGAAGCCCGTGGCCAGGAAGGCCACCAGGATCACCCGGTTGCCCCGCACCCCGAGGACAAGGGCCATGGAGAAGTCGGCGGCGGCCGCTCGCATCTGGAGCCCGATGTCGGTTCGGCGCAGGATCAAGGCCATCGCCGCCACCAGCACCACCCCTATCACCAGTGACGCCAACGTGATCCAGCGGACCCGCACCTCCCCGATCGCAAAGGCCTGGTTCAGGTCGGGGAGGAACTCCATGGCCGATCCCTGTGTCCCAAACCACAGGATCGCCAGGTTCTGGAGGAGGAAGCTCAATGCGAATGTGGCGATGAGTGCCGTGGTCGGTGGCACCACGCGAAAGGGTCTCAGGATGACGTTGATGAGGGCGGCGAGACCCATGGTGACGGCCAGCGCGGTGCCGATCCGGACGGGCGTCGCCATGCCCTTCGTAAGCAACAGGGCGTAGGCACCGGCGGTTATCAGCTCGCCGTAGGCGAAGTTGACGAGACGCATCACCCCGAACAGGAGGCTGACGCCCATCGCCACCAGGGCGAACAGCGCCCCCAGGGCGAGCGCATCGATCAGAGTCTGGAGGAATCTCATGTTCCGAAGTAGGCCGAGGTGAGGCGGTCGATGTCTTGGGCGTCTCCGGGAGTGAGGGTGAGGACGATGCGGCCGTCTCGCATCGCATAGGTCCGGTCGGCAAACGCCACCGTCAGCTGGGCTCTCTGCTCGACGAGGAGGATCGTCACCCCCCGACGCCGGATCTCGCCGAGGGCGTCGATCATCGTCTCGACCAGCCTCGGGGCGAGTCCGAGGGAGGGCTCGTCCAGCAGGAGGACATCGGGGTCGCTCACCAGTGCCCGGGCGATGGCGAGCTGCTGCTGTTGGCCTCCCGAGAGCTCCCCGGCCGTCCGATGGCGGAACTCCCGGGTTACGGGGAACAGCTCGAAGACCGTCTCCAACGCCTCTTGTGATCCCTCTCGATCACGGCGTCCCAGCAGACCCAGCCGCAGGTTCTCGTCGACCGAGAACTCCGGGAAGATGTGGCGGCCCTCCGGGACCAGCGCCAGGCCCAACGCCGCCCTCTGCTCGGTGGGCACCTCGATGATCGACTTCCCGCGGTAGCGGATGTCCCCCCGGCTCGGTGGCACCAGTCCCATCACCGCCGCCAGCGTGCTCGACTTGCCCGCACCGTTGGGGCCGATGAGACCCACCACCTCTCCCTCGCCGATCGCCAGGTCGATGCCGTGGACGGCGGGCACCGCTCCGTAACGCACCTGGAGATTCTCCAACTCCAGCACGGTTTCGGGCTCAGACACCGGTGCTTCCCAGATAGGCGGTGGCGACCGCCGGGTCCCGGGCGATCTCCTGGGGGGAGCCCATGGCGATCGTGCGGCCTTGATCGAGGACCTGGATCCGATCACACACCGACATGATGAGCGAGACGTTGTGATCGATGAGAAGCACGCCAACTTCGTGGTCGTCTCGCACGGAGCGGATCACATCGGCGAAGTCGGGGATCTCGGTCTCGTTGAGGCCGGCGGCCGGCTCATCGAGCAGCACGAACCGCGGTTCGGTAGCCAAGGCCCTTGCCACTCCCAGCTTCCTCTCGGCCCCGTGGGGAAGGACGGCCGCCGCGACATCGCCGTGTGCGGTGAGGTCGAGCAGATCCAAGAGGACGTCGGCCCTGCGACGGGCCTCTCCGGGGCTGGCACCGACGCCTAAGGCGCTCACCTCGATGTTCTCTCGCACGGTGAGCGCGGGAAAGGCGTGACCCTGCTGGAAGGTGCGGGCGAGGCCGAACCGTCCCAGGCGATGGGGCTGCCAACCCGTGATGTCGACTTCCTCCATCTCGATGCGCCCACCCTGAGAGGGCGTGTCGAACCCCGTCATGATGTTGACCAGCGTCGACTTGCCGGCTCCATTGGGGCCGATGAGCCCCAATACCTCATGGCGGTGCAGGTCGAGGTCGACCTCGAAGAGAGCTACGACACCGGCGAAGCTACGGGTGACACCGAGGGCCCGCAGAGTGTCTGCGGGCCCTCGGGTGTCCTCGAGGTGGGCCGTTCCCGGCATGGGAACGAATGTCAGCCGATGTCGGCGGGTGACGTTGCTTGTCGAGTCTCAACCAGCGAGTGCTGACCGTCCTGGACCACCAACACCCGGTACTCCCGACCGAACACGGTGTGGAAGTCGGCCGAGAAGCTGATCGGTCCGGTGATAGTTGGGAAGTCGTCGAGGGTCAGCAGGTGGGCGGCCAACGTGGGGCCGTCGGTGCCTCCAGTTTCCATGATGGCAGCCGCGATCGCTTCGATGGTGGCCGCACCGGTGATGAACCCACCGGTGGCCGGAGGCTGGCCCGTGACCTCCTCCATTGCCGCGATGAGGTCGTTCACCTCGCTGCTCGGGTCGTCGCCGAACACCGAGGCGAAGGTGACGAGATAGAAGTTCGACAGGTCCTCTGGGATCCAGTAGGCACCGTCACAGGACCACGAGCACAGCATCGGGGTGTCATCGCCGAGGCTGCGTACGCCCTGAGCCAACGCCGGCATGTCATCGAAAGCGGTCGAGGTAACGATCACGTCCACTCCGGAGTTGGCCACGGTGGACACCACGCTTCCGATGGTCCCGTCGCCGTTGGTGAACTCCTCTTGTATGGAGACAGTGCCGCCCAGCTCCTCATACCTCGCGGTGAAGGCATCGACCACGTTCTGGAAGTAGACGATGAGGTTGTCCTTGGCCACGGCTGCGTTCATCCATCCCTGATCGATGGCGAACTCGGCCATGACCGCGCCCTCATCTTGGGCGACGTTGCCGAAGCTGAATGCCAGCTCTCCCTGGTCTCCGAATCGCACCGGTCCCATCTGGTCGGTCCCGATGCAGGGAGCGACTGCCAGAACCTGGGCGTTGAGTGCTTCCTGAACGGCCGGGGTGGCGAAGTCGACGTCACACGTGACCAACAGGACGGCGGCACCGGCGTCGAGCATGTCGATGGCGGCCGAAGTCGTTTGCTCGGGATCGAGCTGGGTGTCGACCACCCGAAGTTCGAGCTGACTGCCGTTTACGCCTCCAGCAGCGTTGATCTCATCGACCTTGATCTGAGCCGCGACGATGGCCGGGCCGTCGAAAGGCGCCATGAAGCCGGTCTGGTCGATGGCAGCCCCGATCACTATCGGCTCTTCCGTGATCGGTTCTTCAGGGTCCGGCTCGGTAGCTTCGGTGGTTCCGGGTTCTGGGGCCTCGGTAGTTGGCGGCTCGGCGTCCGCCGCGGTTGTCGTCGTGGTGTCCGCGGCGGTCCCGCAGGCGGCGACCACCAAGGCCATCACCATCAACAACCACATGAACCTTCGTGTTGGCTGCATTTGTGCTCGTCCTCCCTCGTGTCGGCCGGTCAGTGGAGATCGGGTTATCGGTTCGGGATAATATCAGTTATCAAACCCGTGCGCCGGGTGGACCGCGCCGTGAAATGTCTCAGCCGGCGGTGACCTCTGTCGTCAGCCGGTGGAACTCCTCGTCGGTTACCAGCCCTCCCTTGTCGGCGCCGAGCCGCTTGACGCGGTCCAACAACTCGGCCATGTGCTCGGCGTCGATGTCGAGCCCGAGCTCGTCGAGTTTGATCCGGATGCTGGCGAGCCCACTCTTCTTGCCGAGCACGATCGCCCGCCGAGCTCCAACCAGCTCCGAGGAATACGGTTCGACAGCCGGCGGCTCGTGGAACTGCATGGCCACGGCACCGCTCTCGCGGATGAAGAGGTTTTCGCCGGTGAGCGGCTTCCACGGCTCGAGGGAGTATCCGGATCGTTGCTGGACGAGGCGAGCCACATCGAGGATCTCCTCGAAGCGGAGCCCCGTTTCGACCGAGTAGAGGGCTTCGATCGCGAGGGCGAACTCTGCGATGTTGGTGTTACCGGCCCGTTCGCCCATTCCGTTGACCGTTCCCTGGATCCAGGTGGCCCCACCCCGCACGGCGGCGATCGATCCCGCGGTGGCGAGCCCGAAGTCGTTGTGGCCATGCCAATGGATGGGCACGTCGGGGCCGATCCAGGTACGTACCTCCCCGATGAGACTCTCGACTGTCTCGGGGGTGGCGATGCCGATCGTGTCCACCACGGCGATCTCGCGGGCGCCAGCTTCGAGCGCCGCCAGGTAGACCTCTCGGAGGAAGGCGAGGTCCGAGCGGGTGCTGTCCACGGCGAAGAAGCACACTGTCATGTCGTTCTCGGCTGCCAGGCCAACCGAAGCCGCCACTCGTTTCGTCACCTCAGCCCGGTCGAGCCCGTAGGCGGCCAGCTTGTTTTCGCTCACCGGCGACTCGATCACCGTCGCTCCTACACCCAGGTTCAAGAGCTGACTGACATCCGCAGGCACCGCCCGGGCGAATCCCCAGACTTCGGCGGTCAGACCGGCGTCGAGGATCAGGCGGTACGCCCTCTCGTCGTCTTCGGAGACCCGGGCAAAGCCCGCCTCGATGCGATCGACGCCGAGCCGGTCGAGGGCACGGGCGATCTCAAGCTTGGTCTCCGGTCCGAGCGCCACCCCCACGGTCTGTTCCCCGTCCCGCAAGGTGGTGTCATAGAGACCGACTCGGGTGGGGAACGCGCCGCCGGTGCTTGCGGCGTTGAGGTCGCCGGTCCAGATGTGAATGGGATCGATCATGCAGGTCAGTCCGGTCGGTGGACAAGATGGTCAAACGATGATAATTGAGCAAATCAGTTTGTGGACGACCCCATCGCTCTATCTGGTCGGCATACACTGTGATAAATGATCAGAGTCGGCGGCACGCCGGCCACTACGAGAGGGAGGCATCGTGCCCGCGTTGGACGGAAAGACAGCCATCGTCACCGGGGGAGCGACCCTGATTGGGGCGAAGATCGTCGAGGCCTTCGTGGCCGAAGGGGCGATGGTGGTCTTGGCGGATATCAACGACGGCGACGGCCAGAGAGTGGCCGAGGAGCTTGGCGAATCGGTGACCTTCGCCCATACCGACATCACCGACGACGACGCCCTGGACCATCTGGTGCGAGTGACCGTCGACACCTATGGGGGCATCGACGTGCTCGTCAACGGCGCCGCCACCTATCTCGACAACCATCTGGAGACCACGAGAGCCGAGTGGCTCACTGCCTTCGACGTCAACGTGGTATCGGGGGCCCTCCTCACTGTTCGGGTCGCCGAGCACATGCGCCGACGTGGGGGCGGCTCCGTGATCAACATGGCCTCGATCGCCGGCAAGAGGGCACAACCTCTCTTCTTCGTCTACCCGGTGACCAAGGCCGCCATCCTGGGAATCACCCGCAATCAGGCGCTCAAGCTGGCCGAGTGGGGCATCAGGGTGAACTCGGTCTCGCCGGGTTGGATCTGGAGCAACCCGATCATCGGCATGACGGGTGACGACCGCCAGTTGGTCGACGATGTCAGCAAGGTGTTCTCCCTGCCGGGACGCATCGGCAATCCCGAGGAGGTGGCCAACGCGATGGTGTTCCTCGCTTCGGACGCATCTTCGTTCATCACCGGAACGGATATAGCCGTGGACGGGGGATACACCGCCATAGGCCCCGAGCAGATGGGCCAGTCGTTGACTCCGCTCCTGGAGCGTATGGAGTCCCTGTCCGCCGATTAGGGGGAGACACACTGTGACGAACGTGACGAATAGGGGGGCGCGAACACTCGCCGACATGGCGTTGGCGGAGCTGCGCCAGGCCATCATCTCTGGCGAACTCGCTCCCGGCAGCCCGGTGCGGTTGCAGGAGCAGGTGGAACGTCTTTCGATGAGCTCCGTGCCGATCAGAGAAGCCTTGCGTCTTCTCGAGAGGAGTGGGCTGGTCGATCGCAGCCCGCACCGGGGGGCCCAGGTGGCGGTTATGTCGGCCCAGGACCTCAACGAGACCTACATGATCCGTCTCGAGCTCGAGAGCATGGCGGTGCGCCTGGCCGCCGAGAGCATGACCGATGACGATCGGGATCGGCTCTTGGGGCTGATGGAGCAGTACGCCGACGCATCCGGTCGCGAAGATCCCTCGGCTCGTGACATCCATGCCCAGTTCCACATGGGTCTGTACGAGCTGTCGGGCTCCAAATGGCTGCTGCGGCTGCTCCCCATGCTTTGGGACAACGCCGAGCGGTACCGGCGACTGGCGTTGCCCATCCGCGGGACTACGGAGGAACGGATCCGAGAGCATAGGGCCATCGTCGAGGCAGCCGCGGCGGGGGACCCAGACGAAGCCGAGCGCGCCCTCCGCTCGCATCTGTCCAACTCGTTCGACGCCGCCATCGAACGTCTCCGCCAACAAGAAGAGGATGCGGAATGAGCGGCCCGCCAATATGGGCATGAGGGAGACTGAGCATGGACACTCAGGCCTTCCGTAATGCCCTGGGCAGCTTTCCCACCGGGGTGACGGTCGTCACCGCCCGTGGCCCCTCCGGCGAATCGGTTGGGGTCACCGCCAACAGCTTCAACTCCGTCTCGTTGGACCCTCCCCTCCTCCTCTGGAGCTTGGACAAGGGGGCCCGCAGCTTGCCGGCCTTCCGATCGGCCGAGTACTTCGCCGTCAACGTTCTCAGCGCCGACCAGTCCGAGCTCTCGGTGCGATTCGCCAACCGTCGCGACGACAAATTCGCCGGTGTCGAGGTGGATGATGGTGCCGGAGGGTGCCTCCTCATCGAGGGATGTGTGGCCCGTTTTCAGTGCCGCACGGAACAGATCATCGACGGCGGCGATCACGTGATCTTCTTGGGCCGTGTCGTGTCGTTCGACCACGACGTCGAAGCCCCCTCGCTGGCGTTCTACCGGGGAAGGTACTGCCGGGTCGATCCCGACCTCCCGGCCGAGGGGAGCCTGGCTTCGTACCCAGAGGAGGATGAAGCGTGATGAGCGCCGAGGTGGTCATCGTCGGAAGTGGCATCAACTCCCTCGTGTGTGGCGCCGAGCTGGCCCGAGCCGGAAAGCGCGTGCTGATCCTCGAACGCAACGACCGGTTGGGAGGGTGCATCCGCACCGAGGAGCTCTTCGATGGCTACACCCACGATGTGTTGTCGGGCTGGTACCCGCTCTTCCTCGCCTCGCCCGCCTTCGAGAGTCTGGGACCGGACCTCCGCCAGGAGGGGGTCGAGTTCCTCAATACCGAAACCCCAACCGGGGTCGTGACCCCCGGTGGCGACAGCCTCGTGCTCACCACCGACGACCAGGCCAACGTCGAAACTCTCAACCGGCTGCAGCCGGGTGAGGGTGACCGGTATGCCGCCGCCATGGGAGAGTTCCTGGCCGAGAACTCCGATCTCGTCTTCGGCATGCTCGGGAGTGAGCTGTGGAGCCGCCAGGCCGGGCGTCTGCTGTGGAAGGAGTCACGCCGTCGCGGCGGCGTGCGCCAGTTGACCGCTTTCCTCGGTGGGGCCCTCGAGCCGGCGCGTGCTTGGTTGGAACGGGACTTCGATCATGAGCTGACCCGGGCGCTCATCGCCCCCTGGGTCCTCCATGCCGGTCTGGGGCCCGACGACGCCTACTCGGGGATCATGGGCAAGGTGATCACAGCTGCTCTGGTCATGGCCGGGCTCCCGGTGGTGGCGGGAGGCTCCCAGGAGATCGTGGCTGCCTTCGAACGGATCATCCGCAGCCACGGCGGTGAGGTGGTGACGAGTGCTCACGTAGCCGAGGTCGTGGTTGAGCGGGGCAAGGCAATCGGAGTGCGGACCGATGACGGCACGTTCCATCGCGCCAGCACGGCCGTGGTGTGCAACGTGACTCCCACCCAGCTCTATGGCCACCTGCTGACCGGGGCCGCGGTACCGGCCGAGATGACGCAGAGGGCCGCCTCCTACCGGTACGGCCGCGCCGACATGCAGATCCACTTCGCCCTCACCGAGAAGCCGGAGTGGTCGGTGCCGGAGGTGGCCGACGCCGTGCTCATCCATCTCACGTCCGGTCTCGACGCCGTCTCGCAGGCGGTCAACGAGTCGGAGCGGGGTCTGCTGCCGGCGGAGGGAACGGTCGTCGTGGGCCAACCCACCGTGATCGACCCGTCACGGGCCCCGGAGGGGGCTTCGATCTTGTGGATCCAGCTCCAGGAGTTGCCGTCGCGCATCAAGGGGGATGCCGCCGGAGAGATCTCCACCGGCCCCGATGGCCTCTGGACCGAAGAAGTCAGGGAGGCCTACGCCGACCGAATCCAGGAGCGTCTGTCGAGGCACATCGCCAATCTCGACCGCGCCCTGATGGGAAGGAAGGTCTTCTCACCCGCTGACCTGGAGGGTCTCAACATCAACCTGGTGGGAGGGGACCCCTATTCGGGGGCGTGCACGCTGGATCAGTTCCTCGTGTGGCGGCCGCTCGGAGGGGCGAAGAACCACGAGACGCCGGTGCGGGACCTCTATCACATCGGTGCCTCCACCCATCCGGGCCCGGGCCTGGGCGGGGTTTCCGGTCTCATGGTGGCCCGGGGCCTCACATGAGCTCAACCAAACACGAGATATGACCAGGGAACGTTCCGTTCTTCGGACACCGAACAGGGAAGGACAACGCAGATGAGCCGGTTTGCGATCATCGGAGCTGGACACGCCGGGACACTCGCCGCGGCGGGGTTGATGAACCTCGGGCACGAGGTCACGCTCTACAGCGACCGAACCGCCCAGTCGATCCTCGACGACGGCCCCCCCACGGGTATCGCCTACCTCTTCAACCAGTCGGTGGAGGCCGAGCGACGAATGGGAGTCGACACCTTCGAGGACCGCGCTCCGGCGGGCGACGGCATCCATCTCTTCTTCCTACCCAAGATGGGCACAGAACTGGTTCAGGTGGGAGCGCCGCTGGAGGGTCACACCGGTTACGCGGTCGACGTGAGGCTCAAGTCGGCCAACCGCCTCGAACAGCTCGAAAAAGGAGGGGCAAAGGTCGTCGTCCAGCCGGTCGATCCAGATCGACTCGACGAGATCGCTGCCGCCAACGACCTCACCCTGGTCTCGACCGGCCGGGGCCCCATGGCCGAGCTCTTCCAGCGCGATCCGGTGCGCAGCGTCTACGACGCTCCCCAGCGTTATCTGGGGATGTTGTTGTTCACCGGCGTGGCACTAGATGGGACGGCCTTCCCCAACCGGCTACCCGCCCTCACTCCCGTAGCCTTCAACTTCTACGGAGACGTCGGGGAATTCTTCTACGTGCCGTTCTATCACAAGACGGCGGGGCCGTGCTGGAGCCTCCTCTTCGAGGCGAAGGCGAACGGGCCACTCGACCGCTTCCGGAACATCGGGTCGCGCGACGAGATGTTCGCTACATGTCGCCAGCTCCTCCAGGAGTTCGCCCCCTGGGACTGGGAGTCGATGAAGACGATGGAGCCCATCGCCGACGATCCCCACTCGTGGCTGCGGGGACAGTTCCCACCCACCGTTCGCGCCCCTGTCGGCCGGACGTCGTCGGGGCATCTCGTGATGTCACTCGGAGACACCTCCTATGCCTTCGACCCCGTCGGTGGACAGGGCGCGAACTGCGGTTCGCGACAGGCCGCTTCCTACGTCGACGCCATCGCCGACCGCCCCGAAGGGCCATTCGACGAAGCATGGATGCTCGAGACGGCCGAAAGCTTCCACGATGCTCACGGAGGCCCGGCCTACGAGTTCAACAACGTGCTGCTCGAGCCTCTCGACGCCGCCGGCAAGCTGGCGATCATCTCCGCGTTCTCAGATCCAGCCATGGCGGCGGCATTCTTCCAGAGCTTCGACGAGCCTCACCGATACTTCCCCTGGTTGACGGACCGTGAAGCCGGCAAGGAGTTCGTGAGCCGGGTGACCGGAAGGCCATGGTGGAAGGTGTATGGCCGGGGTATGGCCAGGATCGCCCGCGGTCAGCTCCGCCAGAAGGTTCGGGGCCGACACTTCGTCTACGACGACGCCGTGTGAAAGGTCAACTCAAACGTTGAGTGCGGCGGAAGCCGCCGCGAAGAATTCCTCCACGATGGCGTCGGCTTTCTTTCGGATCGTGCCTGCGCCCATCGTGGCCACCGTCCCCAGCACGGTCCAGCGTCCGTCCACCTCGATCGACGTCCCCGTCTCGGCCGGAACCAGAGAGAGACGGGCGTCCACCGAGATGTTGGTCGAGACCTGTCGATCGGCGCCACGGGCGACGAAACGAATCGAATTGCCCTCGTCGACATCCGTCACCTGCACCGCGAGGTCGGCACTGAGCTTGAACGGGCCGAACTCGTCGTGGAGAACCACCTCGTAGCTCACCAGGTGCTCCAGCTCCCGTACCTCTCCCACGACCGAGACCCACCCGGCCACCTGTGACACGTCCGTGAGCACACCCCAACATTCGGCGGCGGGGCGGCTCACTTGGAGGAAACGGGTGAAGTCAGCCGACGGCATCTGGCTTCGTACCGGCCAGTGGTTGGCTCGCCGATCTCCGCTCTTCACCCATCGGACGCCTTCGAGCTCACCGTCACCCCGCGCTCTCCCGGCGCATGAAGCATCCGCCAGACCCGCTCGGGAGGGTTGTGGGAGTCGGACACCACGGCGTCCGTTCCACTCAGGGCGTCCTGAATCGCGGAGCAGATCGTGTGCACCGGCGCCCCGCCGCCCTCGCCCATCCCCTTGGCTCCCGTTCCGGTGAACGGTGACGGCGACTCGATGTGGTCCGTCTTGAGGTGGGGGACGTCGGTGGCGGTGGCGGCGTGGTAGTAGAGGAAATTGCTATTCAGTAGCTGGCCGTCCTCGTCGTACTCGAACGTCTCCTTGAGCGCGGCACCGATGCCATGAGCGGTGGCGCCGTGGACCTGTCCTTCCACCACCATGGGGTTGATGCGTTTCCCGCAGTCGTCCACGATTGCGTAGTCGAGGATCTCGACCTTGCCCGTCTCCTCGTCGAGCTCGATCACGGCGGCGTGGGTCTGGGTTGCGTAGGTGAGGGTCAGGTTCCCGTACTTCTTCTCGGTGTCGGGCACCTCGAACTTGGGCACATAGACGTAGCGGCAGGTGAGCGAGACACCGGTGGCGATCTCGTGGGGGAGGGTGGCGTTGTTGGCGAACACCATGTTGGCGATGCCGATGAACGGGATCTCCGCCTCGTGGTTGTCCTTCATCCGGGCCGACCCATTGGCCAGCTCGACATCGTCGACTGAGACCCCGAATGCCGCCGCCGCCACCATGAGGATCTCGCTCTTGAGCTTCTCGACGGCTCCGATGACGGCATTGATGCCGGTGACGGCGAACTGGCTGGCGTAGGTGCCCGAGAACCCGATGTAGGTGCTGTGTGACTTGTCGAAACCGGCCCACACCCGGATGTTCTCGGGGCTCACCTTGAGAATGTCGGCGGCTACCTGGGCCGCCGTGGTCTCGTGGCCCTGACCCTGGGGATTGGTGCCGAGCTTCAACATGATCTCCCCGTAGAGATCGAGCATGGCCGTGCACGCCTCCCCGTTCCCGGAGAACGGCAGCTCCGGGTTCAAGATGCGCGACTGCCCGAAGTTGTTGGTGCCCGAGTCGAGCGTGGTGCCGATGCCGATACCGATCCGCTTGCCGCTCCCTTCGGCTTGCTTCTGGCGCTCCCTGGCCCCTTCGTAGTCGATCATCTCCAGCACCTTGTCGAGCGCGGTGGGGAGGTCGCCCGAGTCGTATATGCACCCGTTGGGAGTGGTGTACGGATAGTCCTCGGGTTGGACGTAGTTCTTCTTGCGCAGCTCGACGGGGTCGAACCCGAGCTCGTGCGCCACGATGTCGACGATCCGCTCCACGAACCAGATGTGCTGCATCCGTGAGTAGCCGCGGTTGGGCACGGCGGGGCACTTGTTGGTGAGAGTCTCGGTGTAGTCGACCTGTACGTGCTTGAGCTTGTAAGGGCCGGGCACGACCTGAGACCAGATCACAGCGCCCAGAGGCTCGTAGTGGAGATAGGCCCCCGCATCGTCGAACGCCTTCATCTTGAACCCGAGGATCGTGCCGTCGGCCGTGACCGGGACCTCGATGTCGGTGAACGTGCGCTCGTTGCCGTGACCGGCCGACTGGTGGTGCTCGGTGCGGTACTCGGTCCACTTGACCGGGCGGCCGGCCTTGCGCGACAGCAGCGCCAGGACCCCGATATGGGTGTAGGAGTTGATCTTGATCCCGAAGCCGCCACCGATGTCCTGGGAGACGAAGTCCAGTTGGTCGATCCCAACTCCCATCGAGGGGGCGATGACGAGCGCGCCGAACATCGGGAACTGATTGTTCGACACGACCCGGATCATGTCGGTGCCGGGGTCCCAGTTGACGAGGACCGCATTGCACTCGATCGGGGTGGATGAGTAACGATGGAAATGGAGCTTGTCGATCTTCACCACGTGGTCGGCGTTCTCGAGGGCGAGGTCGATGTCGCCCCAGTCGAAGAGGCCCTTCCACGCGATGTTGTCACCCAGGGACTCGTGGAGGACGGGTGCCGACGGTTCAGCCGCGGCTACCCCGTCGATGAGCACGGGGAGCGGTTCGTAGACGACCTCGACGGCCTCGGCCGCGTCGCGGGCCGCCTCCCTCGTTTCAGCCATCACGATGGCGACCGCTTCGCCCTGGAACCGCACCACGTCCACTCCGAGCAGGTACTCGACGACCTGTTGGCCGTTCGCCCGGGGGGCGAACTGGAACAGCGGCTCAGTCATAGCCTTCACCTCGTCACCGGTGAGGGTGGCGATCACGCCGGGCATGGCCTCGGCCTTGGAGGTGTCGATCGACACGATCTTGGCGTGGGCATAAGGCGAGCGCACGTAATGGGCGTAGCCCATCCGGTGCATGCCCTCGTCGTCAACGAACGACCCCTGTGCCTTGAGAAGACGTTCGTCCTCCTTGCGTGGCATGCTCTGGCCCACGAACGTCGGTGCCTCGATGGTCTTCTGAGCTGGAGCGGTCATGCCGACACCTCCTCTCGCCCAATGGCCCCGATGGCCTTGACGATGTTCACGTACCCGGTGCAACGGCAGATGTTGCCTCTGATGCCTTCGCGCACCTCCTCATCCGATGGGCTGGGGTTGCGTTCCAGCAGGAAACGGGCGCTCATCAGGACTCCGGATGTGCAGTAGCCGCATTGCAGGGCGTGATTGGCGCGGAAGGACTCCTGCAGCTCGGACAGGTCACCACCGGGGGAGGCCAGCGCTTCGGCGGTCTCGATCTCGGCCCCGTCGGCCTGGGCGGCCAGCATCATGCAGCTCTTGATGGTCTTGCCGCCGAAGCTCACGGTGCAGGCTCCGCAATGGCCCGTGTCGCACCCGATCTTGGGCCCGCGTAGACCCAGCTCGTCGCGGAGGAAGTGGATGAGGAGCTGGCGGGATGACACGGTGCGTGCCACTGCCTCACCGTTGACGGTGATCTCGATCTCCTGAATCGATGCGCCGGGATCAGCCATGTCGGCCTCCTTCTTCGATAGCCTCCATCACTGCCCGCTTCGCCACCACCGGCGCCATGGCGATCCGGTACTCGGGGCTGGCGTCCGCGTCGCCGACCGGGTCGATGCCTTCTCCGGCGGTAGCCGTCGCAGCTGTCACGTTCCCGGCGGTGGGGTCCGACCCGACCAGTGCCTGTTCGACGGCGGGGAGGCGGGTGGGGACGGGTAGGCAGCCGAGGGCAAGCTGAGCGCTGGAGATGGTCCCGTTGTCGATGCCGATCACGGCCACCGCCCGCGCGGCGGCCTCGCCGATCTCCACCTCCTGGAATCCGACGCCCCGTCCGGCGAGGGCGGGGAGGGTGACACCGGTCAGGATCTCACCCGGCTCCAAGCTGTTGGTGAAATAGCCCGTGAAGAATTCGTCGGCGCCGATGTCGCGGTCGCCATCCGGCCCACGGGCGTGCAGCGTGGCTCCGACCGCGACGACGTAAGGGGGAAAGTTGTTGATGGGATCGTTGTGGCAGAGGTTGCCGCCGAAGGTCCCCCGGTTGCGAACCTGGGCATCGACGGTCTCGGCGGCCACATGACAGAGCTTGGCATGGACGCCCGCCAGGGCACCGGATGTCGCCATCTCGTCGTAGGTGACCCCCGCCCCGATGTGGACCGAGCCATCGTCGGCCACGTCGATTCCACGGAGCTCCTCGAGCCGGCTGATGTCGACGAGCAAGTCGACGCTGGCCGCCCGAAGCTTGAGGATGCTGATGAGGCTCTGGCCTCCTGCAAGGACCCGGGCGCCGGGTGTGTCGAGCGCCGATATCGCCCCTTGGAGGTCGTCGGGCCGGTAATAGTCAACTGGTGCGAGAAGCATCGATCATCCGCCTTCCGTAAGTGGTCTGTCGTTGAAATGAGGCGAGGGTGTGAGAGACCCCGTCAGTATTTCTGCGACGGGCCACTATGTGCTGGTCCCGTGTGCTCATCATCACTCTCCGCCTCTTCTCCGTGATCCACCGCGGCTTCGACTGTGGTCGGTGCCTGGCGACTATATACATCTCAGAAGTTTGATAACTGATATTCTCGTGCCGGAATCTGGCTCCACGGGGGCGTCCTCCATCCCTGGGTCGAACGTTATCAACGCACCGTCTTTCCCGTCTCCTGAGACCAGGATTTTGCCTCCGACTGTTTGACGTCGCGGGAAAAAGTGGCCACTGGACGAACGCTGCGATATTTGAGCAATTATCATTCGACCGGTAGCCGGCAGGAGGAAGACGCAGTGCAGTTCAGCATCTACACCGAGATCCAACGGCACGGAGACAAGCCGTTCGAGCAGCTCTACGACGAGGTGATCGACCAGATCGTCCACGCCGACAGGGTCGGATTCGACACCTACGCCATCATCGAGCACTTCTTCTTCGAGGGGTTCTCGGCGTCCGCCAACCCGTGGGCGTTGCTGGCCAAGGCGTCAGAGCGGGCGCCGCGGATCAAGTTTCGGACCATGGGCCACCCGCTTCCCTATTACAACCCCACGGTGCTCGCCTCCCAGATCGCCCAGTTCGACCTCCTCGTCGGCCAGCGTTACGAGTTCGGCGTTCTGCGTGGCCACGGCTGGATTCCCAAGAAGGCGGGCATCCGCATGGAGGATACGGTCGGCCTTTACGAGGAGAGCCT
This sequence comes from Acidimicrobiia bacterium, assembly GCA_035544615.1. GTDB lineage: Bacteria > Actinomycetota > Acidimicrobiia > Spongiisociales > ZC4RG35 > JARDZU01. The sequence continues at coordinate 20,936 of DATKEA010000046.1, read as the reverse complement.
CGAGATCGTGTTCTTGGCCTTGGAGAACGAGACGTTCTCCTACGACGGGGAGTTCTACACCATCGAGAACGGCCATATCGTCCCCCGGCCTCCCGAAGACCGGCGCTTCCGCGTCTTCTTGGGAGGAACCAGCGATCGCACGTACGAGCTGGCCGGTGAACGCGGGTGGGCGGTCGCGGTTCCGCCGCTGCTCCCCTACGAGGCGCTCGCCGATCAGCTCGACCTCTATCGCAAGGTGTGTGAGACCAACGGCCACGATCCCGACATCGTGTGGATCCATGCTTGCTACATCGACGAGGACCGCGACACCGCAGTCCGGGAGGCCGAGACGATGATGCGCGGGTTCCTGGAAGGGAACGCCTCCCCTCTGCTGGCGGAGGGCCCTCCGGGCACGGCCGAGGAGTTGGAAGCGGGTCGCTACCAGTTCTACGGAGCCGGGATCCTCGAGGACCTGGCCAAGATGCCCTACGAGAAGATGATCGAAGACGATGTCGTTTGGGTCGGCACCCCGGCCGACGTGATCGAGCGGATCGAGACCGTGCAGGGCAAGTGCGAGGGTCTCACCGAGGTGGCGATCACGGTCAACCCTGGGGGAGTGGACCACTGGAAGTCGATCAAGGCCCAGGAGCTGTTCGCGCGCGAAGTGATCCCCCACTTCCGCCGGGACACATGACGGCGGTCGCCACCGTCGACTTGTTTTCGGTCGCCTGCTGGTTCATCGTTGGCCACGTGAGCTCCCACGGAGTCCTTGAATGAGCGTCCCGTTTCGGGTCGGGGTGATGCAACTGACCATGGAGCCGCTCGACGACATCGTCGAGCACGCCCATGTCATGGATCGGCTTGGGTTCGACACGATGTGGCTGGCCGAGGCGTACCCGTGGTGGCGAAAGCACTCCATGGAGGCTCGTTCGGCCACCGCCCTGTCGGCGGTCCTCGCCCGCGAGACGGACCGTCTGGCGATCGGGTGGGGGATCATCTCGCCATATACCCGTCATCCCATTCAGGTGGCGATGGAGGCGCGGGTCACTCAGGAGGCGGCCGGCCCGGGTCGCTTCTACCTCGGCTTGGGCGCCTCGAAGATCTTCATGCGCGAGATCGGGGTCGGTGAGCGTATGCCCAACCGTCCCCTCACCGCCGTCAGGGAGGCGGTGGAGATCGTCAGGGCGATGCTCGCCGGGGACGCAGTCGACTTCGAGGGTGACCAGTTCACAGCCCGAGTCGGTCCTCTCGCAGCCGACGCCACAGCACCTGAGCGCCAGGTTCCGATCTACATCGCCGGCACCGGTCCCAAGATGCAGCAACTCGCCGGGGAGGTGGCCGACGGGCTCCTCACCGCCAGCATCACCACTCCCGACTTCGTCCGCTACTCCCGCCAGAATCTGGTCGAGGCCGCCGCGGCGGTGGGGCGTTCGGCCGACGACATCGACATCGGTTGCACCCTGGTCGCCAGCATCGACGAGGACCCGATCAAGGGCCGGGACGGCGCCCGTGAGATAGCCGGTATGTATCTCGCCAACAAGGTCCAGAACATCCGCGGCTCGGCCGACGTGCTCTTGCAGATGGCCGGCCTCACCTTCGAGGAGATCACCCCCGTGGCCGAGGCCATGGAACGCGGGGGCCGCCTCGCCGCCAGGGAGGCAGTCACCGACGAAGTGTTGGAGAAGTGCCAGCCGATCGCCGGCACCCCCGCCGAGTGCATCGCCCGCATCGAGCAGTATCGGGCGGCGGGATGCACCCACATAATGCTCGAGCTCTGGGGCGACAACCGCCTCGAACAGCTCGAGCTGTTCGGCGAGCAGGTGCTCCCGCACGTGAAGGACTGATGTGGACCGAGAGATAGTCATCGCCGTCTCCGCCGCCGTCGACCGGGACCGCTTGGTCCAAACCGCCTGCTCGCTGGTGGATGTGCCGAGCTACACCGGTGAGGAGCAAGCGTGCGCCGAGCACCTGCTCGCAGAGCTGTCCGCAGCCGGGCTCGACGCCACCCTCCAGGTGGTCGAGGAAGGCAGGGCCAACGCCGTCGGCCGACTCGCCGGAGGAGGGGACGGCCCCGACCTGATGTTCAACGGCCATCTCGACACCTCGTATTCGGGCCGGGAGCCATGGCTGGAGGGGCCGGGGTTCAAGCCGAAGGCCCAGGTACGCGACGACGTGATCCTGGGCCTGGGAATCATGAACATGAAGGGGGCGGTGGCGTGTTACGTCGAGGCAGTTCGTGCCTTGATCGACGCCGGCGTCTCGCTGTCCGGTGACCTGATCGTGGCCGGGGTGGCGGGAGAGATCGAGAAGGCCCAGTGGGGCGAGGACTTCATCGGTCCCGAGTACCGGGGATACGGGACCGGGACCTCCTATCTGGTCACGCACGGGGTCATCGCCGATGCCTGCATCCTCGGTGAGCCCACGGAGGAGAAGCTGGCGCTCGGCCATTTCGGGACGATGTGGGGCCGGGTCTCGACCTCTGGCCCGTTCTTCCACACCGCGTACGCCACTGGCCGCACCCACGAGAACTCGGTGGTGAGGATGAGCGAGGTGGTCGACAGGGTGGTGGCGTGGATCCCCCAGTGGGAGGAAGAGGCCTCTTACCGGGGGCGTCCGGGGGCGGCGAACATCGGAGCCGTCGCTGGTGGGTTCCCATGGCGGGCCAGTCGCACCCCGCACCGGACCGACCTGTTCCTCGACCTGCGAGTTCCGCCCACCATGACCACGATGGAGGCCGTTCGCTCCTTCCGCCGGCTGGTGCGCCACCTGGAGGACGAGCTGCCGGAGGCGGGCATCACCTCAGAGGTCTACGTGACGGTCTCGGGATCGGAGATCCAGGAGGATCATCCCCTCGTCGCCGCCATCGACGCCTCCCACGAGGACGTCACCGGTGCCGTCCCGGAGCGTGACTACGTGCGCTGGGGCTCGGATGCCTCGACATTGACCAAGCACGGAGTCGCCTCCGTCAACTTCGGTCCGATCTCGAGCGCCCTCCCCGGCCCCGAAGGTGAGAGTGTGCCCATCTCCTCGCTGGTGAACATGACCAAGTCCTATGCCCTGACTGCCGCCCGATTCTGTGGAGTGACGACATGAAACTGATCACCTTCTCCGATCAGGCAGGAGCCTCCCACGCCGGTGTCCTGGGCGACGACCTGGTGACCGTCCTCGATGCTCCCGATCTGCGCACGCTGTTCGAGGGAGGCGAGTCGGCGCTGGAGGCAGCCCGGGCGGCCACCGGGCCCCAGATCCCGTTGGCGGAAGCCACGCTGAAGGCGCCCATCGTGCCCCGCAAGTTCATCCACACAGCCGGCAACTTCCGCGAGCATGAGGAGGAGTCCAAGCGGGTCGACTGGTCGCACGAGATCGCCCCGTGGATCGTGTTCTTCCAGAATGTCGACGCCATCATCGGCCCCGACGACCCCATCGTCTACCCCGAGCACCTCACCGAGGAGCTCGACTACGAGCTCGAGTTGGCGGTTGTGATCAAGAAGTCCGGCAAGTGGTTCGGTCCCGAGGAGGCCCAGGACTACATCGGCGGGTACGTGATTTTCAACGACATCACCGCCCGCGACATCCAGCGGCGCGAGATGAAGTCGGGAGTCTTCAGCTTTTGCAAGGCCATCGACACCTTCTGTCCGTTGGGGCCGTGGGTCGTCACCCCCGACGAGGTGGGCGACCCCCACGGCCTCGAGATGCGGCTGAGGGTCAACGGCGAGGACCGCCAGGTGGGCAACTCCAGCCGGATGTCGGTCACCATCCCCGAGATCATCTCCCATTACTCGCCCATCGGCTACAGCGCCGGCGACGTCGTCTCCACGGGCACCATCTCGGGTGTCGCTGCCTTCTCCGAGGATCCACCCGCCTGGTACCTCAAGCCCGGGGACATGGTCGAGTGTGAGATCGAGAACCTGGGCATCCTGGCCAACCCCGTGATCTCCTGGCAGGAGGCCCACGGTTCCCCACCACCTCCCAAGGTCCAGTGGTGACGCCGCTCCACTTCCGGCTAGCGGGCTCGCTACCACCACCCATTGCCGGGGAGGAATCGCCGGGAGGTTCGCGCGAGAGCCACGACGACAAGGAGGTGACCGATGAATTGGCCCGTCGATGAGCACAAGCTCACCGCGGTTCGCGAGGCGATGGCCGCCGATGATCTCGATGCCCTGGTGGTGCGCGCTCCCGACAACGTTCAATACCTCACCAACTACTGGAGCATGAAGGCTTGGGAGGTGGCGATCCTTCCACGGGAGGGCGATCCCATCCTCGTGGCCGTGGAGCCACAGCGATTGGATGTGGAGGCCACCGCTTGGACCTCGGACGTCCGCTACTTCAGAGGTTTCGATCCCGAGGATCCCCGGCCCCCGTTCCTGAGGGCACACGAGATCGCCCTCCAGCTACTGGCCGAGCGGGGGCTAGACCGTCGGGTGGGGGTGGAGACATCGAATGCCGTCCAGGCACCGGAACGCATGACCGGGGAGCCGACGGTCTACTGGCAGGGCTGGTATACCGGTTTCGAGGAGGCGGCGAGCGAGGTCGTCGACTGCACCCCGATGCTGACCGGCCTCCGCATGATCAAGACCGACCAGGAGCTCGCCCGCATCCGGGTCACCAACGACCTGGCAGCCGAGGCCGTTGCCCACGTTCGCGAGAACATTCGCCCCGGGATGATGGACGGTGAGGTGGCTGCGATGTACGAGGGGTACGTGCATCATCACGGCATCGGCTACCGCGATCAGGTGCGGATGGCCCGGGCCTTCACTCTGGTGTGGTCGGGTCCTTCGATTCAGACGTTCACCGCCACCAAGCCGACCCCGGTGTTGGCCGACCAGCCCACGCTCATGGAGATATGGACGTGCACCGACGGATACTGGAACGACCTCACCAAGAACGCTTGCCCGGGCACCCTCACACCCGAGTATGCGCGGCTCCTCGACCTGCTGCTGGGCGTATTCGACGAGGCCCTCTCGGAGTACGTCTACGACGGTGCTTCCCTGGCGGAGCTCGACGGGATGATCAGGGCTCGGGTGGCCGAAGGCGGGTACCCCGGCCAGCCCTCGCATTTCGTGTGCCACGGAGTTGGGTGTCGCGCCCACGAGCCTCCCTGGGCGCATCCCAAGAGCGCCGACGTGATGCGGGCCGGGATGGTGCTGGCCGTGGAGCCGGGCGCCTACTGGGACGGCGGCGGCGGTCTACGTCTCGAGGACAACGTGGTGGTGACCGCCGACGGATGTGAGAAGTTGTGCTCGGCCCCGGATGACTTCCGGATATGAGTCGATTCGGTCGGGTGTGCGTGGTGGGGGCGGGAGCCATCGGGAGCCTGTGCGCCGGCCATCTGGGCCAGGTGGCGGAGGTTTCCGTGCTCACCCGGCGCCCCGCCCACGCCGAGGCGCTCCTCCGAGACGGGCTCAGAGTGTCGGGCAAGTCCGATCTCCACACCCGCCTTCATGCCTCGGTCGACCCGGCGACGGTGCCGGAGCCTGATCTGGTGATCGTGGCGACCAAGGCCACCCAGATCTCAGAGGCGGCAGCCGCCCTCTCGGGTCGGTTTCCCGAAGCCGTGGTGATGACCATTCAGAACGGCATCGGTGCCGAGGAGATCATTCATCGTCTCGGACCGTGGGAAGTGGTGTCTTCGGTCACCTTCATGAGCGGGACACGGGAATCGGACACGCACGTCCACTACGAGCTCGACACGGCGACATGGATCGGGCCCTACCCGCCGAGCGGCGCTGACCACGACACGGCCTTGGCCGTGGGCCACCTGTTCGCAAGTGCCGGTCTCGCGGTGGAGGTCCTGGCCGACTTGCGGCCGGCGCAATGGTCGAAGCTCATCTTCAATGCTTCCGTCAACAGCGTTGCCGCTCTGACCGACCTCCCCCACGTGGCCCTCTATGCCCGTCGCGACCGGCCCACCGACCTGGGCCATCTCATGTTCGCCCTCATCGAGGAAGGCAAGCTGGTCGCACGGAAGGCGGGGATCGAGCTATTCGAGGATCCCTGGGAGATGAACGTAGAGGCGGTGAGCCGGGGGGCCACCCACGACGAGGCGTACGCGCACGTGCCGTCGATGCTGGCCGACGTGCGCGCCGGCCAGAAGACGGAGATCGACTTCATCCTCGGGGCGGTGGTGCGGGAGGCCGACCGCGTCGGCGCCGACGTGCCGCTGTCCCGTGCCCTGTACCAACTCGTGAAGGGTCGCGACCGCTCCCACGACGACGAGGTGGTCTTGTGAGAGTCGGAGTCATCGGTTGTGGCGCCATCGGCAGCCTCTTCGCCGCCCACCTGGCCACCTTGGACGACGTGGAGGTGTGGGCGTATGACGTCTCGGAGGCGCATGTCGACGCCATCAACCGCGCCGGGCTCAGGTTGACGGGGGTGGGTGAGGTGCACTCCCGGCCCCGAGCCACCGCCGACCCCGCCGAGCTGCCTCCTCTCGACTTCGGGATCGTGGCCACGAAAGGCATGTTCACCGGGTCGGCCGTCCAGGCGACAGTCACCGCCCTGGCTGACGCCGCAGTCTGTTCGGTCCAGAACGGGGTCGGGAATGAAGAGATCATCGCCGAGCATGTGGCGAAGGTGATCCGGGGAACCACTTTCCCCGCCGGGCACATGCTCGAGCCCGGGGTGGTGCAGTGGGACACCGGGGGTAAGACCTGGATCGGGCCGTTCGAGCCGAGCCCGGCGAGCATGGACGAAGTGACGGCCCTGGCCGACACCCTCACCCGAAGCGGCATGGAGACCGTTGCCCTCCCCGACGCTCGGGGTGCCCAGTGGACGAAGCTCATCTTCAACGCCGCTTCCAATGCCCTGTGCTCGTTGACGCTTCTCCCGCACGGGCGCGCCTGTGTCCACGAAGATGTGCGCTGGGTCATGGATCGGGTGATCGAGGAAGGCAAGCTGGTAGCGGCGGCCCTCGGTGTGGAGATGGAGACGGATCCGGCCGACCTGCTGGAGAGCTCGATCGAAGTCGCCTTCGAGCACAAGCCGAGCATGCTCCAAGACGTGCTGGCACGGCGGGCGACGGAGATCGACATGCTCAATGGCGGGATCGTGAGGTTCGGGGAAGAGACCGGGACTCCCACACCATTCAATCGGACAGCGTGGGCGTTGATTCGTGGCCTGGAGGCCTCATGGAAGCTGTAGATGTGCGAGTGGTCAGCCAGGGGGAGATCGAACGGCGCTACTCAGCGATCCGGCAGCGGCTCGCCGCCGACGGTATCGACGCGTTGGTGGTCGCCGGCTCCGAGTACACCGGGTTCGAGGGCGGCATTCGCTGGGTATCAGGGTTCCGGATGGTCCACCGCTATGCCCACGCCGTCATCCCTCTGGACGGCGAGCCCGTGGCCGTGTTTCCGACAGAGGCGCGCTGGGTCGGGAGTCACGAAGAATGCTGGATTGCGGACCAGGTGTTCGCCGACGTCCCTGGGCAGTGGATCCGGGACCTGGCGGAGGGCCGGGGTTGGAACAGGGTGGCGGTTTTCGGCTTGAACTTCATCATGAACGTGCGTGACTACCGGGCACTGTCCGCAGGGGATCTCGAGCTGGTCGACTACGACGAGGCCTTCGACCTCATTCGGGCGGTCAAGAGCGAAGAGGAGCTGGTCGGAGTCCGCCACAGCTTCGAGCTCAACGAAAGCGGTTTCTGGACCGTGCTGGAGGCGTACGAGCCGGGGAAGACCGAAGCCGAGATACTGGCGCCCGCCGAAGAGCTGTTCGTCCGCAGCGGGACGCAGCGCACCACCCAGAACATGGTCCTGTCGGGACGAGACGGCCATGCCGGGCCCGAGTTCAAGCATCCCGACCCGTACCGACCAGTGGATCCCGCCGACCTCCTCTTCTACTCGGTCGAGATCGCCGGCCCGAGCGGGTACTGGGCCGAGTTCGCCCGCCCGATCTCCCGAGGCGGTCTGAGCTCTCTCTCGGCCCGGATGATGGACGCATACAAGGAATGCTTCGAACAGGCTCGTTCGAACCTCAAGAGCGGAACCACTGCTCACGAAGTGCACCACGCCGTGTTCGGGTCGTTTGCCGGGCTCGATGTCAAGCCCGGCCACGTCACCGGCCACTCCATCGACATGGTCATGGTGTCCAATCCACGGATCGGCGACGGCGTGGACACGGTGCTGGAGGAGAACATGATCATCTCGATTCATCCCCACGTCATCACCACCGACGACCGTCACTGCCTGTACATGCAAGAGACCTTTCGGGTCACCGACACCGGCGGTGAGCAGCTTTCCAGTGTTCCCATCGTCGCCTTCGACGGTACCGAGAGGTGAGTAACCCGAGACCTCAGGAAGGGGCTCCGATGTCGATTTCGGCGGGACCCGTCATGGTTGAGCCGATTCCGCTCGCTGACATCGAGGCGGCGCGCCAGCGGATCTCTGGCATCGCAAGCCGGACCCCGCTCGTGCGGTTCAACGTCGACACCGGACCTGTCGAGATCTACCTGAAGCTGGAGAACCTCCAGCAGATCGGCTCCTTCAAGATCCGTGGGGCCGGGAACGCCATGGCCCTCGCCGAAGAGGCAGTGCTGGAATCAGGGGTATGGACGGCAAGTGCGGGGAACATGGCGCAGGGGGTGGCTTGGAATGCAGCCCGGCTTGGAGCGCCCTGCTCGGTCGTCGTGCCCGATCATGCGCCGGCGGCGAAACTCGAGGCACTCGACCGTCTCGGGGCCGTGATCGTGAAGGTCCCCTTCGAGGAATGGTGGCAGGTCATCGTCACCCATGAGTTCGAGGGTCAGGATGGGGTTTTCGTCCACCCTGTCAGCGACCGCGCGGTGATGGCGGGCAACGGCACGATAGGGCTCGAACTGGTAGAGGATCTGCCCGATCTCGATGCGGTGGTAGTCCCGTATGGCGGTGGGGGACTCAGCTCTGGTATCGCCTCGGCACTGCGAAGCCTGAAGCCAGGGGTTCCCGTCTACGCCGCCGAGGTGGCCACCTCGGCGGCGCTCCACGCCGCATTGGCAGCCGGCGAGCCAACCGAGATCGAGTACACGCCTTCGTTCGTCGACGGGATCGGCTCGACCCGGGTTCTCGACGAGATGTGGCCGCTGGTGAGTGTCCTCCTCGCCGGGTCGCTCGTCGTGTCCCTCGAAGAGGTGGAGACGGCCGTCCGTCTGCTGGCCACGCGAAACAAGGTGGTTGGCGAGGGAGCGGGTGCGGCGTCGGTTGCCGCCGCCACCAACGGTGGAGCGGGGCTGGGGAAGATCGTCTGCATCGTCTCCGGTGGGAACATCAACCCCGCCAAGCTGGCCGAGATCCTCTCGGCAAGCGACACGAATCCCCGGTCGGTGCCACAATCCCGAGGCACAGGCCATGGGACGGAGTAGGTGGGCATGATGGCGGGCTACGTTACGCACGTGAACGAGGTGGAGCCGGTGACCGAGCCCGGTGACACGGTTTCGACCAGGACGACGATCGACCGATCTGTCGGCGCCGAGCGCCTCGTGCAGAGCGTGCTGACATTCTCCACAGGAGCTTCGCGGGCCCGACAGAGCACCGGGCGGGACGAAGTGGCATACGTCGTCTCCGGGATGGGGACACTCGTCCTCGATGGAGCGCCCCACGAATTGGGTCCGGACGTCGGGGTCTACATCAGGTCCGGGGAGACATACGAGGTCCAAAACCCGTCATCCGACGCCTTGGTCCTGGTCTCGGTGACCGCACCGCCGCCCGACGACCTGGACGATGGCCTCACCCGCAAGGTCATTGTTCGAGTGGCCGACCAGCCTGTCATCCCGGCCGGTAAGGACCGTGAATTCAGATTCGTGATCAACCCCGATGCCGGTTGTCAGGAGGTGACGCAGTTCGTCGGTTGGATCCCACCAGGCCGGGCACCGACCCACTATCACCTGTACGACGAGGTCATGTACGTACTCGACGGTGAAGGCGTGCTCCATCTCGAGGGCCAACCCGACACTGCGATCTCCACCGGCGCCTGCATCCATCTTCCACCCCCTGTCGAGCACTGTGTCGAGAACACAGGCGACAGGCCATTGAGAGTCCTCGGGGTGTTCCACCCTGCGGGTAGCGCCGCCGAGGCGTACGAAAGAGAAGCAAAGGGACAATGAAGGGAAAGACCACCTTGAGACGACAATCGATATGGAGGCTTGTAGCGATGCTGCTGGCCCTTGCCCTCGTCGCCGCGGCCTGTGGTGACGGCGATGGCGGCGACACCACCACGACCGCCGCCGACGACACCCCCACCACCGAGGGCCAGACGACCACCACCGAAGGCGAGACCACCACGACCGCCGGCGAGCCGATGGTCTGTGAGGCCACGGTCGGCTTCATGGGCCCCATCACGGGACCGGTCGCGTTCATTGGTGAGGTCCAGCTGAACTGGTTCAACCACGCCCTCGACACGTTCAACACGGAAATGAGTTACGACTTCCAGTCCGTCGAGGGTGACAACCAGTTCGACACCGCGCAGAGTGCGACCCTGGCCCAGCAGTTCCTCGACAACACGTCCATGGTGGCTGCGGTCGGCCCGGCGGGAAGCGACCAGGTCGACGCCGCAGGCGCGGTGTTCGAGGCAGGCGACCCGAACTTCACCTTCATCTCGCCGTCCTCGACCCGATCGGGGATAACCGCCCAGTACACGGGGATGTTCCGCACGGTCCCGACCGATGACGACCAGGGACCGACCACGGCCGACTTCCTGGTGGCACAGGGCGCCGAGAACGTGTTCATGGTCGACGACCAGTCGTCGTACTCGACGGGACTGGCCGAATCGGTCGAGGAGAACCTGACCGCGGCGAATGTCACCGTGACCAGGGAGTCGGTGGCACAGGACGTGACCGACTTCTCGGCTCTGGTAGGGACGATCCCGGACGACACGAACTTCGTATACCTGCCCTGGCAGGTGGCGGCCAACGGCCAGATCTTCGCCAACCAGATGGCGGAGCAGGGCAAGGAAGCAGTGATCTTCGGATCTGACGGCATGGACTCCGACGACTTCACCGAGGCGGGCTCCTACCTCGCTGCCTTCGCCCCGGACATCGCCGGCATCGAGGGCTCCCAGAGCATCCTCGAGGGCTACCTGGAGCAATACGATGACACCAACACCTTCGGGCCTCCGGTCTATGCGGCGGCAAGGGTGATTTTCGAGGCGATTGCACGGGTGTGCGAAGCAGGACAGGTGCCCGACCGGGCCAATGTCCAGGCCGAGGTGCGCAACACCGACCAGGCCGACTCGATCCTCGGTTCGCCGATCTCGTTCACCGAGGACGGAGACCTCGTCGAGGGCCAGTTCTTCATCTTCCAGATCCAGGAGGACGGGTCGAAGACCCTGGTGCCGTAGCCAGACAGAAGCAAGTACCCGGGCGAGGAGCGGAGACACACCCGCATGGAGAACTTTCTCCAGCAGACCGTCAACGGTCTGACACTGGGCAGTGTCTATGCGCTCCTCGCCTTGGGTTACTCGATGGTCTACGGGGTGCTGAAGTTCTTGAACTTCGCCCATGGCGAGGTCTACATGTTCGGCGCCTTTGCGGGCTACGGGATGCTGACGGTCCTGGGCGGGCCGTCAGCACTCCTGGTGCCGGTCTGGGCAGCCGTCGCGCTCATGTTCGTGGCGTCGATGGCGGTTGCTTCAGGCATTGGTCTGGCACTCGAGCGCTTCGCCTACCGACCACTCCGCAACGCTTCGAGGCTCGCGCCACTCATCAGCGCGATCGGAGCGTCGTTCTTCCTCCAGGCAGCCGCCCTGCTGTTGTTCTCGGCCAATTCCAGGAGCTACGAGGCTCCCGAACTGATCCCCATCGGCACGGCATTGACGGTCGGGCCCATCGACGTCTGGGCGGTCAGGATCCTGGTGATCCTCACCGCGGTGGTCCTGATGATCCTGCTCACCTGGTGGGTGCAGCGCAGTCGCGTTGGCAAGGCGGTGCGAGCGGTCTCGTTCGATAGCGAAGCCGCGGCGATGATGGGCATCGACGTAGATCGTGTCATCGTCGTGACGTTCCTGATCGGCTCGGCTCTGGCGGGAGTGGGTGGGGTGATGGTCGGCCTCGTTTTCGGGCGGATCTTCCACCTAATGGGGTTCGTGGCAGGGCTCAAGGCGTTCACGGCCGCGGTGGTGGGTGGCATCGGGAGCATCCCCGGGGCCATGCTCGGAGGTCTGCTCATCGGCTTTGCCGAGGCGTACACCACCGCCTACATCTCCTCCACCTTCCAGAATCTCATCGTCTTCGCGCTGCTGATCACATTCCTACTGATCCGGCCGAGCGGGTTCCTCGGGCGGCCGGAATTGGCGAAGGTATAGCTTGTGTCAGATATTGGTGTCGACCGCTGGGTGGAGGAGTCGGGGGATCGACACGAGCAGTACTCCGGTTGGACCGCTCCGGCTCGCCGGCTCTTCGACAGCATCCGTCCTGGGTGGCGTCTCGCCGGTTTCGTGTTCCTTGTGGCGCTCTTCCCGATCCTGGCTCCCCAGGGCACGGTGAGGGTCGGCATCACCGCCCTGCTCCTGGTCATGCTGGCGCTCGGGTTGAACGTCGTCGTCGGTTGGGCTGGTCTGCTCGACCTCGGTTACGTCGCTTTCTACGGCTTCGGCGCCTACTTCTACGCCATCGTCGCCTCCGACCAGTTGCCCGCGCATTGGCCGACGTGGATCGCCATCCCTGTCGTCGTGGTCGCAACCGCCCTCCTGGGAGCCTTGTTGAGCCTGCCATCGCGTCGGTTGGTGGGGGACTACCTGGCCATCATGACGCTGTTCTTCGCCCAGGTCTTCGTCGAGCTCGTGCGGAACTTCCAACGGTTGCCCGGAATCAGCCCGGATTTCGATCTCACCGGCGGGCCCAACGGGATCACCGGTGTCAAACCCTGGAGCCTGTTCGGCTTCGAGTTCAACACGTTCAATCGGAACTTCTATCTCCTCCTGGCCCTGCTGGTATTGCTCGTCGTCGGCTTGCACAACATCGACAACTCCAGGACGGGTCGTGCCTGGCGGGCATTGCGAGAAGACACCCTCGCTGCCGAGCACATGACCACACCGGTGAACCGGCTCAAGATGCTGGCCTTCGCCGTCGGTGCCGCGATCGCCGGGCTCACCGGAGCCATCTTCGCCTCGGTCCAGGTCGGTGTGTTCCCCAACAACTTCCTTCTCGTCTTTCTCATCACCATCTATGCCGCCTTGATCCTGGGTGGGATCGGGTCGGTACCAGGAGCTGTCGTTGGAGCGATCGTGGTTGCCTTCGCCCCGGAGCTCCTGCGGAATCCGGGCACGGGAAGCTGGCTCTTCTATATCGGGCTGGTCGCACTGCTCGTGGGCACTCTCAAGAAGTGGGGCCTCGTGGCTGGGATCGCTGCCGGGGTGGCCGCCTTCGGGTTTCTGGTGCGACAGACGGCCCTGACGATCTGGGATGACTCGATCCTCGGTGTCGCCAACGACACATTCGTGGCTCGAATAGTCGACAGCTGGCTGCTGATACTTGGCGAGCACCAGGACGTCGTGGCCAACTACGCCTTCGTTCTCGCCGTGGTGGGCGGGCTGGGGGTGACCGTCACCAGGGGCTGGTGGAGGGCGGTGGTTGCCATACCAACCATCTACCTGGCCATTCTCGTATGGGAGAACAAGCTTGCTCTGCAACCGGCGGTCACCCGCCAGCTGCTGTTCGGGGGCGTGCTCATGGTCATGATGGCAGTTCGACCCCAGGGCATTCTCGGAACCCGTCGGGTGGAGATCACATGACACCGATACTCGAGATCAGGGGTCTCTCCAAGTCGTTCGGGGGGTTGAAGGTGATCCATAGCCTCGACGTCACCGTGGGCGCCGGGGAGATCGTGAGTGTCATCGGCCCCAATGGAGCGGGCAAGACGACACTGTTCAACATGATCAGCGGGATCTACCAACCCGATATCGGCGAGATCCTGCTCGACGGGGCCAGCATCGTTGGCTTCTCACCGGAGCAGATCGCCAACCTCGGGATTGCACGGACCTTCCAAACGTTGCGGATCTTCCTCAACATGACCGTCAGGGAAAACGTGATGGCCGCCACATACGGGGCAACCAAGACTCGGCTGTGGCAGTCGGTGTTGCGAACCCCGGCGGCGCGTCGCGAGGAGCAGGAGATCAGGAGGCTCGCCGAAGAGAAGCTGGGGTTCTTCGGCGATCGCCTTGTGGGATATCGGTGGGACCAGCCCGCCTACAGCCTCTCCTACGCCAACCGGCGTCGGTTGGAGATCGCCCGGGCGATGGCCAGCGAACCGCGGCTGCTGATGTTGGACGAACCGGCGGCGGGTATGAACCCTGCTGAAACACGCGAGGTCACCGAGCTGATCGGCCGTCTCAGGGAGGAAGCCGGCTATTCGATTCTGGTCATCGAGCACGACATGCATGTCGTCGAGGGCATTTCGGACCGGGTGGTTGCCCTGGACCACGGGGTGAAGATCGCGGAGGGGTCGTTCGAGGAGGTCGCGGAGGATCCGGGGGTCATCGAGGCATATCTCGGACACGGGGCGGCGAAGACCAAATGAGCGGCGAAGGCCAAGTGAGCAATGGCGCACCGCTCCTCGCCCTGAAGGACGTCAACACCTACTACGGGCAGATCCATATCCTGCAAGGCATCTCAATGGAGATTCGAGCCGGCGAGTTGGTGTGCCTTCTCGGGGGGAACGCTTCGGGGAAGTCGACGACTCTCAAGACGATCCTGGGAATCGTGCAGCCGCGCAGTGGGACGGTCGAGTTCGATGGTGTCGACGTGACCGAACGGTCGACGAGCTACCGCATCGGTCGGGGGATGGCGATCGTCCCGGAGAACCGTCGGCTCTTCGCTCCGATGACCGTGCTCGAGAATCTCGAGATGGGCGCCTATCTGCGCGAGGACGACTTCTCGGCCGACCTCGACGACGTTTACAAACTGTTCCCCGTGCTCGCCGAGCGAAGCGAGCAGCCGGCCGGGACGCTGTCCGGCGGCGAGCAGCAGATGGTGGCCATGGGCCGAGCCCTCATGTCGAGGCCGAAGCTGTTGCTGATGGACGAACCCTCGATGGGTCTCGCACCGATCCTCGTCGAGCAGAGCTTCGAGATCATCAAGCGGGTCAACGAGTCGGGCGTCTCGATTCTGATGGTGGAGCAGAACGCCAACATGGCCCTCTCGATCGCCGACCACGGGTATGTGCTTTCCACCGGAAGGATCGTCCTCGCTGACCGCGCCCCGGCTCTGGCCGAGCATGAGGATCTGAAGAAGGCCTATCTAGGGCGTTGACTCTCCGCTCGCCCCGCGGCCGGAGAACAGACTATTTCACCGCGGTGCACTCGATTTCGATGAGGAGGCCGGGGATGGCCAGACCGGTGATGCCCACGATGGTCTGAGCGGGGTGGGCGGCACCTCCGGTCACTTCGTCGATGGCGGCGGTGATGGTCTCGTACTCGGTGGGGTGGATGGTGTAGATGGTGCGACGCACGATGTCGTCCCAGCCCACATCGGCGGCCGCCATCACCTCGGCCAGGTTGTTCATGGCCGCTTTGGTCTGCTCTGACAGATTGTCTCCTCCGATGATCCCGAACTGGGGGTCGAGGGCGACCTGTCCGGCGAAATGCACCACGATTGATCCTTCGGCGATGGCAACGTGGCTGAATCCGGGGGAGGGGTGGACCGTCTCCGGGCTGATCAGCTGGCGGCTCATGGCTTTGCTAGCTCCTTCTGTGGTTGGGGGACCAACAGGTCCCGGTTGGCGTCCAGCACCTCGAAGAGACGCTCGATGTCAGCGTGTTGGTTGTAGATATGGGGGGAGATCCTCAGGTTGTCGTCGCGGCTCGAGGTGATCACCCGCTCGCCGGCCAGACGCTGCACCAGTGTCGTGACATCATTCGACTTCAGGGTGATCAGGGCACCGTGGCGGCGGGGATCGGTGGGGCTGACGACATGGAGCCCTCGCTCTTGGGCCATCTCCTTGATAGCCGTGGTCAGTTCGGATATGTGCTTTTCCACCACCTCCAACCCGATGGAGCGGATCAGTCCCATCCCGGCGAGCCCGGCGTAGATGCTTGGCACCGGGGGTGTGCCCGACTCAAAGCGGCGGGCCGTGGGGGAGGGAGTGTTGGCGTTGATGTCCATGGCGAAGATGTCCGCCTGGGAGAACCAGCCCATGGCGGTGGGGACCAGGCTCTCTACCAGGTCTTGCCGTGCGTAGAGAAAGGCGAGGCCCGCCGAGGCGAGCAAGTACTTGAGCACCCCGCCGACCAGGAAGTCCACCCCCAGGTCCCGGGGATGGACCGGCATTGAGCCCAGGGTCTGGTAGCTGTCCAGCAAGACCAGAGCACCGTTCCGATGGGCGATCTCGGCGATTGCCGGTACATCCAGCCTGGCACCATTCCGGAACGAGACATGGGTGATCGATACCAGCTTGGTCTGTTCGGTGATCGCATGCTCGAACAGCTCTATGGGGTTCCCGCTCTCCGATGCAGGCACCTGGGTCACCTTGGCGCCCCTCCGCTCTTGGGCGTGCCAGATCTGGGCAACGGTGGGGAACTCCAGGTCGCTGATGACGATCTCGTTGCGGTCGTCGGACGCGAAGTCGAAACAGCTGGCCAGGGCGCTCACCCCGGCCGAGGCCGATGTGGTGACCGCCACCTCGTCGGGGTCGACCTCGATGAGGCGGGCGAACTCGGCCCGTGCCTGCTCGGACAGCTCCACCCACAGCTCCCACGGCGAGCCCTTCTCGTCCCAGTCACGCAGATAGCGCTGGTATGAGTCCGCCACCACCACGGATAGGGCCCCCTGAGAGCAGCTGTTGAGGTATGTGGTGTGCTCCAGGATGGGGAACTGCTCCCGTATGGTCATGTCATCGGTCTCCTTGCTCACAGCGCTCCCGGTGGCCGTCCACAGTAACGCCGACCGGCTTGGGCTGGCCAGGGTGCATCGAGGTCGCCGCATCCGCCCTGACGCTGATACTGAACGTATGATCGTCCGGCCGCGCCGAGACGAGAGCGAACATGGATTACGTGCCGTTGGGAAACACAGGGCTCAGGGTGTCGAGGGTGGGTTTGGGCTGTGGCAACTTCGGCGGAGTGGGGAGTGCTCCTGAGTTCTTCGGGATGGGGGAGAGCGAGGATGAGGCCTTTGCTCTCATGGATCGGGCCGTGGAGCTGGGGATCAACTACTTCGACACCGCCGACGCCTACGGGGGAGGGCGTTCGGAGGAGACGATCGGGAAATGGCTGGCAGGACCCGGATCGGAGATGCGTGAGCAGGTGTTGGTCAGCTCCAAGGTGTTCAACCCGGTGGGCGACGGCCCCAACGACAGGGGCCTGTCCCGACGACATCTGAAGCGGCAGGTGGAGGCCAGCATGCGTCGGCTCGGGGTGGATCACCTGGACATGTACCTGATCCACGAGCCCGACCCTTCGACCCCGCTCGAAGAGACCCTTACCGCCCTCGACGATCTGGTCCGGACCGGAAAGGTGCATTACCTAGGGGCCTCCAACATGCCGGCCTGGGCAACCGCCGTCGCCCTTGGGATCTCGGATCACCGTGGCCTGCACCGGTTCAATTGGATACAGAACTCGTACAGCCTGCTCGACCGGGACGACGAGGTGGAGATGTTCCCTCTTTGCCGACACCAGGACCTCGGCTTCACCCCATTCAGCCCTCTGTGCGGAGGTCTGCTCACCGGCAAGTACTCCTGGGAAGGTCCTCTGCCGGATGGATCGCGAATGACGCTGCGACCGGAGCCATACCACCGGTTCTGGAACCAGGAGACCTTTGAGGCAATCGACCGCCTCGAAAAGGCCGCCAGCGACCGTGGTGTGTCCACCGCCGGGCTGGCCCTGGCCTGGGTGCTCTCCAATCCGGTTGTCACGTCGGTGATCGTCGGGCCCCGCCGTGTGGAACACTTCCGTCCCGTAGAGGAGGCACTGGCCTTGGACCTGACCGAACAGGAGAGGGACGAGATAGGCGAGCTGTTTGGATCCGGACCTCAGGGTTCTTGATGCTGGATCCGGCGATAATGCATGACACATCATGGATATTCCCCCAGGACTTCCCTTAGTGACATCGCGCTGGCTCAATCCCACCGAAAGCCGGGCCCGGAGAAGGGTTCCGACGCGTGGTTCACTCTGCTTGAGAGGCGTCTAGCCCGTAAGCTCACCGAAGAGACCGGCAGCCGTCGCCCTCGCGGCAGGCACTTCCGTCGGGGCCTTTCGGGCCCGGTGACCACCCTCGCCGAGCGGTCTACTGGCCACCACTCTGTCAGCGCTTCTGCAAATCGATCAACTCGTTAGAGGGTGGTTGAGGGTCTGTCGGTCGCATTGGTTCTTTCTGCGCATGAGGGGGTTCCCCAACGAGGGTCGCCACGGTCTGCGGGGTCCCTCTTTAGCTTCACGGCGCCGGCATACGAGTAGAGGTCGATGGCGTCGCCCGACTGGTGAACCGTGGCCGCGAGGTGGATGTTGACGAAGTCCAAGATGTGCGGATAGTGGGTCAACAGCGCGGCGCCTTCAGTAATTGTCAGCGGCGATCTTCCCTCTCCGATCAGGTGTTCAACGGCTGCATCGGGGGAGACGCCTCGCAGCTGATCACCCACATCGATCCCCTTGGCCAGGTAAGGCTCATCTGGTATCGCTATGCCGCTCCTGACAATCAGATCCTCATCCTTGAGAAACTGTGTGACACCTCCTTCGTCATGCTCGACGAGCGAAAGTTGATCGCTTATCGATACCATCGAGGAGGGAATGACTACAACGAACGGTATATCGTTGCCCTCTTGCCCGTCTGCTTTGGACCGCAGACGATCCACAAGACGAAGAAACGCCGGTGCTGTCATACCTAGGACTTCGGGGTAACCCAGGGCGACGAACCGTGAGGCTTGTCTGTCAAACAGTTCGGCGCCGTGAAGTCTCTCAAACGGTTTCGGTTTGTAGGTGTCGACTTTCACTTCAGAGATCAGATTGTCGATCTCGTGGGGATCGATGCTGGATATCAGCTCTCTCAACTCATTGATCCTCGGTCGCTGATCAGCCGGTACTGGGGTCATCGCGATCTGATTTTATCCGGTTTCCTTTCGGATCCGGTTTCCCCGACTATCACCGAGAAACGAACCCATCGGACTGTGGACTTGCTCGGAGAGACGGGGGGGAAAAAAAAAGGGACCTAGGTGAGATCCAGCGCGGCGGAAACCGATTTGGTCACGGTCTCCGCCCCCACTGGCCAAGGGGTCGATTCCTCGAGAGACCGCGCTTCATATATCGAGCTCAGTGATAGCGGACGATCTCTCATCCTCGGGGCCTGCATCCGTCCACTTCATGGGTTCGGAAGGTCCGCTCCGCTGAGCCGGGTGCAGGTTTCGAGCAGCCCGTCCTGGATCGAAAGGTCGGTTGCGGCGGCGGGGGCGGGCAGTTCCCTCATGTGCCGCATGAAACGACCACTGCGGAGCGCGGCCGGATCGTCGCTTGTCGCCAGCCATACTTGGGTGGCCGACCCGGTCCGGACGTCGGTGGGGGCCCCCGCCCCGCCCATCCGGGTTCTCACCCACCCGGGGCACACGGCGGTAACGACGCTTTTGGGGAACCGTCTCGCCATCGCCTGGGCCAGCGCGATCTCGCAAAGCTTGGAGTCCTGATATGCACCTGTCGCCGACCAGCGCCGCCGCTCCCGCTGCAGATCGTCGAGGACGATTTCGCCTTCCGATGCCATGCCAGACGACAGGTAGATCAGTCGGCTTGGGATCGGGATCAGGGCAGTGAGTAGGTAGGGGGCGAGAACATTGACCTGGAAGGTGCGCTCCAGGCCGTCGACAGTCTCGGTCCTGGCGCCGGACTCGTAGATGCCGGCGTTGTGGACGACGGCATCGATCGCGCCCAGCGACCGGACGGCTTCGGCCACCGCCTGGGTCTCGGCGAGAGAGGCGAGATCTCCCACCACCACCGGTACGTCCAACACCGAGCGGACCTGTTCGGCACGCTCATAGTCACGGGCATGGAGGATGACCCGGTGCCCGGCTTCGGCGATCATCTCGGCGGTGGTCAGGCCGATCCCGGCGGTGGATCCGGTGACGAGGACTGTGCCGGTCACGGGACTTCAGCCTGCCAGGTCGTCGATGCGTCGCATCACGTTCTCGGGAAGCAACCCTCGTTTCGCCGACATCGGGCACTCGCTGAGCTCGGTGCGGTTCTTCACCCGGAGGACAACCGTGTCGACGCCGTCCGTTGTGAGGGCGTAGCGATCGGCTAGCGATGCCGGCGACTCACCGGGCTCTGCAGCCAGCCGGCGGATGGGCTGCGCCTTGTGGAAGTCTACGATGGCGGGATGGTCTTTGGGCAGGTCGCGGTCGAGGCGATCGGTCAGGACGCCAGCCTGGACGGTGCGGATGCCCATTCCCCCGCTTCCCCGCACCCGCGCGGTGGCGACAATGTCCCTGGGCCGTGCCGGCTCTGGGGACCACTTCATGTCGCCCGGCAGAAAGTGGGTCACCGCCTGTACCACGGCGGGTGCCTGGTTGTCGGAGAGTGCTGCCATGACGGGTGGCTGGGCACCTCGACACCAGTGATACCCCCTGCCGCGATCCGACCCGCCATCGACCAGACGCTGGTAGGCAGGGCGGACGGCATCCCTGAAGAGATTAAGCGGAGTGGCGATCTCTCCGCGTGATCGTCATCCGGCTCCAGCCACCCATGCAGGACGAACCTGTCGACATGCTCGAGCCTCATCCGGGCCAAACTCTCCTCGAGCGGCCGGGCGAGACGATTTCCACCTCCGCCGTGGCGGCGTTGCCGACGTGATACTTGTGAGCAGACGAACGCCGCCGGGGAGTTTCCCGTCGAAGGCTTCCCCGACCACCCGTTCCGCTTCCCCGTCGGTGGGAGCGACATCGATGAGAGTGATCCGGAATCGAGTGCGTCCCGCAGGGTGGCCACCGCCTCGGCGCTGCGGGTCGGACCCCACACTTGGCCTAGCGCGTCGATTTGCGCCCTCGCCAGGATTCGAACCTGGGACACCCGGTTTAGGAAAC